>NZ_CAMLHC010000005.1 GCF_946479755.1 uncultured Chitinophaga sp. | reverse complement strand
TCGTCTTCTGTAAAGCAGCCAGTACTTCTTTATGCTCCGGCGGGTCCTGGCTCAGGGTGTATTCGTCGTTGTCCCTGCCGCTGGCATAGCCGTCTTTTTTGATGTACTGCTCCATCTCCTGGTAGTATTTTTCTTTTGCTGCTAAATAAGCAGGGGAGAAGATGCCTGTGTTTTTGAGGTTGTTTAAATACGTTTTAATATTAGGTTTGTTCAGCTTCAGGATGTCCATGCCATCTACTTCTTTGAAGCATTGGTCTTCCTGATTGACCGGGCTGTTGGGGTTTTCCAGTAACGTAAATAATTTTTTTACGGGTAGCGCAGGGCCGTTTTGCTGGGCAGATGACGGGTGAAAAGCAAACAAGGCTAAAAAGAGTGCGGTACAGAGAAAAGATAACTTCATGTTTTATGCGGTTTATAATTCGAATGCCAAATATAGGATCATAGTGGATACAGAACGCAAAATGCTATGATGCCTTCTCCATTATTTTTTTCCGGTGTTTTTTACCCCAGTCTTCCATCTCGACGATTATTTTTTTGAGAGACCTTCCGTAGGGAGTGATGGAATATTCAATATGGACAGGTGATGCATCGTAAACGGTACGATTGATTAACTGGTTCATTTCAAGGTCACGTAATTCCTTGGTCAGCATTTTGGGTGTGATGCCGGGAATATGATGTTGTAAATCCTTAAATCTTCGTTTTTCAAACATTAGCAGCATCAGGATGGGCAGTTTCCATTTGCCACTTAAAATATCCAGCACGTCCCTGATGGCAAGCATAGAGCGGGTGCACTCTTCTATGGAAGCTTCTTTCATTTGTATAAAATTTAAGTTTTAGAGGTCACTATACTTTGGGAAACTACTATCTTTTGTAAAGTAAAAGTAACTAGTTTTGGGTTATTGAGGCCTCAGTATTTTTATTTTCAGGAAGTAGAAACAATTTATTCATCAGTAACAAAAACAACATGACACAAGAAGCGCCGATAGCAACTACCCCGGATAAAACAACTGAGGTGTTCATCTACTACTATAACCAGGGTAATGTGGATAACCTGATAAACGCTTATTATGAGCCCAACGCGGTTATTACAGCGAGCCCGGGGCAAACTGCGAAAGGGGCCGCATTGAAAAGCGCGCTGGAGCCGTATTTTGCTTTGAAGGGAAAAATATCCGGAGCCACAAGGCATACCTTAATCAACGGAGATATTGCACTGCTTATTCTTGACTGGGCAGTTGACTATACAGATGAGGCTGGAAACCCGGCAAAATATGCAGGCACTTCCACAGATGTGGTGCGTAAAGGAGCAGACGGGATATGGCGTTGTATCATTGACAATCCACACAACATAAAATAGATCATCTTCCAGGGTACTCCAAAAAAGAAAATGGACAAACCAGGATATCCCGGTTTGTCCGTTTTACGTGCCTGAAAATGAGATATTTTTAGAATGGGATGGTTGGCAAACGGGCCGGAACAGGAAATTCAGGAAGTTCACAAAAATACCGGAACCAGCACAGATCATTCTATTTTTACATTCATCGCTGATATAAGCAAACTGTAAGAGGGAACCTGTAAATAGGATGGCGCCGGATGGATAAAAGCGGGGAATTAAATAAAGTATATGAGGTATAAATTAATTATATTTTTTGCATTCGGCTTAATAACCCTTTCCTGCACTGAAAAGAGAATACACACACCTAAAGCGTTTCTGAATACTGTAAAGAGAGATGCAAATAGCTATGCGAAAGATAAAGACGTATTGGCACATCAGATGAGGGAATTCATGACCAAACATGAGCAGTCCTTTTATAGCGCTGAATATTATGATTCGACAACGCTACAAATTGATTCTATATTGTATAGTAAAGACTATGAAAAGGTGATAGTGTTTGTTCTTACGAAGAATCCGATCCACAGACAGCTTAAGCCTGCTAAGAACTACTATTGGTATTATGATGCCTTTTGTTATCTGGGCATGCGACAAAAAGAAGGATTCAAATTAGAGTGGATGAGTTCATTTAGTATAATAAATTTCTACGACAGGGAAAAGGCATCTGAAGCTATTAAAGACATGTATTTTACCCAGTTCGCTACAATTAGAGAAGGGAATGGTGAATATAAATACAAATATAACTTTGATGACATTCGGTTCTGGAACGATCCGATTTGGGAAAAATATTTTGAGAATAATTAGTGTAATTATTAATGTCTTACGACGACCCTATCTCATAAACTGTGTAAATATTAAAAATCGGAGTGATCAAAATCCGCTACGACCTTCTATAAGGTTGCAACAGCTGAAGAATGCGACACAGGGACGTTTAATTGGTCGGAGAAAACGCGAGAATCTAAGAAAAATTGATACCAGTACAAAACAAAAGAGCTTGTAAGTCAAAACTTACAAGCTCTTTGTGCCCAGAACTGGATTCGAACCAGCACACCCTTGCAGGCGCTGCGACCTGAACACAGTGCGTCTACCAATTTCGCCATCTGGGCAGGGCTGTGTCCCTTGTTAAAGGGATTGCAAAGGTAGGCTTTTTATATTACCAACCAAATTTATTTTAAAAAGAAGCAATAAGTCGGTTAACTTATTGCTTCTCAACGATATTAGACAGCTACGTTGAACTCACGCAGGGTGTCGTTCAGGCTGGTCTTCAGGTCGGTGGATGCCTTACGCTGACCAATGATCAGTGCACAGGATACCTGGTATTCGCCGGCAGGGAACTTCTTGGTGTAAGTACCGGGGATCACCACGCTGCGGGCTGGTACACGGCCTTTGTATTCGATCGGCTCAGGACCGCTCACGTCGATGATCTTGGTGGACTGGGTCAGTACCACGTTGGCGCCAAGCACGGCTTCTTTCTCTACATGCACACCTTCTACCACGATGCAACGGGAACCTACAAAGCAACCGTCTTCGATGATCACAGGGCTGGCCTGCAGCGGTTCCAGTACACCGCCGATACCTACGCCACCGCTCAGGTGCACGTGTTTGCCGATCTGTGCGCAGGAACCTACGGTAGCCCAGGTGTCTACCATCGTTCCTTCGTCTACATAAGCGCCGATGTTCACGTAGGAAGGCATCAGGATACAACCTTTGGAAATATACGCACCATAACGGGCAATAGCATGCGGCACTACGCGGACACCCAGGTCTTTATAGTTGGTCTTCAGCTTCATCTTATCGTAGAACTCGAACGGAGGAACAGACATGGTCTCCATCGGCTGAATGGTGAAATACATCAGGATAGCCTGTTTCACCCACTCATTAACTACCCAGCCGCTCTCTGTAGGCTGCGCCACTCTCAGACTGCCTTTGTCTACTGCTTCTATCACCGCTTTTACAGCATCGGTATACTGCGTTTCCTGCAACAGGCTTCTGTCAGCCCAGGCAGCCTGTATTTGTTGTTGTAAATCCATTTGTGCTTTTTTCGCAAAAGTAATATCTAATAAATGAAATAACGAATAACGAATTTCTTTCGCGGGACTTCGTATTTTCGCAACATATGAAGATTGGTTTTGATGCCAAGCGTGCTTTCCAGAATGATACAGGACTGGGCAACTACAGCCGGACCCTCATTTCTTCCCTGGCAGCTGGCTTCCCGGAGCACCAGTATTTCCTGTTCGCTCCTAAACAAACAGATATGTACAACGCACCGGGCATGCCGGTGGTATTACCCGGAAAAGCCTGGCACCGCTGGTTTAAATCGGCCTGGCGGAGCCGCTACGTGGTAAAGGACCTGCAACGGTACGGGATCGACCTGTACCACGGCCTCAGTCATGAAATCCCCTTCGGTATACCCGGCAGCGGCGTGAAATCGGTGGTGACCATGCATGACCTGATCTTTGAAAGGTACCCCCGGCAATACAACCCTATCGACGTGCTCACCTACCGCCGCAAAGCCCGCTACGCCTGCGAAAAAGCAGATAAAGTAGTGGCCATCAGCGAACAGACGCGGCAGGACCTCATTACTTATTACCATACCGATCCGGATAAAATAGCCGTGGTATACCAGAGCTGCGACCCCGCTTTCGCCGTGCCGCACACGACTGCTGAAATAGAGGGCTTCCGCAGCCGCTACCGGCTGCCTGAACAGTATTTTCTGTATGTTGGCTCGGTCATTGAAAGGAAAAACCTGCTGGGCATCGTAACGGCGATGAATACACTGAAAGGCGCCGTGCATGTTCCTCTGGTAGTGCTGGGCAACGGGAGCGGCTATAAGAAGCGGGTAAAGGAATACCTGGATGCCAACGGCCTCTCTCAACAGGTGATATGGCTCAATGAACAGGAAAGGCTGCCCAACAGCGCTTTACCGCTGCTCTACCAGGGCGCCGCAGCCTTATTATACCCTTCCCTGTTTGAAGGTTTTGGCATACCCATCCTCGAAGCGCTCTGGAGTGGTACACCGGTGATCACCTCCCATGGCTCCTGTTTTGGGGAGACAGGGGGAGACGCGGCGCTGTATGTAGATCCGCTAAGCACAACCGACATCGCCGGCGCGATGCGCCGCATACTGGCGGAACCTACGCTGGCAGAAGACATGCGCCGCAAAGGATGGATACACGCCCGGCACTTCACACCGGAACAATGCGCGGCGGATATGATGAAAGTGTATGTGGACCTGGAAAAATAAATGAACTGCGATGGACTTTGAACAAGATATTAATGCCGCCCTGCCGGTACTGCGCAGCGGCGGACTCATACTCTATCCCACAGATACCATCTGGGGCATCGGCTGCGACGCTACCAACGAGGCAGCGGTGAAAAAGGTATATGAACTGAAACAACGCAGCGAAAGCAAAAGCCTCGTCATCCTGCTGCCCGACGTGCGGGACCTGCTGCATTACGTGTCTAACCCGCGGCCGGACATGGCGGAGCTGCTGGCTGGATTCGACCGGCCTACCACGGTCATCTACGAAGGCGCCCTGGGCCTCGCGGCCAACGCCATCAGCGACGACCAGACAGTGGCCATCCGTATCGTACAGGATACTTTCTGCCGCCACCTGCTCAAACGCCTGCGGAAACCCCTGGTGTCCACCTCTGCCAATATCAGCGGTCAACCCAGCCCCGCCGGTTTCCGGGACGTGTCCCCCGCTATCGTTAACGGCGTGGATTATGTGGTAAAATACCGGCAGGAAGAAGCCACTGCCGGCGTGGCTTCCAGGATTATCAGGATAGGAAAAGACGGATCAATAGCCATAATCCGGGATTAAACGCCATTATTTATTACATTTGCGCCCTGATTTCAGCGAAAGGAACAAAAATTTAATATGATCAGCAGCAAGCCATTAGACATTCCCTGCTCCCTGCAGGAACGGAAAGTGTTGGAGAAGATTGCGCTGGCAGCCCACGAACTAAGGGTGCCGGCCTTTCTGATCGGAGGCTTCGTACGCGACAAAATACTGGGAAGAAGAACAAAAGACATGGATATCGTGTGCGTGGGAGACGGCATCACCCTGGCACACCAGGTGGCTGCTGCCCTGGGCGACAATATACCCGTCAGCTTCTTTAAAACCTACGGCACCGCCCAGGTGAAATGGCACGAATTTGAAATCGAATTCGTCGGCGCCCGCAAAGAAAGCTACCGCCGGGAATCCAGGAACCCCGAAGTAGTGGCCGGTACCCTCGAAGATGACCAGAACCGCCGCGATTTTACCATCAACGCCCTGGCTGTCAGCCTCCGGGAGACCGACTACGGCGCCCTCCTCGATCCCTTCGGCGGAATAGCAGATCTGGATAAAAAACTGATCCGCACCCCGCTGGAACCGGCACAAACCTTCAGCGACGACCCCCTGCGCATGATGAGGGCCATCCGCTTTGCATCCCAGCTGCAGTTCACCATCGCCGATGACGCCTTTAAAGCCATCCAGGAAAATGCGGATCGCATCCGCATCATCACCCAGGAAAGAATCTCCGACGAATTCAATAAAATCATGCTCTCCCCCAAACCCTCCGTGGGGCTCGACCTGCTCTATAAAGCCGGCTTGCTTAAAATCATCTTCCCCCAGATGACAGACATGGTGGGCGTGGAGATGTATGAAGGGAAAGGACATAAAGATAATTTCTATCATACCCTGCAGGTAGTAGATAATATCTCCGTACATACCCGCGACCTCTGGCTCCGCTGGGCAGCACTGCTGCATGATATCGGTAAGCCCGCCACCAAAAAATTTGAACCGGGCCACGGCTGGACCTTCCACGGACACGATGCGGTGGGAGGGAAGATGGTGACCCGTATCTTTACCAAATTTAAATTACCCCTGCACGATAAAATGAAGCTGGTCAGGAAACTGGTGGAACTCCACCTGCGCCCGATCAGCCTCACTAAAGAGAACATAACGGACTCGGCTATCCGCAGGCTCCTGTTCGATGCCGGCGACGATATCGAATCACTCATGATGCTGTGCGAAGCCGATATCACCTCCAAAAACAAATCCAAGGTGAAACGTTATCTGGAGAATTTTGAACTGGTGCGCAAAAGGCTGAAGGAAGTGGAGGAAAGCGATCGTATCCGCAACTGGCAACCCCCCGTTACCGGCGAAATGATCATGGAGACGTTTGGCCTGAAGCCCGGCCGCGTAGTAGGCGACCTCAAAAACGCCATCCGGGAGGCTATCCTCGACGGCGAAATCGCAAACACCTACGAAGCCGCCTACGCTTTTTTGCTGGAAAAAGCAAAAGCCCTGGACCTTACCCCAGTTAAATAAAATTGGTAATTTTACATACCAGAATTAAGAAACGATTAATTGTTATCAGCGCCCTTGACCATGCGTTGGGAATTAATATATTTATCTAACTTATAACCAAATTGTCATGCCGGTTTTGAAATTCAGAGTATACTGGGAAGAAGATGAAAGTGTTTACAGAGACATTTCCATTAAGCCGAATCAGACGTTTTTAGCATTACATACGGCCATTTTGCAGGCTTTTGAATTTGATACCAAACATGGAGCCACCTTCTTCCGTAGCAACGATAACTGGCAACGCGGCCGGGAAATCATCCTGCAGGAAGATAAGCAACCCCGTAAAGTAGAACCACTGCTGATGGCGGAAACAACCATCGCCGCCGCAGTGAAAGCACCCAACCAAAAATTCATCTACCTCTACGATTTCGCCAAAAACTGGTCGTTCCTCGTTGAACTGATCGGCGTTTCCAAAGATGAGAACGCTAAATTGACCTACCCGGTATGCGTACGCAAGGAAGGCCTGGCCCCCAGCCAATACGGTACCAAAGGGCTCGTGGGCGACAAACTCGTGGAAATGGAAGAAAAATATGACCTCAATAAAGAGGGCATGGACGAAGAAGGCTTCGGTGAAGAAGGAGAAGAGGAAACCAACAACGACGGCGCTGATGAATTCGGCGGCGGCGGTGAAGATGAAAATAACTACTAGTAACTGATCTAACCTGAAAACAGTCATTATCATAGCAGGCCCCACGGCCTCCGGTAAAACGGCGCTGGCTATACGGTTGGCGCAATTATACCGCACTTCGGTGATCTCTGCCGACTCCCGGCAATGTTACCGGGAAATCAGCATCGGTACGGCTAAACCTACAACAGAAGAACTGGCAGCCGCCCCGCACTATTTCATCAACTCCCACTCCATCCGGGAAGAAGTGAATGCCGGTATCTACGAACAACTGGCCCTGCAATATGCCCGCGATATCTTCCGCGACAATGACGTGGCCATCCTGTGCGGCGGTACCGGCCTGTATATCCGCGCTTTCTGTGAAGGAATAGACGATATGCCGGCCATCCCGCCAGGCATCCGCGAACAACTCAACGCCCAATATGCGGAAAACGGCCTCGCCTGGCTCCAGCAACAACTGCAGCTACGCGATCCGGCGTTTTATGCCACCGCAGAAACACAAAATCCGCAACGCCTTATCCGCGCACTGGAAGTCCTTGACGCCACCGGCAGGTCTATCACTACCTTCCGCACCGCCACCAAAGCACAGCGCGATTTCCGTGTCATCAAAATAGGCGTCAACCTGCCGAAAGAACTGCTGCATGAAAATATCCACAAACGGGTAGACCTCATGATGGACGCCGGCCTGCTCGCAGAAGTGGAAAGCGTAAAACCTTTCCGGCAACATAACGCCCTGCGTACCGTAGGTTACCAGGAGATATTTGACTACTTCGATGGTACCCTGTCCCTCGAAAAGGCTGTGGAAGACATCAAAACACATACCCGGCAATACGCCAAAAGACAGCTGACCTGGTTCCGCAAAGACCCGGATTACCACTGGTTCGATCCCCGTTACCCGGAAGTGATCGTCAGCTGGCTGCAACAACAGCTGCAACAGCCCTCCTGATCATAACATCTGCCGCATCGCTATAGGCATAAGCACATCCAATCAAATACAATACTTCGTATCATCTTCGCATAAAAAAAGCTGGCCGCAAGGCCAGCTTTTCTATTACATCGTGCCCGGACAGGCATCGGTTAAAACTTCAGTCCCAGTGTCAGTACCACATTGCTCCTGTTGTAATCCAGCGTAGCAGCTCCGGGTGTTAATCCCTGCGTGGTGCTGGTGTACAGGCGATAGCGGTCATTGCCCTGTGTGTAGCTGTAGGCCAGATCGGCGTACAGGCCCTTGTTGCGGTAGCCGAAACCAGCGCTGTACACTTTGCGGGAAGCGTCGGTGTTGGCGTTGTATTCGTCATTGCTGTACGGGTTGCCATACCAGGCGAAACCGGCCCTTACGGCGTAGAGGGTGGCGAATTTCAGTTCGGCGCCCACCCGTACGTTGGAAACGGCTTTATAAATGGCGCCGATATTCTGGTTCAGCGCTTTTTCGTCATCGCGGTAGTCGCTCATCTTGAATTTGCCGGAGGACTGGTTCACGTATTCGTAATCGGCGGTGATGAAACCCTGTGTGTTGCTCACGTGGGTGATGTCACCGAAGAAGTAGGTGGCGCCGGCCATCGCGCGAAGCGGTGCAACATAGTTATAATCAAATTCCACGGGGTAACCGCCGGTTACGTCGCCGGAATGTGCATATTGTTTACCGAGGTAGTTTTCTGTGTTCACGTCGATGTCGGCGGTATAGCTGTCGTGCAGGCTATAGTAGGTCGGCGTGTGAAAGGCGCCACCCAGGCGGAAGCGGGGAGAAGCCTTGTACAATACGCCTATTTTAGCGCCGATACCGAGTCCTGTTCTTCTGAGGTACTGACGGTAATCGAAGTAACCGAAATCGTTGTTAGGCTGATTGGCGCCGTTATTGGTAGCGTCGTCTTCCATCACGGTGAAGTCCTCGCGGTAGTTCACATTGGGTACGTTGATGCTACCGCCGATGTATAAACGGTTACCGTAGTTACCGGCTACGGCAAAAGCAAACTCGTTCAGTCCTCCCCGTGTTTCCAGGATGCCCCGTTGCTGGATAGCAGTCAGGCCGCCGGTGGGGCGGGTAGGGGATGCGTTGCTCATCGGGTCTACTACGCCGTCAGGATGACGGAAACGGTCTATCAGGCCGGCACGGTAGCCGATGCTGCCGCCCAGCGGATAGTCGTTGACGATGCCCGCAGAATCCGCGTACCACATCTGGTCTACCCAGGTATCAGAGAAAGATGATTTGTCGTTGTAGCCGGCCACCACTATTTTATTGTTGTAGTTGGCCAGGCGGGTATAGCCCAGGGAGAAGCTTACGTTGTTCCACGCTTTGTCGCCGGTGCCTTTGTTGGAGGCGAAGATCACGCCGATGCTGGGTATCTGGAAATTGGTCTTGTTGCCTTTATTGTCCAGCTGCCCGTTGCCCAGATAGGTGGAGTTGTTGTTGGTAAGGCCTAATCCTGCTGAGATGAACACTTCGCCGGTCTTGAACATGCCGATGCCGGCAGGGTTAGTGTGTGCGGAGGAGTAGTCGCCGCCCAGGCCAATGCCTGCCCCGCCCAGTGATTGTGCTCTTGCGGTCCCGAATGGTTGATTGGGGGAGTAGAGCAGTGCGTCATTCGAGCTCTGCGCCATTGCGGTAACGGATAAAAAGAGTCCTCCTAAAAGAGGGTAAATTCTTTTAATCATAATTCTATAAACTTAAAAATTGAGATGTATTGGCAGAATGTCTGGTGAATAACGTGCTGCGACAGATATAACGTTCACAAACAGGAAAACTTATGTCCTATAAAAAGATAAGCGTAGTTTTTTTGCTACGCTTATCTTGAATTCGTTTGGTATTAACGTCCGCCTCTCGCCGGACGGCTGTAGCCTCCGCCACCGCCGCTGCTTCCGCCGCTACGTACGCCACCGCCGCCACTGGGAGGTGAATAGCTCGGTGCAGGTGTGGAAGGACGGGAGTATTCCACCCTGGAAGGACGGGAATAGCCGCCGTTGTTATTATTGTAGTTGCCGCCATTGTTATAGGAAGGACGGGAAATAACGGGTCTTTCTGAGCTGGACTGCTGGAACACACGACGCGGACGGTCGGTGTTGGACGGTACATAGTTACCGTTGCCGCCACCATTCGCTGGTGCTACTGCGCCTCTTGCCGGACGGTAGTAACCACCGCCGCCGGTGTTGCCACCGCTGTTGTTGGTATAGTTGGCAGTGCGAACACGTTCGTTGCCGTTTCTAACCGGTCCGTAGGAGTTGGCCGGACGACGGGTAAAATAACCACCGCCGTAGTGGCCGCCGCCATAATAACCGCCACCATAGTAACCACCTGCGTAGTACGGATAGTAGTGGCCATAGTAACCGCCATAATAAGGCCAGTAAGAACCATAATAAGGATAACCACCCCAGCCAAAGCCTAAGCCATAGCTCCAGGGACGATAGTAGCCGCCACCCCAGCCGAAGCCAAGGCTCATAGACGGGCCCCAGAGGCTGCTGTAACCGAAGCTGCTGTACGGACCGTAGCCGTAACCAGCACCCCAGCCACCCATGTACATGTTGCTGGCTGCATTGTAACCATCCCAGTAACCGCCGTTGTAAGTATTGGCGTTGCTGCCGAAACGGTTGATCCGGCGCTGATAATCACCCTGATCATCATCGTAGGTCACATAAGTGCCGCCTTCATCGGGCGCATCCGTATACCTGCCATTTTCATCCTGTACAGAATTTCCATCAGAACCATTGTTGGAAGCATAGGTGCGCTGTTGCTGGCGCGGAGAATAATATACATCGTCCGGTGTCTGGGCCGTTTTATATGTACTGGAGCAGGCGCCCAGAGCGAACGAACCAGCTGCCAGTGCAATGTATAGTATAGGTTTCATTTGAAATATATTTTTAGCGTGATTTATATAGTAAATTTACACTTTTATAACGGATATTAAGGGAACAAAGTTACAATAACAGAACGGGTTATTTTATTTTGGCCGGACTATTTGCACCTTTATGATTTTCATGTAGGTTTGTAACATTTTCTTTTTAAATATTTGTGACAAAAACTAAGCCAGTTTGAGGCTGTTTTCCGGCTGGCAGGAAGATAATTTTTGCTAGACAAATTCAATTATTTTTTACTAAAAGACAAAGGTATATAAATTAGTATTTTTATTTATGAGTAAAGAGATCACAGCCCGTTCGGAAGATTATTCGAAATGGTACAATGACCTGGTGGTGAAAGGCGGTCTGGCAGATTACTCTGCCGTCAGAG
This sequence comes from uncultured Chitinophaga sp., assembly GCF_946479755.1. The sequence goes on along the minus strand of NZ_CAMLHC010000005.1, from coordinate 306,842 downwards.
GCTGTATGGTGATCAAACCATACGGCTATGCGCTCTGGGAAGCCATGCGCGACGTCCTGGACAGTAAATTCAAGGAAACCGGTCACCAGAACGCTTATTTTCCGCTGTTTATCCCCAAAAGCTTTCTCAGCAAAGAAGCCGCCCACGTGGAAGGCTTCGCTAAAGAGTGCGCCGTTGTAACCCACTACCGCCTTAAAAACGACCCCAACGGCGGCGGGGTAGTGGTAGACCCGGAAGCCAAACTGGAAGAAGAGCTGATCGTTCGACCCACTTCGGAAACCATCATCTGGAACACTTATAAGGACTGGATCCAATCTTACCGCGACCTGCCCCTGCTGATCAACCAATGGGCCAACGTGGTACGCTGGGAAATGCGCACCCGCCTCTTTCTCCGCACCGCCGAATTCCTCTGGCAGGAAGGCCACACCGCCCACGCCACCGCCGAAGAAGCCATCGCGGAAACAGAACAGATGCTGCACATATACGCTGAATTCGCAGAACAATATATGGCGGTACCGGTGATCCGCGGCGTTAAAACCGCCAGCGAAAGATTTGCCGGCGCAGTAAACACCTACTGCGTGGAAGCCCTCATGCAGGACGGTAAAGCCCTGCAGGCAGGTACCTCCCACTTCCTCGGCCAGAACTTCGCAAAAGCATTTGACGTACAGTTCTCCAACAAAGAAAATAAACTGGACTACGTATGGGCCACCTCCTGGGGCGTATCTACCCGCCTGATCGGAGGCCTCATCATGGTACACAGCGATGATCAGGGCCTCGTACTGCCCCCCCGCATCGCTCCCCTGCAGGTGGTGATCGTGCCTATCTATAAAGGCGCCGACCAGAAAACAGCCCTCGATGAAAAAGTAAACGGCATCGTAGCGGAACTGAAAAAAGCCGGCATCCGCGTGAAATACGACGACTCCGACAACAACCGCCCAGGCTGGAAATTTGCGGAATATGAAATGAAAGGCGTCCCCGTTCGTATAGCCATCGGCGCGAGAGACCTCGAAAATAACGTGGCCGAAGTCGCCCGCCGCGATACGAAAGAGAAAATGAGTCTCTCCCTCGACGGACTGGCAGGCCGCATCGGTGAACTGCTGGAAGAAATTCAGCTGAATCTCTTCACCAAAGCCCAAAACTACCGGGACGAACATATCACCCGCGTAGATAACTTTGACGAATTCCAGAAAGTACTGGACGAAAAAGCAGGCTTCGTGTCCGCCCACTGGGACGGTACCGCCGAAACGGAAGAGAAAATCAAAGAACTGACAAAAGCAACCATCCGTTGTATACCACTGGACAACCCTCAGGAAGCAGGTACCTGCGTCCTCACCGGCAAACCGTCCAAAGAACGGGTATTGTTTGCAAGAGCATACTAAATCAATTACGAATTACGGATTACGAATTACGAATGAAAAAGCCATTTGTAACTCGTAATCCGTAATTTGTAGTTAATCAAATTACGACTGATCAGGTACTCATGAAAACTTCCATCATCGGTATCCCTTCATGCGTAATTCGTAATTCGTAATTCGTAATTCATCATTGATGTCCATTACCCGTTTCATACTGTTATGGTGGCTGGTCATCTTTTGCACAGGTTACAATGCATGGGGCCAGGGCCTGATGATCCGCAACTACAATGTAAAAGATGGGTTGGCTAACGCTACTGTATATGCCGCCGTACAGGATAAAGACGGATTCATCTGGTTTGCTACACCCACCGGTGTCAGTAAGTTCGACGGTAAACGTTTTCGTAACTACGCCAAAAAAGACGGCCTTACCGACAACGATGTTGTCAAGCTCGCCGCTGACTCTAAAGGAAGACTATGGTTCTTCACCCTCAACGGGAAACTCTCTTTTTACGACCATACCTATATTCACAACGACGACAACGACTCCTCCCTGAAATTCAACAGCCGCAGCCACTATATGCAATATGCCTTTGAGGCGGACGCCGGCTTTGTGTATTTCTTCAATTCCAATAACCGCATCGTTACCTATAACGGCAAAAAAACAGAATACGACAAACGGGACATAGAAACCAATTTCCTCTACCTGCTGCGCAACGGCCGCGTATACCGCCCGCTGCAGAAAGCTTTTCATGTAAATACCCTCCACGATCCCACCAATCCCCAACAGGAGATTTCCTCCGTATGCCCTTACCCGTTTCCCACCGAAGATGCTGACACGGTAAGGAACGGACCTATCCTCATGGTCCGCAATACCCTGTACGCCTACACGCCGCAGAAAATCAGCTGCTTTTTTAACGGGTCCGACTGGGGCATCAAAGATGAAATCAGTAACCTGTGTATCGATAACGATAACCTCTGGATCGGTACCCAGCGCGCATTGTACTATATCAAAGGTTTTTTTAAGGGAGATAAAAAGATCACCAAACTGCTGGATAACCACAATATTACTTCCCTGCTGAAAGACCGTGACGGTAACATCTGGATCACTACCTTCGGCGACGGCGTATATAATATCCCCTATAAAAACTTCTACTTCAGCTATCTCGATAATACCAACGGCCTGTATTCCCACTCCATCTTCAGTATCAGCAAAGACAAAAAAAATGAGCTGCTCCTGATCGGACAAAATGCCGGCATCCTCAATACCATGACCGCCAGCGGCGTCATCCGGCAGTTCACCCTGGACACTGCCAGCGGCCGCAACAGCCTGCTCGCCATCCTGCCCTATAAGGAAAATGAAGCGCTGATAGGAACAGATAACGGACTGCTCTCATTTAACACCGCCACGCAGAAGTATACACTGCTCAAAGCGGTGAAAATGCTGAAAGACGTGGATATCTCCCCCGCAGGAAAAATCAGGATAGCCGCCAAAAACCAGGTGATCGCGCTGGATGACTATGAGATCGGAGATCTCGATATGATCGTCACCTCCATCGCCAGTGTCAACGATTCCCTGTATTTCGTCGGCGCCAACAACGGCCTCTACACCTGTACGGACGGTACCCGCAGGCTGAAGCCTTCTACCAACGACTCCCTGCGCACGCTCAGCATCAAAGACCTGAAATGGATCGACGGCTACCTGTGGATCGGCACCAGCGACCAGGGCATCTATGTCCTGCATGGCGATACGGTGATCAAACACCTGTCATCGGTCAACAATCTGGCCAGCGACATCTGCCAGCAACTGTACTACGACGGGCATCAGAACCTGTATGTGGCCACCAACAAAGGCGTTTCGGTGATTAATGTGAAAGAACAGCATATCACCCGTAACATCACCTCCAACGACGGCCTCATGTCTGACGACATCCGCGGGGTCTATGCGGATGATGGCATCCTGTACATCGCCACCTCCAACGGGCTCTGCTACTTTAAAGGCGATCACCTGCCGGTAGATACCGTTCCCCCCGTGATCTACCTCAGCAATATCCGGTATGGCGACAGTACCTACCTGCCGGGCGACAACTTCGTGCACCTGTATAAAAGGAAAGCCTCCTTCGAAGCAGAGTTTGGCACCATCGTGTTCGACCTGCCTGAACTGGTGGAATACCAGTATAATTTCTCAGGAGACACCACCAACGGATGGGTTACTACCATGTCCAACATCATCCCGTTCCCCGACCTGCAGCCCGGTAATTACAGGCTGATGGTCAGGGCCCGTAAATACAAAAGCGACTGGTCCAAACCGCTCAACCTGAACGTCAGCATATTGCCGCAATGGTACCAGCAATGGTGGGCCCGCGGCATCCTCCTGCTGGCTGGACTGCTGGTCATCCTGGTAGTACTGCGTTTTATCGTGAAAAGGATCAAACAGGCCGAAAAAAGAAAAACGGAATACAACCGCCGTATCGCGGAACTGGAAGCCAAAGCGCTCACTAACCAGATGAACCCGCATTTCATCTTCAACTCGCTGAACTCGGTACAGCACCTGATCCTGGAGAAAGAAGAAAAGCAGGCGCTCAACTTCCTGGCGGACTTCGCCACCCTGATGCGCCAGATGCTCAACAATTCCCGGAAATCCTATATTTCGCTGGAAGAGGAGATCGCCTTCCTGACCCGCTACCTGGAGCTGGAGAAAATCCGGTTTGCGCACTCCTTTACCTACCACTTCATCATGGAAGACACGTTGAAAGACTATACCATATATATTCCACCCATGATTATTCAACCAATCGTGGAAAATGCTATCAAACACGGGCTGGCGCCCAAAAACAGCGCCGGTTACCTGGAGATCCGGATAGAAATGGTGGATGATCTGCTCTATTGCTCCGTTGACGACGACGGCATCGGTTGGGACAAGTCCAATAGTATCAAAAGCTCCCGGTTGATAAAACACGAATCTACCGCACTGAGCGTGATAAAGGAAAGGTTGCAGATTATAAAATCTTTTAATGGAAGTGTTGGAAAGTTAGAAATTATTGATAAATTTAAATCTGGTTTCGGCAATAAGGAAGGTACCTTAGTTGAAATTCTGATTCCCATTGTTAAGATGTTATGAGTAATATAAAAGCTGCCATTGTAGACGATGAAGTCCGCAACATTCATATTTTGCGCAATATTCTGGAGAACTATTGTAAGGATGTTACCGTAGTTGGAGAGGCGCAGAATATCAATGAGGCGGCAGAAATGATTAAAAACAACCCCATTGACGTACTGTTCCTGGACATTGAGATGCCTCCGCATAATGGTTTCCAGCTGCTGGAAATGTTCCCTGTGCTGAACTTTGAGGTTATTTTTATCACTGCCTTCCAGGAATACGCGCTGCAAGCCATCAAGTTCGCGGCATTAGACTACCTGCTCAAACCCATCAAGGTAAGCGAGGTGGAAGATGCCCTGGAAAAAGTCAAGAAAAGCAAAAAAGGAAGACTCAACGAACTGGCTTCCATTCTGAAAGACTACGTAAAAAACAACGATAACGCCTTCTCCAAGATAGTAATCCCCGTAAATGACGGCTATAATGTAATTGACCTGAAGGATATTATCTACTGCGAAGCGTTCGACAGCTATACCAAAATCCAGCTGATCAACAACGTATCCCATCTGATCTCCAAATCCCTGAAAGAGTACGAAGAGATGTTGTCCGACAAGGGATTCTATCGCGTACACAAGTCCTTCCTCATTAATATTCACCATATTGTGAAGATTATCAAGGGCTTAGGTACTGCCGTAGTGATGAGCGACCAGAAAAATATTCCGATTTCTTCCCGTAAAAAAGACGAGTTTTTCACCCAGCTGAAAGGAGTGATCAACCTGTAAGTTTGTCTGACACTGAAGTTTTTAAGCCGGTGGCCTTGCGCTTAACCGGCTTTTTTGTGCGTTCCCTGTATGGAATATGCTGTTCACGAGGTCGTGTAACCGAACCTCATATACTTATCTTATTTTCATTATGGGTTTTCATAGATCTAGCTATTACTTGTTAGTTTGTCCAGACTTTACTTGTACTTTTTTAAAAGGGACTGACCAAAATGGTCGGTCTCTTTGTTTTTGGACGTTTTTCCCTCAAAAATTTAGCCCGGTGCTTCAATACCGGGACGGGGTGAAATCCATCCCCGGTACCAAAACACCGGGCTAAAAGGTATCAGCAGCGTAGTATTACAGGTTTTCTGCGCCTGCGCCGCCGGTATTAATATTATAATAGTAGATATTTCCTCCTCTTTGCGGATAGAAACCTACCAGCTGGATATTTTTCTCTTTGTCCAGGATGGCGCTGAGCGTATTAACGGAAGTCACGGGCGTATTGCCGGCTTTCAGGATCACGAAGCCCGGGATCATACTGGTCTGTTTTTTAATGATACCGGTACTGATATCATTGACCCTCACACCGCCTTTTACACCGATGCTCGTAGCTTCTTCTTTGGTCAGCTCTGAAAGGTCAGCCCCCAGCCTGTCGAGGTTGGTGATGCGTACCACATCGGTAGTACCCTGCAGGTTGCGGAGCGTAACGTTGCTGCTGGTGTATTCCTTATCGCCGCGGGTATAGGTGATGCTGATCTTATCACCGGGTTTATATCGGGCCACCTGTTCGCTCATCTGGGAAGATCCGGCTATGTTCACCCCGTTGATTTTGGTGATGATGTCGCCCTGGCGAAGGCCTGCGGCTGCGGCTGAACTGTTGTCCATTACCTCGGTGATCTGCACGCCGTTGACGTCGCGCCTTACACCGATTTCACGCAGCTGATCGTCTGTCATAGAAGCGATGGCAGAAGGAGAAGCGTATTTAACGCCGAGGTACGCCCGCTGTACGCTGCCATATTTCAGAATATCGTTGACCACTTTCCGGACAAGGTTGACCGGGATAGCGTAGGAGTAACCTGCATAGGAGCCGGTAGGGGAGGCGATAGCGGAGTTGATGCCCACCAGTTCACCGGCGGTATTCACCAGTGCGCCGCCACTGTTGCCCTGGTTCACCGCCGCATCGGTCTGGATAAAAGACTCGATGGAATTGTTGATCCTGCCGCCGCTTTTGTTGATACCGATAGAGCGGGACTTGGCGCTGACGATACCGGCGGTAACGGTCGCGTCGAGGTTAAGCGGGTAACCGACAGCCAGTACCCACTGACCGATGTCCACGTTGTCGGAGTTGCCATACAGCAGATAGGGCAGGCTCTTGGCGGGGATCTTGATCACGGCCAGGTCGGTGCTGGGGTCTGTGCCTACCAGCTTGGCCTTGAACGTCTTGTTTTCGTTGGCAAGGGAAACGGTGATTTCGTCGGCATCAGCGATCACGTGGTTGTTGGTCACGATATAGCCGTCATCGGAAATGAGGACGCCTGAACCGGAAGCCATCTGGCCGGGGATATAATAGCGACGGCCATCTCCGCCTCCGTTGAATTCATCACCAAAAAATTCGTCGCCGAAGAGGTCCTGCAGGATGCTGCGTCTTTTCTGAAGTCCGTTGGTCACCTGCCGGGGATTGATCTTTGTTTTGATGTGAACAACGCCGGGGACGGCTGTTTTGGCGGCGGTCACAAAATCGGAAGGGGGAACGGCGTTGGCTTTGCTCTCAGTGCCCGGCATGGTATACCTTGCATAGTTTACGGGGATGTCATTGGAACCGTTTTGAAAAATGCCCGGGCGTCTGCCTTCAAAGTATTTGCCATACACAAATATGGCAGCAACGGCAGTAACAGCACTGATCAACACTGTCGTAACAATTTGCTTGAATTTCATATTATAGTGTGTTTAGCGTTGTGATACTAAATAAAGTATTTTTTTAATAACGTAAGTAAGATCAATTTATATGCCCCTGATACAAATTTAGTAGCGGTAGCGGTTGAAACGTATCGGGACATATTTACTTTAACAGATTTTTATATCAATCGTTAAATACTGCTAAAAAACAGGCTGACAGGATAACACAGGGCAATGACAATATAACAAAAAAGAGAGACAAAAAGTTAGTCACGCAAAGGGAGAAAGGGAGCAAAGCACGCAAAGATTTTGAAGATCAATAAGAAAAATAAAAGAACAGAAAGCAACAGAAAGCAACAAAAAGCAAAGGAGCGGAAACCTTAAACTGGTCTCCACTCCTTTGTTTCTTATAAATCTCATAAAAATCTTTGCGTGCTTTGCTCCCTTTCTCCCTTTGCGAGACTACAGCTCCAGCAGGAAGGCCAGGGTATCAACGCCGTCGGCATAATCCGACAGGGAGGGCTGCTGGGCTTTACCGAAGGGGGTAAACTCCTGTCCTACGAGGCACTGGAGGTCCGGCTGGGCGGCCATATCTTCCCGCAGCTGCTGTATATCTTTATAATAGCCGTAGTGCAGCACGCTGAGGGGGGAGAAAAGGGAAGCCGCCTCATGGAGCAGGATACTGCCGTTGGTCAGATAAGGGCTGTTATTGAGCAGGAACAGCGCCAGGTTATAGTCGTAGTTGTTTTTGTATTTGTGATGGTCGGCCAGGTAATCATATTTACCGAGGGCTCTGAGCAGTGGTTCAAAATCGTAGCCTTCCGGTACCATTACCTTGGTCACGTTCCGGCATCCGAGTCCGAAATAGCGCATCACATCGTCTGCCAGCGCTTCCAGCTCGGCTGCACTCTCGTTGCCGGTGAGGATGGCCGCAGAGGTGCGGTTATGCCGGATGATGTGGGGGTATTTGGAGAAATAATAGTTAAAATAGCGGGCGGAGTTATTACTGCCGGTCGCGATGTAGGCATCGCAATTTTTCAGGATCTCCAGCACTTCCGTCTGTTCGGCCAGTTCCGGGTGCCATTCGGTCATTTTGTCCAGCACATGACGCATCAGCACCTCGTCTTTGGACGAGAGTTTCAGTTTGATGTGGTGGCCGCTGATAAATCCGCAGAGCCAGTCGTGGAACCCTACCAGCGGGATATTGCCGGCCACGACGATACCCACCTTCCTGGGAGTGCGTTCCTGCGCGGTGGCGGGGTACTGCTGCAGCCAGGTCCGCAGGGCCGCAGGGTCCAGGAAATACCGGCAGATGCTGTCGAGCGACTGATCAATAAATGCAGGCGTGAACCAGCCATTGGCTAAATAAGCACGTTCCTTTACTGCTGTCAATTCCGGACTATTGCCGGCCAGATACTGGCCCAGGCGTACCAACGCTGCTTCTTTTTCTGCTATGTTCATGAAACTGTTATAAATATTTGACTTAATTAAACCGGGAATTTTTATTTTTGTCCACAAAATTAATGGCTTACTACTAAAAAAGTTTACTCTATGGCAATTAAGATAACAGATGAATGTATAAATTGCGGCGCTTGTGAACCGGAATGCCCCAATAACGCCATTTACGAAGGCGGTGTAGAATGGGCGCTGGCCGATGGTACGACCGTAAAAGGTGCCTATACCCTGATGGATGGTAGCCAGATGGACGCCGATCAGCGTAATGCCCCGATCAGCGTTGATACTTATTATATTGTGCCGAACAAGTGTACAGAGTGCCAGGGTTTTCACGAAGAACCGCAATGTGCGGCTGTTTGCCCGGTAGATTGCTGCGTTCCGGACGAAATGTACCAGGAAACAGTAGATGAGCTGATGGCTAAGAAAGACAGACTGCACCTCTAATATATGCGAGCCACCTTATTAAAAGCCGTCCGGTAGCTTCCGGGCGGCTTTTTTATGTCCGCCGGCGCCCCGGGGCCTCCGGCCATCGGAAATTGTTGAAATCGCCGGCTGACCCGCTGTTGACAATTAACAAATAACATTTAACTTTACCCGCTTATTGTAATTTATCTTATGAAGAAGAACATCGCCTTGGTAGCCGGTGGATATTCCGGAGAATATGTAATATCCGTGCAGAGCGCTGAAACCATACAGAAGAACCTGGACAGCAGTAAATATGAGGTGTACAAGATCATCGTGACCCGCGAGGGCTGGCGCCATACGGCTGCCGACGGAGCTGTTTACGAGATCGATAAAAATGATTTCTCCCTGACCATCGGCGGTAACAAGGTAAAATTTGATGCGGTGTTCATCGGTATTCATGGTACGCCCGGCGAAGACGGCCGTCTGCAGGGCTACTTCGAAATGCTGGATATCCCATACACCAGCTGTGGCATGGTGACGTCGGCGCTGACCTTCAATAAGAGCTATTGCAACAAAGTGGTGGCCGCCCTCGATGTGGTAAACGTGTCTAAGTCCGCCCACATCTTCCGCGACCAGCCCCATGATCCGGCCGCTATCCTGCAGGAACTGCGTTTGCCGGTGTTCGTGAAACCGGCCGAAGGAGGCAGCAGCATCGGCATGTCCAAGGTAAAAACCGCCGAAGAACTGCCGGCCGCCATCGAAAAAGCCTTTAAGGAAGACAGCCAGGTGCTGATAGAAGAGTTCATCAAAGGACGGGAACTGACCATTGGCCTTTACCGCGCCAATGGCGTCCTCAACGTATTGCCGATCACAGAAGTAGTGAGCAGCAAGGAGTTCTTCGACTACGAAGCCAAATATACACCAGGGGTATCCAACGAAATCACACCGGCGCCGGTATCGGACGAAATCACCGCACTGGTGCAGCAAACAGCGTCTACCCTGTATAACAAGCTGAATTGTAAGGGAATCACCCGGATTGACTTTATCTATGAAGAGGCTACCGGCAAACTGTACTTCCTCGAAGCCAACACCATGCCCGGCCAGTCAGAGAACAGCCTGGTGCCGCAGCAGGTAAGGGCCGCCGGCAAAACCCTGCAGGCGTTCTATGGCGAAGTGCTGGAAGAATGCATGAAAAAATAATAGCCCGTAATTCGTAATTTTAAAACAAATCATTATCGTGTTCGACTTTATTACCAAACGCTCTTTCGGAATTAACCTGTTGGTCGTGATAGCGTTCTTTTTTGGACTGGCACTGTTGTTTTTCTCACTGCTGGGCGTTATCACCCGGCATAATGAAGAACTGACAGTCCCGGACGTGCGGGGGAAAAGTGTAAAAGAAGCCATTGCCCTCCTGGAAAAGGAAGGATTCGAAGCCGATGTAAGAGACTCCATCTACATAGACAGTATCCCTCCTTTGTCTGTATGGGTACAGACCCCCGATAAAGGCGCCCGCGTAAAAGTCGGCAGAACGATCTATCTGACGGTGAACAAAGTAGTGGCTCCCATGGTGAAAATGCCCGACCTGGAAGGGCTGACCTTCCGCAGTGCGGAGATGATGCTGAAAAGCGTGCGCCTCAATGTAGGAGATACTATTTACCGGCCGGACTTCGCCACCAATACCGTATTGCAGCAGCTGCTCAATGGCAAACGCATCAAAGCCGGCACCCCTGTTGCTGAAGGCAGTAATATTACCCTGATTATCAGCAGCGGTACCGGCAGCATCGAAAACCCGGTGCCTGATTTCGTAGGCCTCACTTTCACAGAAGCCCGCGAAATGCTCAACGCGAACAACCTGAGCGCTGGTACCATCATCATTGATCCGGGCGTTACGGACACCGCCAACGCATTTATTATCAGGCAGGTGCCCGCCCGCAGAAACGAAATCGGCGATTTCAACATGGTCAGGGCCGGGGAAAGCATCGACCTGTGGCTCTCTGCCACCAAACCGGTGAAAGATTCGGCACAGGTGCCCGTACAGGAATAACCACCATCAAAACCACCATTTTTAAACTGAACTTAAACTTTATATCATGCAGAATATCACAAAAGAAGAACTGAAACAACGCATCGACGCCGGTGAACAACTGAACATCCTCGATGTTCGTGAACCACACGAGCGCGCTGAATTCAATATCGGTGGCTTTCATATTCCGCTGGGCCTCGTACAGACAATGCAGGTAGATGAAATAGAACACCTGAAAGACGAGGAAGTCATCGTATACTGCCGCAGCGGCAACCGCAGCGGACAAGCCTGCATGCTCCTGGAAACCATGGGCTTCACCAATGTGAAGAACCTGGTGGGCGGTATGCTCAACTGGCAGGCCCAATAAATCAGTAAATTACCAATACGCGCGAAGCTTAACAGGGAATATTATAAAGGTATTTCCCCGTTAAGCTTCGTGCTTTATATCAAACAGCCGCGCCCATCCTCGCTTTTACCTCCCTGCACCAGTGACATCGGCTATCATTATGGCATCACAGTGGCAGTAGCTTCTATCTCCACCAGGTACCGCGGGTCTATCAGCTTGCTAACCTCTACCATGGTAGTGGCAGGTTTGATAGCTTTAAAAAATTCGCCGTGTGCACGGCCATATTCTTCCCAGCGGGAAATGTCGGTCACATACATGCGGGTCCTGACAACGTCATGCAGGGTGGCGCCCGCGGAGATGAGGACCGATTCTATTTTAGCCAGCACAAAACGGGTCTGTTCATAGGCGTCGCCCTCCGCTACTACCTTGTCATTGTCTACCGCTACTGTTCCTGAAACTTCGATGGTATTACCTACCCGTACCGCGCGGGAATATCCGACCTTGTTTTCCCATTGTGCGCCGGAAGAATAAAGGGTGCGTTTCATAAAATTATGTTTTGAAGAAGGGTGAGAAGACGGCTCAAAAGTACGCTTTAAAGGCCATTGGAACCCGGATTTTTGACCTGCAGTATAGTAAAGGCGCTATACGTGGAATGTTGGCGACTTTCCTGCAGCAGTGTCTTACTATACCCCACTGGCATTCTCTTGCCGTGGCGGCACGTTACGGAACTTTACTACTCTCCCCAGGAGGTCGAACCAGAAAGGCGCGCCCAGCGAGATGGCCAGGGCCGTGATGCCCCATCCGGCCAGTACCAGCCATCCATTCTGCTGATAGGGGTGGGTAAATCCACAATGCAGTTCCTTTTTGTTGCCGGCGGTATCGGTCACGCATGCGCGGCTGATGCCCAGCACATTTTTCGCGTCGCCGGCATCCTGCCGTAGCACCGCGTACACCCCGATCAGGGCGGTATCTTTTAACAGCATGGAGACGGCTGTGTCCTGCCGGAAATAGCTGCTGTCACGGTGCAGCAGGTGTTTTCGTGTGAGCGTATCTGTTATAGCCGTATAGGAAGGTTCGCGACTGGCTACCAGCCTCACCATCTGCTCCCGCACGTTTTTATCTTTCATCAGGATACGGGCAATCGCAATCGTGTCTACATTAAAAACGGCGGCAATGCCCAGGCCTAGGACCAGCAGCCATACCTGTGTCTGTCGCTTATACCAGCCGCTGGCGCGGGTCATGGTCTCGTTGAACCAGGTCTCCATATTGATACGGAACTGTGGCACCTGGTGATGTGCATCTTCAAAAAGATTCCGCAGGTGGGTGAGCGTATCCGGCGCCAGGTGCAGCGTGTTATGCGCCAGGCTGTCCCGGATGGCGGCAGTCTCAGACTGCTGCCCTTCCGGCTGGCCGCGTAACAGGTGGACCATCGCCTGTGAAAATATCTGCGGACTGATATACGCCGGCCGCGCAGAAGCGCTGTTTTCTCCCAGGTAACGGATGGAGGGCGACTGGTAAAACTTTTTCAAAAACGGGCCATTCTGAAATGGTGCAAAGAAATGGACCACACTCCAGCCCAGCTCATAAAACCAGTTGAAAAAAGTGAAACGGCCGAAAATGCCCAGATCGCCGCTCCGGTCGTCATCTTCCAGCAAACGCCGCAGCGCCTTTGTTAATACCCGCGCCCGGGCGTTGAATAACCGTGCGATCATCTCCTGTACAATGGAGGCTAACAAACTGTACAGCAGATAAATGAATATCAGCCCCAGTGCCACATCTATGGCAAGATTACTAAACATAGGATAGTTATTGAGTTGACATATTGATATAAAGTTAAATATTTATTGTAAAGGTAGGATGGTGCAACGCAGTGTATTTGTGCGCAGGGAGATTAGATAAATACAACGTTTGTGTGATAGTGGAAATTTGATTTTTTATGCTACTTCGTAGTCAGAATGCATGTGTATGTTAACCTTACCCGCTCCTGATGAAATTTACTGTTAAATCATATACTTATGAAAATGTCCCGATTACTATGCTGCTGGCTTATTATGGCCTTAGGTATTTGTCCCGCTATCGTTAGGGCCCAGGAAGAAATTCCGTGGAAACTCATTGGAGCAACGCAGGACTGGACCAATAATTACAATCTCTTTTACTACAAAATCGCGCAGATAAATGATAGTACGCACAGGTATGCTTCCCTGGTAGAAGTCTCTGTCCAGGGGGACGCTAACTTTTTTGACCGGCAGGGTACTTTTCTCATCCGCATCGACAAATGGGAGAACTCAAGAAGGTTTGACGGCATGGAAATCCAGTGCACATCCGGCAATCCCAAAGCGGCTGTTTTTTTTGTGTTTAACAACGCCCTATGGATGAGATCAAACTATCAGTGGGGAGGTATTTATGTAAAGGCCACTAACCTGTTGGCGAACCAAAGTCCCCTGACGGGCGGCACTTATGGCCAGACACTTGTGCCACCAAACGGCTTCCTTGCCAGAACTGACTACTACGGGCTGAAATGTGATTTTGATAACAACAAGTTCGAGAAGCTTCCCTACACGGACGTTACTGGTTTTGTCTATGACTCTACCGGGATGTCGCTTGGGAAACCGGTAAGAAACGGAATTCTGAACATCAATAGCATCGGCCGGACAGATGATTTGGTTTTTATTACGAAAGATTCAACATCTGCTCAATGTGATTTTTTTTCCAGTTATAAAGGCAGTACAGATCTGCAGAATGGTGTGATGGGATATGGAGTGCGCCCGATGAATAAGGCCTGGCAGATTTGGGAAAAAGGCAATAATTCAATCTGGACTAACCTTTTTCACGTTGGCGCCAATGGCGACGTAGGTATTGGTACGCTCAATCCTAAGGCAAAACTGGCGGTAAAAGGCACTATCCTCGCCCAGAAAGTAAAAGTAACGGTTGCCGCAGCCGACTGGCCGGATTATGTCTTCAGCAAAAATTATGTACTGCCTTCTTTACAGGAAGTAGAAAACTATATCCGTCAACATCAGCATCTGCCCGACATGCCGGCTGCTGCTGAAGTGGCCAGAGACGGGCATGACCTCGGGGAAGTGAACCGGAAGCTCGTGCAGAAGGTAGAAGAACTGACCCTGTATATCATTGACCTGCAAAAGAGAATCGCTGCACTGGAACAACGCCGTTAATCATCAATCAAAAACAATAAAAACCAATTGTTAAACCGAAAAGTATGAATGTTAATTACTTAGTATTGCTGTTTACCAGCCTGTATTTGGGAGGTACTTTCCTGTATTACAAATACGCAAAGAAAAAAGGCATGGAGTTCAGGTATAAACCATTTTACCTGTTGGCTGTTGCCATTCTGTTTGTGCTCTCCCTGTATGGTATTATTACAGGGAAACAATTCTTTTAAGACAAGTTTCTGTATCAACGAACAAACAGCTACCTGTGTAAAACAGGTGGTTGTTTGTTCACTTACCATTAGTCATGGAAGAAAAGTCTATTTACCCATTGCTTTGGATATTATTCATTGTAATGTTGTTTTTTGTAATGATGTTTTTTAGGAGAAGAAGCGGGAGCAAAAATTATCAAAAACAGCGATTGAAGTTGGATGCAGAAAAATCTCAAAGAGAGTGGCAGCAAGAGGTGGACGCAGATACGGAAAGAGTCACCAAAGAAGCCATACTGGCGCTAATAAAGCAAATAAATTTACCACGCAACGTTATTGAATTATTCAATGAAAACTGTACGGATGCAGTAATGCAACAGCACAGGCTTGACAAGGATTATACTTATCCATATAGTATTATCGATCTGAAGAAATACCAACAGGATGCCTATAACGTCGACCGGTACAAACCGATTTTAGCCTACGCTCATGCTACCATTTTTGCCTATGATACACAGTTGGGAGGTTTTACTACCTATGATATCGAAGGCAGCGTTGAAGCGGATAACGAGTGCCTGACCTGGGACGGCGTTTTCTGCCGGGAAATTTTAAAATGGTGGGAATATGAAATACCCGACAATGATATTCTTCATATCGGAGCGTATTTTGGGTTGAAGCATACGAAACAGGTGCTGGAAAGTATTGTGGCGTCAACAGGCGGGAACGGGTTTTCGGATGCCGAAGAACGCAGCAGGTGGGAACATGACATTTTAACTAAAATAAACGGGATGATTAAATAGGTCCTTTCCCGAACAGCACGATGCCCAAAAGGTAAATAAAAAACACCAGGATGATGACCGTAGATATTGAAATAAACAGCGCAAAAGATATAGATGTGCTGAAGACGTATAACACAGATGAAATCGACACATTAAACCTCTATATCTATACCAGTATTTCTTTAAAATTCATCTCCAAACTTACAAATCTGAAAAGTCTGCTCATTGCGGGCAGTGTTAAAGACCTCTCTCCGGTATCCCAGTGTAAATCGTTGACAGCGCTGATGATCAGTAATAAAGGGGCTGTTAACACACTGGATTTTTTACAGGAGCTTTCGCTGGAAACATTGAAGCTGGAGAGTTTTACCTCAAAAATCGATCATCTGGCCTTTCCTGTTTTACCGTCATTAAGACATATAGAGATTTCGGGTGTCGCAAAGATCAATGACCTGGCTTTTTTAGAAGATTTTTCAGCGATTGAAAAACTTTTTTTATTTGAGCTGAATGCCCGGCAGTTATTGGATTTTTCGACATTGAAACAATTAAAAGAATTGAGGCTGACCAATATGTTCCATTTGAAAGACCTGTCAGCACTGGTGACAGTCAATCCTCCGGCGAAAATCTACATCCGGGATTTTTATATCAACAAGAAGATCAAAAACGATAAAAAAGCAGCCCTTCTTAAAGTTCTTCCGGAGCTCAAACAGCTGGATACCATTGAGCTGAGTATCAACCAGGAAAAATTCTCCAAAGAAGACCTGCTGCGTTTATAATCCGCTGCCTAAGCAAATTCGAAGAAACAGCAGCTGCCGCCCACCCATGTGTCGGTGCTGTTGAAGCCTACACCAATCATTTTTCCCTTACTGATCCTGGACAGGTTGTGTACCAGGATGGGCCGTGGAGAGCTGTCCGGCCAGATGTACATCATCCGGATTTCGCAGATAGCCGGCCCGGTGGGTGTTTGTATAGCAGGGGCGTATTTCACTTTGTGTTGTAAAATCCAGTTTTCAGGATCTTTAATATTATCAATGTCCTGTTGTGTGAGGTCTATCACCACGCCCTGTCCGGCAAAGGAAAACAGGGGTTTCAGTACATAGTTCTCCAGGTCGGCGGGTACTACCGGTAGTTCATGCAGGAACCAGCTTTTAGGCACAAATTCACTGTGAATAAAAGGCATGGTGTATTTGCTGATCCGGTAAAACCAGTTGGGGTGCGTGATCCATTCTACATCGAGGTCCTGGAACAGGTTCACATGCGGCTCCAGGTGACCGGACTGTTTCCGGAGATCATCGAAGATGATGCGGTTAAAGATGCGTTGGATGGGCGTTTTAATGCCATCGCGCATATAAAACAGTTTTTTCCCTTCCTGTATCAGTTGGGTGAGGCATACCGTGCGGATGCCGATATACTTTTCTGTGCTGGCAAAGTCGATGCGTGTTTTCTGTTCTTCCGGTTTTATTTCCAGTAACACGACTTCCTCCGTGGGGAGGTGGCCTACGATCATTTCCCGAAGTAGTTGATAATAGGTTTTTTCATCGATGCCGTTGAAAAAATTGCTCAGTTGTTCCGGAATAGCGAAGTGGTTTTTGAATTGCCGTGCCATCACGTCCTGGAAGGCGTACATGGTAGGGAAGCCCTGTAACTCGATGAGCCGGGGGGAGTAGGCGCCGGCTTCGTCCTGGCATACGGCAAAATCGATCACGATAAAGTGCGGATGTTCATTTTCATGCGGCACTTTCAGATCGGCGGGAATGGCGTCCTGGGTGATTGACTTAAAGTCTGGCCGCAGGATCACATTCACAATTTCTTCGCAGGCCTGTATAAGTTTGCTGGTCAGATCGGCGGGTACAAACACCGGTGTTTCGGCCACCCGGAAATCGGGCGCTATGCCGGCATCCTGTGCAATGCCTTCCAGGAAGGCCTGATAGCGGTCGTCGGTGAACTGTTGATTATATGCCTGTCTGACGTTGGGTATCATAATATTGGAATAAACGGATTAGAAAAAGGTGTTTTCATCGTCGTTGTGGGAGGGAACGCCTTCCAGGTGCTCGATGGCAGCCAGCCGGTCGCTCAGTTGACCGTAAACGGCATAGTCGAGGAAGGCGGTGATCAGCCGGTCGTGTGTCAACATGATTTTATCCGGATCGGTGAGTTGTTCCAGCATGCTGTTGTATTTTTCGATGCCGTGATGGTCGACCACCTGTTTTTTCTTTTCTTCCTGGCGCAGGTACATGTGCATGCCATCGGCATCTGCTTCCGGGTGGAACTGGGTACCGATAAAGTGATCGTTGAAGCGGATGGCCATGGTAGCGCGTTCCAGCGGTACGTGCGGCCGTTCTTTTTCCAGTGCCAGCACCTGGCCGCCCATGGCATAGAGGCGTTCGTGGTTCAGTTCTATTACCTGCCAGTTGCGGCTGTCTACGATATAAAACGGATCGGGCAGGGCGGTAAATACTTTTTCGGAGAGGCCGGCGGCGGTTTTATGCACCGGAAAAACCCCGAAGGCGGGCGACCTGCGTTTACAGACGTTGCCGATACCATAGTAGCGGCACATGATCTGGTAGGAGTGACAGATAAAAAAAGCGGGTTTTTTGTGTTCCTGTGTACGGTTCCAGACGAGGAGGTCTTCTATCAGCGAGAAATATTTCTGTTCCCACATGCTGCCTTCGCTGTCTACCGGGCTGCCGGGGCCGCCGGTAGAGATATAAATGTCATAGGAGGTGTCGGGCACCTGTTGTTGCAGTCTGACTTCAAACTCATCGAATTGCAGGTCCAGTGCGTGCATCGCTGCATATTGCACCAGTATTTCCCGGATGCAGCGCATACCTTCATTGGCCACGCCCTCATACATATCCAGCACTGCTACTTTCCAGTTGTTTTTGATTGGATGCATACTGCAAAATTACGAATTACGGCCGGGTAATCCGTCATTCCGGCTCAGCAGTTCTTCAGAAACTGATCGTGAATGAAGTCGGTTACGGCGACGAGGTCCTGGGTTTCTTCAAATACTTTCAGCTGTCTGTCCGCCCCGGTACCGTTGGCCAGGATGTCTGTGGTGGCTTTGATCACATCGCGGCTGCCCAGATCGTCCACTACGTCGTCGATAAAATCGAGCAGTTCGTATATGAGTGACCGTGTGTTGACTTCCATCTCTTTTCCGAAGTCGATGAGGTTACCATCGATACCATAGCGGGAGGCGCGCCATTTGTTTTCGTTGACGAGGGCACGGTTGTAGATGATGAAGTTCAGGTTCTGCATGCGCAGCTTGTATATTTTGGCGCATACGGCCTGGAAGAGCGCTGCCAGCGTGATGGTGTCGTCTATCGTCAGGGGTACGTCACAGATGCGGAATTCCACCGTGTTGAAGAACGGGTGTACCCGCAGGTCCCACCATACCTTTTTGGCGTTGTCGATACAATTGGTTTTGACCAGCAGTTTGATATAGTTGTCATATTCTTCGATGCTGGCAAAATAATCGGGGATGCCGGTACGGGGAAATTTATCAAAAACCTTGGTGCGGAAGGATTTGAAGCCGGTATTACGGCCTTCCCAGAAAGGGGAGTTGGTACTGAGGGCAAAAATATGCGGCAGGAAATAGCGGACGGAGTTCGCGATATGCAGGGCCATTTCCCTGTTTTCCATGCCTACGTGCACATGCAGGCCAAAGATCAGGTTGGACCTGGCGGCGTCCTGCATTTCGTTGACGATCTCAAAATAGCGGGGATGGTCGGTGATCATTTGTTTTTCCCACTTACTGAAAGGGTGGGTGCCGGAGGCGCCGATGCTGAAACCGAGGTCGCCGGCTATCTGGGTGATGGTGCGGCGTAGCAGCGCCACATCTTCGCGTGCTTCCTGTATGTTGGCACATATCTGTGTGCCCACTTCCACCACTGCCTGATGAAATTCAGCCTTTACCTGGTCGCGGATCACTTTATGGGCCTGTTCCACTATCTTTTGCTCATGGGACCGGAGCTCCCTGGTGGTGGGGTCCATGACCATGTATTCTTCTTCTATACCCAGCGTAAACGCTCTGAACATGATTAAAATTTTTTCCGAAATTACGAATTAGACATTATGAAAATGTCTTCCGGTCATTTATCGGGAGATGATCACTGTTTGTTTATTGTTTTTCTTTCGGTTTGGCTTTTTTGGGAGAGGCGGATGTTTTGCCCGTTTTTTTAGCGGGAGCGGCTTTCTCTTTCGCCGGCGTGGCTTTGGCCGTTTTGGCAGCTTTCGCGGTTTTGACCGTTTTAGTCACTGTTGCTTTTTTATTGGTATGTTGCCTCACAAAACGGCCCCAGGTAAGGTTGTCTTTTCCCGGTTTTTGCGCAACGGCCCGCTCTATGGCATAGCGGGCGCTGGTTTCCACCACCCATTCAAAATGTTCTTCTCCGATGGCGTTGATGTCCGCATCCGGTGCGGGATTGCAGAAGTCGATCGCATAAGGCACCTCTCCTCTGACGGCTATTTCCACGGTATTAAAGTCGTAGCCGAGGTATTGATTGAGTGCTATTACCTGTTCGGTGATCTGCTGCATCAGCGCGTCGCTGCCTTTAAAGTCGGACTGGTAGCGCTGATGAGGTGCATTTTTAGGATTGTAGGCCATGATCCGCACCTGGTTGCCGCCGATGCAGAAGCAGCGGTAATATTGTGTGAAGTCTATTTCTTCCTGCAACATCATCACCAGTTGACCGGTTTCTGCATGCTGACGGAAAAAATCATCCTTGTCTTCCACGTGGTAGACATGCTTCCAGCCGCCGCCGGCAAAGGGTTTCATATAGGCGGGAAACCCGATGTAGTCGAAGATGGTGTTCCAGTCAAACGGGTACACGAGGTTACGGAACGATTTGTCGGTGGTATTGTCCGGCAGGGCATAAGAAGGCAGCAGTACGGTGCGGGGCACGTTTACGCCTATCTTTTGCGCCAGTGCGTTGTTAAAGAACTTATCGTCGGCGCTCCACCAGAACGGGTTGTTGATGACCGCACAGCCGGCGATGGCGGCATTTTTCAGGAAGGCGCGGTAAAAAGGCACGTCCTGCGAGATCCGGTCTATGATAACGGCATAGCCGCTGTCGGCGCCCTGCAGCACTTTGTCGATGGTGACAAGCTCTGCGAAGATGCCGGGGGGATTGATGCGGTTAACGCGGTCTACAAATGCCTGTGGGAAAGAGTTCTCCTGTCCGAATAGAATGCCGATTTTTTTCATACGCTTACTTGATGAGTGACAGATAGTGTGGCAGCATTTCGCGCCATACTGGCCAGTCATGGTGGGCGTGCGGCCTGATGTCCAGCCAGTGGGTGATATTTTTGGCCGCCAGCAGTTGCGAAAACTGTTCGTTCTGCGGGCGGGTAACGTCTGTTTCGGCGGCGCCGAGCACAATACCCATGCGCCACAGGTCCGGGTCGTCGTTGCCCGGCATAAAGTCGGCCGGGTTGTTGAAATACACGTGATCGTCGTAGTAGTCGTCCACCCGGGCCTTGATATCGAAGATACCGCTGAGGCTGAAGAGATAAGACACCTTGCCGGGATAACGGAAAGCGAAATTAGCGGCATGATATCCGCCGAAGCTGCATCCGGCGGCTACAATGCGCTGCCGGCCTGTTTCCGCTTCTATGCGGGGCATCACTTCCTCTATCAGCATTTTATCATAACAGGTATGATTATACGCCCGGTACTGAGGGGTAATGCTCCTGTTGTACCAGCTGGCGGCGTCGATGCTGTCGGGACAATACACTTTCACGCGTCCTTCGTCGATAAACCACCGGATAGCGTCAATGAGGCCGCGGTCTTTGCTTTCATAGTAGCGGCCCATGGAGGTGGGAAAGAGTAGCAGCGGGTATCCGCTGTCACCGAATACCAGCATCTCAAATTCCTTTCCCAGGTTGGGTGAATGCCATTTATAGTAGTTTTCAGTCATGGGAAAGTGTTTAGTTAAATTTAAAGAAGATTATTGGTTTATTGGTAAATTGTTGGGATGCAAATAGATCGACGGATGGTCCCTGCAAGGGGATTGCAGCGGGAAGTCACGCTGGACGTATATCAACCTGAAGGGCTTCCGCATATTTTATTGCTGGTGAATGACGGGCAGGACCTGCCGGTGCTGCCTGCGGCGATACCGCCGGGGGTATGGGTGGCAGCCGTTCATGCCGGGCCGCGGCGCCGCCAGGAGTATGGCGTGGCCGGCATCGCCGATTATAAGGGAGATGGCGCGCTGGCAGCGGTATACAGCCAGTTTTTGATAAAAGAATTACTACCTTTTCTGGAACAGCAGTATCCTTCGTTGGCCGGTGTAAAACGGGCGTTCGCCGGATTTTCGCTGGGAGGGCTGTCGGCGCTGGACATCGTGTGGCAGCATCCGCAGTATTTCAGTATGGCAGGTGTGTTCTCCGGAGCACTCTGGTGGCGGAGCCGCCCGCTGGATGCGGCTTACCGTGATGAACGCGATCGTATTATGCATCGCCGTATCCGTGAAAGTGACTACCGGCCGGGGCTTCAGTTCTTTTTTGAATGCGGTACCGCAGATGAAACGGCAGACCGTAACGGCAACGGTATTATTGACAGTATCGATGATACGCGGGATCTGATAGCGGAGTTAGTGACAAAAGGGTATCGGGAGCCGGAGGATATTACTTACTTCGAGGTACCCGGGGGGCGGCATGATAAGGAGACGTGGGAGCGGGCGATGGAAGTGTTTTTGGGATGGATCCATAAAAAAAGCTGACCATCACTGGTCAGCTTTTTTTTGTGGATAAGCTCCTGTTTATTTGAAAGTATATCTTACACCCACTTGGCTCTGCCAGCGGGCAGTTTGTAATCCGATGTCATCGATCTGGGCAACGGTTTTGTTTTTCGCAGCCGGACCGGTGTAGTTGAATTTCGGTGTAGTACCATCCGCTTCAAATCCAACGAAGTCGATCAGACCATAGTTGTTGTAGCTCATGCCGGTACGTGCAGTGTAAAGTCTGCCCCAATCTTTGTTGATCAGGTTACCGAGGTTGAAGATGTCGAAGGTCAGTTGCAGGGTATGTCTTACACCATTTTTCTGTTTGATGTAGAAATCCTGTGCCAGGTGAAGGTCGAAGATGTTGGAGAACGGAGCTCTCACGCCGTTTCTTTCAACGTATTGACCTCTGCGGGAAGCCAGGTATTTATCGTTTTCGATAAAGCTGTTCAGTCTGTTCCACTGGTCCGCAGCGGATACGGTGTTACCACCAGCGTCTTTATAGTCTACGAGGTGGATTTCGCTTGCATCTCTGGGAACATACATAATGCTCAGACCAGCGTCGCCGGAGCCAGGCAGGTCTTTGTTGATGTTCAGGTTGCCGGCGTTGTCTCTGTAGCCATAAGAGAAGCGGTCGCCATTCTGGCCGGTATAGAACAGGCTGACAGTAGTAGCCATGAAGCCAGCGTATTCTTTTTTATAGGATACGGAAGCTACGATACGGGAACCGCCATCATAGATAGAATAAGCCATATCGAGGTCATTTTTACCTCTTACGTTAGGCATACGCCACTGGGAAGAGTTCTGGGAGGACTGACCGTCGTTCAGGCCTTTTGCACGGCTGAAAGTATAGGCAACATTGGCGCTCAGACCATTGCGGAAAGCTTTCTGCAACTGGGCGGTGAAGCTATAAGTGTAACCTTTGCTGGTATTTTCAGCGTAGTAGATGTTAGGATAAGCACCGAGGGTGTCTGTACCGATCTTTCTGTAGATAGGACGGTTGTCGCCACCATTGCCGGTAACGGTCTGGCTACCGTTCTTTACGTAGGCCAGGTTGTAGTAGTTAACGTTATTGAGGGTTTTGGTGAAGATACCTTCGAGGGTACCAACCATGCCCCAAGGCAGTTTTCTGTCAACAGCGAGGCTGGTTCTGAATACCTGCGGGAATTTGAAGTTTTTGGCAAACAGGTCGATCTGGCCGGAAGGTACGGCAGTGATAGAAGGCTGTTTGTCATAAGCCGGGTTGAACACAATCGGCTGGTTACCCGGAGCGGTTGGTTTGGTAGGATCGTATTTAACGTCCATTTCACCGAGGGTCACACCATTGTTGTTGTAGATGCCACCAACCCATACAAACGGAATGCGGCTGGTAAAGATACCGGCGCCACCGCGGATCTGGGTTCTCTGGTCACCGGTAACGTCCCAGTTAAAGGCGATACGGGGAGAGAGGAGGATTTTGCTATCAGGTTTCACACCGGTTCTGGCACCGTTCAGGTCCCAACCGGCAGCTTCCAGTTTAGGCAGTACGTTTTCGTTGAAACCGGCATTTTCACGCGGTTTATCGAGGAAGATAGGCAGGTCGGCACGCAGACCATATGACAGTTTGAAGTTATCGCTGATCTGGTAATCGTCCTGAACATATAAGCCGAGCTGCATGGCTTTTAATTTAGCGGCAGCTTTGGTGTCGTCGCCAATGCCGTTGTCAACAGCAGAGAAAGTACGCTGGAAACGGATAGGTGATTTATCGTTCAGAAAATCGTTTACGTTGGCGTAAGTATAGGCGCCGAAGTTATTTCTGATGAATACGTTGTTCAGATTGTAGTATTCATTGCTGGTACCGATGGTGATGGTGTGTTTTCCTTTGTACAGCTCAAAGTTGTCTGTCAGGGTGATCACATCCTGTTGCAGCAGGTTAGCTGCGGAGAATGCTTCAGAACCGAAACCGATAGATTCTTTGGTGATGAAAACGTTAGGGAAAGGGTTGCCCATCACACCACGGTCGTCACGCACACGGTTTACACCGATCAGCAATGAGTTGGACGCTTTGTTACCGAACATGCTTTTCAGCTCGGCGGTAGTAGCATTGGTGGTAGAAGGGAAGTAAACGCCTCTGTTAGCATAAAAGATATTACGCTGGTTAGATACAGCAGGGCTGGTACTTACACCTCTGGTGTACTGATGACGGATCGTGAATTTGTGAACGCTGTTGATGTTCCAGTCCAGGCGAACGAACAGTTTGGTACCGTCCAGTTTGCGGATGTTGCTTTCATATCCACCGGGATCATAACCCATTTTCATCAGTTTACCGCTTACGGCATCCAGCTGATCACGGGTAGCAGCGTTGGCCTTCAGGCTGGCTGCATAGGTATCGTAACCGAAGTTTTGAGGTGTTTCGTCTTTCTGGAATTCGGCGTTTACGAAGTAGAACAGTTTATTTTTGATGATCGGACCGCCAACACGCAGACCATAAGTCTGGGAGGCGAAATCCGGCAGTTTAGGACGGTCTGAACCTTTGATATCGGTAGGTCTTTTACCAGCCAGGTCCTGGTTGCGGAAGAAATAGTAAGCAGAACCTTCAATGTTATTGGTACCGCTGCGGGTTACGGCGTTGATGGAACCACCGGCGAAACCGCCTTGTTTTACGTCGAACGGAGAAACGTTGATGTTGATCTGATCGATGATGTCCACACTGAAAGGTGAAATACCAATCTGACCACCGTTAGCACCGTTGTCGGAGAGGCCAAATACGTCGTTTTGTACGGCGCCGTCCACAAAGATGGCGTTGTAACGGCTGTTGGTACCGGCAATAGAGATACCGTTGTTACCATTACCGTCTTTTGTCAGTCTTGCCTGAGGTGTTAAACGGGCAAAGTCTGTATAGTTACGGCCAACGGTAGGCAGGGCCTCAATCTGAGAGCGGCTGATCACGGTCTGAGCACCTTTACGGTTCGGATCAAAAGCGTTGTTACGCTGTGCAACCACTTCTACTTGTTTGATTTCCCGGCTTTTGTCAGCCAGTTTTGCGTTCAGTTTAAATGTCTGGCCCAGTGCAAGCGAGATGTTGTCCTGGGAAAATTCGTTAAAGCCAATGTAGGAAACGGTCACTTTGTAGGGACCACCTACGTTCATGTTTGGCAAACGGTAAAAGCCTTCGGCATCGGTCGTAGTACCGTAACGGGTACCGGAGGGAAGGTGTACAGCCACTACTGTTGCACCGGGTAAACCAACATTGTCTGTACCGGTTACCTTACCGTTCATACCTGAGGTCGTAACCTGTGCATAGGTAAAGATCGTTGTGAGTAATAAGGATAAGGTAAAGAGTAATTTTTTAAATCCCATAATCAGAGAAGTTTGTTTCATGGCGCAAAGGTGCCGAAAAAGTTTGGGAAAATTTTAACGCGGAATTAACAAATTGTTAAGTCGTGAAAGATCATGTAAACCTCGATAAAATTTTTTGATATCTTAACAGGTTAATCCGTATTTGCAGGATGTTTGTTCAGGAATTTCAAAAAAAATTATGAATCCTCAAATCGGCCAATTTGCTAATGCATAAAAGCGTTATCCAGACTGAACTTTATTGGATATTAAGTTGTTACGTGCCAAACTTATTCGGCCAATTTCTTATTTGTTAAAATCTGACTGTATAATTATCAAATCCCCAGTCGTTTCCTCCGTTTCCGGACAGAATGTTTCCTTGCCCATTTCCCGCGTTTAAGTCGTAACTTTGCGGTCATTCAACATTGACCCGGAGGGATAATATATGTTAGATACAATAGCAGCAGCAATAGAAGATATCAAGAACGGCAAACTGGTAATCGTAGTAGATGATGAGGACCGCGAGAATGAAGGTGACTTTATCACCGCAGCGCGTAACGTTACGCCGGAGATCATCAACTTTATGAGCACACACGGCCGTGGCCTGATCTGCGCACCCCTGGCAGAAGAACGCTGCGAAGAACTGGGACTGGAACTGATGGTGAGAGATAATACCGCCCTGCATCAGACACCTTTCACCGTATCGGTAGACCTGCGCGGCCACGGCTGCACTACCGGCATCTCCGCACATGACAGAGCCAAAACGGTACAAGCGCTGATCGATCCTACTATCAGACCGGAAGAGCTCGGTAAACCCGGACACATCTTCCCCCTAAAAGCCAAAACCGGCGGCGTCCTGCGCCGCGCCGGCCACACAGAAGCAACGATAGACCTGGCGCGACTGGCAGGCTTTGAGCCCGCCGGCGTACTGGTAGAAATCATGAACGAAGACGGCTCCATGGCCCGCCTGCCACAACTGCGGGAAATAGCCGACAAATTCGACCTCAAACTGATCTCCATCCAGGACCTCATCTCCTACATGCTCAGCACCGAAACGCTGATAGAAGAAGGAGTAAGGGTGCAAATGCCTACCAAATACGGTAACTTCGAACTGATCGCCTTCAAACAACTGAATTCCGGCGAAATCCACATGGCGCTCAAAAAAGGCGACTGGACCAAAGATGAACCGGTACTCGTACGCGTACACTCGTCCTGCGTAACCGGCGATATCCTCCACTCCCTGCGCTGCGACTGTGGCGAACAGCTGCACGCTGCCATGCAGATGGTGGAAAAAGAAGGTAAAGGCCTCATCCTCTATATGAACCAGGAAGGCCGCGGCATC
Source organism: uncultured Chitinophaga sp. (assembly GCF_946479755.1). The sequence continues at coordinate 279,973 of NZ_CAMLHC010000005.1, read as the reverse complement.
GGCCTCATGAACAAACTCAAAGCCTACAAACTGCAGGAAGAAGGTCTCGACACCGTCGAAGCCAACCTGGAGCTGGGCTTTAAAATGGATGAACGCGACTACGGCGTCGGCGCCCAGATCCTGCGGCACCTGAACATCACCCAGCTCCGCCTCATCACCAACAACCCGCGTAAACGCGCCGGTCTCAGCGGCTACGGCCTCGAGGTGATTGAAAACGTGCCCATCGAAATACATCCTAACCCGCATAATGAAAATTACCTGCGGACCAAAAGGGACAAACTGGGCCACGAAATCCTGAAAGGCTGATGATAATATTATATAGATAACACTGATCCCGGAGCAGACCGCTCCGGGATTTTTTTTGCCGGGGAATTTCATCCCGCATTATTTCTTTTCTGTAGAATCTTCTTTTGGCTTCAGCGCAGCCGCCTTGCGGAGTGAATCCATGAGCGGGGTACGGCCGCGGCGCTGGTTGTTGAACAGCTCCCCGAGACGGTTGAACTCACGGATATACGAAATGCCCACACCGGATTTCGTACGGTTGTTGAGGTTATATACGTCGTAATCCGATTTACTGAAGGCGTTGATACGGAAACGGCCGTCCGGCGTCAGCAGGTACTCGATCCGGAAGTCGCCGGCAAAACGGTTGGCGTTGGCGGAGGTGGAAGACTTGCCCCAGTCGTAGTCGCCACCGGCATACAACCGGAAACGATTGTTGAACAGGGTACTGGTAATACCGGCGCTCACCTGGTTACGGTCTACCGAACTATTATCGGCACTGCCGCCAGGCCCGCCTACGTTGTACGCGCGGTAGTTGACATTAACGCCGATGCCGCTGCCTTTGAGCAGTGCGCCGGTAATATTGTTGAGGATAGCGGAGGCCTGGGCGGACAAAGCCTGTCCCACACTGTTCTTACCGGTAATGCCCACGTTGGCGGCCGCATTGGTGGTGGCGTCGTCCGGCAGGAACTGGTTGAACAGCAACAGGCCGTACATCTGCAGTAACGCCTTGTTCTGGTCGTTGTTGATCTCCTTCAGCTTGGCGGCCACACCACTTTCGTAGGAAAGGCTGCCCACATCCGGCAGCTCAATGGTATAGGAGATATCCGGTTTCATCAACGCACCGCGCAGGTTGATCAGCACGTCCACCCGCTCGGTACGGGTAGCCAGCTTGTCGTTGGAGCTCACGGTGGCAGCCTGTCCCAGCAGGTTATACAGACTCACTTTGGGCAACGAGTACTTGGCGGTGATATTCACCTTGGCTTCCTGGGGATCGCCATTCCAGGTGATGGTACTGTTCTTTTCTATGTCAAACTTCCAGCTGGTCAGGCGCTGGAACGTGAAGTTATAAGACCCGTTGTTGATCTCATAGTTGCCGAACATACTGAAGTCTCCTTCTGTATTGGCAATGATCTGCAGGTTACCACTGCCGTTAGCGGAGATAATATCCCCGGTGGTGGCGTCAAGGATCACGTCTATCTGGGCATCCGGGTTGGCGGCGATGTCCAGCTTCACCGTCAGTTTGGTATTGTCTTTCTTCCGCTTGTTCTCCTTGATCTCTGTACCATAGCTTTTGAAGATGATATAATCGTATTTACCAATGTCCTTACTGTCAGACATAGGCAGATAGAAATGAGTGCCCTTCAGTGGTCGCGCCAGGATATGCATCTGCATATCGTTGAGGGGGCCGGAGAAATAAACCTTCCCGTCTGCCAGCACATCTCCGTAAAACAGATCGCTGCTGGCGGACGTTGTGTTGAGAAACAGGAAGTTGCGGCCGGTAACGTCGAAGTCGAAATTCAGCTTGTTGAAGTGATCATGGCTGATGTAACCGCTGGCGTTGCCTTTGGTACCGTATTTATCGATAACGGCGAAATTGCCGAACTCTATCAGGTTATCGTCAATATTAACATTGAGCCGTGGTATTTTATAACGGGTGCCCAGGTAATCTACGGTCACGGCCACAGTGTCCAGCTGGAGACTGCCACGCATGGAAGGGAGGTCCGTCGTACCGGTAACATTCACCTTGCCTGTCACGGCGCCGGTTAAATCGGAGACATATCCTGTCAGGTATTTGCTCAGCAGGTTGATGGACATGGTATTGAAATCCACAGCAGCGTCGATAGCCTTGTTGGTGGCGGAAAGACCGATTTTACCCTGCGCCTGGAAATTCTTGCCCTCGTTGTCGGATTTCACCAGGAAAGTGGCGGTGCCGGTACGGTGCAGGTATGTGCCGTCGATATTCAGCGTGCCGATTGAATCGTTGTCTATCCGCAGCTCCCGGGTACGCAACGCAGCGGTTACATCCAGGTCCTGCGTAGGATCGGTGATGTGAATGGTACCGTCGGTAATACCTTCAATGCGGGTGGTGATCAGCTGTGATGGAATCACATCCGGCAGGTTCAGGTTTTTCAGCGTAACGATAAACCGCGACTCATCCGGATTAAATTCGTTGGTCTCCACCGTAATGCTCTGATCATTGCGGGTCACCCGCAGATTGTGCACGGTAAGAAAATCCTTGCTCCAGTATATTTCATTGCCGGGGGTTACATTCCACTGCCGCTCGTTGACGGTAAAGGCGCTGTTGAGGAAATTCACTTTCACGCCCTGGTGAACCGTCACCACGCGGGCATAGAAACCGTCCAGCGAAGAGGTGTCCTGCGCCTGCAGGTCTACCTTGAGATAAGAGGTATCGTTGCCGGAACTGGCCAGTATCAGCGGGTTTTGCAGGATAGTGTTATTGCCGGACAGTACTTTGCCGATGCTGGTGCTGATATTGACTTTGTTGAAATTACCTTCTCCCTTGACCTGCAGCTCCTGTACCCGGTACCCGAGATAACCTGCTTCCGGGATGTTGATGTTGAGCGACAGGTTACCGCCATTCATGGTATTAAGACCGCCTTGGACAGACGAGTTGTCGAAGCCGGTAAACTTATTGGTAAAGCCTTTCAGCAGTTTCTCCACTTCGCCGAACTGAAAGGCGAAAGTGAAGTTCTCCTGGATGTCTGCCCGCGTTGGCGCGAGGAAGTAGCTGGGGTAATATTTGTATAACAACAGCTGGAAGGCGTCCGGCAGCTCCATCAGTTTGTAAGAGCCCTTTACATAGCCGCTTACCTCGCTGCCATTCAGGCTCAGTACCTTCTGGTTGTCCTGCATATGGGTGGCCACACGCAGGGAGTCGAACTCCAGCCGCTTACCATCTTTGTATACAGACACTTCATGCATACGGGCGGTGCCGTCGAAGTTGTCGATATTGTTACCGGCAAAGTTGAGGTCCAGCTTGGCCTGCAGGGTAACAGAATCTTCCACGATATGCAACGCTTTCAGGTCTGCCTTGCGCAGGTCCGAGTGGAAATTGAATACCGGCAGCGCCTCATTGAAATCAATGGTGCCGGCAAAATCCATATCCAGGTTAGGATCTTTGGATGCCAGCGAGCCGTTGAAGAACTTACGGCTCATGGTGCCGTTGGTTTTGATATTGCGGTACGTATAGCCAAACAGGCTGATTTCCTGTACGTCGGCGTCTACACTGGCTTTCAGCGTCTTGAAGTTAAAACCGGCGCCGTCTACTTTGGCGTTGAGCGTGAGGGTAGACAGGTTGCTGTTATCGAACAGTGTGCCTACATCGAAGCCTGTGGTGGTGAGGCTCCCGGAGTAGACGGGCACGTCGCGGCTGGTTTTGAAGTTAAGGTCAGAGCTGAGTTTGCCCAGGTTGGTCTGAAACTGGCCATAGGCCACAAAGTCATTGATAAAGCCGGTATAACTTCCCTGGAAACGGATGGAGGTCAGCTTGTCCATGCGGATGGCTTTCACCTCTTTCACGATCGGCAGGATCTGCATGACATCTGCGCCGGTGGTGACCAGTTCTTCTGTATGGAAGTCGATGAAGGTCTCGTAAATATCCGGCAGACCGCGCATTTCGATGCTGCCTTTGAGGCGGGTGGTGGTGCCGGCTTCCAGCTCTATCTCGGATGCTTTCAGGTTGCTCACGGGGCCACGGGCCTTACCGGTAAGCGTAATTTCTTTTTTCCAGGTGGAAAGGGGCGGCGCAAAAAACGCAATATCGTCAGATGAAAGCCTGCAGTCCTTGAATCGCGCCTGCATGAACACATTGTTCACATAGTCGTTCATGTCGCTGATATCGGAGTATTGCATCGTAAAGTAATCACCGATATGACTTCGGTTCGTTTGCAGGTCCAGCCGGGAGAACTCCATTTCCACGGGAGACATTTTAAAGCGGCTGGTAAGCTTTTTCACTTCAAAGCCTGAACGCTCTTTGGTGCTGAGGGTCAGGTCACCGATGATACTGTCCTTCACCAGGCTGGTATTGGTGAGCGACAGGTTGATCTCCCCAAAGCGGATCTGGTTGGGGGCAAAGTAGCCCGGTTCCACTTTGGTGCTGTCATCAGGCATATCCACGCCGAGCATGCCGTTGCGGATATGCAGTTCTTTCAGCAGCAGTTTCCAGTTGCCATAATTCCAGCGAAGTTCGCCGGAAGCCGTGCTGTCAGGAACCGGGTTGCCAGTGAGCTGTGGCCTTTTATGCCGCAGCGGTGAAGAGGCGTAGCTGCTGATAATAAAGTAAGGGTTGTCGAGAAACAGCTCTTGTATATCGATGTTATGTCTTTGCAGGTCGAGGTTTTTGGCATCGAGAAAAATACGTTTGGCGTAGCCGCGCATGTCTTCACCTACCCAGGCGTCAATCTGGTTGATACGGATATTGCGGAGGTCTATTTTTTTTAAGTCGAGGGAGATGCCTTTGGAAGGGGTTTGTGGCTGGGAGCGGGGAGGGCCGGAAAAAGCTTCTTCCAGGAAATGGTAATTCCAGACAGAATCATTGCGGGGCCGCAGCAGGTTGACCTGCGCATCTTCCAGTCCAACGAATTTGATAACGGGTTTATCCTGAAAAAAGAACCAGTCAGTAATGCGCACCTGCAACTTACCCGCGTACAGGAGGGTGTCTTTGCGCTGATCCTCGATGAGTGCTCCCTCCAGCTGCATACTGTTGAACAGCCGTAACGTGACGCGGTTTATTTCGACCCGTGTGTGGAGCTGGTCGGACAAACGCGATGTCACTTCTCTCACCAACAGGTTCTGGACTGCGGGGATATTGATTAATACGCCCACCAGGATGATCAGGCCTAACAAACACAGTAAAATGATAGTTAGTATTTTCCGAACTTTTTTCAGGCAGCAAAAGTTTATCCGGCAAAAATAGGGGTTATTTAGGGATTTTTTGAGCTGACTGCCTCCACTTTATAACCTTCTTTCCTTAACAGGGCGATCAATCCCTTGTCACCCGCCAGATGTGCGGCGCCTACGGCAACAAACACGGGGCCCCGGGCCATCAGCTGTTTGAGTTGCGGTACCCATGCGGCATTACGGCGAAAGAGCATCAGGTCCTGGTAGTTTTTCAGGTCGGGGGCCTGTATCACCATCTTGTACAGTTTATCGAGGTCCTGTTGTTTCCAGGTGTCCATCATCAAACGGGTTTCTTTGTCGTTGCGCTGTATATCCTTTACCATCCGTACGATCATCTCCGCTTCTGCTTTATCGGGGATGCTGTCAAAGAGGGCCATCTGGGACTCCACGGTTTCCAGTGTGGCAATGGGGATCTTCCTGTTGGTGGCCATCGTGGCCAGTTCCCTGTCAGGTGCAGCGATGTCTTTGCTGGGGCAGGGCACCTGTTTCATCATCAGCAGGGTGGTGAGCATAAAAGGCTTGGCTTTATCAAGGGTAGCCAGGCCGAAGTGCATGGTATCCTGGAAGAAGCGGTCTACCATCCGGTACTGGCCGGAGTCGAACAATTGCCGCAGGGAGTAGCCGTCATCCTGGTTGTATATCAGTGACTGCATCTTCTCCTTGTTTTCGTTCATGAGGTCTATTTCCATGCACATGGTTTTAGCACCCTGCAGCGCGTCGGTCACTGCAGGGGAAAAAGAAAGCTCGTTTTTACAGACGAGGTGCATGGTGCCGAAAAGATAAGAGGGGGCGTTGAGATCTTTACCGGTTACTTTCCATAACAGGGATTTGCCCTGCGCATGGCCGGAGAGCTGCAGGAGCAGCACGGGTAACAGGAGGGTGAAGGTTTTCATAAGGCGTAACATCAGCTGGTAGTTTTATTTGTTAATAACCATATTCTTTCAGAAACTGGTAAAGGGTCAGTATATCCTGCTGGGTGTGCAGTGCTGATATGATGGCCCTGTTTACCGGTTGGCTGTGAGGGAACGGGTAAGGGAAACTGGAAATAATAACATCCCGTTCAGCGAGATAGTTTACCAAAGGTTGTTTTTCTGCCGGCTGGGGCAGGATAAACACCGGCAGCGCATGAGGGTTGTGGATGGCCGAATGGGCCGACAGGTGCAGGAAGTAAGCCACATTCTGCTGCAGCAACCTCCGTTGCTGCCGGACGAGGTCGGCAGACTGCAGCCAGGCGTACGCGCCCGCCGGCATCATGGGCGTGCTGCCGGTAAAGAAGCCGTTCTTTTTCAATGCGGCGATATCTGCTGCATGACCTGCCACCATGCCGCCTTCTACGCTGTAAGCCTTGGCCAGTGATGCCGTAATAAGATAACGTACCTGGTCGGTGCCCGGCAGCAGATGAATACTGCCTTGTCCGCGCGGGCCAAGCACGCCGATGCCGTGGGAGTCGTCTACCAGCACCAGCACTTTGCGCTGCAGGAGGCGGAGCCAGTCAAACGCGTACACCTCGCCGGTGATAGGATTCAATGCGTCTGTCACGATCACATAATGATGGTCCGGCTGACTGTTCACGCTGGCCACGGTGTCCTGTTCCCATTGTGCCCTGCTGCCTGCCGGCAGCTGCGGGTTACCCAGCCATAACGCCGGATGGGCGCCGGGGGCGTAACAGAGCTGGCCGCGGGTGGCGGCATAGTGCACGGCTGCCTGTGCGGCCATGTAGCCGGAGGAGAGCACTACGGCCGCCTGTTGCTCCAGGTGGGTACACAGGGCATGCTCCATTTCTTCGAAGAGCGGTAGCCGGACATTGCCGGCCCGGGAAGAAGGGAAGAGCGTGCCGTAACGGTGGATACCCTCTGTGAAGGCGGTTTTGAAAGCGGGCTGCTGGTGTAAACCGAGATAAGAGAAGCCCGAGAAGAACAGGCAGCTGCGATTGTCGACAGTAGCGGTCCTTCCCGGGGTAATATCGGTGTGTAGAAGCATAGGTGGCTATTCTTTACGGGTACGCAGAATGAAATGGTAGTCGCCGGAGGTCACTTTCATATCAAAGTGGTCCTCGTCCAGCAGTTCCACGGTGACCAGGTTTTCCGTTGTACGGGAACCGTTGGAAGCGGTGACGGAGATCACCTTGCCGTTGCTGAGCAGGAAATATTTACCCGAATCGGGTTTGCCGGCAATGGTGGCCACAAACACGTCGTTGTCCAGGAACTGGTAGTATACGTCGCTGTAGTAGCCATCTTTCAGGTCTTTGGCCTGGATGATCTGGGTGTTGTTGTACGGATCGCCTTTGGGTACTTTCACGTCGTATACCCGCCATTTCTTATGCTTCAGCAGTTGGTCCGTTTTGCCGGTGTTGCAGGACAGCAAAGCCGCTACAGGCAGGATAACGGTTAAGATAGTACGTAGTTTCATAACTTATTTGTTCCCGAATTTTTCCCTGTTAAAAGCTACTGACTGGCCTTTTGGAATAGAAAGGCTCTGCCATTGCTCGCCAAGGATCATTTTACCGATATATACCATCTGTCCTACGTGGTAGGGCACATGGGTCATTTGCCGGTTGATGGCATCGAGTGCGGAATGTGCTTCTGCACGGATGTATACGGTTTTTTCCAGGTCTTCCGGCGTGAGGCTGCCGATAGCTTTCAGCAGACAGTCCCACCCTTCATGCCAGCGTTGCAGCACGGTTTCTTTGGAGGCCTGGTCTTCTTCAAATTCCTCATCCCGGTGCCGGTTGGGTTTTTCGCCGTCGGTGGTAAGGAAGTCGGTCCAGCGGGACAGCATATTGCCGTGGAGATGTTTAACGATCATGGCGATGCTGTTGGGTTCCCCCTGCGGTTGCCAGTGCAGTTGCGCTGTATCCAGCCGTTCAATGGTTTTGGTGCCCATATCATGATAGGTGCGGAATCTTTGCAGGGCGCTGTCGAGATAGAGTTGCATATTTTAATTTTTTAAAAAATCCATAAATCAGTATCCCGATGCGCTGTCGTCGCCGCGTTTATCGCCTGCGGCGTCGAGCACGAAAGTGCCGGGTGTCCGTTTAATCATTTCTGAGCGGCCGATGGGACCGCGTTTCACCACTTTATACCCCATCTGTTGCAGTGCGGTGATCACTGTTTCGGGGAAATCCTTTTCCACGGCTATTTCGTCGGGAAGCCACTGATGGTGGAATTTGGGCTTGTTGATGGCATCAGCAGGGGAGAGACCAAATTCCAGCGTGTTCATCAGCATCTGGAAGACAGACGTGATGATGGTAGAGCCGCCGGGAGTGCCAAGGCTGTATAGCGGTTGTTTTCCCTGTAATACGATGGTCGGCGTCATGGAGCTGAGCATGCGTTTGCCGGGAGCGATGGCGTTGGCTTCGGTGCCTACGAGGCCGTACATATTGGGTACGCCGGGCTTTACGCTGAAGTCGTCCATCTCATTGTTGAGCAGGAATCCGGCTTTGCCAACCACGGTGCGGCTGCCGTAGTGGCCGTTGAGCGTGGTAGTCACGGCTACCGCGTTGCCTTTGTTATCGATGATGCTCAGGTGGGTGGTTTCTTCGCTTTCCGGGAAAGTGCCGGCCTGGGTGGTTTCGCTACTGCCGGCTTTACCGGGCACAAAATCTGCCATGCGGGCGGTGAGGTATTGTTTACTGGTGAGCCGGGCCACCGGTACTTTCACAAAATCGGGATCGCCGAGGAACTGCGCCCTGTCGGCGTAGGCCCTTCTCTCTACTTCTATCATCAACTGTACGGCTTTGGGGGAATGGAAGCCCCATTCCGCCACCGGGTAATTTTCCATCATGCCCATCATCTGCTGCAGGCAGATACCGCCGCTGGAGGGCAGCGGCATGGTCACGATCGTATAGCCTTTATAGTTAAAGGAGAGGGCTTTTCTTTCGCGTACTTTATAGTTTTTCAGGTCGGCGAGGGTCATGATACCTTTGCCGCGTTTCATTTCCGCCACAATATTGGCCGCTGTTTCTCCCTGGTAGAAACCGGCGGCTCCTTTTTTTCGTATAAGCCTGAGCGTATGGGCGAGGTCTTTCTGTACCAGGGTGTCGCCGGCTTTCCAGGGCTGCTCTTTTACAAATGCGGTGGGCGCAGTGTTGAGCCGCTGGAAGTCGGCCTTGTAAGCGTTGAGATTGGACGCTTCGGAGGCGGTGATCACGAATCCCTTTTCCGCCAGCAGGATAGCGGGATCTATCAGCCGGGAGAAAGGCAGTTTCGCATACTTCATGGAGGCGAAGAGGCCCGCTACGGTGCCGGGGATGCCGGCTGCCAGATGGCCGTCGAGGCTCAGTGTGGTGATGGGATTGCCGGCACTGTCGAGGTACATGTCGCGACGGGCTTTAGCCGGCGCCGTTTCCCGGTAGTCCAGGGCTATCTGCTGACCGTTGGCCAGCCGGGCCACCATAAAACCGCCGCCGCCCAGGTTGCCGGCGCCGGGATATACCACGGCCAGCGCCAGCTGCGTGGCAATGGCTGCGTCTACGGCGTTGCCGCCCTCCTGTAATATGAGCCTGCCAACAATGCTGGCCAGCGGATGGGCCGACACCACAGCGCTGTGAGATACGGTGATGTTCTTTTCAACCTGGTAGTCGTAAGGCCATTGTTGTGGTAGTGTCTGAGCGCTGGCAGTACAGATACTGCCGACGGCCAGGCCCCATATGATCAGGAGACGCATGATACTTCTGTTTGCGTGTAAATTAACAAAACAATCCCTATCTTACGGTATCAAACTATTTGTTGCTATGCGCCAACACTTACTTCTGGCACTGCTGCTGCTTGGCTTTACGACCGCCATGGCCCAGATCCCTACTCCTGACCAGTTTTTGGGCTACCCGCTGGGAAGCCAGTTTACCCCGCACTACCGTGTACTTGACTATTTCAGACAAGTGGCCGCTACCACCAAAAATGTGAAGGTGGAACAGTATGGCACCACGTATGAAGGCCGTCCGCTTATCACCGCGACGATCGCCTCCGCCGCCAACTTCAGCCGGCTGGACGAGATCCGGCAGAGAAGCCTCGATATGTCCATGGCCAAAGGCGGCCAGTCCGGTGGTCAGCCCGTGATCGTATGGCTTAGCTATAACGTGCATGGCAACGAGGCCGTGTCTACTGAAGCTGCCATGAAAACACTCTATGAACTGGTGAATAACGGTAATGCACAAACGCAGCAGTGGCTGCAGAACACCGTTGTCGTGATAGACCCCTGCCTCAACCCCGACGGGCGTGAGCGGTATGTCAATTTCTATAATTCCGTACGCAGCCTGCAACCGGACGTACATCGTTACTCCCGTGAGCATAACGAACCCTGGCCCGGCGGAAGGCCCAACCACTACTACTTTGACCTGAACCGCGACTGGGCATGGCAAACACAAAAGGAATCACAACAGCGGGTAACCCGCTACAACCAATGGATGCCGCAGCTGCACGTGGATTTTCATGAACAGGAAATCGAGGCGCCCTACTATTTTGCGCCGGCAGCGGAACCCTTCCACGACGCCATCACCCCCTGGCAGCGGGAAGTCCAGGTGATGATCGGGAAAAATAACGCCAAATATTTCGACCAGGAAGGATGGCTCTATTTCACCAGAGAACGTTTCGACCTGTTTTATCCCAGCTATGGCGACACCTATCCCATGTATAACGGCGCTATCGGCATGACCTACGAACAGGGCGGCAGTGGCCGTGCCGGCGTTGCAGTACTGAAAAGGGACGGCGATACCCTCACGCTGACTGACCGTATCGCACACCACTTTACTACCGGCTTGTCTACCATAGAAGTGGCCTCCCAACAAGCGGACCGCATCCTGAAAGAGTATGTGCAATATTTTGAAACAGCGAAGAAGGATCCGCAGGGCGGATTTAAATCCTACGTGATCAAATCCGGTGGTAACCCGGAGAAACTGAATGCGCTGGCCGACCTGCTGCGCAGAAACAACATCGCTTTCGGCTACGGCGCCAACGCCGGCAACGCCAGCGGATTTAACTATTTTACGGGCAAAACGGAAGCTTTCTCCGTTACTAAAGAAGACCTGGTAATCAACGCCTACCAGCCCCGCTCCAATATGTTACGCGTGTTGTTTGAACCTACTTCCCGCCTCACCGATTCGGTGACATATGATATTACTGCGTGGGCGCTGCCCTATGTATACGGCCTTACCTCTTATGCCGTGAAACAGCCGCTGACGCCGTCCGCAGATGCGCCGGCCGCACCGGCCAATACAGCCCTGGCTGCGCAGCATCCTTACGCTTACCTGGCGCAGTGGAACAGCCTCCGGGATGTGAAGTTCCTCGCCGCGCTGCTCAAACGCGGCATGAAAGTACGTTTCACGGAAGCGGCCTTCACTTCAGGAGGAAAAACTTTTCCTGCCGGCACGCTGGTGATCACCCGTACCGGTAACAACAGCAACGGCGCTTCCTTCGATACCTATATCACATCACAGGCAGATAAGTACAAAATCACGCTGGACGCAGTAGCGACGGGCTTTGTAGAGAAAGGTACCGACTTCGGCTCCGATAAAATACGTTATATCAAAGCGCCGAAAGTGGTGCTGCTGATGGGCGACGGCGTTTCTTCCCTCGGCGTGGGCGAAGTATGGCATTTCTTTGAACAGCAGCTGGGCTACCCGCTAACGGTGGTGAATGAACGAAATATGGGTGGCGTGAACTGGGACCAGACGGATGTGCTCATCCTGCCAGATGGCGACTATAAAGCCTTTACAGAGAAAGCAGCCACCGATCGCCTGAAAGACTGGGTAAGCAAGGGCGGTAAACTGATTGCGCTGGAGAGCGCAGCGGCACAGATTGCCGGAGCTGACTGGGGCATCAGGGAGAAAAAAGAAAAAGAAGAAACAACGACCGATAAGGATAAACTGACAGAAGAATCCCCCTACGATGTGCTGAAACCTTATGCCAACCGGGAACGGGAAAGCGTACGGCAGTTTATCCCGGGCGCTATCTTTAAAGTACAGCTGGACACTACGCATCCGCTGGCCTTCGGTTATCCCGGCACTTACTATACGCTCAAACAGGACAGCCGGTTGTACGAGTTTATTGATAACAACGGCTGGAACGTAGGCGTGTTAAAGAAAGATAATTACCTCAGCGGCTTCGTGGGCGCTGATACCCGCAACCGTCTGAAAGACGGGCTGCTGTTCGGTGTAAAGGAAATAGGCAACGGATCTGTCGTGATCCTCGCCGATAATCCGCTGTTCAGAAGCTTCTGGGAAAATGGCAAACTGATGTTCAGCAACGCTGTGTTCCTCGTGGGACAATAATCAGCGGTTCCTTTTGATATTACAGCCCAGCGTGCTGGAAGTACTGGTGGTAACGGATTTTCCGGCCACCAGTTCTGTTATGGCGTTTTGCAGATGGCGATTTTTTACTGCGGCTGCATTGCCCGGGTTATCATCGATAGCGCCTTTGTAAACAAGGCGGTTCTTTGTGTCAAACAGGTAACACTCCGGCGTATGGTTGGCATCAAAGGCGTCAGCCAGTTCCGCATTTTTATCGAGAATATAATAACACTGGAAACTATGCTGCGCGGCATAGGCTTTCATGGCTGAAAATGAATCCCCGTCTGCACGATTGGCCTCATTGGAATTGACCATCACCACGCCGATATTGTTTTTGTGCGCTAACGCACAGATGTTGCGCAGCCGGTCCTGGTTACGCACCATATAGGGGCATTGATTACCACCAAAAACAACCAGCAGGCCGTTGCTGCCTTTTGCACCGTTCAGGGAAATTTCTCTTCCTGAAACGTCCATCCATTTCATGTCGGGTTTTGGAAGGGGAGCGCCGGGATCAAGCGGGGTTTCGCCAGCCGGACAGGCGGAAGTCAAAGCGAAGGCACAGGCAAGGTAGAGAGCGGACTTCATCATATCAGGAGGATTTCGTGTCCAGTATAAATATAATCAATGCGACAGTTATTTCCCTGACAGTTGACAGGAAATTCTAAGAAAGATATAATAAAAAAAGATAAAATAAAAATTTTCGGAAGATGTTCTGGTGATAGAGGGCAGGGTGCTTAGTAGGCGCTGTTCGCCGGTTTAGCGGAGCTGCGGGCTGCTGGCCGCTTTTTCCTGTTCATGCGCATGCTCCTGCCGCGCATCGCTCAGCGCGCGTATGCTGGCATTGAGTTCAAAGCCTACCAGCAGGATGAACGAATTGAAGAACACCCACAACATGAGGATCAGGATGGTACCGATAGAGCCGTAGATTTTGTTGTAATTGCCGAAGTTATTCACAAACCAGGAAAAACCGATGGTGACCAGTATCATGAAGATGGTACTCACGGTAGCGCCGGCGGTAATGAACTTCCACTTTTTGGTGGTGGCAGCGCCGATACGGTACAACACGGAGTTGACGGAGTAGAACAGCATTACGATAAACACCCAGCGGGCCACATCGATGAGACTGAGCAGCCGTGCGTTCTGCACGCCGGTGAGGTTGAACAGCCAGCGGAGGGTGGCGCCCTGGAGGATGATCAGGGCTACCGTCACCAGCAGCAGCACTACCAGTATCAGTGTTAACTGTAAGGCGATCAGGCGGTTTTGCCACCATTTGCGTTTACGGAAACCAGCGCCTTCTATCTTACTGAAGGAGCGGAGAATGCCCATTACACCATTGGAAGAGTAAAAGAAACCCATCAGGAAAGCGACGGACAACAGACCGTTGCGATGGGTGTACAGGAAATCATGGATCATTTCCCGCACGATCATATAGGTGTTGTAGTTAGGCGTCAGGTCCTGCGCGAGGTCATAGAGCGTAGGCTCTATGTTTTTTACCGGCACGTAGGGAACGAGGGTGAACAGGAAGATAAAAAAGGGTGGAATGGCCAGCAGGAAGTTGAAAGAAATGGCCCGGGCCCTGTCTCCCAGTCCTCTCGCTTTGGTCTCCTGCCCGAAATATTTCAGCACATCATACAGCGGTAAGCCTTCAAAACCAGGGAGGATAAGGGTTTTACTCCTCTCAACCAGCCAACGGTAAGGACGGGAACGGAAGATGATGTTTTCGGGTTTAAAAACCAAAGCGATGTTATTATTTAATTATTTGGGTATCAATATCCTCTTTTGTTTAGTTCAGCCTGATATTTTCTGGCGTTTACCAGGTGTTCCGCGTAGGTGGCTGCAAAAGCATGGTAGCCTGAGAAGTCAGACCTCGCGCAAAAGTACAAATAATCTGTTTCCGGTGTGTTCAGTACGGCGTCTAATGTTTTTTCAGACGGTGTACAGATAGGGCCCGGCGGAAAACCCTCATAACGGTAAGTATTATACGGAGAGTCGAACTGGGTATGTCCTTCGCGTATTCTCTTCAGGCCGAAGTCCTGCAGTGCGAATTTAACCGTGGGGTCGGCCTGCAGGCGCATGCCTTTGCGGAAGCGGTTCAGGTATACGCTGGAAATGATGGGTTTTTCGTCCAGTTTATTGCTTTCTTCCTCTACGATAGACGCCAGTACGGTCACCTGTACAGGGGTTAGATTCAGTGCTTTGGCTTTCTCCCGGCGCTCGCTGGTCCAGAATTCTTCCCTTTCTTTTTCCAGCTTTTTGAAGACGGTTTCTGCGTTGGTGTTCCAGTAGAACTCGTATGTATTGGGCACGATAGCGCACATGGCCGTATTGCTGTCGAGGCTGAACTGGCGGAGGTACACCTGGTCAGACAGCAGGGCGCGGAGCGCGTTGGAATCGGCTTCCAGGTTGTTGCTGACTTTTTTGATCAGGTCCTGTTTGGTGCGCAGCTTATTGATCACCAGCACTACCGGCGTTTGTTTGCCGGAGCGGAGCATTTTCGCAATATCGAAGTTGCTCATGCCGTGGGCTATTTTGTAGCGGCCGGCTTTTACACGGGACGGATAGCCCAGCTCCTGTGCCACCCAGTTGAAGCTGTTGCGGTTGCGGATGATGCCCTGGTCTTCCAGTCCGTCGAGCACATCGTTATAGGTGCTGCCGGTGCGGACATAGAAGTATTTGGAATCACCGAAAGCTTTGGTATTGGGGCCGAACACCCGGTAGGAGAAATATACGAGGGCACCTGCGGCGAGGCAGCCGGCGATGACGAGGCTGCGTTTAAGCCATACGTTGGTAGGTTTTCGTTTCTTAGCCATTCGTAGCGGGTAGTGATTAAAAAAACCTCGCTTTTAACGGCGAGGTTTTATGAAATATTATTCGGAAAAAATGATTATTTGCCCGGAGTGGTAGGAGCCGGTTGCGGCGCCGGTTGTTGCGGCTGTGTACCTGGCAGTTGCGCAGGGGCAGGAGCCGGAGCAGGTGTACCACCGCCAGCTCTTTCGATGGCAGTAGGTGCGGTATTGGACACTTTACCGGCTTTACCGATAAAGAACGGCGCTGTCAGGCAGAGTACAGCAATGATAGTCGCCAGGATCCAGGTACCTTTTTCCAAAACGTCAGTAGTCTGACGCACCCCGATCACCTGATTGCCAATACCACCAAAAGAACCGGACAGGCCGCCTCCTTTAGGGTTCTGGATCAGCACGAAAAAGCCCAACAACACACAGGCTAATATGATCAGGATACCAAAAATGATTAACATAAATATTAATGTTTGCTTTTATCTATTAAAGATTTTAGTTCTTGTATCTTCTGCGCAAAATAAGCGTTTTTGTCGGGATTAAGCAAACTTAATTTTTGATATATCCTGATCGCTTGTTGGTACTGGTGTTGGCGTACCCAGATTTCTGCCAGTGTCTCAGACACGATATCGTTGTTGAAGGTGATGGATTCCATCGCCATTTTTTCAACGGTTTCAGATACTTCCGGTTCCTCGTCTTCTTCGTAGATGCGGTGCAGCTGCTGGTGGTACCAGTCTTTGCTGCTCCTGCCGGAGAAATTGTCCTTGATCTGCCGTAGCCAGGAGGTGAAGCTTTTCATTTCCGCTTCGCCCTGGGCGTTGAGTTCGTCTGCGTCTTCCGGGTTTTTCAGCCGTTTATAAGCGAAGTAATCGTCGGTGTAAAGTGGCTGGAAGGTGAGGACGGTGTCTTCTGTTATTTCTTCTCCTGATCTGATTTCCAATGGGAATATTTTAATCGGCCGTTCGTCTGCGGTCTCTGTTGCCTGTGCTGTGGCTTCCGTGGTGGCAGCGGAATGAGACGTGTGGTTGCTTTCCGGTGCTGCCAGCATGTCAGCCGGTTGGGGCATATCGGATAGTACCGCTTCCCCGTCCGCTGTTTGGTGGACTTCCGTACCGTTGCCGGCTGTCACCGGCGGTATTTCCGCGGTAACTTCTTCTGTGGCGGTGCGGTTTTCCGTTGCTTCCTCTGCGGCAACGGGCGTTTCCACCGGCGTGGGTGCCGGTGCTTCCATCACGGCTGCTTCGGGGGCCGCAGGCAGGTCGTCGGGGAGGGCGTCGACCGGTATGGCCGGCGGCACGCGGTCCTCCACGGTTTCCAGTACCGGTTCGTGGGTCACGATATGATAAAAATGATGTGGTTGACCGCTATACAGCATCGCCTTTTTGATGGCGGGATCATGAAGGTCGCCATGCTGGTGATATACTTTTCTGGCCAGCAGGAGCCGGGCGGCAGAAAAATAGGGATATTCCGCTACCAGCTGTTCCATGGCGGCCGCATCTACCTGGTGCAGGCTTGCCTGCAAAAAGACGTGTGCGATGATGGTGTTTGCGATCATGGTCCTAATGTAGTAAATTTTATTATTGGGTTATTTGATCATTTGGTTATTGAGTTGTTACAGACCAATAACCAAATGAAAAAATAACTAAATAATCCAATGTTATTACCAGTTAGCGAAAGCCCTGTTGAAAATATCGTCCACGATACCGGGAATGATATTATTTTCCAGCAGGCCGTTCTCCACTACGGAAGGCAGCTGGTTGGCGGAGAAGTCGGCCGAGCGGGTAAAGGACTGGGTAAAGCCTTTTTTATCGCCTACCCGTTTGATAAAGGTGATATTGATGGTCACGTTCAGACGGGAGGTGGCGGCCTGGTCTACGTTGGTAACGGCGGCGTTGGAGAAGGAATAACCGGTAATGGCGCCACGGAACTCGTAGTCGGCGCGGGGCTCGTTATCGCCCACCTGTATCAGCCTGGTCTGGGAAGTGACCTTATCACGCAGTTTCTGGGTGATTTTCTGGCTGAGGGTAGGATTGGTGATTGGCGCCCTGTTTTCAATAAAACGGATGTTCACCGTTTTGGCGTCATTATCAATACTGGCGCCGGTGGTGGAATAATGTACACTGCAACCGCCAAGAAGCGCTATCATGGCAAGGGCGATGAATGTTCGGATGGTAGTGGTCATGCTGCTGAAAATTCGTTTATTCGGCAATGTTATATTCTTTCAGTTTGCGGTAAAGTGTTCTTTCGGAAATGCCCAGGTCCAGGGCGGCGTCTTTGCGTTTGCCTTTGTGTTTCTTCAGCGCTTTCACGATCAGCTCTTTTTCTTTGTCGGCAATGGAAAGGGTTTCTTCCACTTCCTCGTGATGATCGATTTTATTGTCGGCGATGATGATGGGCTGGTTATTGTTGATGCCGGAAGACGGAACTACGGGCATGTCATTGCCGGCAGGGTAGCTGTGCAACACATGGTTCTCCGGATGATGATATTCCGCGGTATGGGCCATGTTGGGATTCTGCAGGATATCGAAGAACATTTTTTTGACCTCTGTCACGTCTTTTTTCATGTCGAAGAAAAGTTTGTAGAGGATGTCCCTTTCGCTGGCAAAATCGCCGCCGCTGCCGGGCTGGTGCTGTGGCGCAGCCAGCATCGGAAGGCGGTTGACTTCCGGTATTTCCGGGAGGAACCTTTTCAGGTCGTTGGCGGTGACCAGTTTATCGGACGACAGCACGGAGATCTGTTCGGCGATATTTTTCAGTTCACGCACGTTACCGCGCCAGGGGTAGTTGACCAGTACCTGGCGGGCTTCTTCATCCAGCTGGATGGAGGGTGTTTTATATTTCTCGGAGAAATCGACGGAGAATTTGCGGAACAGCAGCGGAATATCCTCTTTGCGGTCGCGCAGGGCGGGCACGCGGATAGGCACTGTGTTGAGGCGGTAGTAGAGGTCTTCCCGGAACTTACCGTGCTGGGTGCGTTCCAGCAGATCGCGGTTGGTGGCGGCGATCACGCGCACATCTGTCTTCTGTACTTTGGAAGAACCTACGCGGATATATTCGCCGGTTTCCAGTACGCGGAGCAGGCGTGCCTGTGTGCCGAGTGGCATTTCCCCGATTTCGTCGAGGAAGATGGTGCCGCCGTTCACGGTTTCAAAATAACCCTTGCGGCTGTCTACCGCCCCGGTGAAGGAGCCTTTTTCGTGGCCGAACAATTCGGAATCGATAGTGCCTTCCGGGATGGCGCCGCAGTTGACGGCGATGAATGGATTATGTTTACGGGCGCTGAGCGCGTGGATGATCTGGGAAAATACTTCTTTACCCACGCCACTCTCTCCGTTGATCAGCACGGTGAGGTCTGTATTGGCCACCTGTGCGGCCACCTGCAGGGCGTAGTTCAATGCGGGACTGTTTCCGATAATGCCAAACCTGTTTTTGATAGCCTGTATGTCCATAAGTGGTAACCCGATTGTTTAATGGTCCAAAAATGAGCAGGCAGCAGCGGGTAGGCTACTGTACTGCCTTTCCTATAAGTGTACCGGATGTACAGCTATCTACCTTCACCATAACGTATTCCCCTTTTTTGAAGTTTTCGCGTGGGAAAACGACCACCTTGTTCTGGTCATTACGGCCGAACAGATGTTCTTCGGAACGTTTGGAAGTGCCTTCTACCAGCACTTTGAAGGTTTTGCCGACATCGTCTTTCATATTTTGTTCTGACTGCTGGCGGTGCAGTTCCACCACTTCAGCAAGCCTTCTTTTTTTGACATCTTCCGGGACATCGTCCTGGTAACGGCGTTGTGCCAGTGTTCCGGGGCGTTCGGAATAGAAGTACATGTAAGCCAGGTCATAAGCGGCAAACCGCATGATGTCCATGGTTTCCTGGTGTTCTTCTTCCGTCTCGCTGCAGAAGCCACAGATAATGTCTGTGGAAAGGCCGCAATCGGGAAGGATTTCCCGGATACGTTCTACCTTCTTCATATACCATTCCCGGGTGTACGTACGGTTCATCAGCTGTAATATCCGGTTGCTGCCACTTTGTACCGGCAGGTGGATATAGTTGCAGATGTTTTCGTATTTCGCCATGGTAAAGAGCACTTCGTCAGTGATGTCTTTAGGATGGGAGGTGCTGAAACGCACCCGCAGCAACGGGTTGATCAGCGCCACTTTCTCCAGCAGCTGCGCAAAGGTGACGGTCTCGCTGTCGTCATTGCTGGTCCAGTAGTAAGAGTCTACGTTCTGGCCCAGCAGTGTTACTTCGCGGTAGCCGTTTTCAAACAGCTCTGTGGCTTCCCTGACGATGGAGTGCGCATCGCGGCTGCGTTCGCGGCCACGGGTGAAAGGTACTACACAGAAGGTGCACATATTGTTACAGCCCCGCATGATGGACACAAAAGAGGTGACCCCGTTGTTGTCCAGTCTGACAGGACTGATATCGCCATAGGTTTCTTCGCGGCTCAATAATACGTTCACCGATTTCTGACCGGTTTCCGCTTCCGCGATCAGCGAAGGAAGGGCGCGGTAGGCGTCGGGGCCTACGACCATGTCCACCAGCTTCTCTTCTTCCAGCAGTTTGGTTTTAAGCCGCTCTGCCATACAGCCCAGTACCCCGATGAGTAATCCGGGGGTGGACTTTTTGATGCGACGGAATTCCGTCAGGCGCTTCCGTACGGTCTGTTCCGCTTTTTCCCGGATCGAGCAGGTGTTGAGCAGGATCAGGCTGGCCTCTTCCACATTGCGGGTAGCGCCAAATCCTTCTTTATTCAGAATGGAGGCGACGATCTCACTATCGTTGAAATTCATCGCACAACCATAGCTTTCTATATAAAATTTCTTACTATATGTTTGGCTGTCAGTCGCCACGGGAGCAAAAGCTTCTCCCTGACGGCTCTCATCATGCACTTTAGTAACCTGGTCCAGCATTCCTAACAAAAATTTTGGAGAGCAAAAATAAGGATTAAAAACGGAAAAAATGACAGAATGTCATCACGCAAAGATCGCAAAGGAACTTTTAGGTTTATAAAAGATCGCAAAGCTCACGCACGTTGTTTAATAAGCTTACGCACGCTGTTTAATAAGATTATGCACGTTGTTTACAAGACCATTGTCTTTTCAGGATTACCAGGCGTTGTTATAGAGCAGGGACCTATGTTGTAGTGTGTAAAATTATATATGTAAAAAGAGCGAAAACAATAGTTTATATATCCTATTGTCTTCGCTCTTATCAAAATCGGTCTTGGCGCTCTTGGCTCTCTTACACTGCTTTGCGGGCCACTTTGCCGGCCAGCCAGCTATCTTTCAGCGGTACCAGCCATTTGGTGTCCAGATCGGCTTTGGTCAGTACGGTGTTATTGAGATAGAGGGTGTTTTCGTCGATAAACCCTTGTTCCATGGCATAACCCAGCTGAGCCATGGGCAACAGCTCCACCTTGTCCTTCACAATAAAACCCAGCAGCAAGCGGTCGAACATATTCACATTGTATTGTTTTTCAATGCTTTTGATGACCCGCACAGAGCTATCGGTGCTGCAGCCGCTGACGGTAGTGTCTGTTTCGTCTGCTATCAATATTACCACCTGGCCCAGTACCACACGGCCCCAGCCTTTTACCGGCGCGCCGTGGGCGTTCCACTGTTCGGTGAATTGTAACAGCTGCTCGTCGATTTCTTTGATCTCCTGCTCATTGAATGGTCTGTTGCTCTGATATATCCAAACCCTCGAAGCCGGAGAAAACCCGGTAGGGAGATTGATTGCTTGTGTATCCATGATGCAAATTTAAGACAAATGATTATTCCATATTCATGGCAATCAATTCGGCGATATCCAGCACCTTCACATCGTCTTCTTTGCCGGTCTCCTTCACGCCGTCTGTCAGCATGGTCATACAGAAAGGGCAGTTGGCGGCAATGACGGAAGCGCCTGTATCTACGGCTTCCTGGCCTCTTTCAAAGTTGATGCGGGTGGTGCCTTTTTCTTCTTCCTTGAACATCTGGGCGCCACCGGCGCCACAGCAGAGTCCTTTACTGCGGCAACGTTTCATCTCCACCAGTTCCGCATCGAGGATTTCGAGCACTTTGCGGGGGGCCTCGTAAATATTATTGCCTCTGCCGAGGTAGCAGGAATCGTGATAGGTGATTTTTTTGCCTTTGAAGACGCCGCCTTCCTTCATTTTGATTTTCCCTTCGTCGATCAGCGACTGCAGGAAGGTGGTATGATGTATCACTTCATAATTACCGCCGAGGGCGGGGTATTCATTTTTCAGGATATTGAAACAGTGCGGGCAGGCGGTAACGATTTTTTTTACCCCATACATGTTGAGCAACTGTATGTTGTTCTGCGCCATCATCTGGAAAATAAATTCATTGCCCGCTCTTCTGGCCGGGTCGCCGGTACAGCTTTCTTCTTTGCCCAGGATGGCAAACTGAACGCCTGTTTTTTCGAGGATAGTGGCAAAAGCTTTGGTGATCTTCTGTGCCCGCTGGTCGAAGCTGCCGGCGCAACCTACCCAAAACAGTATTTCCGGTGTTTCCCCGTTGGCGGCGTATGTAGCCATTGTCTTTATCTGCATAGCTCTTCGCTTTTAGCTTTTGTTATTGATTCATTTCTTCAGCCCATTTGTCGCGGTCGTCCATGCTGAACTTCCAGGGGGCCATGTTGTTTTCGATATTGCTGAACATGCCGGTCCATTCGGCGGGGGCGCTGGATTCTTCCATCACGAGGTGGCGGCGCAGCTGCACGATGATGTCGAGCGGACTGATACTTACCGGGCACTCCTGTACGCAGGCGTTGCAGGTGGTGCAGGCGCGCAGCTCTTCTTCTGTGATGTGGTCCCGCAGCAGGGTTTTGCCGTCATCTTTGAAAGCGCCGTTTTCATTGATGTTGCGGCCTACCGCTTCGGCGCGGTCGCGGGTATCCATCATGATTTTACGGGGAGAAAGCGCTTTACCGGTGATATTGGCAGGACAGGCAGCGCTGCAGCGGCCGCATTCGGTGCAACTGTAGGCGTCCAGCAGATTTTTCCAGCTGAGGTCAAACACGTCTTTGGCGCCGAACTTGGGCATGCCCTCCGGCGCGGGCTCATTGGCAGCCAGCTCCGGTTGCAGCATCAGCTGTACCTCCCGCTGTACGGCAGGCATGTTTTCCATTTCGCCCATCGGCTCCAGGCGGGCGTAGTAGGCATTTGGAAAGGCCAGTATAATATGAAGATGTTTGGAATAAGGCAGATAATTAAGGAATGCCAGGATTCCCAGTATGTGCAGCCACCAGCAGGTACGTTCAATCGCGATCAGCGTGCCGTCCGGCGTATGGTTAAATATAGAAGCGAGGCTGCCGCTGACAAGGAAATTACCGGTAGCGATATAATGTTCGCTGCCGCGCAGCTGCATCTGCTGATCGGCGGCGTTCATTGTCAGGAACAACAGCATCAGCACTATCTCCGTGATGAGGATGTAATTGGCGTCGGAACGCGGCCATCCGTTGAGGTCCCGGCTCATAAACCGGCGGATCTTCAGGATATTCCTGCGTACCAGGAAAATGGCGCAACCCAGTGTTACCAGTACGGCCAGCACTTCAAAAGCGCTGATCAGCACCGGATACAGTCCGCCTAATACGGGAACGAATAAACGATGTGTGCCCATTATCCCGTCCAGGATAATCTCGAGGATCTCCAGATTGATGATGATAAAACCTGCATACACGAAAAAGTGTAATACAGCCACCAGCGGGTTACGGAACATTTTTTTCTGGCCGAAAGCCAGCAACAGAACGTTTTTCCAGCGTAGGTCAGGGTGGTCATTGAGGTCTTCATCGCGCCCCAGCAGGATATTCCGCCTGATCTGGCGCACTTTCGTGGAAAATAGGTATACTGCCGTCCCGAAGGCAATAATAAACAGTAACTCTTGTACAATTCGCATTATCTTAGATTTGACTCCCTAATTTATGTCTTTTTTGGTTCCCGGCTTTTGAAGGGGAAATTTTTATTAAAAGCATCTTCCTATAATTGATCTTCTTACATTTGCGCCTATGGAAAGCAGGAACATTATTCTTACACAGGATATCATCCAGAAAAAAATTGAGCGGATCGCTTATGAGATCTATGAACTGAACAGCGACGGCACAGAGATCATTCTCGCCGGTATCTGGGACAGAGGCATGGTCGTGGCCCGTAAGATAGCGGCTGGACTGGAACAGATCTCTCCGTTGAAAACAAGGATCATTTCCCTGCACCTGGATAAACAACATCCGGATGAAGTAAAAGTTTCTGAAGACATTGATTTTAATGATAAGGTAGTCGTTGTGGTAGACGACGTGGCCAACTCCGGCCGTACCATGCTTTATGCGCTGAAGCCCTTACTGGCTTTTCTTCCTAAGAAAATACAGACAGCTGTGCTGGTAGACCGCCGGCACAAATCTTTCCCGCTGTCGGTTGATTTTGTGGGCTATTCCCTGGCCACCACCTTACAGGACATGGTATTGGTAGAAATGCAGGGAGAAGATATTATCGCTGCTTATTTTGAATAGGCTTTTCCGTTAAAAATATACAGGATGCAGTTTCACGCCGCCTTGTGAATTGATTTCAAGGGCAGGAGCGGGAAATTTCATCATATTCAGTACCTGGAACAATACCCTGACGCCTTTTTTGCGGGTACGGATCCTGGTGAAGTCAACATCCGGCGACAGGTAGAACTGCCGGATACGGCGCACCTGGTTGTAGTCGTGGTACTGGCCATGCGTATCTGTCCAGGTATTATCGCGCCCGCCATACATCCCTTCTGCGCCGTATCCTACGGCCACATTCAGCCAGCGCGGCAGCCACGTGGAATTTTTATGGAAGGAATACAGGTTGACAGATACCCAGTAGGTTTGTGCGTTATAATCTTTCAGTGTTCTTTCCCAGAAAGTGTGGCCGAAGAGCTGGTCTGCCTTCTCCCGCACAGGGCCATCAGGATAGCTTTTAGGATGGGAAGAGAATTTAAGTTGTATCCGTTGCTCGTCCCACGCCAGCTCCTGGCTGATCAGCAGGGCGGACCCAATGGCATTGGCGCCCATGTCGCTCCAGGAAAAGCCCCATTTATCTGAGAACCCGTCCAGCACCTCTATTACTGACTGGTATGCAAAGCCGCTGAGGCCACCGATCCAGATCTGCTGCTTGCGCGGCAGGCCGGACCATCGCCACATTTCCCGGCTGTATTTACCTTCAAAGTAAGCGGCAAAAATATGTCCGGCTTTGTCCATCTGGTTCCATTCTCCTGCATCGTTGAAGAAGTGGAAGGAGGAGCGGGAATAACCCTTGTACCAGGCGCTGCTGAGCACTGCCAGGCTGCTGCCGTAAACAGCGGCGGTGGTGCCGGAGAGGATCCATACTCTTTCTTTGATGGTGGTATCGGGTAAGGAGAAAAAGGGAGGCTTTTGTTGAGCCGGTGCAGTCAGGGAATTCAGCAGGACCAGGAAGATTCCCGCCAGGAGGCCTCCCCCGCGGGGGAGGGAGGCTAACCGGGCAGTATTCTCTTTCAATGTTGTGATAGATAGTTGTTTTATTATTTCAGTTGCATGTCGCTGATGATGCCTTCGATCTTTTTGTCAAGATCGGCGGTAACGGCATCATAGCTGGCTACGCTGTCCAGCGGCGCGTTCACGCTGAAATAGAACTTGATCTTGGGTTCGGTACCGGACGGGCGGGCAGAGATCTTGCTGCCGTCGGCCAGTACAAACTGCAGTACATTGGATTTGGGCAGGTCCAGCGGTTTGATGTCGCCGGACTGGATATCCTTCACCTGTTGCAGCTGATAATCGTACAGCGTCACCACCGGCGAGCCGTTGATGGTGGCCGGCGGATTCTCACGATAGCCCCGCATCATCTCCGCAATTTCGTCGGCGCCTTTCATTCCTTTTTTGGTAATGGAGATCAGGTGCTCTTTATAATAGCCGTATTGCAGGTAAACATTCACCAGCAGTTCAAACAGGGACTTGCCCTGGCTGCGGGCGTAAGCTGCCATTTCGCAGATCATGGCCACAGAGGAGATAGCGTCCTTGTCACGGATATTATTGCCGATCATATAACCATATGATTCTTCACCACCACAGATAAAGGTTTCCTGTGGCTCTTTACGGCGGATCAGGTCAGCGATCCATTTGAAGCCGGTAAGGGTATTATAGCAGTTAATATCGTTTTTAGCAGCAAAGACATCGATCAGGTCGGAGGTCACCACCGTTTTGGCGATATAGTCGTTCGGCTGCTGCAGTCCTTTCCTGCGGCGGCCTTCCACGATATAGTTGAACAGCAGTACGCCGGTCTGGTTACCATTCAGTAACACCCACTGCCCTTTCAGGTCTTTTACGGCAATGCCTACACGGTCAGCGTCGGGGTCAGTGCCCAGCAGGATGTCTGCATCCAGTTCCCGGGCTTTCTTCAGGCCCAGGTTCATAGCTTCAGACTCTTCAGGGTTAGGATACACCACCGTGGGGAAATTACCGTTCGGCGTGGCCTGCTCTTCCACCACGTTGACGTTGGTGAAACCGAAGCGCTGCAATATTTCCGGTACCATGGTGATACCGGTGCCATGGATAGGCGTATACACGATCTTCAGGTCGTGCTGTTGTTTGTTGATTTCCGGGTTGATGGACAGGCCCTGTAACTCTTTGAGGTAGGCTTCGTCCACTTCCTTGCCGATAAGGGTGATGTTGGCTTCGCCGCCGCTCCATTTCACGTCGTCGGGGGAGAGGATGCTTTCCACTTCCCGGATCACGTTCTTGTCATGCGGAGGCACCAGCTGGGCGCCGTCGTTCCAGTAAGCCTTATAGCCATTGTACTCTTTCGGGTTGTGGGAGGCCGTGAGCACCACGCCGCCCTGGCATTGCAGGTGGCGGATGGTGAAAGAAAGCTCCGGCGTAGGGCGGAGGCTTTCAAACAGGAAGACTTTAATGCCATTGGCCGCGAACACGTTGGCAACGGTTTCTGCAAAAAAGCGGGAATTGTTGCGGCTGTCGTGCGCGATGGCCACCTTCACCTCGCCTTCAAAAGTCTTTTTAAGATAGTTGGCAAAGCCCTGCGTGGCCATGCCGACAGTATATTTATTCATGCGGTTGGTACCTACGCCCATAATTCCTCTCAATCCACCGGTACCAAACTCGAGATTACGATAAAAAGCATCATTAAGGTCATCGGGGTTGCCTTCCTGCATCTTTTTCAGTGTGGCAATGGTTTCGGCGTCATAGTTACCGTTGAGCCACTGCGATACTTTGTTTTGAATATTTATATCCATAATCGTATTGTTTTTCGGGCCTTTATAGCCCGGCCAGGTTGTAAAGTAAAAATAAAAAAATGAATGTGGGAAATTCCGCCCGGGCAAATTCATTGAAAATCGTAGGTAATGGTTAATTTTGCACTATGAGGCGGTATGAAGATACTTATAAACAAAAAGGATTACGCAAACAGCTGGTTGATAGTATCCGTCAGAAAGGTATTACTGATGAAAACGTATTGGCGGCGATCGGCAATATCCCCCGGCATTTTTTTCTTGATACGGCTTTCGAGAGCATTGCATACGATGACAGGGCCTTTCCTATCGGGGAGGGACAAACGATTTCCCAGCCTTATACGGTAGCCTATCAGACGCAGTTGCTGGAACCCCGGCCATTTGAGAAAATACTGGAAATAGGTACCGGCAGCGGCTACCAGGCCTGTGTGCTGGCGGAGCTGAAACTGAACGTTTTTACCATTGAGCGCCAAAAACGCCTGTTCGACCAGGTGAAAGCCTTCCCTTTCAAAAGCAAATACCCCAACCTGCGCCTGTTCTATGGCGACGGCTACGAAGGATTGCCTTCCTATGCGCCGTTTGACAAGGTCCTGGTGACCGCGGCAGCGCCACATATCCCCGAAAAGCTGGTGCAACAGTTAAAAATCGGCGGTAAAATGGTCATCCCGGTGGGCGGCCAGGAAGTACAGCGGATGCTGCGCATTACTAAAATCAGTGATACGGAGACAGAACAGGAGCTGTTTGACAACTTCTCCTTTGTGCCCATGCTGGCGGGAAAAAAATAAAAGGTATTATATATTAATAGCAAAAGCCCCTGTTGATCATCAACAGGGGCTTTGTTTTATAATCTTCCCCGCTCTTTGGGTTTCTCCTCTTCCTCCTGCGGCTTCTCTTCCTCTTCCTGTTGTTGTTTTTTCTTTTTAAAAAGATTAGGGTCCATCTTGCCGAAACGATAGCGTATGTTGATACGGATAAAGCGGGTGGCGCGTTTGCGCTCATAGTCCTGGATAAATACCGGTGTTTCGTAATGGGAGCTGAACTGCTGGGTGTTCAGCAGATCAGAGATATTAAGCGCTACCACCAGCGCCCGGTTCTTCAGCACTTCCTTGCGGATACCGAAGTCAATGCCATTCATCGCCCGGAAAGTGCCCTGCGGCTGTATCCTCGGCGACCGGTAATGGCCGCTCAGCTCTATGCTGATGCGGGAAGGCAGCCTGAACTGGGTATTGGCGTTCAGCCCGTAGCTGAAATTCTCGTTGTTCAGCGTTACACTGGTGAGCCGGTTGTACTCCAGGTTCAGGTTGGCATTGATCTTCCACCATTTGTAGATGTTGAGGCTGTAAGACACGTTGCCGCCAATGTTCTGCTGGGTGGCCAGGTTCATGGGTTTGGTGGTGGTCACGCCGGTAACGGTGTCCAGCGTACTGATACGGTCAATGTTGTCATTGGTTTGCGCATAGTAGGTGCTGGTGCTGAAATAATTATTGGACTTGGGATAATAGACGGAATAACTGGCTTCGAACTTATGCGACAGCGCCGGCTGCAGCTCCGGGTTACCGGTGCGGATGTTCTGCGGGTCGGAGTTATTGATATACGGCAGCAACTGGTCGAAGTTGGGCCGGTCAATACGGGTAGAATAGTTGAATACCAGGCTCTGGTTCTGGTTTTTAGGCAGGTTATATTTCAGGAACACGCTGGGGAAGAGGTTGAAGAACCGGTTGTCCACCGTAGTGTCGCGGGTAAAAGAGTAGCCTTTCAGGTACGATTGTTCGGCCCTTACGCCTACCTGGTAGCCCAGGTTGCCGATAGCATTGGCGAAATTGAGATAACCGGCATGGATATCTTCTTCATAGTCGTACTGGTTGGACAGCTGGTTGCTCTTGCGGAAATCCTTCAGGTCCCAGTCGTACAGCATGGCCGTATAGTCGTTGCTGATATGTCGCAGCGTGCTTTTCACGCCTGCTTCCAGTTTTCCTTTTTTGCCGAGGGGCATGGTATAGTCTGACTGCAGGTTCCAGAAGCGGTTCCCGTTTTTGCCGGTATTCTCCTGCCAGTTGGGATTGGGGAGAGAGTCCTGGCCGGGCTTCTGGTACTGGGTGCGGTAGTCGCTGTTGCTGCCGGAGCGGTTACCGCTGTAGCTCACATAGGCGGTCAGTTCCTGGTTCTGTTTTTTGAACGTGCGCTTGTAATGCAGGCTGGTATTGTTGTTATAGCCGTCATTGCGACTGGTATTGTGTCGTTCGCCGTTGCGGAGGGTTTGTTTTTGTTCATCGAGGTAATTAAGGAAGATGTTATCCTCGTTCCTGTTGAAGTTATGATTGATACCTTCTGCGATGGTGATGGTGTTGTGGTCGTCGAGGAAATAGTCGAAGCCGAAGCGGCCGCCGTTGTTGCCATTGCGGTTGTTGTTGCGGCTGTCCTGCGAGAAGAAGGTGGTGCGGCTGCTGTCGGGCACGAGGTTCTGGCGGTAGCTGTAGCCGCTGCCGCCGATGGATTCATAGCGCGCGTTGTAATTGCCGAAGAAGTTAAAGCGGCGCATACGCAGACTGGCGTTGGCACTGCCGTTGACCTGTCCGCGGGTGGCCGCGCCGGCATTGAACATCACGTTGTATCCGATGGCTTTATCTTTTTTCAGGACGATGTTGATGATACCGCCGCCGCCCTGGGCCTCAAATTTGGCGGAAGGGTTGTTGATCACTTCTATGCGGTCGATGCTTTCGGCGGGAATCATTTGCAGGGCTGTCTTCGCATCTCCGAATGGCGATGGTTTACCGTCTACATAGATGGTCACGCTTTTGCCGCGCAGGGTCACATTATCATCGATGTCTACGTCTACGCTGGGAATATTTTTCAGGATGTCTGTGCCGGTGCCGCCTTCGGCGTTGATCATGCTGCCGGCGTCGAACACCTGCCGGTCTATCTGCATGGAAAAGGCTGGTTTCTCTGCTTTGATCTCCACAGCGTTCAGCACTTTACCGGCTGTCTGCAGGCGCAGGGTACCGGCAAAAGCGGGTTTGCCGGCCACCACCTTCACTGCTTTTTCCAGCTTCTCATAACCCATAAAAGTAACACGCAGCACGTAAATACCCGGAACAACACTGTTGAAACTGAAAGTGCCGGCGGGAGTAGTATACATACCGGTCACCATAGAGGAGTCGGCCTGGCGGAGTAATACCACGGAGGCATATTCCACCGGTTTGCCGGTCACGGCATCTGCCACTTTACCGGTCATTTTCACCGGCGCAGCTGCCGGCGTTTGTGCGTAGAGGTTAGGCACAGCAGTAACAAACAACAGGGCTGCCCCTGCAAGTATTCTTAGCATCCGTAATGTTCGCATCCTTTATTCTGGCTGATCTATGACTATAAAAATAACTGCCGGTGTTTAAAATGTTGACTAATTGGGATGAATGGTATATTCAAAAAGATAGCCGGCAGAGGCACTATTCGCTGTCTACCGGCTGTGGTCTTGCATTCACCCTCTTTATTAACTCAAAAACTTTGCATCGGGTCACCCATCTGCATGTCGTTGTTATTATTCGATTTTTTCTTTTTGAACAGCGAAGCGTCGAACTTACCAAAACGGTAGCTGAAGTTGAGCTTCAGGATACGGGATTCGCGCTTGCGGACATAATCCTGTGCGAAAGCGGGCGTAGCCTGGTTCAGTTCATACTGGCGTGTATTGAACACATCTGACAGGCTAAGTGTGAGCGAAGCGGCTTTGTTCTTCAGGAAATCCTTGCGCACCGCCACATCCACGGTACTGAAGCCTTTGATGGTACCCTGGGAAGAGGTGGGTATCATCATAAAACCACCACCTCCGCCGCCGCGGCCGCCACCGCCGCCGGAAGCAGGCAATGCGATCGTAGGCGCCTGGTAACTACCGGTCACCTGGACGGTGAAATTCGCCGGCAGCTTGGTTTCGGAGTTGATCTTCGCCAGCCAGCTGAAGCCGCTGTTGTTGAAGTTTTGTCCGTTGCTGTTCACCTTCATATCTGTCTGGTACAGGTTCACATTGGAAGTAAGGTCCCAGCCTTTGATGATCTGGTTTTTCAGCGTGATCTCCGCGCCGTAGGAATTACTTCTGTTGGCATTGATAAACTGGGTGAGCAGTGTATCGGCACCAATCGGCGTGCTGATAGTAGAGATCATGTTGTTGACATTACGGAAGTACACGCTTCCCAGCAGGTTGGCGTTCTGCCAGTTTTTAGCGTAGGAAAACTCCAGGCTGTTGATGTATTCCGGTTTCAGGTTGGGATTACCTTCCCGCTGGTTCTGCGGATCGCTGTAGTCGCGGTAAGGTATCAGCTGGAAGAAGTTCGGCCTGTTCACCCGGCGGGAGTAATTTAATTGTAATTCCTGGTCATGCTTCAGTTTCTGCGAGAGGTATACGCTCGGGAAGAAGCCGGGTACTGCTTTGGTGGGTTTGTAATGCACGCCCTGGTTTTCGCCGGCATACACATATTGTTCCACACGAAGGCCTGCCTGATAGCCGAAGTTGCCCATGGTATTGGAGAAATTCGCATAACCGGCGTAAATCTCCTCGTTGTATTTGTAGGCGGTAGACAGCATGGCATTCGGAATAAAATGCCCGTTAAGGGTGTCTTTGTCGAATACCTGGTAATCGCTGGTGTAGTCGCGCAGCGTCACTTTCGCGCCGGCTTCCAGTTTACCGTTTTTACCTACCGGGTTGGTATAATCTGTCTGGATGGTGATAAAAGTGGTTTTGCCGGCGGACGTATTGGTCTGGTACAGCGGCTGCCCGAGCGGCGTGCCCTGTGCGTTCATCGCCTGCGTGAGGTAGTCGCCGTTACGGTCGTTGGAACTTCTGTTGTAGTTGAAGTCGGCTGTCCATTCTTTGTTGGGTTTGGCATAAGTATGCTTGAAACCCAATGCTGTAGTGTAATTGCGGAAGCCGAACTTGTTGTTATTCTGGCGGTTGCTCTGGCCGGTGATTGTATGCTGACTGTTGGAGAAAGTACTGAGGAGGTCTTCGTTGTTTTTGAAGTCGCCCGCAACAATGTTCTGCGACAGCGAGAGGGTGTTGCGGTTATCGATCTGGTAATCGAGGCCGAAGCGGCCGAACTGGAACAGCGGTTTGCTGGTGCTGTTGCTGTTCTGCAGCAGGAAGCTGGTATCTGCCGCATTGCCGCTTTTATAGTTGCTGCGGGAGGTGGTGCCTTCGCCCCAGCTTCTGTTGGCGTTGATGTTATAGTTGGCGAATACGTTGAACTTGCCCTGGCGGATGTTGAGGTTACCGCCGGCATTGTATTTATTGCCGGTGCCGATACCTGCCTGTACGGAGCCGTTGAAGCCGGCTTTCCGGTTTTTCTTAAGGATGATGTTGAGGATACCCGACATGCCTTCTGCATCGTACCGCGCAGAAGGGTTGGTGATCAGTTCCACGCTTTCGATGGCGTCGGCGGGTATCTGATCGAGGGTGAGCGTGGAGGGTTTACCATCCACAAAGATATTAGGGGCCGCATTGCGCACGCTGACGTTGCCGTCGAGGTCCACATTGACGGAAGGAATATTTTTTAATACATCGGTAGCGGTGCCGCCCACGCTGGTCAGGTTACGTTCCACGTTGAACACCTTTTTGTCGATGCCCATGGTGAAGGCGCTTTTCTGGCCGGTCACTTCCACGCTTTGCAGGGTTTTTACGTTGGGCTGCATTTTAATGTTGCCCAGGTCCTGTTCAGTGGTCTGCGGGGTGATGCTTACTTTTTTCTGGAGGCTGGTATAGCCCATGAAGTTGATACGTACGAGGAAAAGCCCGAAGGGGAGACTTTCCAGGTTAAATTCGCCATTGGGTTTGGTCAGCATGCCGGTCACCACGGAGGAGTCGCGCTGCCGCAGCAGGGCCACGGAAGCGTAGGGGATAGGTTTGCCATTGGAGGCGTCTATCAGTTTCCCGTAAAGCCTGCCTACCTGCGGCATGTCGGGCCGTGTTTTGGCGCCCTGCCCGTTGGCTGCTGCTGGTTTACCGGCTGCCGGCGCCTGGGCGAAGGATTGTACCTGCCACATTAAAATGCCGGCAAGGAGTAGATACCGTTTTTTCATCCTGCTGTTTTTTATCCGCACTGTTTGTCAGATTTCAGCAAATGTATCGGTGGGTAGTGGTGAATGGTCGGATATTGTGATGAATGGAATTTTTCCCGCAGGAAATCAAAAAAAAGACCCTTAGAAGGTCTTAACAGTAGTTAACAAAGCTTTCCGGTTAACAGTAGTTAACAGTGCGGGCCCTGTGTTACAGGGCCCCGGCGGTAAAATGACTATATGAAAAAGAGAACGAGTACGACGGCGATCAGTCCGGCGGCGAAACCGGTAAAGGCGCCCAGTAATTTGAACTTTTTGATTTCGTTGCCCAGCAGCTGCTGACTGATTTGTTGTAGTTGTTCAGCAGAGATGCCGGCTATTTTCTCGCTCACCATTTTTTCGATGTTCAGGTCTTTCTCCACGTTGTCGAGATACTGGTTGATCATCACGGGAAACAGGGTGTCCAGTTCTGCCACGAGGTGTGACTTGATCTGGTTCACGATGCTGTCGCCGATGAACATGGAGAGTACCGGCATGGCTTTGGGCAGTTTCTCCCGAAGAAAGGTGTCGAGGTGAGCTTCTACCAGCGGGATAATATTTTTTATTTTTTCCGGATCTGTCAGTTTGGATTTGATGGTGCTGAAGGAGAGCTGTTGCCCTGCGAGAGCGCCCAGTTGTTGCGCCAGCGCCTGTTGACGTGCCGGCAGGATGCGGGTGAAGAGTGTGTGTGCTGCGAGGTGATGGATGATCCAACCCAGCAGGGCGGTTATAATGGGAATCAGATAAATCATTGAATCGGAATGTTATTTACAATGTTGCGAAGATAGTCTCCCTCCCTGGAATTTCTGAATCAAAAACAACGAAAAAAAATAAAACATGATAAAACGAAAAAAGGCTTCCGTTAAGAAGCCTTTTTCATTTTCGGGTGGATGAGGGGTCTCGAACCCCCGACCCTCAGAACCACAATCTGATGCTCTAACCAACTGAGCTACAACCACCGTTTTGTCCCGTCCAGCGTGTGTTATTTCGTTGTTGGGAGTGCAAAGATAACACAAAGCTTTTTTAAATTCCAAATACTTTCTGAAAATTTTTTTCAGAAAGTTATATATCACGAAAAAACAGGGAGTGATATGATAATCATAGCGGTACATTTTATCTCGCCGATGCTTGTTATTATATGCTAATGTAATCCGCGCCAGATGCCGTTTTGAGGCTTTGCGCACTGCATTAAAAGGCGTATCTTTGCGCACTTCCCATTATAATTCCCATTTTATTAAGTTGTTGAAAATCAACAGAATGTTTGGTTGATGGCCACATAGAGCAGGCTTATTTAAGGCTGTTCGCTGACCACAGGGGAAAGATATGTTAGCCCGGATGACAAAACGATGGAAAAATGACAAATCCCCCCTGGATCGGCCATAAGTAAGTGAACTAGTTTAATAATTAATTGTATATATATTATGGATCAGCTTAAATTGAAGTTACAGGAGTATTATCAGCGTTACCAGCAGATGGAGCAGAAGGTAAAACCTGGCAAAGAGGAGCCTGCGAAAGAGGAGGTGCTGGACCTGGAAAATGATATTCTCACGCAGTTTGGATTACCGACCTCGCGCCGCTTTGTACAGATTCTGCATGACTTTGTACATCACAGCCAGGTGAGTGACCAGCTGTTGGATTATGTGAGCAAGAAACTGCGGTCGGCAGCACGTAAGTACCTGCTGGCCCCGGTGATGTCTGACGTAGACCTGCTGGAGCAGGCGCGTGACCAGAAGCGCAGCCCTTACGACGTATTGCCCGAACTGGGTTATCCGGCGCAGGAATACGCCCTCTTTCTGATAGGAGAATTATATTACCGCCGTAATATGTCGGCAGCAGATATCCTGGAAGAACTGAAAAAAATGCAGCACTTCCACAGCTGGAATGATCTTGCGCTGTTAAGCAAGATGAATAACTATTCTCATCATGAGTTATACGCCAAGCTTAAAAAACATGAGCTGCGTTTCATTGACGATTATATCCAGCACAGCCGCCGCCAGGAAACGGCGCGACTGGTGAACAAACGTCCCACGCCTGCGGAAGAAGGTTACAAGCCCGATTACAAAACCATTACCAAGGTACAGGTAGAAGATATCATCTTTGACGAACATACCACGCCCAGCCTTTTTGGTAAAATCAAAAGCGGCAGGGGTTACACCCGTATCACCATCGGGCTGGAATTTTCCGAGCTGAACCAGATTCTCATGAGCAGCGATGAGCTGGGCATAGAGATCAGCAACCACATCAAAAAGCGGCTGGCCAACCCTGCAGCGGAAAAACCAACGGTGATAGATATACGTGCAGAATTTGGTGATGTTTTAAAGCTGGATAATTGTTATCTTGAAGTGTATAAGCCACAACATCGCGAAGGCAATAAATGGGTGGAAGACAAAGACAACTTCTACTTTGTGGATAAAATACTGACTAAAAAAGAATATGAGAAGCGCACCAAAGAAGCAGAGGTGCAACGCAAGATACAGGAATGCCTGGAGCTCATCGGCGGTTCTTACGTCTATTATCAGCGGCTGCGCCGCCTGGGTATCACCGACGATGAGGCTAAACTGAGAGCAGGCCTTCAGGATGAGCTATTGTTCAAGCTATCATTTTTCCTGAATAAGGTAAAGGAATAGTTTTTTTGTTGTGATGTTTTTATGCAGCGAAGACACCTGTCTTCGCTGCTTTTTTTTATACCATCTGGGTGAAATGATGGGCGGAGATATAAAAGCCCTGTTCGTGATATAACCGGTGCGCAGGCCACAGGCCGTGCCCGGAATCCAGCTGTACAATGGAGAGGCCCTCTTCTTTCGCGATCTCCCGGATGTGGTGCAGCAGCAGCGTGGCATAGCCCTGCGCGCGGCACGAAGGATGGGTGGCCAGATCATCGATATAGATAAAGCGGCCGCTGTGGAGATTGTGTTTGTGCCGGTAACCCGCAATAGCGGCTACTGTTGAAGGATCGTCATCTGTTGGTAAATACAGGAGATGATAACCTTCCAGCTGCATTTCCCGTATCTGTGGCAGCACTCTTTCCGGTGCTACATGCGGGCGCAGGGTGAGGATGACTTCGCGGCAGGCCAGTATTTCGGCGTCGGTGGCGGCTGTTCTGACTGTTCTCATTTGGCAGTAGTTGGATAATGTTGGCCCGGTATCCGGTGGGTAGCTATCCCGATACGGTTCCAGGCGTTAATACAGATAATATGCATCAGCAGTTGAGCCGTGGTTTCCATGCCGAAGCAGGCCAGCGCTTTGTTGTAAGTGTCCTCCGTCAGTCCCTGCTGACTGATAAATGTCACTTCATCTGTCATGGCCAGTATGATTCTCTCTTCTTCGGTGAACTGCGGCGATTCGCGCCATGCGCTGAGTAACAATTGACGTTCCACCGTTTCGCCCTGCTTACGGGCGTCGGCAGCGTGCTTGTCGAGGCAATAGGCGCAGCCGTTCAGCTGGGAGGCCCTTACTTTGATCATCTCGCGGTGCAACGGGGAGACGTTGGTCGTGGTCGTGTATTTGTCCATGGCCACCATCGTTTTGAAGGCTTCCGGCTGCACCTCCTGCATAAAAAATCTTTCTTTCATCACGATTGTTTTTTTGCATTATTGATACTGTAAAATTAGTTTTGCCTGGACTATTCATGTAGTCCAGATTTAAATCATCCAATAGTCCAGATGCTACCATATAAAACATTGATCACGATCGACCGGGAAGCACGGCAACCGGTATATCAGCAGATGGCGAACCGCTTTGCCAGCCTGATCAGGGAAGGCGTGCTGAAGCCGGGACTGTTATTGCCCGGCAGCCGCGTACTGGCGTTACAGTTGGGGCTGCACCGCAAAACGGTGGTAGCGGCATACGACGAGCTGGTGAGCCAGGACTGGGCCACTGCCCTTCCGAGAAAAGGCGTGATGGTAGCGACCAACCTGCCGGATATCAAGCCCCGCTCTTTTCAGGCGCCGGCGTCTCCGTATGCAGCGGGGCCGGGGTTTTCCTTTAACCGTATTCCGTCTGTGGTCACTTCCCGTTACGACCGGTTACAGTCCGGCCAGCTGATCATCAACGATGGTTTTGCCGATATGCGGGAAGCGCCGCTGGAAGCGTGGATGAAGGAGAGCCGCGCGCTGGTCCGCCGGCCACGTTACCACCAGCGGCTCACCTACGGTTCGGCAATGGGCAGCCTGCACCTGCGGCAACAACTGGTACATTACCTGACACATACACGAGGTCTTTCGCTGTCGGCCGACAATGTAATGACCACCCGGGGCGCGCAGATGGCCATCTACCTGACGGCTGCCATGCTGCTGAAGAAAGGGGACTATGTGATCGTGGGCAGCCCCAATTATTTTTATGCCGACCTGTGCTTCGAACAGCTGGGCGCCCGCCTGCTGCGTGTGCCCACCGATGCAGAAGGCATCGATGTAGAAGAGGTGGGAAGGTTGTGCCGCACCCATAAAGTGAAGATGCTGTATGTGATACCGCATCATCATCACCCGACGACGGTCACGCTCAGTGCTGAACGCCGGATGCGGCTGCTGGACATCATCCGCACCCACCGGTTGGCCGTGCTGGAAGATGATTACGATTACGACTACCATTACAGCTCTGCGCCCATCTTACCGCTGGCCAGCGGTGATCACGGCGGTAACGTAATCTACGTAGGCTCTTTTACCAAACTGCTTGGGCTCTCCATCCGCAGCGGTTTTCTTGTGGCCCCGGCGCCGTTCCTCGAAGAAATGGCCAGGCTGCGCAAACTGATGGACCTCCAGGGTGATAACCTCCCCGAAGAAACACTGGCGGCCCTCCTGGCCGATGGCACTATCGACCGGCACCTGAAAAAATCGAACAAGCTGTACCATGAGCGCCGCGATCAGCTCACGCAACTGCTGCACAACCGCCTGGGCGACAAAGTACGGTTTACCGAACCTGCCGGCGGCATGGCTACCTGGCTTACCTTCCACAAACGTTACCCGTTGCCACAGGTGGCTGTGAAGGCCGCCGCTATGGGGCTTCTGATGAGTAACGGGGAGCAGTACGGGCATGGTACTACGCCACTGAACGCCATCCGTTTCGGCTTCGCTTCGCTGAATAACAGGGAGCTGGCGAAGGCGGTGGGGATACTTGAAAAAGTGCTCACGCAAAGCGCGCAAAGATTGGGTAACTAGTGCGTTCTTAATTTATCTCAAAACATCATCTACTTTATCAAATCTTTGCGCGCTTTGCGTGAAAGTATTAAGTTTGATACCAAAAATATCAGCACATGGAAGAACTGACACTGGGCGTGGGTTCAAGGGTCCAGCACGCACATTTTGGCCCGGGCGTTATTGTAGGCGTTAAATATGCGCAGTACCGGGTCACTTTTATGGACCATGGTATCAAAATGATCGACAAAACAGATCCGCTGTTTGAAGTGCTGGTCGCAGAAAACCAGACAGCTGAAGTGGAAACGGCATCGGATATGGAAACGTCTTTACTGAAGATACTGCGGCTGTGGGGCGGTATGACCGAGGTGGTGCCGCTGGGCGATCGCTGGAGGAACGGCACCATGGTGCTGCAGCCGGGCGATGCCACCCTGAAAGCGAAAGAAGTACCTATCGAAACATTTTTTCACAAGATCGTGATGCTGCGTGACCGGCTACGGGTGCTGGAGCAGAATATCAACAGCCATAAGGTGCTGACAGACGAAGAGAAGATCAACCTGCAGCAGTACATCACCCGTATTTACGGATCGCTCACGACTTTCAATGTGTTGTTCAGAGATAAAGAACATTGGTTTACCGGAGAAAAGAGCGGTAACGACTAATGTCCGCCGGCAGGGTAGTTGTGATCGAGCGCCCATCGGTAAGCGTCGATGGAATGGTGCACGAAAATATTTTTACCGTCGAACGGAAATTTCTCATCATATCCCTTTACCGGGTATAAGATCACCGGCGTACCTGCCGGGGTATAATTGTGGCTGTTGACAAAAACGGGCCGGTTATACTCCGGCAGTACTTTTTTTACGCGGCCGTACACCATTTTACCCAGCACCCGCTGAAAGCGGCGGCTGGCTTTCCTGGCGGGGCGGCTGAGGCGTCCGTACATGTAGGACAGCGCTACCCGCGCCGGGAATTTCTGTTTGCGGAAAGCTTTTTTGATGTTGGCGAAGGGGTTGGTGGTGTTGAAGTCGGTGGGTGTCTGTATAGAGAACGGCACTTCCGGTACCCAGTCCCGCCCGTTGACCACCCTGAGTCCCCAGCCGTCACGGGTGATGTAATCATAGTCATATGCATAGAACAGGTTGCCCGGTTTGGGTGCTGCGCTGCAATAGGTTTTAAACACGATGTCTTTCGGAAGGCCGTCGGCGTATTGCAGGTAAGAACGCAGCAGGAAAGCGATGGCGCCGCCCTGGCTATGTCCCACGATGATAAATTCGTGTATGCCTTCCTGATAGGCATGTTTTATTTGTTGCACGATGTCCGGCGCCATAGCGGCGAGGCCCAGCAGCCAGCCGGCATGTACGAAAGCTTTGTCGTCTTCCGCAAGTTTATAAGTGAAGGTAGTGCTGTCATTAAGTTGCAGTGTTCCTTTGGCGCTGATCATCCCGGCGTAGAAGTTTTCCATCCAGGAGGTGGCGGTACCGTTAGTGCCCCTGATGGAGATCACGCCGAGGTCCCGGCTGCGGTTGACCCAGAAGTCCCAGCGGTTTTTGAGGCCTGTCTCCGGGGAACGGTAAACGACGCGAAAGTTGTCCGGCGCTTTGGCATTGCTTTGTTCCAGTGACGTGTCCCGTTGCAGGGAGCTGAGATCGAGCAGTTCATGGTATTCCCGGGGATTAAAATGTGGCGCCAGGTGTTGTGCAGAGAGGATCTTTCCTGTAAAAACTAAAAATAGAAAACAAACCAGTGAAATGCGGAACATCATGAGAAATTACGAATTGCCAATTATGATTTACGAATAGAACAACAGTGTAATGAAAAATCTTTAGATGAAACTACAACAATTATGAGTATTATGTTGTTCTAAAAGCGTTTAACTTCCGGCCCTAAATCAAAAATTATGTCCAAGAGAATAGAACACGATTTTTTGGGGGAGAAAGAGATACCGCAGGATGTGTATTATGGTATCCAGACACTTCGCGCGCTGGAGAATTTTCATATTACCGGTATACCGTTGAAAGTGGAGCCGCTCTTTGTAAAGAGCCTGGGATATGTGAAGAAGGCGGCGGCGATGGCCAACCGGGACCTGGGCGTGCTGGACAAAAATATTGCAGAATACATTATCAGGGCCAGTGACCGGGTGATCAACGGGGAGTTTGACAATCAGTTCCTGAGCGATCTGATACAGGGCGGCGCCGGTACTTCCGTGAATATGAATGCCAATGAGGTGATCGCCAATGTGGCCCTGGAGATGATGGGCAAACAGAAAGGGGAGTACGAATTCTGTCACCCCAACAACCATGTGAACTGTTCGCAGTCCACCAACGATGCGTATCCTACTGCATTTCGTATAGCCCTGATCCTGAAGCTGACTGTTTACAAAGAAGAACTGGGCAAGCTGGCAGAGGCGTTTGATACCAAGGGGAAGGAGTTCCAGAATGTGCTGAAGATGGGCCGTACGCAGTTGCAGGACGCGGTGCCTATGAGCCTTGGCGATGAGTTCCATGCTTTTGCCATCAACCTGAAAGAAGAGCTTTCGCGGGTAGACAGCAGCAAGCGGCTGATCGCAGAGATCAACATGGGCGCTACTGCTATCGGTACCCGGGTGAATGCGCCGGAGGGATATGCCGAGCTGGTGACGCAGTACCTGTGTGAGGTAACCGGGCTGGACCTGAAGCTGGCGGAGAACCTGATCGAGGCCACCAACGATACCGGCGCTTATGTGCAGCTTTCCGGTGTGCTGAAACGGACCGCCGTGAAGGTGTCCAAAATATGCAACGACCTGCGTTTGTTGTCGTCCGGACCACGGGCAGGCCTCAACGAAATTAACCTGCCGCCGATGCAGCCGGGATCTTCCATTATGCCGGGCAAGGTAAACCCGGTGATACCGGAGGTGGTGAACCAGACGGCGTATTATGTGATCGGCGCCGATCTGACCGTAACCATGGCGGCCGAAGCAGGGCAACTGCAGCTGAATGTCATGGAACCGGTGATCTCTTTCGCACTGTTTACCGCCATTACCTATATGGGCAATGCCTGCCGTACGCTACGGGAGAAATGTATCCTGGGTATCACGGCCAATGCGGAACATACCAAACAGATGGTGATGAACAGCATCGGTATCGTGACCCAGCTGAATCCCATCCTCGGATATGAGCAATCCGCCAGCATTGCCCGCGAGGCGCTGGAAACCGGTAAGTCCGTGCACGATATCGCCGTGAAAGAGAAAAAGCTGATCACACAGGAGAAATGGGATGAGATCTTCACGTTTGACAACATGATCAGGCCGCA
This sequence comes from uncultured Chitinophaga sp., assembly GCF_946479755.1. Next base: position 238,955 of record NZ_CAMLHC010000005.1, on the reverse strand, counting down.
GTTTATTAACCGCTAACCTGTTTTTTAAAAATAATAGCTGCGCGATGTGATATTTTGAAGGTTTGTGCGAATAATAATATAGTAGGAAGATAACTGTACCCCGACAGGGGTTTACAATAGAAGCCGGCGCCGCATCCGGGTGTGGCGCCGGCGATGTAACCAGGATAACCACGATAATCACATAACTACGATAATCACAATAACCACGATAACCATGATGACCAGGTGCCGGATCACTGGCATGAAAGCGCTGGTGCCGGATCGTCGGCATGCAAGCGCTGGGCCGGAACAAAACAGGACGCGGTCAAGGTTATAAATTACTGTCGGTTTTGATTATCTTCAGCAGCAGATATTATCATATATGATCTGGTTAGAGTTCGCAATATTACTCGCCGCTATCCTGGTGGGAGCCCGCATGAAAGGCATTGGCCTGGGGGTAATGGGCATGGTGGCGCTGGCGGTTTATATCTTTATTTTCCGCATGCGGCCGGCCGATCCGCCGATAGACGTGATGCTGATCATCCTGGCGGTAGTGACTACCGCCGCCACCTTGCAGGCTGCCGGTGGGATGGATTACCTGGTGCGGCTGGCGGAGAAGATATTGCGGAGTAAACCTTCCCTGATCGTATTACTGGGGCCCCTGGTCACTTACGTTTTTACTCTTTTTGCAGGCACTGCCCACATTACTTACTCGCTGCTGCCGATTATTGCGGAAGTATCTACCAAGAAAAAAATAAGACCGGAGCGTGCACTGAGTATTTCGGTGATCTCTTCGCACCTGGCGATTACCGCCAGCCCCATCTCGGCGGCCACCGCCGCGCTGCTGACCATTCTCAGCGGGAAAATTGAACTACTGGATATCCTGCGGGTATGTATCCCGGCCACCATTGTCGGCACGCTGGCAGGCGTTGTGGTATGCTGGAAAAAAGGTAAGGAGCTGGCGAAAGACCCGGTGTTCCTGGAAAAAATGAAAGACCCCGACTTCGCTGCCGCCATGGAGGCAGATGTGCAGGAAAGCAAAGCCCCGCTGCTGCCGGGCGCCAAAGCCTCTGTGCTGATATTCGGACTGGCCGTACTGCTGATAGTGCTGGTAGGCGCCTTCCCCAATATGCTGCCTTCCTTTGGGGAAGGGAAAAGCAATATGGCCGTAGACGCCACCGGGCATATAAAAATGGCTGCGGTCATTGAACTGGTGATGCTGGCCGCTGCTGCCGCCATTATGCTGTTTTGCCGCACGACGGCCGCTGCTGTGGCTAAGGCCAGCCTTTTTAACTCCGGCGCGCAGGCGGTCGTGTCTATCTTTGGCGTGGTGTGGATGAGCGCCACCTTCATGCAAACCAACACCGGTGTTATTGAGAGCACACTGGGTAACATGGTCAGAGCGGCCCCCTGGACGTTCGCCATCGCCCTGTTCATACTGAGCGCTTTACTTTTCAGTCAGGCTGCCACTACCAAAGCCCTCATGCCGCTGGGACTGTCCCTCGGCATCCTGCCGGCCCACCTGGTAGCCATGTTCCCTGCTGTAAACGGGGATTTTTTTCTGCCAGGTTATCCGACACTGCTGGCGGCCATTAACTTTGACCGCACCGGCAGCACCCAAATCGGAAAATACCTGGTCAACCATAGCTTTATGATTCCGGGGATTGTCAGTGTAGCCGTATCCGTTGCCGCCGGGTTCTTTCTGGCAGGCATCCTTCTATAGATGACCTTATTTTTTCTTTAACTCCCAAATTTAACCTTTATGCATATCCGCAATTGGCTGGTAGCCTGCATGATGTTGTTTCCGCTGGCTGCAACAGCACAGCACCAGGAATCGAAGAAAGATACGCTCTATAAGCCCCTCATTCCCATTAACAAGGTAGCATTGCTGAATAACATAGACTTCATCGCCAATATGCGCTACGCCTTCCGGAATGAGTTTGATAAAGGTACCTACACCGGCTCACGCTTTGTCAACGAACAGTTCCGGCTGGAGATAAAAGGGAAAGTGCTCGACAAACTCTATTTCCGCTTCCGTGACCGCTATACCCGCGACCCCGCCACCCAGTCGGTAGATAATCTCAGCCGCTCCACCGATCTGGCCTACCTGCGCTTCGACCCCAGCGAACACTGGAAAATATATGCAGGTAAACTCTGCGCAGACTGGGGCGGCGTGGAATTTGACGACAACCCCATACAGATCTACGAATACTCCGATATCATCGAAAACTCGGACAACTTCCTCTCCGGCGCCGGCGTAGGATATTTGCCCAATAACAACCACGAATTCACCCTGCAGCTGCTCAACAGCCGCACCAAAACCTTTAAAGAACTGTACGATTCCATCCCGGGCATCCACGAAAGCAAATTCCCTTTTGCCGCCGTGATCAACTGGCGCGGACATCTGTTCAACGGAAAAGTAGCTACCATCTGGTCCTACAGCATTTTCAAGGAAGCCACCCACCAGTACATGAATTACATCGCACTGGGTAACTCACTGATACTGCGCAATTTCAAACTGGACTATGATTTTAAGCTGAGCCTGGAAAACCTGGACCGTAAGTCCATCGTCTCCAACTGGATACCGGATATGAAAGCCGTTCAGGGCGTGACCTACATGAGCCACTGGGTAAGGGCCGACGTACGGCTGAACAGGATCGTCCATCTCACTGCTACCGGGTTCGTGGATTTCGCCTATTGGAACGGCAACCCCGATCCCAACAGGGAAAAGAAACTCCGCACGGCATGGGGCTATGTGCCGGCCATCGAAGTATATCCGTTTGATAAATACGACCTGAAAATTTTCCTGAACATGGTCGGCCGGGTGTACCGGTATACCGACTACGCACAAACGAAATTCGGACTGGTGAATGATGACACCTACCGGGTGTCGGTAGGGTTTATTACGCCGCTGTTGATCCTGTAGTCATTTTCTCTCGCAGAGAACGCAGAGATATTAATGTAGATAGAGAACGCAAAGGAGCGGAGACCGTATTTTCTATTGCCCGCATTTTTTCAGACACTCATGCAAAAGAGCGAAGACCATATTTTACTGCCCACTTTTCACAATATTAAAGGTGGACGGTAAAATATGGTCTTCGCTCCTCTGCGTTCTTAATCAGACTACAAAATCTTTGCGCGCTTTGCGTGATTAGAATTCCTGTTCAAACTTACCCACAGTGCCCTCGTCGGTGATACCCTGTACCACTATGCGGAAACGTTTGGAGAAATCGTTGTTATAGAATTCCACTTTGGCGGTATGTGTGAGTGTATCTACCGGCACGTTGGGGTTCCAGTACAGTGTCAGGCGTTTGTCGGGCAGCGCGTGTACTTCTTTTTTCACGGAGTAGTCCGGAGAATAGAAGGTTTTCACGATGGCGTAACCTGCTTTTTTATACAGCTGGAAACCTTTGATAGACGGGTCGTTGGCCGGCGGGTTGTCGCCGCCTTTTTTGGTGTATACCGCAATAGCGCCGTTAGCGCCGCCGAAGCCACCCATAAACGGAGGACGGAACACCTTGATCAGGGCCACGTCATTGATGCTGAGGGTGCTCAGCATGCTCACGTCTGTCTGCATTTCGTTGAGATACAGGCCGGGCTTGCCGCCGCGCCAGGAGAGCGCCGGGTTGCTGAGGTCACCGGTGATCTGTAAACCGGCTACTTTAGACTGGAGATACTGGAAGATATTGTAGGCGGTAGGATTCTCCTTGGTAAGGTCGAAGGTATAACCATCGCCACCGGAGAACATACCGGAGGTATACCGTTTTTCGGTGGTTTCTTCCGGTTTTATTTTTTTAGCGTTCACATTTACTTCCTGCAGGTATACCGTCTTATTGTTGATAGCGCGGTTGACCTTGTTGCTTTCCGCAGCGGTGGCGAGAAACAGCTTCAGGGAGTTGTTGTCTACTGCCGGAGGAACGCGCAGCGGGTAAGGTATTTTCACCTGGGTGGCGCGGTCAAAGAAGTGGATGTCAAACTTCACGTTAACGTCTTTGCTCTTTTTGGCGTCGCTGCCCTGGTAGTAGATGTAAGCCGTATCCGGGAACACCATGTTGGCGATGTTGAACTGCCCTTTCTCGTCGATAGGGGCGGAGGCGAACATGGAGGAGCTGTCCACCGGCAGTTTGATGATCATGTCCAGCTTGCCGCCGACGATAGGTCTGCCGTTAACGCCGGTGGTAACACCTTTGACGGTCACACCCTGTTCGTAAGGGTGGCGTATTTCCGGAAATTCATTTTTAGCGATCTTCTCCCAGCTGAACCTGCGCCATCCGTTGGTCATCATCACGAGGTCGAGCGCCTGCAGGGTAGCAGGGTTGGTATCTTTGAAATACCAGTTGGGATTGTATACAAATCCTTTGATGTCGGAAGTGAGGAGCAGCGTAGACACGATGTCGGCCGCGTTCTTATCTACGGGCACCGCATCGGCGTCGGTGACGGCCACGGAGATATTGGACTGCAGCGTATCGGGGAGGCGCAGCACGAAAGTACTTTTCTTGCGCGGCTCGCGGGCTACGTCAGACTCCAGTACGTCCATTTCCATGCGGTCGTTGCTGCGCACGAAAGAGAGCCGCTCTGCGAGTGGAAGGCCGTTGCTGCCAAACAGTGTGATCTGGAGGATGCCGCTGGGCAGCTTGTCGGCCGGAATAAAGCCGCTGATGCGGCCTTCGGATACGTCGAGCAGCGCTTTGTAGACGAGCTGCTGACCCATCTGTGCGATAACGACCAGCTTATTCAGCGCGGTATCGCCCATATTGGCGGGAACCGCCTGGTAAAAAATACGGGCACCTTTGTTGAACACTTTCAGGGAAGCGCCGGTGGTCTGGGCCACAGGCAGGGTGATGGTTTTGCTTTGCCCTTTGGCGCTTTTCACCACGGCCTGATAGGCTTCTGAGCCGGCCGGGGTGACTTCGAAGGAGCCCATACCGTCATGTATGGATTTGATGGCGGTATTTTTAGGATCTTTTATGGTGCCGGTCACCTCGATGGGGTAACCATTGTTGTCAATCGCTTTGAACGCCACGGTGTTAGGCTGGCCTGCAATGAGGTTGCCCCCTTCCGGGAAAAACTGTACGGAGAAATCGGCCGCGGTACTGTCGGCCGCAGGACCGCCTTTTTTCGCCGGATCAAATATCTCGATGGTACGGGTATACGTGAAGGCCGGGTCAAAGTTGAGCATCCAGGCGGTGTAGGCCCTCAGCTGGTATACGCCGGGCTTCTGTGCCTCGGGAAGTTCGAAATTACCCGGTGCGCCGGCGTTGAAAACGGCAAACAGTTTCTTTTGTACAATGTTGTTATTCTTGTCGAGCAGCTCTACGTACAGGTTGGTGGCCTGTGTGGAGGGCAGGCCCTGGAGGGTTACATAACCTTTAAACCAGATGGTCTCGCCGGCAGCATAGTAGTCTTTGTCCAGGTGCAGGAATACTTTCTCCTGCGGGAAGCGGTTGTTGTATTGTTGTAAAGCCTGAACCAGGTGATCCGACCAGTCGGCAGGTGGCGGCATAATAGCCACGGCGCCCATAACTCCGGCCAGCAGGGTAGCGGGTATCATCCACTTCAGGTGACGTCTCTTTTTGGTATTGTGCACTTGCATGAACTGTATTTTGAGCCGAAATAATGGATATAATAATAGGACAAATATAAACTTACGAAAGAATAAACGGTAAGATTACGGCAGGTTTGTTATTATTGCGTCTTCAAGCGTTGGTTTTAACAAGATTTTAATGAGTGCAATCCGGAAAAGATTAGTGGTGGCCGGCGGCGGTGCGGCCGGTTTTTTTTGTGCGGTCAATGCGGCCCGTTTATGCCCGTCGCTGGAAGTGGTGTTGCTGGAGAAAACCGGTAAACTGTTATCCAAGGTAAAGGTGAGTGGCGGCGGCAGGTGTAATGTGACGCACAACGCGCCTGATATCACGTATATGACTAAACGTTATCCCCGCGGACAGCATTTTGTCCGGAAAGCTTTCTCCCGCTTTTTTGTTACAGATACCATTGAATGGTACGCAGAAAGAGGGGTGACGCTGAAAGCGGAAGCGGACGGGCGGATGTTCCCGGTAACGGACGATTCCCAAACGATCATCGATTGTTTGCTGCGGGAGGCGGACAAATACCATGTAAAGGTTGAGACCCATAAAGAAGTGACCACGCTGGAAAAGAGCGCTGACGGGCGTTGGCAGCTGCAGTTGCAGGATGGCCGCTCCCTGACGGCGGATTTTGTCTGCGTGGCTGCCGGCGGATATGCGCAGGCCGGCAAATTCGGCTGGCTGGCGCAGACAGGGCACACCTTCGTGCCGCCGGCGCCCTCGCTGTTTACTTTCAATATGCCGGGCAACCCCATTACCTCCCTGATGGGCGTGGCTTCCACCGCACAGGTGAAAGTTGCCGGCACCAAACTACAGGAGACAGGCCCCGTGCTGATCACCCACTGGGGCATGAGCGGCCCGGCGATACTGCGCTTGTCTGCCTGGGGCGCCCGGGAGCTGCAAGCCATGCAATACACTTTTACGGCGGTGGTGAACTGGCTGCCTGATCACCATGAAAATTCGCTGCGGGAAGAATGGCCTTCCCTGCGCCAGGAACTGGGCAAACAGAAAATACACCACAAAAACCCGTTCGGGCTGCCACAGCGGCTGTGGCAGTTCCTGCTGCAGCAAGCGGGCATCTCCGAAGAAATGCGCTGGGCGGACGTTCCGGCGAAAGACCAGAACAGGTTCATGAAGATGCTGGTGAGCATGGAGTTTCCGGTAAAAGGCAAAACCACTTTTAAAGAAGAGTTTGTTACCTGCGGTGGTGTCACGCTCAGCGAAATAGACCCCTCCACGATGGAGAGCCGGCTAGCGCCCAACCTGTTCTTTGCCGGCGAAGTAATGGATGTAGACGGCATCACAGGCGGATTTAATTTCCAGCATGCCTGGACCAGCGGCTTTGTCGCCGCCACTACCATCGCTGCAAAACTGTGATGGCCATCACAGTTTCAGGTAGTGCATACCCGGCTCATATTCTTTCTCCAGCGCGGCCAGCAGGCTTTTAAAGTCCTCCGGCTGCCGCAGAAAATCCACTTTTGTTGTATCGATAACGAGGGTACGCACGGGATGTTGCTTGATGTATTGCATGTACATATCATGCACGTTGAGCAGGTAGTCGTCGGGTATCTGCTGTTCGTAAGAACGGTTCCGGTGTTTGATATTCTCCTGCAGTTTGGTGACAGGTGCGTTGAGGAATATCAGCAGTTCGGGTTGTACCAGCTGGGGATTGATGATATCAAAGAGTTTCTGGTAGAGAGAATATTCTTCTTCCGGCAGGTTGATTTTAGCAAACAGGAGGCTTTTGATAAACAGGTAGTCGGAGATCACCACATCGGAGAAAAGGTCTTTTGTCTGCAGCATGTCTTTCAGCTGTTTATATCTTTCCGCCATGAAAAACAGTTCCAGCGGGAAAGCGTACTGCTGCGGGCGTTCGTAAAAGAGCGGCAGGAAGGGGTTATCAGCAAACTCTTCGAGGATCAGTTTAGCGGAAAAGTGTTTGGCCAGCATATTGGCCAGTGTAGTTTTTCCGGCGCCGATATTTCCTTCTATCGTAATGAATTTATAGTGCATGGATAAGTGTTTTTGCACGCCAAGCTTTTGAAGTGAGCTAAGGAGCAAAGGTAGAGAATAGTTTGGCACGCCTGGTATGTAAGCGCGGAGGTACGGTTATCCGTTGTCTTTGCCCCTTTGCCCGCTTTGTATACTTTGCGTGCTTAGTTTAACCGCGCTCAGATCATCCGGGCAGTCCTGCTGCAACTGCCGCACGGTTTTATGCAGCACAGGGTGCAGGTAGTCCGGCACGATTTCGGTCAGCGGTACCAGCACAAACTGGCGCAGGTGCATCCGGGGATGCGGCAGTTTCAGTTCCGGAAGGGAGAGGACCTCGTCATTGAAGAAGATCAGGTCGATGTCAATGACCCGCGCTCCCCATTTCTCCTGGCGGATACGGCCGATCCGGCGTTCGATGTCCAGCAGTGTATGCAACAGCGTTAGTGCGTCCATACTGGTCTGTATTTCAACGCCCTGATTGAGATAGTCAGGCTGGTCTACGGAGCCCCATGGGGCGGTCTGGTATAAGGCGGAGGTCTTCAGCACCTCTCCGGCGGACGCGCCGATGAGCGCCACTGCCTGTTGCAGGTTGGCGACACGGTCGCCCAGGTTGCCACCTATAAGTAATATTGCTGTGTTCATGTATATTCTGAAGCCCAAAAGTAGCCATATTCCGTATTTTTGAAAAAATGTATCTTTCCATTTCCCTTTCATTTTAACTAAAACGTATGCGTTTCTTTAAAACTTTCCTTGCAGCGCTCCTGGCCTTCTTCGTTTTTACGGGCCTGTGCTTCCTGTTGCTGCTGATGATTATCGGGAGAGCCATTTCCCGCGAGCCTGTGACGATTTCCCCCAATGGCGTGCTGGTGCTGAAGACCAGCCAGGCTTTCAACGAACAGAAAGTTGTGAACCCCGTAGCTTCTTTTATGGGAGATGAGTCTTCCGAAATCCCAGGCCTGTTTCAGGCGATAAGACTGATCCAGCATGCTACCACCGATGATAACATCAAAGGTATCTACCTGAAGGTAGACGGTAGCGGCAACGGCTTCGCCGGCACGGAAGAGCTGCGCAATGCCATCCTGCGTTTCCGTAAGTCCGGCAAATTTGTATATGCCTATGGCGAAGTAATGACGCAGCAAGGCTATTACCTGGCCAGCGCGGCTGACAAGGTGTTCCTGAATCCCAAGGGCGGCATCGATTTCAGCGGCTTTTCCACTCAGCTGACATTTTTAAAGGGTACACTGGAGAAACTGGAGATACAACCTGAAATTTTTTACTGCGGCAAATTCAAAAGCGCTACCGAACCCCTCCGCGAATCACAGATGACGGAAGCCAACCGCGTACAAACCCATCAGTTCCTGGGTCAACTGTATGGCAATTACCTCAGTGGCATCGCCCAGACACGCAAGCTGGATACCGCCACCCTGCACGGCTATGCCAACGGGAACCTGATCCGCGAGTCGTCAGACGCACTGAAATACAAACTGGTAGACGCGCTGAAATATGATGATGAAGTGGTGAAGGAGCTGAAAAACAAAACCGGTGTCAACAGCGACGAAGACCTCAACCTGGTTTCCTTCCTGAAATACAATAGTTCCGTGACCCTCAGCAACGGCACCAGCGACAATAAAATCGCGGTGATTTATGCACAGGGAGATATTATCAGCGGAGAGTCCGAAAAACAGACCACCATCGCCAGCGAAGATTATATCTACAGTATCCGCAAGGCAAGAGAAGACAAAAAAGTAAAAGCCATCCTTTTCCGGGTGAACTCCGGTGGTGGCAGCGCGCTGGCGTCAGAGGTGATCTGGCGGGAGTTGTCCCTGGCGAAGAAAGTGAAGCCTGTGGTCGTGTCTATGGGCGATTATGCCGCCTCCGGCGGATATTATATCTCCTGTATGGCAGACAGCATCTTTGCGCAACCGAACACGCTGACCGGTTCCATCGGGGTATTCGGTATCATGTTTAATATGGAGAACTTCTTCAAAAATAAACTGGGCGTAACGTTCGACGGTGTTAAAACAGCGCCTTATGCAGACCTGGGCACCGTGTCCCGGCCGCTGAACGATGTGGAGAAACGTTTTATCCAGGATGGTGTGGACAGCATCTACGCTTCGTTTAAATCAAGAGTGGTGGCTGGCCGCAAGCTGGACGCCGCCGTGGTGGACAGCATCGCGCAGGGCCGTGTATGGAGCGGTACCGATGCGCTGAAGCTCGGACTGGTAGACCGTATTGGTGGCCTGAACGAAGCGCTCAATTGCGCCGCCCGCCTGGCTAAGGTGTCAGACTACAGGATGGTGGAATACCCGGAAGTCAATAAAGACAAACTGTTCCGGTTGCTGAAAAATGTAGGCGGAGAAGTACAGGAGAGCATGGTGAAAAGAGAAATGGGCGTGAATTACGACCTGTACCAGCAACTGAAAGCGATCCAGCATATCCCCGGCGATATTCAGGCTAAGCTGCCGTTTATTTACAAATTTTAAGATTTTTAAATTTTGTTATCGGGGGATGAACAACCGTTGTTCATCCCCCTTTTCTTTTTTGGTCCCCCCTGATATTAAAATCCACTTAAAAAATTACCCGGTCATCTCCCCGGTATCATCTCCGGGGGCTAAAAACAATAAAAAAGCATCGAAAAAAGAACAAAAAGTGGCCAAAATGAGCAAAAAACGGCCAAAAGTGGCTTTTTATCAGGAAAAGCCGGGGGAAAGCAGCGGGAAAAATCGGGCAGAGCGTCAAATTTTTGAGTAGTTTTACGGGATTTTTAACAAACGAGACTCAGATGAATGGAGTGAAGTACAGCCAATGGAGGGCCATGCTGGCTATAACAAAAGGAAGTTTAAGAGGTATTTTCAGAAGCCCTTCAGCGGTAGTTTTTAGCCTGGGATTCCCGCTTGTGTTCATTCTCGTATTCGGATTTATTGGTGGCGGCAGTGTATCCGTGAAAGTGGGGGTTGACAGGCATACCGACATCAACAGCCGGTTTTATGAAGGATTGTCAAAGGTGAAAACGCTGAAGCTGGTGACCGACCAGCCGGCAGCAGAGATGGAGGACGACCTGAAGAAAGGCCGTATCACCGCTATCCTGAACATTGTACCACAACAGGGGGCCGACAGTCTGCCTCATTTCCTGGTGAATATCAGGACTTCCACCGCCTCCGACGCCGGTAAAAAAGCTATTTTAGTTTCTGTATTAAAAGAGGTGACCGCCCGCATCGATGACCAGGTGTATCCGCGTGCTTCCGTGGCCACTTTCACTACCGAAGAGATCCCGGGGCGGGTTTTCAAAACCATCGACTTCATTTTGCCCGGCCAGCTGGGCTTTGCGCTGATGAGCGCCGCCGTTTTCGGTACCGCCTTCCTGTTCTACAGTTTAAGGCAGACACTGGTCTTGAAACGTTTCTTCGCTACCCCGATCAAACGTACCTATATAGTGCTGGCAGAGGCTTTCAGCCGTATGATCTTCCAGTTGATCAGCTCCGTGGTGATCATCGGCCTGGGCCACTTCGCTTTTGGTTTTACGCTGGTGCACGGCTGGGTCACTTTCCTGGAAATGCTGGTGTTGTCCGTTTTCGGGCTGCTGGTGTTCATGGGCTTTGGCTTTGTGGTGAGCAGCATCGCCAAAAATGAAAGCACTATACCACCGCTGGCCAATATCGTAACGCTGCCGCAGTTCCTGCTGGCAGGCACCTTTTTCCCGATAGACTCTTTCCCCGCCTGGCTGCAGCCTATCTGTAAGGTAATGCCGCTGACCTATCTCATTGACGCCCTGCGTAAAGTGGCGTTTGAGGGGCAGCACCTGTGGCATGTAGGCTGGGACATCGCCATTTTAACGCTCTGGGGAGTGGTGGTATATGCCGTGGCGGTAAAAGTATTCCGTTGGGAGTAGCAGGGTTTTTTTATTAGCTTTGGCTTACCTAAAATCAGCTACATGCAGGCCTTTTTTATTCTCCTGGGGGCGTTGATCGTCCTGGTATTGGGGCTTTTCATATTCAGCTTGTTTCTTCCCCCTATGGTCAAAGTGGAGCGTTCGCTCATGATTCCTGCACCTGCCGCGAGGATCTTCCCGCTTATCAACGTAGTCCGCAACTGGGAGCTTTGGTCGCCCTGGAAAGAACTGGACCCCGATATGGTTATTACCTATGGAGAGAAAGACAGCGGCGCCGGCGCCAGCTACAGCTGGAAGAGCCATAACCGCAACGTCGGCACCGGCCATATGACCATCACAGAATCCCGGCCGGAACAATACATCGCCACAGATACCGACTTTATGCGGATGGGTATCGCCAAAGGCGCTTTCCGGCTGGATCCCGTAGGAGAAGGAACGCTGGTCAGCTGGAGCATGACCTGTAACATGGGCCAGCATCCCCTGCGGAAGGTAATGGGACTCATGATGGATAAATGGGTGGGACAGGACTTCGAAAAAGGACTGGAAGGCATCAAAAGATTAGTAGTTCGTAATTAAACAGCATTATGCGTCTTTTTAAATTGTTAGGCATCAGCATCGTTGTACTGGGCATTTTTGTATTTCTGTTGTCGCTGATGTTTCCCTCTACCGCCGTGGTAGAACGTACCGGGGTGATCCAGGCGCCCATCGATTCTGTATATGCACAGGTCAATAACCTCAAAGCCTGGGAAAACTGGAACCCGTGGAGCCGTCCGGACACAACCGCTCAACTGGTGTACTCCGCACAAACCGTTGGCGCCGGCGCCAGCTACAGCTGGGCGGGGCAGTTCAATAGCGGTAAAGTAACCATTGTTGACAGTGAAGCCGGTAAAGGCGTACACTATACCCTCGATATCCAAAATATGCGTCCTGTAAAAGGAGGCATCGAGCTGAAGCCCAGCGTGGATGGCAAAGGCACCGCTATATTCTGGCATATGGAAATAAAACTGGGCCTGGCGCCATGGTGGAAGCTCCGGGGCTTCCTGGCCGATCGTATTTACGGCCCTGCCATGGGCGACGGACTCACCCGTCTCAGCCAGCTTTGCGAACACCCGTAATCCAGTTAGCCTATAGATATTTAGTTATTTTGCCATTTATCCAATAATTCAGGGTGGAGCAGTTTAATAGTTCTAAATTGTTGTTATTACCTCATTCCTCAACAAAAAAACTACATCTGCAATGAAACACCTTTTATTGGCTGCTTTCTTCTGTATGGCCACCACACTCGGTTTTGCCCAGGAAAAAGCCAGAAAAAGCCCACATGTAAACGTAGAAAATAAAGACATTAAAGTGGTGTATGGTCAGCCATCCAAAAAAGGACGGGTGATCTTCGGTACCCTGGAGCCTTTTGGCAAAGTATGGCGTACCGGCGCTGACGAAGCAACGGAAATCACTTTCAAAAAAGACGTGGTTTTTGGTGGTAAACCGGTGAAAGCAGGTACCTACACGCTCTTCTCCATTCCTGATGCCAAAACCTGGACCGTTATCCTGAATGGTAAACTGGGTCAATGGGGCGCCTACGATTACGATAAAGTAAAAGGCCAGGACGTGGTATCCGTGAAAGTTCCCCGCGAAACACTGAAAACACCGGTGGAAAAACTGACTTTCACCCTGCCGGCCAATGCGGTGGTGTTTGAATGGGATGATACGAAAGTATCTGTGCCTGTTAAGTGATTGCTCGCAAAGCTTTATAAGAGAGCAAAGCGCGCCAAGATTTTTTGACTAAAGAAAGCTAAGGTGCGAAGACCAACAAATATGATCTTCGCACCTTAGCTTTCTTTCTTTATTTATTCTCTTTGCTTCTTTGCTCTCTTATAAAGCTTTGCGAGACAAGTTCACGAATGCTGTCGTAAACAGCCGCTAGCTGCTCGTCTGTAATACAGTACGGAGGAAGGATGTACAGCGTATTGCCCAACGGGCGGAGCATAATGCGCCTGGCCCGGAAGAAGCGGTGGAGATGGTCCGCCAGCTGATTCGTATACCCGTCGGCGTTATCAGTTACCAGTTCAAACGCCAGGATCGTTCCCAGGAGGCGTGCGTTTTTAACAATGTTGATCTGTTGCAGTTCTTCCAGGAACTGCCGGTGATTTTCGTGTATCCGTTGCCGGTTGAGCGCACAGGCCGGGTCAGTAAAGAGGTCGAGGCTGGCGAGGGCCACGGTACATGCCAGCGGATTGGCTGTAAAGGAATGCCCGTGGAACAGCGTTTTCAGTTTATCGTTGGAAAGGAACGCCTCATAAATATCGCTGGTGCAGGTGGTGATGCCCAGCGCCATGCTGCCGCCGGTAAGTCCTTTGGAAAGGCATATCATGTCCGGGGCAGTCTGCATATACTCCATGGCGAAGTTCTTGCCTGTTCTGCCAAAGCCGGTCATCACCTCATCGGCGATCAGCAGGATCTGCTGCTGCCGGCAATATTGCAGGAGCTGTTCGAAGCCGTCCCGGTCATACATCACCATACCACCGGAGCCCTGCAGCAGTGGTTCAAAGATAAATGCCGCCACCTGGTCCGGCTGCTGCGCCGCAATGGAAGCGATGATCGCCGCGGCATTATCGGCGGTGGGCACGTCGAGGAAATGCACTTCAAAAAGGAAATTATCGAACACGCGGGTAAACACGCTGCGTCCGCTGACGCTCATGGCGCCGAAGGTGTCGCCGTGATAGGCGTTTTTGAAAGCGATGATTTTATGGCGTTGTTGTCCTTTGTTGTGCCAGTATTGCAGCGCCATTTTGATGGCTACTTCCACGGCGGTGGAACCGTTGTCGGAATAGAACACGCGGCGTTGGTTGGCAGGTAATACCTGCAACAGCCGTTCCGCAAGGTTTACTGCCGGCGGATGTGTATACCCGGCGAAGATGCAGTGCTGCAGCTGCAGCGCCTGTGCTGCCAGCTGCTGTGCTATATGCGGATGCGCATGACCGTGAATGTTGACCCACCAGCTGGAGGTGGCGTCTATATAGGCGTTGTTATCTTCATCATACAAACAGGCGCCTTCGCCGCGAACAATACCGATTGGAGCAGGAGCAGTCTGCATCTGGGTATATGGGTGCCAGATCACGTCGAGGTCTCTGGCTGACAGGTTTCCTTTAATTGTTGACATGGGGCAAATGTAGGTAATTCATTTTTTATACCTGTAAAGCACCCGGTACAACTCTTCCGCCTTGTAAGGTTTGGGTAGCATGTCTTTGACATCCAGCTGCCGCAGCTTTTCGGTGGCTTCGGGCATAATATCGGCGGTGAGCACCAGGATAAAAGCGTTTGGCTGGAGGCGGCGTATCCATGGAATGGTTTCGTAGCCGTTCATTTCGGGCATGTGCAGGTCGAGCATAATGCCATCGAACGTCTGTTCCTGCATTTTGGCGATGGCCTCTTTCCCGTTGACCGCCAGCGTGACGATCGCCCCGGTTTTATTGAGTTGCAGCTGCATCACCTGCCGGTTGATTTTATTGTCTTCCACCACCAGCATCTGCATGCCGGTCAGCATATTCGCCGGATCGATGTTCCCTTCCCGTGCGGGTGTCGCCTGGGCGGTGGATACCTGGAAGGTAACGGAGAACCGGAAGGTGGTGCCTTGTTGCAGCTGGCTCTCTACCGTGATCCTGCTGTTCATCAGTTCTACCAGTTTACGGGTGATGGCCAGCCCGAGGCCGGTACCGCCGTATTCCCTGGTGGTAGCGGAATCGCCCTGCACAAAAGTGTCGAAGATACTGTCCTGTAAATGGGGCGGGATACCGATACCGGTATCCGTTATTTTGAAGCAGATGGTGACATGGTTACCGCTGGTATTTTCGGCGTGCAGTTCGATGTCTACATATCCTTCGTTGGTGAACTTCACCGCATTGTTGACGAGGTTGTTGAGGATCTGTCCGAGCCGTACCGGGTCTCCCTGTACTATCCGGGGGATACCTGCATCGATGTAGGAGTGCATTTGTAATCCCTTGGCAGCGGCCAAGGGCTGGTAGTTGCCGCTGATGCCCTGTATCAGCTCATGCAGATCGAAGGGGATGTGTTCCAGTTCTACTTTTCCGGCCTCGATTTTACTCAGGTCGAGGATATCGTTGACGAGGCCCAGCAGGTGATTGGCGGAAAAGTGCAGGTTTTGCAACAGCTCCTGGTGGGTAGTCGCAGGCTGTTCCTGTAAGGTGCCTGCGATGCCGATGATGGCATTGAGCGGTGTCCTTATTTCATGGCTCATGACAGACAGAAATTCGCTCCGGCTCCTGGCGGCATTTTCCAGTTCTATGTCGGCTTTTTTCTGTTTGTCGATATCCATGATAATGCCCCGGAAGGCGGTGACCTTGTCGTGGTTGAAAACCGGAATGCCTGTGGTACGCACCCATTTGACGGTGCCTTTGGCGGAGATGTGCCGAAGGTCGATGCAATACGGCTGATGGTGGCGGAGGAGTTGTTGCTGTGCTTCTTCCAGCAGGTGTTTATCTTCCGGGTGGTAGAATACCAGGTCATGAAAGACGGCGGTGAAGTTCTCCGGCAGCTCGCCCATGGGTTTTCCTAATATTTCATGTTCGGGGAAAAACAGCAGATGCTGCTGATTGCACCAGACACGGGTAAACACCAGGTTTTCATCCAGCTCAAATACAATATCATCGAGGGAAGAGGTGAGGGCATGCAGTTCGGTGACCAGCTGCTGGTTCGTCATCTCAAGGCTTTCCCGGCTGGAGCGGGTGCGGTAGGCGTGCAACAACGTGCCGTACGTCAGCGCGATAGGCTGCAACAGCGGAATGAGCGTGGGATGGTATCCACCGGGTTTGTTGACCAGCCCTATCATGCCGGTGGTTTCACCATGGTGGCTGACAGGTATGCCGAGAAAGGTGCGGAATACCGCCGGGTAGCGGGGTTCATCTTTATCGGGATGGTTGCTGAGCACCGGTTCACCTTCCAGCAACACTTTACCGAAAAGGGTATCCATATTGGTAAAATGCTGTCCGCGTTCGAGGCGGGAGCCGAAATACTGCTGTACGTTGGCGTGCCAGTGGATATTGATGATGGCCTGTATTTCGAGGTAGGGCTGATGATAATAGCCTTTTTCCATGGCGCCCATAAAACCACCTTCGCTGCCGGTGAGGGTGATCAGTTCGAGTAGTAGTTCCTGGCACACCTGCGCCGGTTTGTTGTCTGCAAAGCTGGTATGCAGGGCGGCTATGATGTCGAGTGCTTTCTGTTGGGGAAAACCGGTATGGTCATCGATACCATCTGCTAAGGGAAGGCTCCTGGAACTGTTGCCAGAAAAGGGATTCACCAGCATGCGTAATCAGGTTTAGAGGGTTTGGGCACATTCACGGCATACGCCTGGCAAAGGCTGTATACTATTGATTGATATTGTTACAAAAAGGTTTCTCAGGCTGGCGAACGGTTATGGAACAGGAGAGGGGATTGCCCAGGCAATCCCCTCCTTAAATATACAAAAAAACATCAGATAAGTATCTTATAATTTCCGCATGCCGTTGTTTTTAAACAGGGAGTAGGCGGTCTGGTAATGGGCTACGCTGTGAGACAGCAGGGTGCTGTCCATAGGAGCCGGCTGCTCTTCATTTTTGGCCGGGTTCCAGGAGAAGCACTGCGCTTTTTGCTGCGGACTGAGAATCACCATTTTACCTGTTTCGAGGTAAGCCAGTTTCTGGTAGGTGCTCACCATGGCGCGGGGCTGGTAGCTGCTGTCGAGCACATTTTTACCATAGAAGTTGGTATTGTAGGACCAGTGCAGCATTTTCAGCAGGGTAGGGTAGATATCGATCTGGGAACACATGACCGGTATTTCCTGTGCCGCGGTGCCGGGCACATTGAAGAAAATGCAGGGGATGTGGTATTTGCTGACTTCTATCTCGTTCTTACCGGCGCTGCTGGCGCAGTGGTCGGCCACGAAAATGATGACTGTGTTTTTATACCACGGTTTATCCTGGATGGCTTTCAGGAACTGGCCGATGGCGTAGTCGGTGTATTTAACGGCGCCTTCGCGGCTGGTGCCGGAAGGGATATCGATTTTACCACCGGGATAGGTAAAGGGACGGTGGTTGGAGGTGGTCATGATAAAGTCGTAGAAGGGTTTGCCGGCAGCATATTTTTCGTCGGCGCTTTTGATGGCGGCCTTGTAAATGTCTTCATCACACACGCCCCAGGCATTTTCAAACTGTACGGCGCTGTCTGGAATGTTGGTCCGTTTGGCTGCCAGCTGATCGTCTACCAGGCGATGCCGCAGGCGGTCGGTGATATCATAGCCGTTGTTGCCGAAGAATTTGTTCATGTTGTCGAAGTAGCCGTCGCCCCCGTAAAAGAAGGTGGCCTCGTAGCCGCTTTTGCGGAAAATGGTGGCGGCGGAGAACAGGTTTTCGTTGTTGCGCCGGCGTACAATACTCTGACCGGGCGTAGGCGGTACGGCGAGCGTGAGGGCTTCCATGCCTCTTACGGTGCGGGTGCCGGTGGCGTACATGTTGGTGAAGAGGATACCGTGTTGCGCGATGCTGTCGAGTACGGGCGTGATATTTCCTTTGTTACCGAAGCGGGTCATGAAATCGGCGCTGAAGCTTTCGATGGTGACCATGATGATATTGGGCTTTACCGGCGCCACGGTGTCAGTAATGCTGCGGTAGATACTATGTCCGTTGTCGAGGTACTGCGCATCGGGTGACTGCAGCTGCTGGCGCATGGTGGCAAAAGCTTTGTTGTCATCTTCCAGCAGGTAGTATTTATCGTATGCCAGTTCATTGTTAAGATAGGCAGAAACAAAAGAGTAGATGCCCGCTTTGGACAGCTCCTGCTGGTAACGGTTTTTGCTTTTCTCCGCCCAGGTGTTGCTGACCAGGAAAACATGCATCAGCAGACCGCCCAGCAGCAAGGCAAAGATCCCTATCCGTTTGGGAAAGGGGGTACGGGACTGGAAACTGTTGCGGAATATACCCCTGCGGCTGCACCACCAGGTGAGCAGCGCGGTGGCCAGCAATACGCCGCCAATCAATAACGGCAGGGGGTATGACTGGTTGATGTTGCTGATCACCTCATAGGTGTAAATGAGATAGTCTACCGCGATAAAGTCAAACCGGCCGGCATACTCGCCCCAGAAGGTGAACTCTGCGAAGAACGAGAAGATCACGATCATCAGGGCCAGGAAAAAGCCGGTGTAGGTGAATGCGCGGTTAAGGAGGCTGTTGTTGAGCTTTTGTGGCAGCAGCAACAGGTACAGGGCATAGGCGATGGTGAAGAAGAGGGCGACGCCCACATCGAACACAAAGCCTTTGGCATAGGCGGAAAGGATACCGGTGAGGGAAAGTCCCGCTTGCGGGAAGGCCCAGATGATTAACGCGGTACGTACTAAAAAGGACAGTACGAGGAACAGGCCGGCAAAACCGAAGAGGACGGCGTACCGATTTTGGACAGATTTCATGGCTGTATAAATGTGGCGGCAAAGGTACACTGTTCCCCGAAAGAAAAAGCAGAAATTGTTACAGGCCAACTTTACCCGGCCTGTTGATGGTGCGAGGTTTATCTTGTACGGCTGGTGGTTTTATACCTGGTCCATCACTACGGGAAAACAGTCAACCGGATGATGGCGTCCCGGAGAGCACAATAAATCAATAATATATTATTGTATTATAATATTTATATTTGATGGTATTTTTTATTACTTGATGATTAGTTTATTAGATACAAGATAATTAAAAATGCCAGGATAAATATAGGATATAAAGCAGTGCTGCTAAAAGTCGCACATCAGGGAAATCAGTTTTAATCATGTTCGTCAAAGTTAAATCCGGATGGTATTATTTATCGTTTATACTAACACAGCTATATCACAGATCTATAGAAGAAGTTAAACGAAAACGTACTGGCGCATGGAAAAAGGCCGGCTGGCAGCAGCGGTGTGGCAACAGGAGCGGATGCCGGCGATCATCAGACACCTGACAAGCAATAATCACAACGATCATGTAGCATATACATTTCCGGCAGGATTATACGGAAATACAGGATGAGTAATTTGACAAATGGATTCCCTTACTATGACAACCCTTATCATGAACTATCCGTATGATGTTTATGGGGCTTAATGCCGCGTATCCGGCAGGCCCGTATTGTCTGCATTTTATACTATACCTGATGATAACCGGTACGCCTGTACGGGTACCACTGATGTTTTGATACTCAAAAATACTTGACCTTGAGCAACAAAGAAACCAAAGAGCTGTTTGACCTGATGGACCAGGTACCCAATGCGCGGCGGGTAGCCCGGGAATACCGGCGTTTGATGAAGGAAGGTAAACTTGACCCTAAAAAAGATGTAACGGATGCCGGCGCAGGGTGGCTGGCGGTAGAGGATGAGTTAATGCAGGGCGATGAGGCTAAATCGTATAACTACACCGTACCCGGCATATGTATCAGCATCATCCTGGCGGGGTTATGCCTGAGCGGATGGTGGCAAAGCAGGCACGAGAAGGAGGTGATCCGTCAGCTGGCTATGAATGAAAGAGCGGGGGCGGCATTACGTGGTCCGCATGAGATGCAGCTGGCCGGTGCGGGCAGAAGAAAGGATGGGGTGTATACTTTTCACGATGCTTCCCTGAATGAGATCCGGGGAATGATTGACAAACGTTTTGCGATCAAAGTGATTTTTGATGAACCGGAGATGTCGTTACGCCGGTTTACGGGTTGCATGGACCCATGTCAGTCGCTGGACGCTTTTATGAGCGTGGTAAAATACAGCAGCGCGGTGGATTACTATTTCAAGGGCACTACGCTTCATATCCGCGCTTCGCAGTAATGTCCGCGGTATCAGGAGAGGCCTGCAGGTGCTCCGATAACGGTGCGTATGAATTTCTTTAATCCCTTTTCCCTTTGCCATAACTCTCTGGAAGCCAGCCAGCAAACGAAGGCTTCCTGCCTGCTGCCGGAAGGGATTTCCTGCTGGTATTCCGTAAACTCATCTGCCGGAAACTGGTGGCTGGACTTGAGCAGTTCGTCCGCCATATGCGGCCATGCCTGGCGGGCTTCCAGGAAACGTGCTTTGGCCTGTGACGCCAGTCCCAGTTTATAGAGGGCCAGGAACGAGAAAAATGTATTTTCCAGGGTATGACAGCCGGCTGGCTGTTGCTGGTACCATTGCAGGTAAGCCTCATAACGGCCGAGGTGCATATAACAGGCAGGCTGCAGGGCGGCTGCCCGGGTATCGTCCTGCGGGTTGATCTTCAGCAGAAAACTGATCTTATGCAGCGCCCGCTCATATTGTTTTTCTTTGATGTGCTCGGGGATGACTGCCTGGATGGCGCGCAGAAAGGGCCGGTTTTCCAGCAGGTGCCAGTAAATATGGTCCCGGCCCGGGTGAAAATCTGCCGGCAGCGCTTCCATGCAGATCAGGTGCGCCCTGTGTATGAGCGCGTTCCCTTCTATATGGCGGCCGCTTCTGTTAAGAATAACGGCCAGTGACAGCAGGGCGTCGATGTGGCTGTGGCCACAGGCGTGGATGATTTTACGGAATATTCTCTCTGCGGCCAGTGGTTTTGCCTGCATCATATCCATGGCGTACAGCAGCTCGCCGTGATAGGCGGCCAGTACTGCCGGCTGATGAAACATCCATGTGTCGCCGTCTTTCGTGAAATAAGGTAGCCCTGGCATATCCTCCGTTTTTAGCGATGAACCATGTTGCAAGATTACAGATAATCAAATTGGCATTTGTTAACCACTTCTAAACACGGACAATTATTTTCAGATTTTTTTATTTTTCCATGATGATAGAGGGAACTTTACCGGTGTATTTCCGGATATCGTTGGTCAGATGGGCGTGATCGTAGTAACCGTGATCGAAAGCGATCTGCAGCAGGCTGCTGCCGGGATTTTTCCGGATATGCCGGTGTACGGCCTGATAACGGATGATATTGGCGAATGCTTTTGGGGTAACGCCGGTATGTTTGAGGAACTGCCGTTCCAGTTGGCGGGGTGTCAGGAAATGTGCGCGGGCCAGGTCGCTGATCCGGATAACGCCCTGATGCCGGCGGATGGTGTCTATGACAGGCAGCATGTCGCGGGAGGCATGGGTGATACGCTCAAGCAGGTATTTGTCCAGCGCCGGAACAAAATGATCGCCGGCGGCCAGCAGCAGTGTCACTAGCTCCTGCCCGAATTCGATACATTCGTCGGCCGTGTCCTGTAAAGGCAGCCGGTAAAAGGAATTGAATGCAGCCGGTTTGAAGCGGATGCCGATCATGCGTGTCATGCCGGGCTGACAGGAGTCGGAGTAGCGGGTCATGGTACCGACCAGGTACGCTTTCTCCGGCGCCAGCAGTTGCTGTTGCGGTGTGCCTACATCGCTGACGGCGGAATCACCGAGATTGCAGATAATATCCACGCAGCCATCGGGCAGTATGCGGCCCACAGCCGCCGAACCGGTCGCCGAAGTAACGGTCCAGTAAGCGTCGATATATGGCTCCAGTAGCGGATGTGGTTTGTATTGCCGGTACATGTCATAAAGGTAAAAAGAAACGTCCATTATCGGACGGAAGGTGTGCGATAATGAAACATTTCCCGTGGGCATACAAGCTGTAATGCTGCGCGGGACAAGGCTTTCCGGTGGTGGCAGATTTATTGCAGTCCACCGGAGCGAACTTCTTTCATATGCTGAAAAATTATATCAAGATAGCCTGGCGGAATATCAGTCGCAACAAGGTGTTTTCTGTTATTAACATTATGGGGCTGGCCATCGGCATCGCCGCCTCCCTGCTGATCCTGCAATATGTAGCGTTTGAACTGAGCTATGAACAATCGCAGGAAAAAGGAGACCGTATTTACAGAGTGCGGCAGGAGCGGTATGAAAAAGGACAGCTGCAAACCAGCTGGGCCGCCGGTGCCTTCGCGATCGGCAATCACTTTAAGGAAGCTTTTCCTGAAATAGAGGATTATGTAAAGCTGGTCAAACAACAGGAGGTGTTGCTGGACAACGGGCAGCGGAGCGTAAAAGTATCCTCGGTGTATTGGGCCAGCAGCGCCTATTTTAAAGTGTTTTCCACACCGCTTGTCAGCGGTGATCCCACCACGGCGCTGGCAGCGCCTAACACAGTTGTGCTTTCGGAGAGCATCGCCCGGAAACTATTCGGGGAAGACGACCCTATCGGTAAAATCGTCCGCCAGAACCACCACCGTATTTTTAAGGTGACGGGCGTATACAAAGACATGCCATCCAACACCCACCTGAAGGCAGACGCGATGTATTCCTATGCCAGTTACCAGGATATGGTAAAACCGGATGATCCCGAAACAGGATGGCAGTGGGATGGTTGCCTGACTTATCTGCTGCTGCGCCCGGATGCCGATCCCGGGAAGCTGGAGGCGAAGTTCCCCGCGCTGGTAAACAGCTACTATGTGGACGTGCCTAAGGAGTTCACTACAAAATATTTTCTTCAGCCGCTGAAAGACATCCATCTGTATTCCCACCTGATGATGGAAGCGGAGACTAACGGTCAGGGCAATACGGTTTATTTATTGATGGGCATCGCCTTGTTTATTATCGGCATCGCCTGGATAAACTATATTAATCTTGCTACGGCCCGGGCTATCAACAGAGCGGTGGAAGTGGGCGTACGCAAAGCGATTGGCTCCCGCAGGTCTCAGCTGGTAGCGCAGTTCATGATCGAATCAGTGATGCTGAACGGGATGGCAGTCGTGATGGCGCTGTTCCTCGTGGTTTTTTCTATCCCGCTGTTTAATAGTGTGACAGGGCAACAGCTTTCTTTTTCGTTGCTGTATGACCGGCTTTTCTGGACCGTGTTAATAGCACTGTTCATTACCGGATCTTTCCTGTCAGGTTTATATCCTGCGTTTGTGCTTTCCCGTTTTAAACCGGTGGTGGTGCTGAAAGGCAAGGCGATCTCGTCCCGCCAGGGCAGTACGCTGCGCAAGTCGCTGGTGGTGGTGCAGTTTGCCGCTTCCCTGTTTTTGCTGGTGGGCATGCTCACCGTTTTTAAACAGATACAGTTTATGCGTTCGCAGCAGTTGGGCATTAACATTGCGCAGACGCTGGTGATAAAACCACCTCTCATTTACACTGACTCTACCAGGATGCGGCAAACACAGGCTTTCAAAGAGCAACTGATGCGGGAAAGCAATATCCATAGCGTAACGGTATCTTCCATTGTGCCGGGTGAAGCTTCCTCCCTGAACGCCGGCGGGATACGCCTGATAGAGCAGCACCAGACTGAGGGCAAGCAGTTCCGCGCCATCGACGTTGACTATGATTTTGTACCTTCTTATCATCTCAAGCTGGTGGCAGGCCGTAATTTCGACCGCGACTTTGGCATGGACGGGGCAGAGGGTGCGGTAGTTTTCAACAGGACCGGTATCCGCAGGCTGGGATTTGATAATCCTGAACTGGCTGTCGGCAAGCTTATCTTCTTTTGGGGAGACACCTTACGAATTGCCGGTGTGGTGGAGGACTTTCACCAGCAATCGCTGCACGATGCCTATGAGTCGCTCATCATCCGGCTGAAGCCGGAAGTGAGGGGATATATTTCTATCGGCGTATCGCCGGATAACGTCAACGCTACCCTTGCCGCGGTGCAGCGGAACTGGAATACTTTTTTCCCGGACAATCCGTTTGAGTATTTTTTCCTTGATGAACATTTTGACGAGCAATACAAGGCGGACCAGCGGTTTGGAAAGGTGTTCGGCATCTTCACCGCGCTGGCCATCCTGGTGGCCTGTCTCGGTTTGTTCGGGCTGGCATCTTTCACCATTGTGCAGCGTACCAAAGAAATCAGTATCCGTAAAATACTGGGCGCTTCCGTCTCTGAAATTGTGCAGTTGCTGTACCGGGAATTTGCCGTGCTGATCGTGATCGCTTTCGGTGTAGCCACGCCGGTAGCCTGGTTCAGCGTTACCCAATGGTTGAAGGGATATGCTTTCCGGACCGAGTTGTATTGGTGGTTATTCGCCATCCCGCTTATCCTGGTGCTGGGGATCGCTTTCCTGACAGTCAGCTTCCAGAGTATCCGCGCTGCGCTGGTGAACCCGGCGCATAGTTTGCGGTCTGAATAGTTGGGTTGCAACAGATAAAGTCCGACATTTATGATGACGTAAGTGAATGTTTATCTGTTAAAAATCCAATCAGCGTATATGGACATTACCGTAAGAAAGGCAGTAAAGGAAGACCTGCCCTTGCTGCTTACTTTCGAGCAGGGCATTATTTCGGCGGAAAGGCCCTATGATCCTACTTTACAGGACGGGACCATTCATTATTATGACGTTGCACAAATGATCGCGGCCGATCATGTTGAGGTGGCTGTCGCGGTGTCGGGCACTCAGCTGGTAGGTTCCGGCTATTGCCGCATCGAGCCGGCATCCAGGCCTTACCTTAAACATGATAAGCAGGGATATCTTGGCTTCATGTATGTAGACCCTGCTTTTCGTGGCCAGGGCATCAATGCCAAAATCGTGGCTTTTCTGAAAGAATGGGCCTACCTGCAGGATGTGCTGGAACTGCGTCTCGATGTGTACGCCGACAATGAAGGGGCGGTAAAAGCATACGAGAAAGCAGGATTCAAAAGACACCTGGTCGAAATGCGGATGGACCTGAGAGACGATCCTACCTATCTTGCACAATGAGCACAATATTACATAGCACCGGCCAGCCTGAGCGCCAGCTCCATAGGCTGGTCGGTGCCGTTTATAACAGCGGTGGCCGTTAACGGCACCGCATAGTCCGGCGGCGTGCCATGGCCCCGGTGCAGCGTTGTATCAACAGCATTATAATATTGCTGAAGCGGTACGGTCAGCAACAGCGAAACGGGCGGCAGCTCAACGACCGGCATCATGCCGCTGGTATTACCCTGGTAGCCGCCGCCGGTTTCCTCCCCGATAAAAACCGCTTTGCGGTGAAACGACAGAATAGCCGCTACATCTGCACAGGAAGACATACAAAATCCATCTGTCAGGATGTAGGTCTTGCCGTTATAAACAGACCGCGCTGGTTGTTGCGATGTATAGTAATCAAACTCCCGGGTGATAGGGGACTTTTTCCAACGATAGGTTCCCTCCTGAAGAGCAGGCTTCCGGTAAAACAGGCGGGTAAAGCCTTTGATCTGTCCCGCTATGGTTGGTGTGACTTCTATCCTGTCCCAATAACGGAAAGGCTGTGCGAAAAAATGCCGTGTGAAATAAACGGCATTACCATCGGTGCCGCCGGTGTTGCCGCGGAGGTCTACGATCAGTTGCCGGATACCTTGTTGCCGCAGTTGAAGAAATACCTGATCGATATACTTCCTGAAATGTTGTCCTGTTCTTTTAATGTCCGATGTGGCGAAAGAACGGATGGTGAGAATGGCTGTCTTCCCCTTTATGGTAAAACTGAGCGTTTCTTTCGGGCTGGGTTCTTTCAGGAAGCCGGGACGCGCCAGTTCCCCATACCGGGCGGCCGGTACGGTGACGGTATGGCCATTGGCCAGCGTTAGTGTAAAGGTATTGGCGGGTCCGATCATATTACGGTACCAGGAAGGGAACTGGTGATACAATGCTTTGTATTTCATGGTCAGATTATAGCCGTCCGCCGGAATAGCGGGTAACAGCACGGACAGCAGGTCCTGAATGCTTTTACCGTTGATGGCCGTGATCACGGTGCCGGGAAGCAGGCTGCTGTCTGCCGAATAATTTTTGGTGACCGTTGCCTGCCGGTTGTCGAATATTAACTGTAACGGTAGTAAATTCGGCTGGCTGTTCAGTTGCGATACATATGCCGTTGGCAGTTGCAGCCCGGTGTGCAGGCAACCGATCGCGGAAACAAAAGGTTTTACCTTGCGGTAAATTTCCAGCGTGGTGAGTGAATCTCCCGTGATCGTGGCTTTCAGGGAATCGGTATAATGCTGTACATTGCTTTTGGAGCGGTAGCGGTAATATCCGGGGTGACTTTCAGCCAGCTTTCCGGAAAGCGTATCTATCAGCCGGATAACAGTGGCGGCGGGATAACGCAACGGGGTGTCGGCGGCTACAGGCCGGAGCGTAAGGAGGGCCAGGGGCAGCAGGGGGATAGCAGGGACCATTTTTTTTGTTTCAATATAAAAACAGTGATTGTTAAGAGGGTGTGAATTAGGGAAACTTTAAAGGATCGTACAGCCGGCGCCGTTACCGGTTGTGTATCCGCAATTGAACAAAACCTGTCTCAAAAGCGGACATTTTTTTTATCGTGTAATATGTATTTTATTGGATATTAATATATTGATTGTTGGCATCCCATTGGAAAACCGGTTAGCATGATTACCAACTATATCCGGACCGCTGTCCGTAGCTTGTGGAAAAACAAAGCATACAGCTTCCTGAACATTTTCGGGCTGATGACAGGCATTGCCTGTGCCGGCATTATCTTCCTATGGGTGGAAGATGAGGTGCAGTACGACAGTATGCATGAAAAGAAAGACCGTTTGTATGCCGTTTTACAACACTGGCAATACGATGGTTATAAACGTACTTTCTGGTCTACCCCGGCACTGATGGGGCCGGCCATTCAGGCGGAATTTCCTGGTGTGGCCCGTACCTGCCGGACAACGGAAGGGGCGGTGTCGGCTATGTTCAACAATGGTCAGACGGCTTATTATAGCGCCGGTATGTATGCAGACAGTACACTGTTCAGCATGTTCACCTTTCCTTTTGTGGAAGGGGATGCGCAAACTGCTTTTACACAACCTAATTCCCTGGTACTAACGGAAACGGCTGCACGTAAATTCTTCGGGCAGACGACCAACCTGCGGGGCAGGCTGCTGAAGATGGACAACCAGCAGGAATATATGGTAACCGGCGTATTAAAGGATCTGCCGCAGAATTCCACCCTTCGTTTCGAATGGCTGGCGCCTTTTCAGACTTACCTTAATGCGCACAAAGCACTGGCATCGTGGGATAATAATTCGGTCAATAATTTCGTGGAACTGGTGCCGGGTACGGACGTAGCGGCGCTCAACCGGCAACTGGCGGGTTATGTGAAAGAAAAATTCCCGAAAGCCATCTCTTCGCCTTTCCTGTTTCCCATGCATGACTGGCGGCTGCGGAATGAATTTACGGACGGTAAGCAGACCGGCGGCCGTATCGGTTATGTGCGGCTGTTTACCGTGATAGGGTGGATCATCATTTTTATAGCCTGTATCAATTTTATGAACCTGGCGACGGCGCGCAGTGAGAAACGATCCAAAGAAGTGGGCGTGCGGAAAGTGCTGGGAGCCGGGAAAGGCCGGCTGGTAATACAGTTTATCGGTGAGGCGATGCTGATGTCTTTGCTGGCCGCTGTATTGGCGGTGGTGATCATCTGCCTCCTGTTGCCGGCATTTAATGCCATGGAAGGCAAACAGATAGAACCGGGGCTGCAGCGTCCGGCGCATTGGGCGGCGTTGCTGTCTATAGCCCTGGTGACCGGAGTGGTGGCCGGTAGTTACCCTTCCCTGTATCTTTCTTCCTTTAACCCGGTGAAGGTGCTGAAAGGCATCAAGACGCCCGGCGGTAGTGCCGCGTTTATCCGTAAAGGACTGGTGACGGTACAGTTCACGGTGTCTATTGTTCTGATTGTTTCTACCATCATCATCTATCAGCAGATAGAACATGTGAAGCACCGGAAGCTGGGCTATAACAAAGACAACCTGCTGGAAATGGACGTCACCGGCAGGATGGGGCAGGACTTTGCCGCTATTCGCCAGGACCTGCTGAATACGGGGTTGATAGAAAATGTGGCGCTCTCCGACCATGCCACCATCTACGGCGGCAACAATACCAATGCTTTCCGCTGGCCCGGTTCACCGGAAAGTGGTTTTCTCATCTCCAACAGGTGTGTGACGCCCGGATTTTTCGCTACTTCCGGCATGGAGCTGACACAGGGCCGTGACTTCCAGTCCGGCGCCACGGTAGACAGCTTCAGCGTAGTGATCACCGAATCGCTCTCCCGCCTGATGGGCGCCGAAGGGAGTATCGGCCGCAACTTGCTGATACCGGATGATGAAGAAAATAACTATCGTCCCTACCGGATCGTGGGCGTCGTGAAAGACTATGTATACGGAAATATATACGGCAAACCGGACCCGGTGGCGTTTTTCAAGCGTGACAATGATCCCCGGGTAATGTATGTCAGGATCGCTGCCAAGGCTGATCCGGAGCTGGCTGTGAAAGGAATAGAGCAGGTGATGGCGAAGGACAACCCCGGTTATCCGTTTGCTTTCCGCTTTGTAGACGAACAGTTCAATGCCATGTTCAGCAGCGAGCAGTTGATAGGCCGGTTATCGCGGGTATTTGCTTCGCTGGCGATCATTATTTCCTGCCTGGGATTATTCGGGTTAGCGGCTTACACCGCTGAACGGAGGACCAAAGAAATCGGTATCCGCAAAGTACTTGGCGCCAGCGTGGCGGGCATAGCCCGGTTGTTGTCCGTAGAGTTCCTGAAGCTGGTGTTGTTATCAGCCGTGATCGCATTTCCGCTGGCATGGGGCCTGATGGCTTACTGGCTCGGTCAGTTCAGCTACCGCACGGCTATTCACTGGTGGGTGTTCATCCTGGCCGGCGGTATGGCCGTGGTGATAGCGCTGGCCACCGTCAGCTATCAGGCTGTACGCACAGCGATGAGGAACCCGGTAAAGAGTTTGCAGACAATGTAGCGGACATAATGCGGCGGCGGTGCCCCAGGCCCCAGTCCATCAGCTGCATGACAATTTTTTCCAGTGTTTTGCCGTAAGGGGTGATCTCATACTGTACCGTCACCGGTTTGGTGGAACAAACCGTCCGCTGCACCAGCTGGTTCAGTTCGAGGACCTGCAGTTCGCGTGTCAGCATTTTGGCGCTGATGCCTTCCACTTCCTGCTGTAGCTCGGTGAAACGTTTTCGCCCGCGGCAGCAAAGGACGGCAATGATCAATACTTTCCATTTGCCCTGAAGTAGCTCCATTGCGTCGTTCAGACCTCTTGTTTTACCTTTGTAGTCACATTCAGGATACCGGTTGACCGCTGTTTTCATGATCATAAAATGAATGAATGTCTGTAAAAGTAAACATAAGCTATCTACCCGCTGTAAGATTTCTGCCCTCAAAATAATATAGGTTATTAGTAATATGTGTTAAATTTGCCGTATTATCTGTTCAAACCAAATACCCAATGACCCGTACCTATCTATTCCTTGCAGCATGTGCCGCTTTGTTGTTTGCCTCCTGTACCAAAGGACCTATGGCTGGCCCTGATCCGGACCCCACCGTCACCCCGCCGGGCACTAATCCTAATCCGTCCGATAATAAACTGATGGGCACCTGGAAATTTGCAGGCGTAGAGCTGAAAGGGCAGTCGGTCACATCGGCTACCGATATGGAGGGGAATACGTTAAAAGGGATTACCAACACCGATTATATCAGCACAGAAAATAAAGGTACCGTTACCTTCGATGAACGCATGATGATGTCCAAAGATATCAGTTATACCATCGATACAAAAGTGAAAAGCGCTACTTATATCAACAATGAGCTGGTGGCATCACAGGATGCGCCATTGCGCATGACCATGCCTGCTGCTGAAAGTAAGGCGGCTTATGAACTGAAAGCCAATGACTCCCTGTATTCGCAGGGCGCTACGGCTTCTTTTCCGGGCATGGAAGGTTCCATGACCGGGCAGCCGATGGCTTCCAAACTGAGCTGGAAAGGAGATACGCTGATATTGAAATCACGTATACTCTTCTCCAAAACCAGTTCCGTAGAAGGCATCCCATCCGTGATCAGCTATAATCACGATGTGATCACCAAGCTGGTCAGAAAATAGCGCCTGCCGTTCTAATGAATTTCTAATATTTTTCTAAAGCCTCTCTAACAGCCTGCCAGTGCAGGCTGTAGTATTTTTGTCCTGTCAACAAACATTCATCATTATGGACGCAGGACCCGGACATACCGGTAATGTACGCCAGGCTGCCCCTTGTTCTCCCTGATCAGTGGCCGCCCGGCTGACCATTAAATTATTCTACAGTCATGATCAGAACAGCAGCAGGCAGCATCCGGCGGCATATCCCTTTTACACAGCAGGTAACGGCAGATGGTTTTAACGTAGTAGCCGCCAAAAAGCTCCGCCAGGTAGCGCGGAGTGACAGGGCTGGTACGATGAACCTGTTGGACAGCCAGGAAGGCGGTCTGACAGATAACCAGGTACAGACCAAACGCTGGTTGTTTGGCCTGAATGAAATCACCCATAAAAAAGCCCCGGCCTGGTACAAACAATTGCTGCAGGCATTTCTCAATCCTTTTATTGCGGTGCTGGCGGTGATCGCGATCATATCGCTGATCATGGACGTATGGCTGGCAGCTCCCGGTGAGCAGGACTATAAGACTGTGACGGTAGTAGGCGTAATGGTCATGCTCAGTTCCGTATTGCGTTTCTGGCAGGAGTACCGCAGCAACCGGGCGGCAGAAAAATTGAAGGGCATGGTGAAAACCACCGCCATGGTGCTGCGGCATCCTGCCGGCGCAGCGGAAATCCCCATCCAGGAAATCGTGCCTGGCGATATTTTCCTGCTGTCTGCCGGAGATATGATACCCGCCGATTGCAGGGTACTGCAATCCAAAGACCTGTTCGTCAGCCAGGCGATGCTTACCGGCGAGGCGCTGCCGGTAGAAAAACGCGAGTTCAGCATTGCGGATGCGGAGCGCCGCGTACCGTTTGAGCTGGAGAACATCTGTTATCTCGGTACCAACGTGGTCAGCGGCGCTGCCACCGCCATCGCCGTCAATACCGGTGATCAGACGTACTTCGGTTCTTTCAGCAAAACCCTGACCGGCAAAAGGGCGGAAACCAGTTTTGATAAAGGGGTCAACAGTGTCAGCTGGCTGCTGATCCGGTTTATGCTGGTGATGGTGCCGCTGATTTTCGTTATCAACGGACTTGTAAAACACGACTGGGTGTCTGCTTTGCTTTTTGCGATAGCCGTAGCCGTAGGGCTTACTCCCGAGATGCTGCCGATGATCGTTACCGCCAATCTTGCCAAAGGAGCGCTGAACATGAGCAAAAGGAAGGTGATCGTCAAACGGCTGAATGCCATCCAGAATATCGGCGCCATGGATATTCTCTGCACTGATAAAACCGGTACGCTGACCATCGATAAGATCGTGCTGGAAAGACACCTGAACGTGTTAGGGCAGGATGATGAAGAAGTGCTCAAATGGGCGTATCTCAACAGTTACTATCAGACCGGGTTGAGAAACCTGCTGGACCAGGCGGTGCTGGAACATGTGGAAGTGCATGAACATCTGCAGGCAGGCGATCGTTTTACCAAGATTGATGAAATACCTTTTGACTTCCAGCGCCGCCGTATGTCGGTGATATTACAGCAGCGCAACGGCAAACACCTGCTCATCTGCAAGGGCGCCGTGGAAGAGATGCTGGCCCTTTGTTCCCATGCTTTTAACCCCGGAGAAGACAAGGAACTTCATTCTGAAAATGATAACGTGATGGTACTGGACGAAGGGATGCGCAATCATATCCTCCGTATTTCCCGCAAGCTCAATGAAGAAGGGCTGCGGGTGCTGCTGGTCGCCATCAGGGAGTTCGACAACCGCGCGCTCACTTACGGTGTGGCCGATGAAAACCATATGACGCTGACGGGCTTCATTGGTTTCCTGGACCCGGCCAAACCGTCTGCACAGCCTTCTATCGAAGCGTTGCAGCAGCTGGGCGTGACGCTGAAAGTGCTGACCGGCGACAACGAAATTGTGACCAGGAAGATCTGCCGGGATGTGGGGATACCGGTCAGCAATATCCTGCTGGGGCCGGAGCTGGACAATATCAGCGATGCGGAGTTAACGAAAGAAATCGATCATATCAGCATCTTCGCCAAACTCAGTCCGTTACAGAAGACGCGTGTGGTAAAAGTATTGCAGCAGAAAGGACATACCGTTGGTTTTATGGGCGATGGCATCAACGATGCGGCAGCCCTGCGGGAAGCGGATGTTGGCATCTCTGTAGACACCGCCACGGATATTGCGAAAGAAAGCGCGGACATTATTTTGCTGGAGAAAGACCTGATGGTATTACGGAAAGGCGTGATTTACGGGAGAAGAACTTTCGGTAATATCATCAAGTATATCAAGATGACAGCCAGCAGCAATTTCGGGAATATGTTCAGCATGTTAGGCGCCAGTGCCTTTCTGCCGTTCCTGCCGATGTTGCCTGTTCAGCTGCTGGTACAGAACCTGTTGTATGACATTTCGCAGATCGCTATCCCGTGGGACCGGATGGACAAGGAATACCTGGCGGAGCCGAAGAAATGGGATGCTTCCGGGATTGCGCGGTTTATGTTTTTTATCGGGCCTATCAGTTCTGTTTTTGATTACGTGACCTTTGCGCTGTTGTTTTTCTTCTTCAGGGCGAATACGCCGGAGCATCAGGCCTTTTTCCAGAGTGGGTGGTTTATAGAGGGGTTGTTATCGCAGACGCTGATCGTGCATATGATCCGTACGCGGAAGGTGCCGTTTATACAGAGTTGGGCTACCGCGCCGGTGCTGGCGCTGACTACGCTGGTGATGGTAGTGGGTATCCTGCTGCCG
The DNA here is from genome assembly GCF_946479755.1 of uncultured Chitinophaga sp. The sequence continues at coordinate 205,930 of NZ_CAMLHC010000005.1, read as the reverse complement.
TTTTCTCCGCTGGCCGCTGCTTTAAAAATGCAGCCGCTGCCCATGCAGTATTTTCCATTTCTGTTCGCTATACTGGCAGGCTATTGTTTGTTGACCCAATGGGTGAAAAGCTGGTTCATCCGGCGTTTTCACAGCTGGCTTTGAAATTACGGATTACGAATTACGAATTACGAATTGAGGTCTTCCTTATAGTGAGGTTACTAATGAAAGGCGCTATAAGCGGAACTTTAATTCGTAATTCGTAACCCGTAATTCGTAATTATTTTACGCCGTTTTCAGGGTTCCACGATCCCTGTTCTTTGCGGACGAAGATGATTTGTCCGGTATGATAGGCGTTGTGGGCGGAGATGTTGGCGATGTTGCCGGCTGCGGCGGTGAGTGTTTTCTCATCCGCTTTTTCCACGAACTGTTCCAGCCCGGAGAGTATTTCGTCCAGTTTTTTTACGGCTGTTTCCCAGCTGGCTTTGTCTACATTGGCGAATGTTTCGTTGTTGTCGCCTTTAAAGTCTTTTACTTCTTTTCCGAGGAATTTGCTGAGCTGCCGTTCGTTCCAGAAAACGAGGTGTTGTACCAGCTGGCCTACCGAGTGGTTGCCACTGTTGTCTTTCCAGTTGGCCTGTTCCGCTGTGAGGCCCGCCACGGCAGTGTTGGCTGGTACAAACCAGTCAGCCTTGTTGTGGGTGCTGCGGAGTTGAGCTAATAAAACAGATTTCAGGGTAGGCGTGGCCGTTTGTCCGAATACCTGTACGGACACCAGCATCAGCCATACGGGGAGTAGCTTTCTCATAACGCTGTTGTAATTATTTGGGGATGAATAATAGGCCGAAGGTAAAGGCTTCGGGCGGTATGGGCAAGTGGAAATTTATGAACGGAAAAAGGGCAACAATTCCGTTAGTGAGGCGTTACCATTACGGGAGGCTTTAATTTATGACAGCATTATTGAAATGGACGGACCGTCGTTTTCAGTTGGGACATACGGCAGACTATGTTCCTTTTTTTATGGAGCGTTTACGCGCCACGGCGCCGCGGCTGGATGAGATGACTGTGCTGGTGCCGGAAGACATCATGGAGATCCGGGATGAGGGCAAATGGTCGGTGAAGGAGCATATCGGTCATCTTGCGGACATTGAGCTGCTGCACGACAAGCGGCTGGAGGATTTGCTGGCGGGCGGCACGTTGACCGCAGCAGACCCGGAGAACAAGGTGACGGTGGAGGCGCATCACAATCAGTATCCGATCAGTGAGCTGGTGTATCATTTCCGGCAGGTGAGGGATAATTTCCTCAAACAGGTGGAGCATTTTTCCGCGGCGGATATGGAGAAGCGGGCGATGCATCCGCGTTTGGGCCAGCAGATGTCGCTGGCTGACATGTTGTATTTTATAGCAGAACACGATAATCATCACCTGACGGTGATCGCTGCTTTTTTGCGGAAGCACTATGCCTGATGGTGATAAAGGAAAGAAATCCCGGGGTTTATTTTCCCGGGATTTTTTTATTGTAGGCGAGGAGCCGTAGTCCGTTGAATACCACTACCAGCGTAGAGCCTTCGTGGGCCATCACTGCCGGGCCGATGGAGGCGATGCCGGTGATGGTGAGCGGGATGAGGATGGCTACCATGCCGAGGCTCATCCAGAGGTTTTGTTTGATGATCCTGCTGGCTGTTCTGCTCAGGCCGATGGCGAAGGGCAGGAGCGTTAGTTTGTCCCCCATCAGGGCGATGTCTGCTGTTTCCAGCGCCACATCTGAACCGGCGGCGCCCATGGCGATACCGACGGTGCTGTTGGCCATGGCGGGGGCGTCGTTGACGCCATCGCCTACCATGGCGACTTTATGTTCATCACGGGCCAGTTTTTGGATGGCTTCTACTTTCTGTTCCGGCAGTAGGTTGCCCCACGCGTCGGTCAGGCCTATTTGTTGCGCTACAGCGTCGGCCACCTGCTGGTTATCGCCGGTAAGCATGATCATGCGTCGTATTCCCGCGTTTTTAAGCGTTTTAAGCACTTCGGCCGCTTCGGGGCGGGGTGTGTCCATCACAGCGATGATACCCGCGTAAACGGTCCCTTTGCGCACCACCATGGTGGTATGGCCGCCGCGTTCCAGTTCCTGTACCTGCGTGGTCAGTTCAGCGGAGGGGCGGTGTTGGTCGAGTGATTCAAAGAGGGCGAGGTTGCCGATATATACCGGTGCGCCCTGCCAGGTGGCTTTGATGCCTTTGCCCAGGACAGCTTCCAGTTGTTGTGCTTCCGGAACGGCGGTGTCGCCGAGTCGGGCTTTACCATCCCGTACGATGGCTTTGGCCAGCGGGTGATCGCTGAGGGCTTCCACGGCCACGGCTGCCTGTAGCAGGTCGGTTTCACTATGACCGTTCACCGGCACCACGTTGGTCAGTTTCGGTTTACCTTCCGTGAGGGTGCCGGTTTTATCGAAGGCAACAGCGGTCAGGTTGCCCAGGTCTTCCAGCGGGCGGCCGCCTTTGATGAGCACGCCCATGCGGGCCGCTCTGGCCACGCCGCTCAATACGGCGCTGGGGGTGGAGATCGCCAGTGCGCAGGGGCTGGCGGCTACCAGTACTGACATGGCGCGGTAGAAACTGGCGCTGAAAGGTTCGTCGAGCACCAGGAACGCGAAGCATAGCAGCAGCACGAGTATCAGCACAGCAGGGACGAAGATGCGCTGGAAGCGGTCGGTGAACTGCTGCGTGGGTGATTTCTGGGACTGTGCTTCGTTGACCATCTTCACGAGGCGGGAGATGGTGGAATCGCTGGCGGGCTGGCTCACCATGATTTCGAGGGAGCCGTTGCCATTGATGGAACCGGAAAATACTTTATAACGGGCGTTTAGTTGTTTTACCTGTTGTAAGGCGGAAGAAGGATCATCGACCGGCGATTTGTCGACCGGTACGCTTTCCCCGGTGATGGGCGCCTGGTCTACGCTGCTGTTGCCGGCCACGACGATGCCGTCGGCGGATATTTTGGTATTGGGTCTTACCACGATGATATCGCCGGCTTTCAGTTCAGCTGTATCCACTTCTTTCGTGCCGCTGCCGGTTTTGAGCAGGGCGGTTTTAGGCGCCAGGTCTGCCAGGGCGGTGATGGATTTACGGGCTTTCTCCATGGCGTAGTGTTCCAGGGAGTGGCCGAGGCTGAAGAGGAACAGGAGCAGGGCGCCTTCTTCCCATTTGCCGAGGATGGCCGCGCCGGCTGCTGCTACCAGCATGAGAAAGTCGATTTCAAAACCGCCTTTGGAGATGGTTTCGATGGCTTCTTTGGCGGTATAGAAGCCGCCGAAAATATAGGAAGCGATGAGGATGGGCAACAGTGCGCCTTCCGGCATGGAGCCTGCGGCTACGAGCGTGCGCCCTAGTATCCAGGCGATGGCCAGCGTGGCGCCGCACAGGAGGCTGAAATACAGCTCTGTGTTTTTACCGAATATCATCATCGTATGGGCGTGACCGTGATCATGGTCATGTTTCTCTCCGGGCTTGTGTTGATGGCCGCCGTCGCAGGCATGGGCCGGTTTGGGAGCAGTGGGCGTTGCGGTCATATTTTCTTTCATGATAACGCTTTTATGGGCACAAAAATGCTGTTGCACGTCAGGAACGCACAGGCAGTCTCAATGATGCTTGTTGATGGAAAATTATCAGGGTATGCGGTATGATTACAGGAACGAACCGCATGCCACAAAATTAAGTATTTCCGCCGATGCCCGCCCATTCTATTTTTACACCGTCGTTGCAAAAAGCAGCCGTTAATATGCGTAGCTTTGGGCTATGAAAGCGTTAACGATTACCGGCTATTCCACGGCTTTGTTTTCCACCTGGTATTTTGTAGAAGAGCTGGGCCTCCTGCTGGACGCGGGAGACGGCGTAAGTGCCACTTTGTTGCAGAAAAGCAGAAAAATCAGCCATGTATTTATTTCCCATGCCGACAGGGATCATCTGGCGGGCCTGTTGCAACTCAATCAACTGAATGCGCGGGATGGTTTTCCGGTGATCTGTTACCCCCGGGACGGAGGTTCCTATCCGGCGCTGGAAGCTTTCAGCAAGCGGTTTGATCCCCATGTGTCGGGCACCGTATGGATACCGGTGGTGCCCGGCGATGAAGTCCGCATCAAGGAGGATATACTGGTGGTGCCGCTGCGTAATGAACATGTACGCGCAGCTCCCGGTGTAGTGCGCAGCCTGGGGTATAAGATCATGCAGACAAGGCGCAAGTTGCGCCCCGAACTGGCGGGACTAACGCAGGAGGATATACGAAGGATAGGCATGGAGCAAGGCAAGGAGAAAACCACCATGGAAGTACGCCGGAATATCCTCTGTTATTCCGGTGATACACCGGTCGCCAGTCCGGATACCTGGCAGGATGCAGAGATATTGATCCATGAAGCTACTTTCCTCGGCGGCGATGAGGTGATCGAACATCCTACCTATAAGAACCTGCATAGCCGGTTGGAAGAGGTGATAGCCATGGTGAGCGCCACCAATGTACAGCAGCTGATACTGGGGCATTTCTCTTCGCGGTATGCGCCGGAGCAGATAGATCAAAGCATCCGGCAGCTGTGTGAAAGGTATGCCCTGAATATCCCTGTGTTCCGGGTGCTGCCCGGGCAAACGGTGAGGGATATACTGAGCGGTACGCCCTTAAACGGGTAGGGGCCTGTATACTTCCCGGCTCTTCTCGGGGGCTGTGATAGCAACACGCCGCTGTTTCTGCTCTCGTCCGCTTCCCGGGACATTTCTCCGGACCGCACCGTAGGTACGGATATTTTCACGTTTCCTGCGTGCCCCTTTGGATTCACAGCGTCCTTGCAGAGCAACCATGTCCTCTCCGGGACACCGGTGTACCAATAATTCGTTTTAGCCGCCTTTCCCTTACCGCTCATCCTTTTTTATTTAAAAAAATAATTTAAAAACTAATTCAGTTTAATAAATTATTTTTATATTGTGCTTACGCACGATGAAATATGAAGGAGCTGCTACACCGCATACAATTTCACGATGATCAACTGGCTTTTAAAGCTTTTTATCAGCAGCAGATGTTTCCGCTTTACCAGTTTGCCCTGGCATTCCTGAAGCAACATCAGCCGGCGGAGGAAGCTGTGAATGACGTGTTCGTGAAGCTGTGGCAGCGGCGCCATACGCTGCACGAGATAGACAATATCAGGGTATATCTCTACGTGGCGGTGAAACATACGGCATTAAACCAGTTGCGGGCCGCCACCCCTTTTGAGGAGGCCGACCTGGACAATGTGCAGGTGCCACAGGTGCGTTTCTGTGCCGGCGCCGAACAGCGGTTGCTCACCCACGAACTGCAGGACGCTATTGCGGCAGCCATCCGGCTGCTGCCCCCGAAATGCCGGATGATCTTCAAACTGGTGAAGGAAGACGGGCTGTCTTATAAAGAGGTGGCCGGTATCCTGAATATTTCACCCAAAACGGTAGACGCGCAACTGATGATCGCTTTGAAAAAGCTGTCGGCCTCGCTACAACCCTTTCTACATCACATAGCAGTCTGACTGCGGTATTTTTGCATGGTATATTTTGTAAATTGACGGATAAATCGATTTTACACGCCACTGAAACCTGAATTGTTTGTTGGGACAAGGGAAAGCTGAAAACCTTCAGAAAAGAGTAAGCGCCATGTTTTTCGCGTTAAACCGTCTGTTATGAAAAAGAAAACAAAGAAAAAACTCGACATTACCAAAATGAAACTGGTAAAACTGAATGAAGCCGGCCAGAAGAAAGCCGAAAAAGCAACTATTCCTCCAAATACATTCTGGTGTACAACCACCAGTCTCGTATAAACCGAAACAAACAAAACGAACAACATGCGAGCCTCAATTTAGAGAGGCTCGCTTTCTATCTTTTACAGATTCGCAATTATGCTGCTTCTTTGTTTTCAAAGGCGGTTATCCAAATCTGTTTCTGTTCGTCTAACAATCTCTGCTTGGCTTTAGGTTTAAACACCAAGTCTAAAAAGTTCCTGCCTCCCTTAACTTTTTCTTTGTCTAACAAAAAAGTGCTGTTCAAAAGTCATGCTTGAAGGATTTGAACGTTCGTTCTTTTGCTATTTTGAAAATTGTTCCGGCTATTTAGTTCTTTTTCAAAGATCTCTTTGCAAATGCTATAGATTTTCCTGAAATTCGTTCCAGTGTTGTATGCCTCTTTAATAGCACAACACGTTAATATATAAATAATGGGTAATTCTAAGGGTGTTATTCCCTTTTATGATGATATCAATGAATTTTTTGCCAGTACACCATTTCCTGACAGAACAGATGATCCTAACCTGTTTTGTTTCCGGGTAGATAAGGGAAGGGATGTTAAAAAGTTCTATAAACCCCCGTTCAGAAGATCCTTTTATTTTATGGCGTTAATGAGCGGGGTTGGTGGATCCCGGATCGTATATGACAATATGAAAGAGATGCGGATGAACAGCTCTCTTGTTTTCCAGGCTCCGGGGCTCCTATCCAGCTTCTACAACACAGAACATGCTTACGGCTATCTTATCTACTTTAAGTTACCCTGTTTCTCCTTCTTCAAGCCGGATTTTGAAAAGCAATTCCCCATATTTGATGTACAGCAAACTCATTTTTTTGAGCTGTCGCAAGAAAAGTATGATGAGTTCTCTCTTGCATTTGAAGATATTTTCGCCGCCTATGCAAACGCTGATGATAAACAACATACAGTGGCTGCTTTAAAAATACTGGCAACACTTTATCAATTAAAAGGCTTCGCACAGCTCTCCCAACAGCGGGAACGTATCACAAAACCTGAATCAGTTTTGTTGAAACAATTCCTTCAGCTGGTCAATGATAATTATGTAGAACGGAGAACGGTGAATGAATATGCCGATATGCTTTCCATTACTCCTAAATATCTTTCTGAATATATCAAAACAGCCACAGGACAAAACGCCCTGTTCCACATTCACCAGAGAATAGTTGCCGAGGCAAAGTCGCTGATATTATACACCGATTTAGATATAACTGAGATCTGCTACCAGCTTAATTTTTCTGACCCCGCAAATTTTAATAAGTTCTTTAAGAAAAATGCAGGCGCCACCCCTTTGGAATACAGGAACCAGTACACCAGGTAAATTTACCATTCAAAACGGGTTTTGAACCAAGTAAGGGTAAATGGCCGTTCTATCTTTGTATTGAAAGTTAAACGTTAAAAACATATAACGATGAAGACAACACAATCCAAAGATGGAACAAAACTGGCCTACGATGTTACCGGCAAAGGCCCCGCATTGATTTACATTACAGGGGCTACCTGCTACCGGCAGTTTAACCCGGTGTTATACGATGTATCGGTCTTTTCTGAAGAATTTACCGTGTATAACTACGACCGCCGTGGCCGTGGCGACAGCGGCAACACGCTGCCTTATGCAGTAGAACGGGAGGTAGAAGACATTGAAGCAATGATAGATGCGGCCGGAGGCCAGGCGTATCTGTATGGTCACTCTTCCGGCGCTATCCTGGCGCTAAAGGCTGCTATGGCGCTGGGCAGTAAAGTGACTAAACTGGTCATCTACGACGCCGCCTATTCCCATAACAAAGCCTACCTCGAAGAATTTAAAGGCCTAAGCAGTGAATTGTACCATCTGCTGGATGAGGGAAAAAATCAGGAAGCCATCACCGGGTTCCTGGAAGGTATCGGTATCCCCAAAGAAGCATTTGACAGTTTTTACCCCGATTGGTCGGCCATGGTGGCGCTGGCTCCTACACTGGCCTACGATACCACGCTGGCAAGCACCCTGGCGCCGGTAAAAGAGCTGGCTTCGCTTACAACGCCCACCCAGATCATTGTAGGCGAAAAGAGCCCTGAATCCATTCAGGAAGTGGCACTGCAATTGAAGGCCGCCATCCCGCATGCTGCCTGCACCCTGCTCAAGGGCCAGGACCATATGCCTGCCCCGGAAGTGGTATTGTCCGTTTTAACCCGTTTCTTAAAATCTTAAAACCAAAAATCATGGCACAGAAAATAATAGCAAAGATCAGAACAAAACTGCAAATCGGTACCGGAAAGGGCGCCTGGACCTATATCGTTTGGGATGGTGTAGCGGATGCATTCGGTACCAGGCAACCCGTAAAAGTACGCGGCAAAATAGATGGCCAGCTGTTTGAAAACTCGTTTCTCCCTGTTAAAGATGGTACTCACCTGCTTGGAGTTAATGCCAAAACCCGTAAAGCTATTAAAAAAGAAGCAGGAGATGAGGTAAGTGTGGAGATCTATGAAAGGCTTTGAATAAGCAATTCCCAATGCCTCCATGCACAACATTAAGATGAATAATCTGCAGATCATTCATCTTAATGTTGTGCATGGATCGTTTAGGTATTTGAACTATTTTACCAATACGGCCGCACAACACTGTTGATCTCTCAGTGCCAGATCTTTGTAAAAGGACTCTTTATAATTTTCCTCCATTATGAAGTCCAAAGAATCATACAGATTATCATTATTGATGTCCTCCGGCGTCTTTGGCGAAATAATTATAAGTATAGCCCTCCACCCCCCGCAAATTTTTTTTCCTCCTTTTTAGGGAATCCGGTTTTTATCTGTGTCCTTTTCGCAGGTACACTATCTAACCATTCAATGAAAGCAGAAAGAATACTGGCGCTGATGGCACGGAAAGCCGGCAGGGCGGCAAGCAGCGAGGAACTGGAAGAACTGGAGCAGCTGCTGGCGGAGAACCCGGACTACCGTTTCCTGGAAAGCGTGCTCGACACGGTGGAGGCGCCAGTGCCGGAGACAGCTGTCATACGGGATGGCTGGGAAAAAATCGAAGCGTCCCTGCCAACACAAACACGGACGCAATCGTCCGAAACGCCGGTGATATCCGCCAGGCGTCCTTACTGGTGGGCTGCAGCAGCGGTGCTGCTGGCAACGGTAGGCGCGGGTATGTGGTGGATGGTCCGGAAAAAACAACCGGCAGCGCTGGCACTGCAACAGATCAGCGCCCCCATGGGCAGCACCATTAAAGCACTACTGCCGGATGGTACAGCGGTATGGATCAACGCGGGCAGCCAGATCAGTTATGATGCGCGCTTCGCCGGTAAAAGCAGAGATGTGAACGTGACCGGTGAAGTATTTTTTGAGGTGACCAGAGATGATAACAAGCCGTTCATAGTACATTCCGATAATCTCGCCATCCAGGTGCTGGGCACCTCCTTCAACGTGAAGGCCTATGGCGATGATCAGAAAGCGGAGGTGGCCGTCATTACCGGGAAAGTACAGGTGATGATGCGCAACAGCCCCGAGAAAAAAGTAGTGCTGCTTCCCCGCGAAAAACTGGTGCTGTCACTCGACCAACAAACCATTATCCATGAAGGCGACAGCATACAACATGTTAACTTCCGCGTGCAGGAGCTGGCCAACAGCAAAGATCCCGGCCTGGTCATGGAAACGGCCTGGCGCCACCGGAAACTGGCGTTCATGAATGAAACCTTCGCGGAAGTGGCCCGTAAAATGGAAAGACAGTTCAACGTTAACATCGTTTTTGAAGACGAAACACTGAAGAAAGAAATACTGAGCGGCGTGTTTGAAAAAGAGGACGTCAACAAGGCGCTGCGGCTGTTGCAGATGACCACAGGATTCCACTATAGGATAGTACAGCAACAGGTTTACCTGTCCAGATAAAAAACATCAGCGCAACATTTTATCAACTCAAAAATCACCTGTAATGAACACACTGTTATACGCACGCATCACCTGAAAGCATGTACGAGGGATGAGATAAGCTTCATCCAAAAATAAAAAAGGGAAGAGGTCTGCTCTTCCCCAAAAGGCTTATGTGTATGTACAGGGGTAAGTCAGCCTGAGAAACTTCACTTACACCCTTCTTTACAAACCTTTCTAAAACAAATCTATGAAAAAAAGCAGATTTGGAGGGGCTTCCTATGCGCTCAGCCAGACAGTCAAACTACTCCTCATTATGAAGCTATGTTTTGTTGTGGTGTTATTGTCCTGTTTACATGCTTCAGCAACCGTTTTTTCACAGGCGAAGTTCACGCTCTCTTTTGTGAAGACGGACGCTGACAAGATCTTTGCAAAGATCCAGCGGGAAAGCGACTACCGTTTTTTCTACAACTACACCGCCATCCGGCAGCTGGGAAAAATAGACCTGCAGGTGACGAACGCGCCCCTGTCTGAAGTCATGCGGCGGGTGCTGGACAGTTCCGCGCTGGCCTTCCGCATAGTAGACAACAACCTGGTGGTCATCTCCCCCAAATCAGAACAGGCCGGCAGGATCACCGGTAAGGTGGCCGATGAGAAAGGCACTCCGCTGGTAGGCGTGTCGGTAAAAGTAAAGGGCGGCAGCCAGGGTGCAGTAACAGATGTTAACGGTAACTTCTCCCTGCAGGCCGGTGCCGGCGCCATACTGGTCATCAGCTACATGGGATTCATCACACAGGAGGTACCGGTGCCGGCCAGCGAACAGCTGATGAATATCACCCTGAAAGAATCTACCAGCGGCCTGAATGAAGTGGTGGTGATCGGCTACGGCACCCAGCGCAAAAAAGACGTGACCGGCGCCATCAGCTCCGTCAACAGTAAAGACCTGCGCAACGTGCCGGTACGCAATGCGGCGGAAGCCTTACAGGGCAAGGTGAGCGGCGTAACCGTATCACAGAGCAGCGGCAGTCCCGGCTCTGCGCCTGTAGTACGTATCCGCGGTATCGGCTCTATCAGCGGCAGCAATACGCCGCTGTATATTGTGGACGGTCTCCCGCAGACAGACATCGGCTGGCTCAACCCCAACGACATCGAAGCGATGGACATCCTCAAAGATGCCTCCACCGCCGCTATCTACGGTTCCAGGGGCTCTAACGGCGTGGTGATCATCACCACCCGCAAAGGCAGCCGTAACGACACCAAAATGCATGTGACGCTGGATACCTACACCGGCTGGCAGTCTGCCTGGAAACGGCCGCACATGCTCAACGCAGCAGACTTCATTAAATATAAAACACAGGCCTACAAAGCTGACGGCGCCCCGCTGCCGACCGATATCGACACACCGGAAAAAGTAGCACAGGTGCTGAAGTTCGTCAACGATAACTCCGGCCCTAACGGTACCGACTGGTGGAAGGAAATCATCCAGCAGAACGCTCCCGTTCAGAGTTACAACGTCGGCGTAAGCGGCGCCGGTAAAAACCTGGTGTACGCTTCCAGTGCAGGGTATATGAAACAACAAGGCATCGTGAAAGGCTCCGACTACGAACGCCTGTCCTGGCGTACCAATGTTACCGCCGATATCAGCTCCCGGGTTAAACTCACCACCAATTTCGGCCTGATCTATGAAAACCGCCGCAACGTGGATGAGAACAACCCCTTCACCGGTACCATCTTCAGCGCGATGGCGGCAGACCCGATCACACCGGTATACCGCAACAACCTGAAGAGCGTGCCTGCTTTTTACCAGCGTATCATGAGCGGCTACGAAGCCAATAATCCCTACTCCCAGTACGCCGGTATTCTCTTTACCAACAAGCCTAATCCGGTGGCGCAGGTGGAACGGATGCAGCAGAGCGTGTGGGAAGGCATCGCTATCAAAGGCGGCGCAGCGCTGGACGTGAAAATCATCGACCCGCTGACCTTCCGCAGCAATTTCGGCATGGACCTCGGACGTGGCCTCTCCAAAGGTTTCACGCCGGCTTACTTCCTGAACTCTTTTGATTACGCCACTTACAATACCGTTAGCAACAGCTCCAGCTGGAGCAACTATTTCGTCTGGGAGAATACGCTGAACTTTGACAAGACCTTCGGTAAACACCATATTACCGCGCTGGCAGGTATCTCTGCGGAATTGACAAAAGGACTGTCTTACGCTGCTTCCAAACAGAACATTGTGAACAACGAGCCAGACATGCGTATTATCGATGCGGCCACGATGAACCCCGGTGCTTCCGGCTCTACCTATTCCAGCGCTTTGCAGTCGTTCTTCGGCCGTATCAACTACGTATATGCTGACCGTTATATCCTGGCCGCCAACGTGCGCCGTGATGGCAGCTCCAACTTCGGCGACGGCTACCGCTGGGGCACATTCCCCTCCGCTTCCGCGGCATGGCGCTTCTCTGAAGAAAACTTCGTCAAAAATGCCAACCTGCGATGGCTGACCAGCGGTAAGCTGAGAGCCAGCTACGGCGCTATCGGCAACCAATATGTGAACACCAGCGGCCTGTATCTGTCGACCTACGGCAATACTTATTTCCGTTACCTGTTCGGCAACACGAGCACCGGTTACCTGGGAGCTGAACGCCAGACCATGGCCAATCCCAGCCTGCAATGGGAAACGTCCAAACAGACAGACCTCGCACTGGACCTGACCCTCTGGGAGGGGCTCCTGGACCTGACGGTGGATTACTACAACAAAAAAGTAAGCAACATGCTGGTAGTGGTACCGATACCTACTACCATGGGATACCCACGGGTAGACTTCTGGACCAACGCAGGCAGCATGGTCAACAAAGGATGGGAAGTGTCGCTGGGACACAGCCATCACATCGGCGATTTCTCGTATAACGTACGCCTCAACGTATCCACGTTCCGCAACGAAGTGCTGAGCATGGGCGGCGGAGAGCCTATCTATACCACCGCACACCTCGGAGAAACCATTAGCAAGACAGAAGTAGGCAAACCGGTAGGCTACTATTTCGGATGGCTGACAGACGGTATTTTCCAGACACAGGCAGAGGTGGACAAAAGCCCGCAGCGCCTCAGCTCCCGCCCGGGCGATATCCGCTTTAAAGATATCAACGGCGTAGATGCCAATGGTAACATCGTGCCCGGTCCGGACGGTAAACTGGACGCCGCCGACCGCACCATGATCGGTAACCCATGGCCCGATTTCGTTTACGGCCTGAACATCAACCTGAACTACAAACGTTTCGACCTCGGCATGTTCTGGCAAGGCTCCCAGGGCAACGATGTGATGAACATCCTGCGGTATGACACTGAATCCGGTACCGGCTGGTACAACGCGCCGCAGGGCTTCCTGGAAAAATCCTGGAACGGCCCCGGCTCTACCAACAAGTATTTCCGTATCTCTTCCAATTCCGCGCTCAACAGCAGTGTGTCTGACTATTTCGTGGAAGACGGTTCCTACCTGCGGTTGAAAAACATACAGCTGGGTTACAACTTCCCGGAGAAATGGCTGGAGCGGGCCCGTATACCACAGTTACGGTTATACGTAGGGGCGCAGAACCTGTTCACCTTCACCAATTACAGCGGCCTCGATCCGGAAATGGGTAACTCCGATCCGCGCCTGATCGGTATCGATCAGGGCTATTTCCCGCAGGCCCGCACTTTTATGGTAGGGGTGAACGCTAAATTTTAATCCTTAACACTGTCTGTAATGAAAAAGATCGTATATACTTTACCGTTGTTGATGGTTTTGCTGACTGTTTCCTGTTCCAAGGATTACCTGAACAGGCCGCCGCTGGGAAAACAAACAGATGAAAACTTTTACAATTCGCCGGGCGCCGGTTTCAAGACAGTCGTTAACTGTTACCTGGGATTTTATGAATTCTGGGGCTACCAGGCGGCGATTGCCGAATTGGGCAATATGGCCACCGATGAAAGTGATAAAGGCGGTTCCGATGCCAATGACCGCCCTTTTGTGGTAGATCTGGGCTGGGGCCGTTCGCTCGCTACCAACGAAACGCTCAACGGCCTCTGGGGCGCCTGCTACAAAGGCATTGGCAACTGCAACGTAGCACTGGAACGCCTGCCTGCCGCCAAATTGCTCGATGATAAAGGCAATCCGCTCGACGATAAAACCAAAGCCCGCTACCTCGCGGAGATACGTTTCCTGCGTGCTTACTATTACCTCGACCTGGTGCGTGTATTCGGCGGCGTTCCCCTGCTGACGAAAACACTGCAGCTGGAAGACCGCAACAAAATTGTGCGCGCAACTTCCGGCGAAGTGTTCCAGTTCATCACCAGCGAAATGGAAGCGGTGGGCAACGACGCTGCGCTGCCTTCCCGCAAAGATCTTCCAGCCGGTGAACTGGGCCGCGTCACCAAAGAAGCGGCATGGGCGGTACAGGCCCGCGCTTATCTCTTCTTTGCCGAAGATGATAAAACCCTTTACGCCAAAGCCCGCGATGCTGCTAAAAAAGTGATCGACGCCAGCGCTTTTACGCTCGATCCCCAGTACCAGGCGCTGTTCCTGAAAGATGGCTATAAAAGCCCTGAATCAGTATTCCCGGTTATCTTCGGCGACGACCCGGCCGCCTTCATCTATGGTACTACGCTGCCTATCTATTGCTCACCACGCAGCGTGGGCGGATGGGGCTTCGATTGCCCTACACAGTCACTGGTAGATGAATACGAACCCGGCGATCCGCGTATTCTCTTCACTGTCCTCGACCAGGGCGATGTATTCCCCGGTGGTGAGACACTGGACTTCTCTTCCTATCCCAATACCGGTCACCATAACCGTAAAGTATTCCTGCCGGCCAACCGCCGCGGACAGGGATGGGGCAACGATGCCTGGACCATGCACCTGGTGCGTTATGCCGACGTACTGCTGATGTACGCTGAAGCGCTGATCGAAAGCGGTGGCAGTAAACAGGAAGCGGCCAACTACATCAATATGGTACGTAACCGCGCCAGCAACTCTTCCCATACCGATGTGGAAGCAGTGTCCCGCAAAAGGGTGATCGCTAATACGCCGCTGCCGCAGGTAACGGCAGCCGACGATCTGCGCAAAGCGCTGCGCCATGAGCGCCGCGTGGAAATGGGCTGTGAATACGGCCGCGTGTTTGACCTGCTGCGCTGGAACATCTATGTGTCTACCATGAAAGATTATGCCACCAAACCTTATTCCAACGGAAAAGGCAGCGCCTTCAGGGCTCCTGCTTCCGGAAATAAATACCTGTTCCCCATACCGCAACAGGAAATAGACCGCACCGGCGGCGGCATCAAACAAAACCCCGGTTATTAATTACGAATGACGCGTTACGAATTACGAATGGGGGTGGACGATGAATCAACAGTTAAGAAAATATCTGTAAAGGCAAATAGCAGGTTGTTACTGTAAACAGTTCCCCATTCGTAATTCGTAATTCGTCATTCGCCATTGAATTGTTGGACTATATCATCTTAATCAAAGACAATGAAGAAACTATGGTTGCCTGTGTTGCTCGCATTGCTTACCGCATGCGGGGCCAAGCGTTCTGTTACCCGCATTTTATGTTACACTAAAAACACAGAAAGCGCCTGGGTAAAACAACTACAGGAAGCAGGACAAAAAGAAGGCTGGCAGATCGTGCTGACCGGAGACAGACAGTATTTCCAGGATGACTCGCTGAAAAATTTCAGTGCGGTATGCGTACCGTTTTCGCTGACCGACAGCCTGAACTATCGTGACATACCGGCGCTGAAACGGTATGCAGAAGCCGGTGGTGGCGGTATCCTCGCAGTGAAGGACAGTGGAACCGTTAAACAGGGATGGCCCTGGCTGCTGGAATGGAATACGCTGCCGGAAAACAAGGAGCTGGAACAGGATAAAGGCCGCCTGTATATAGTACCTGCCACAGCTACGGCTGCAACCATACAACCGGCTATCCGCTACCTCGTGGGTAACAACGCCTGGCCGGACTATCACAAAACTATCACCATTGCACCGCCCGATACTAACCGTTACACCTATACGGTACTGGACCACGGGCTGGATGAACCGATGGAGCTGGCTATCCTGCCCGGCGGCAACGTTTTGTTCGTGGAGCGAAAAGGAGCGGTGAAAATGTACGACGCACGCCTGCGGCAAACGAAAACCATCGGCCGCTTCGATGTATTCAGCGGCATTGAAGATGGCTTGCTGGGCGTAGCGCTGGACCCTCACTATGAAAAAAATCACTGGGTATATTTCTATTATGCGCCTGCCGGTGAAAAATGGTATAACAAACTGGTACGACTGGAACTACATGGAGATACGCTGGACATGTCTTCCGAAAAAGTGTTGATGGAAGTGCCTACCCAGCGCCGCTACTGCTGCCACTCTGCCGGTTACCTATTCTTCGGACCGCAGGACTTACTGTATCTCTCTATCGGCGATAATACCAATGCGGAAGAGACCCACGGCTACACGCCGGTAGATGAAAGGGCCGGCCGCGAACTGTCCGACGACCAGGCCAGCTCAGCCAATAGTATGGACCTGCGCGGAAAGATCCTGCGTATCAAACCGGAACCTGATGGCACCTATTCTATCCCTGACGGTAACCTCTTCCCGAAAGACGGCTCCAAAGGCCGCCCGGAAATTTACGTGATGGGATGCCGCAACCCTTACCGCTTCTCTGTAGACATGAAAAATGCTTTCGTGTACTGGGGCGATGTAGGACCTGACACTAAAGTACCTTCTGCGGAAGGCAATACCCTGAGCTTCGATGAAATCAACCAGGCGAAGAAACCCGGTTTCTTCGGATGGCCTTATTTCAATGGTAACAACGAAGCATATCCATTGCTGGACTACGCCACTATGAAAGAACGTCCGGCCAAAGACCCGTTGCGGCCCGTCAATAATTCACCACACAATACCGGTATCAAGGAGCTGCCGCCTGCACAGCCGGCGCTGATCTGGTATGGTGATGCCGCTTCGCCGGTGTTCCCGATGGTGGGCAAAGGAGGAGAGACAGCCATGGCCGGCCCCGTGTTTTATGCGGACCGGTTTAAAGATGCACCCTATAAGCTGTCCAACTATTACGACGGTAAGCTCTTCATTTACGAATGGATGCGGCACTGGATCATGGCGGTAACGCTGGATTCCGCAGGCAATTACCTGCGCATGGAACCGTTCCTGGAAAATATTGACTTTGCAGCGCCTACCGATATGCAGTTCGCTTCCGATGGCAGCATCTACATGCTGGAATACGGCACCAACTGGTTCTCGAAGAACTCTAACGCCAAACTGGTACGTATCACTTATTCCGAAGGTAACCGTCAACCGGTGGGGAATATACGCAGCAGTCAATTGTACGGCGGCGCGCCGCTGACGGTGAAACTCTCCGGCAACGGCTCCATGGACTACGATAAAGGCGATAAGCTCACTTATACCTGGAAAATCGGGGATAAACAGCTGACCGGTGAACAGGTGGATTATACGTTCACACAGCCGGGCGTGTATAAAGTAGACCTGACCGTATCTGATGACCATGGTGGTAAAGGAACTTCTTCTGTGGATATTAAGGTGGGCAATACGCCGCCGGACGTACGAATACTTACCTCTGCCAATAAGAGCTTCTATTGGGATAATGCAGCCCTGGATTATAAAGTGATGGTGACAGATCCGGAAGATGGCACACCGGACAGCAGCAAGATTAAAATCACTTTTGATTATCTCCCGATGGGGAAAGACTTTGCACTGGTACTGGCCAATAACGGTGGCGGCAATACGAAGTTCGCGAAAGGGCATCAGCTGTTCTGGTCGCTGGACTGTAAGTCCTGCCATACGGAGAACACCGCGTCTATCGGTCCGAGCTTGCTGGAGGTGGCCAAACGTTATCCCGACAACGATGCCAATGTGAACAAGCTGGCGGAGAAGATCATCGCCGGTGGCAGTGGCAGCTGGGGCAACCGGACCATGTCCGCTCATCCGGACATGTCCACGCAGGATGCCAAAGAAATAGTGCATTATATCCTCTCCCTCAGCAGCGTGCAGAGTACGCTGCCGATGCAGGGCGTGCAACCGTTTAAAGCGCATGCGGGTAAGGGCACCGAAGGCGGTTACCTGCTGATGGCCACTTACACCGATAAAGGCGCCAATAACATAGAACCGATTACCGGCAGAGAATATATCATGCTGAAAAATCCGCGGGTACAGGCGGAAGATTTTGATGAAGGTAATGTCAGCCTGATCACGATCACTACCGCCAACCTGGCTTACACCGCGGTGCGCAATAACAGTTACATCCGGTTCAACCGTCTGTATATGGACGGCATAAAGCAGCTGCAGTTCAACGTGCAGGAGCAGGGCATCGGTGGCGTGGTGGAAATACGGCTGGACAAGCAGGATGGTCCGCTGGCCGGCCAGGTGGCCATCAAAGCCGGCAATGCGGCTGCTGCTGGTCGTACCGAAGGCTGGAAAACCGTTGCCGCCGCGATACAACCGGTTACCGGTCAGCATGACCTGTACTTCGTGTTTAAAAGCGCGGATGGTAAAGACGGCTATCTTTTTAACATAGACTGGATACATTTCTCCAACAACAACTAAACCTATGTCCCTTTCCGTACGGCTGCGGCTGTCTGTCCTGATGTTATTGGAGTACTTTACCTGGGGCGCGTGGTACGTGACCATGGGCACTTACCTGATCACTGCGCTGAAAGCAGATGCCGTGCAGGTAGGAGCGGCGTATGCCAATCTTTCCATTGCGGCCATTATCTCCCCGTTTTTTGTGGGGCTGATCGCTGACCGTTTTTTTGCAGCGCAGAAAGTGCTGGGCGTACTGCATCTGGCAGGAGCAGTAACGCTTTACCTGACCGGCAGCGTACAGGATTTTGGTAGTTTCTGGTGGCTGATATTGCTGTATACGCTGTTATATATGCCTACGATGTCGCTGGCCAATGCTATCTCTTTCCGGCAGATGACCGATGCCGGGAGGGAGTTCCCTTCGGTACGTGTATTCGGCACCGTAGGATGGATCGCTGCAGGGCTGCTGATAGGGTTTGCAAAAGTGGAAGCTTCTGCTTTAACTTTTCACATCGCTGCAGCCAGTTCCTTGCTGTTGGGCGTGTACAGCTTTTTCCTGCCGGACACGCCGCCGGTGAAGAAGAAGGTACAGTTGTCCGATGTGCTGGGCCTGGATGCGCTGGTATTGTTTAAGAGTCGGGCTTACTGGCTGTTTTTTATCACCGCCATCGCGGTATGTGTGCCGCTGGCCTTCTACTACAGCTTTACGAACGCATTCCTCAACGATAGCGGTGTGAACAATGCCGCCGGTAAGATGACGCTGGGACAGGTGTCCGAGTTTTTATTCCTGCTGCTGATGCCGCTGCTGTTTGTGCGTATGGGCGTAAAGCGGATGCTGGTATTGGGCATGGCCTGCTGGATACTGCGTTATGTGCTGTTTGCCTATGGTGACAGCGGCGCCGGCACATGGATGCT
The DNA here is from genome assembly GCF_946479755.1 of uncultured Chitinophaga sp. The sequence goes on along the minus strand of NZ_CAMLHC010000005.1, from coordinate 186,820 downwards.
GTATGGTGGTATTGTGTTGCATGGCATGTGTTATGATTTCTTTTTTGTGACCGGTCAGATTTATACTGACCGGAAAGCGGGAGAGGCGGTCAGGAGCGCCGCACAGGGACTGATCACGCTGGCCACCTACGGCATCGGTATGTTGGTAGGTTCCTATGTGTCGGGGTTTGTAGCGCGGAGGTTCAGCCATGTTACAGCTGCCGGACCGGTCTACGACTGGCAGGCGATCTGGCTGGTGCCTGCGGGCATTACCGCCGTGTTCCTGCTGTTGTTTGTTTTTTTATTCCGGGATGATGATCAACAATAACTATAAAACATTTTCATATGGGAAGAAAAATTGCCATGCTGGGCAGTGGTTTTATCGGCCGGTTTTATGCCGATTCTATCCACAGCCAGCGCAGTAAAGACAGGATCGTCAGCATTTATTCGCGCCGGGAAGAGAGCGCGCAGAAGTTTGCTGCGGACTATGATACGCCTCACTGGACTACGGTGATGGAAGAGGCCATCAACCATCCGGAGGTGGATGTGGTATGTATCGCTTTGCCTAACAACCTGCATGAGGCGGCGGTGATGGCCTGCTGTAAAGCAAAGAAAGCGGTGATTTGCACTAAGCCGCTGGGACGTAATGCGGAAGAAGCCAAAAGAATGCTGGAGGCGGTAGAGGCGGCAGGCATCTTCCACGGTTATATGGAAGACCTGGTATACACGCCTAAGTTCTCCAAGGCGTTGCAGAGCGTACAGGCCGGGGCGCTAGGCCGTATCCTGTGGGCCAAGTCCAGGGAAACGCATCCCGGACCGCACAGCGAATGGTTCTGGGATAAAGAGCAGGCCGGCGGCGGTTGTATCCTCGATCTGGGCTGTCATTGTGTGGAGATCTCCCGCAGCTTTATCGGAAAAGACATCAAACCGGTGGAAGTGATGTGCTGGGCAGATACGCAGGTAAAACCCATCGATGCGGAAGATCATGCCATCGCGCTGGTGAGGTATGAAAACGGCGCCATCGGCCAGTTTGAGGTAAGCTGGACTTTCCGCGGCGGCCTCGATCTCCGCGATGAGGTGATGGGCACTGAGGGAACCATCTGGCTCAACAACTTTTTGCGCACCGGTTTTGATATGTTCACCACCGGCAAGGGCGCGGATTACGTGGCAGAGAAAGCGGAGAGCAACACCGGCTGGTTGTTTCCCGTAGGGGATGAACTGAATGACCTCGGGTACAATCATATGTTCGCCGATATGTTCAACGCCATCGAACAAAACAAGGCGCCGCGGGAATCTTTCTACGACGGTTATGTGGTAAACGCTATCCTGGATGCAGCCTACAGGAGCGCTGCCAGCAAATTGTGGGAGCCGGTGAAGCTGGACATATGGCGTGGCCTGGAAGGCGTCGCCAAAGGCGCTTCGCTGGTGGATTATGATGAACATCATTACCTGATCAAAGAAGAGAAAACACACTTCGGCAGCACCAAACTGATATTAAAAGAAAAACAAAGCGGGAAGATCATTGAAGTGACCCGTTAATCATCAAATAAAAAATTATGACCGCATACGATCGCAGGAAATTTCTCAGAACAGCAGCAATAACGGGTGTTGGGCTCGGCCTTGTTGGCCGGGCCGGCTCCCTGTTTGCCGGCACGTCCGCAGCAGGCAAACGGATAGGTATCATCGGGCTGGACACTTCGCACAGTGTGGAGTTTACCAAGATGTTCAATGCGCCGAATGCAGACCCGGCGTACCACGGTTTTAAGGTGGTAGCGGCATATCCGCAGGGAAGCAAAGACATTGCTTCCAGCCTGGAGATGGTGCCGGGCAATCTCGCCAAAGTGAAAGAGCTGGGCGTGGAAATCGTGGATTCTATTGCAGCGTTGCTGGAGAAGGTGGACGTGGTGCTGCTGGAATCCAACGACGGGCGTGTGCACCTGGAGCAGGCGCTCCCTGTGTTTAAAGCTGGTAAAAGGGTCTTTATCGATAAGCCGATAGCCGCTTCCCTGGCTGATACCAAAGCTATTTTTAAGGCAGCCGAAAAATATAAGGTGCCTGTGTTCTCTTCTTCCGCTTTACGTTTTATTGACAGCATCCAGCAGGTGAAACAGGGCAAGATCGGCAAGGTGGCCGGCGCCGACGTATATACGCCGTCGCCCACGGAAAAAACACATCCCGACTTGTTCTGGTATGGTATTCACGGTGTGGAAATGCTGTTTGCCCTGATGGGGCCCGGTTGCCGTAAGGTAACCCGCACTACCTCCGCTGATATGGACCAGGTGACCGGCGTATGGGCCGATGGCCGTATTGGCACGCTGCGTGGCGTGATCAAAGGGCCGTACGGCTTTGGCGGTCATGCTTTCGGCGAGAAGGGTATTATGCCCATCGGTGATTTCAGCTCTTACCAGCCGTTGGTACTACAGATTGCTTCCTTCTTCGAAACCGGCGTAGTGCCGGTGGAGCCGCAGGAGACGATAGAAATGATGGCCTTTATGGAGGCTGCTGATGCCAGCAAAAAGAAAAAAGGCGCTCCTGTAATGATGAATGTGTAGCGCCCTGCCCCGGGGCAGGTGTCGTGCCTGCTTCGGGGTTTATTTACTCGTAGCCGAATTCCATGTAAGTAATATCCATGGTGGTCCCATTGTGCCACTTCACCCAGCCATAGGGCTTCTTTTTGCGCTGATAATCATTTCTGTCCAACAGCTGCGCCCATGCTCCCCTTACTTCTCCCACACGAAAACACTCCTCACAGCTATCTTCCCTTTTAGGATAGGGTATCCGGTGGCCACCCGGTGATTCAAAGAGGGGTATTTCCTTTTTTACTTCCACAAGATATACCCGTTGCAGCAGGTGCTCCCATGTTTCGTACAGGTACCAACGCGGATTGTAAGTACTTTTTGTATCATCGTTGGGTATGCGGTTATGCAGGGCTTTTTGAACGAGGGTATTATACAGTGCATAGTCAGCTCGCCGGTGGATAAAGCAGGTGAGTTTTTCTTTTTCGTTGATGACTACCCTGAAGTGTGCCGGGGTAGCCTCCACTACGCGGAGCTGCATTTCCGCGGGAAAGTGGACCAGTCCCCTCCTGATATTGGCGCGGCCTGATTCGTAGGTGTCGCCTTCGCTTAGCCGGTAAGGCGCGAAGCGATTTTTAAGCACTTTCGTCAGAAAGGCATAGCTGCCGTCTTTCTTTTGCCGGATGACGAGGGTGTCGAAAGGTATTTTGTCTGTGGCGTTGGCATACAGGGGGATTTTTTCTCCGAAGCTGATTTGCAGGATGCCTGTGCCGATGGAGTCATGGCGGGTGAGGGCGGGAAAAGAGGAACCGGGCTGCTGGCCGCTGGTGAAGAGACTGAACATAGTGGAAAGGATTAAAAAACAAAACTTCATGCGTGTTTTTTAACGTAAGATGCCACCGGCAGCCCGGATTCCATAAGTTATCAGGAAATTTTTCCCATATACGGATCGGTAATGCTTTCAGTGCCTGTCTCCACGCGGCCGGCGTACCGCCGCGCGTATTGGGCGTGACCGTCGGCCAGCACTGTGAAATCGTACCATCCGTGGCTGGATTGCAACGGCAGGGTAATCTGTGCGGACTGGTCTTTTGTTACCGTACGGGTGATAGCTTTATTGCCATAGGCATTGTCCCGGATGGTGATGCGCAGCGGTTGGCCGCTGCTGCTGGCCACAGAGAGCAATACGTTGCCTGTCAGCTTTTGGGAAGACTTGTTTCGTTCATAGGTACACGTAGTCGTGATGCCCGGGTCTTCCGTATTGCCGGTCGCTTCGCGGAAGAAGCCGTTGGGACCGTGCAGCTGAAGATGGTAGCGGTTGTTTTCAAACGCTTCCAGTGGCCATTCGTAGTGGAGCTGGTCACCGGCTTTTACGGCAAAGGACCAGTTGCGGCACTTGTCGGTGTTGCCTTTATCGTCTTTGTAAGTCACCGGGGCAATGACTGTGAAGGGGGAGCCTGCGGCAGCCGTACCGAATACTTTGTTGCCCGCCGCGAAGCTGGCTTTCACCTGCCGGCTTCCGGGCTGGCAGTCGATATCGGCATACAGTTCGTAAGGCAGCGCGGGAGATGGGCGTACGCCTTTTTCCTGCGGCGCCAGCAGCCGGGCCGGTGTGCCTTTACCGGTAACCTGCGAGATATCGTCTGTTGAAAGCTTTTTAAAGCCGCCGGGAATGGTTTTGAACTGTGCGTTATAAATTTCCTGCACAAACTTTTCTTTTTGCAGGAAAGGCAGTTTTTCTTTCTTCGGTACAAAAGTGCTGAAAGCAGCTGTGAGATCGCCGCAGATAGCGCGTCTCCACTGGCTGATATTGTCGAGGTGTACCTGCTTTTTGTATTTGCGGTTCACAAACGTTTCGAGGAATTGCAGGGTAGACGTGTGATCGAATACCTGTGAGCACACTTTGCCACCGCGGCTCCAGGGGGAGGCGATGAGCAGCGGAACGCGGAAGCCGAGGCCGACAGGCGCTTCCCGGGCCTGCTTTTTATGGATGCCTTGTGCCAGTTCATTTTCCAGCCGTACGTGTTCCACTTCCGTATCGATGCCGGCGGATACTTTACCGGTACCGGGTTTGTTCTCATCGGGGATGGAGAAGGGCGGCACGTGGTCATAGTAGCCGTCATTTTCATCGTAGGTAACGATGAAGATGGTTTTTTTCCACACTTCCGGGTTGCCGGTGAGGATGTCCATGATTTCAGATACGTACCAGGCACCGTACCAGGGTGCGCTGGGGTGGTCCGAGAAATTCTGCGGGCCGCTGAGCCAGGATACGGTGGGGAGCTTGCCTTCGCGCACGTCCCGGCGGAACTGGTGCAGGATATCGCCCGCCGGGACGGTGACTTTGCGGTCCTGTCCATCATCGGTGTACTGGAAGGTGGTTACGCTGCGGAAGTTGGGATCACCATTGTTGATCACAAAGGCGTTGTTATAAAGTTCCTTCTGCTTCGCAGTCAGTTGCTCAAAACTTTCTTTGTTCCATTTCGCCAGCTCTTTGGTGGCGTTGTCCAGCACCTCCTGTTTTTTCGCCACTTCGGTGCGTATTTTCTGCGCCGCTGCGTCGGAAGATGGCGAGGCTTCCTGCAGTTTATTGATTTCTTCCGGCAGGGTTTCCACCTGTTTGAGCAGGGTCTGGATATAGCGGGAAGAGAATTTTACGTGATAGGCTTCGAAGAACTCGAGGAGGTTACAGCCGAAATTGGCCAGCCATGCTCTTTCTTCACCTTTGAAGCCGCCGCCGCAGCTAAGATCGTTCTGATAGAATTTCCAGGGAATATTATTGTCTGTCAGCAGTTCCGGGAATGTTTTCCAGGTTTGTTTGCCATAGGCGAAGTCGTCGTTACGGATGTTTTGTTTGGTGCGACCGTTTTCCTGGCTGTCGATTTTACCGGTCCAGAAGAAGGAGCGGTTGGGCGTGGTGCTGGTCATGCCTGAGCAGAAATGCTGGTCGCATATGGTGAAGGCATCTGCCATGGCGTAGTTGAAGGGGAGGTCTTCCCGGGTGAAATACCCCATGGTGAGCGGCATGTGTGCATATTGTTTGTTGCCCGGTTTTTTGGCGAGCAGCCACTGGTCATGTTTTCCCGCGTTGTAGGCATCTACCTGGCTGGCGCGGGAATGTGGCAGAGAGCCCATCCACGTGATCTTCGTGTCTTTGATGTCGAGCCGGAAAGGTGCATAGGTGTCACCTTTTTCGTCGGTCTGGAACCATACCGGTTTCAGGTCTGGCAGCGGGATGGCACGCGGATCGCGGAAGCCCCGCACACCTTGCAGGGTGCCGAAGCAGTGGTCAAAAGAGCGGTTCTCCTGCATGAGGATAACGATATGTTCCGCATCGAGCCAGGTGCTGCCGGGTGTCGGGTCTATCGCCAGTGCACGTTGAATAGATGCCGGCATAATGGTGGAGAAGCCGGCCGCTCCGGATAACAATAACGATTTTTTCAGGAATTCCCTGCGAGTGTCCATGAGTGGAATTGTTTAAATGTGTCGCTAGTTTAGTTTGTGTCGGGGCGAAAAATACTCATCATTTTCATTAGATGGTAACCATTCATCCATCTTTTATGATATCATAATATGAGCCGTGACAGCAGGTACACGCCCAGCATGGCGACAATGCCCATCACCAGCGTGGCCACGGTATATACGCGCAGCATGTCTTTTACTTCCAGCCCGGAGAAGCGGGAGATCACCCAGAAGTAAGCGTCGTTGGTATGGGATACCATCATGGAACCGGCGCCCATGGCCAATACGCAGAGCAGGGAGCCGTCAGGTGTATGCAGCCCGAGGGCGGGCAACAAAGGGTGAATGATAGAGGCGGCGGTGATAATGGCCACGGTGGAAGAGCCTTGCGCGGTCTTCAGGATGGCAGTCACGATGAAGGGCAACAGTATGCCCGTGCCCGTTATAGCCGGATTGTCAGCGATGTGAGCACCGATGCCTGCTTTCGCGAGGATGGCGCCAAATGCGCCGCCACCGCCGATGATCACCAGGATGCCGGCGGCTTTCTCTGCGCCTTCCTGTAGTATTTTGCGGAAGCTGTCACCCTGACTTTTACGCATGCCCATTAGCGCGAGCGCGATACCGATGGTGATGGCGATCTCTGGCATGCCTGCGACGTTCAGTAGTTGCAGCGGGAGGGAGAGGATCTTTTGTTCGAGCGTAAAAAAAGAGCGCAGGGCAATCAGCAGAATGGGCACGGCAATGGGGAGGACAGACATCCAGACGGAGGGCAGCGCATCCGGCGTGGCGTCGGTCTCCATAGCGGCGGGCGCAATGGCGGGCAACCGCCGGCCGGCATATAACGACCACGCATATCCGCAGAAAGAAGCGGGGAGTGCAATGAGCAGGCCGAATAACATCACCCGTCCCATATCGGCCTGAATAACGCCGGTAGCGGCTGTAATGCCGGGATGCGGCGGCATCATACAATGCACGGCATACAGGCCGGTGGCCAGCGAAGACGCCATGATGACCATGGATACACCGGAGCGCCATGCCAGCGCCTTGTTCAGGCCACTCAGCACAATAAATCCGGAATCGCAGAAAATAGGCATGCCTACCAGGTAGCCGATGATATTGAGTGCCAGCGGGGAACGGCCGGTGCCGGTTTGCTTCAGCACGTAATTGGCCAGCACAGTGGTGCTGCCGGTATGCTCGAGGATGAGCCCCAGCGTGGTGCCGAGAATAATCAGCAGTCCGAGAGAGCCGATGATTTGGCCGAAGCCGGTCTTGATAGTGGTGAGTATATCCGTCAGCGGTAGCTGGAAAATAAGCCCGGCCAACAGTCCGGCCAGCAACAGGGCGAAAAAAGCGTGTATCCGGAAGCGTGCGGTCAATATCACAATCAGTGCGATACCAGCCAGCAGCCCGCTGATACTCTGCAACAGCGAGATAGTGTTCATGGGCGGCAGTGATAGTTCTGATATCCTACAAGATATCTATTATATCCGCATCCCGCAAATTATAATTAACCCCGGGCTGATGCCCGGGGTTACGAGTGATTCCCCTGATAGCGAAGATCAGTGCAGGGCTGGTATGTATCGTGTGTTTGCTTTCATCTGTTGGGTCATCTTGTTCATCTTTGCTTTGATCTTCGTTAGCAGGGGAATCAGGGGTATGTGCTATTACAACAAATGTGGGGGCAACGGTATTCCTTCGCTGAGGTCTTCCGTCACCGGCGTCAGTCGCAGTGTTTCCAGCGGGATGATGCCGGACCAGATGGGCAGGTCTTTGTATTCATCTTCGCCGGGCATGCCGGTGCGTATTTTAGCGGAGGCTTCTTCGAGGGAGAAGGCCAGGATGGTCGTTTTCCGGACTTCGCTCTCTTTGACGGGCTGCAGGTAGTCCCAGCTGTTGGGGACGAACTTCTCCGTAAGCCAGCGGAAGGCTTCGGTTTTCTGCTGCGGGTCCTCAATTTTTTCCGGGGTGGCAAACAGGATGACGGAGCGGTAGTTCATCGAATGGTTGAAAGCAGATTTGGACACTACGATGGCATCCAGCAGGGTAACGGTGATGCATACCGGTAGTCCCTTTTCTATTTCGCGGATGAAATGGCTGCCCACGGAACCGTGGATATATATTTTGTCCTCATGGCGTACAAAGCCGGTGGGAATGGCAAACGGTTTATTATCCAGCGTAAAACTAACTGTACACACGAGGGCTTCGTCCAGGATGGCGTGAATGGCATCCCGGTCGTAGGAAGCCCTCTTGGGATAGCGGCTGGGGGTGAGATGTGGGGGAATAGGTTGCATGTCGTTGTAATTTTTCACAAAGTTGTACCTTTATTGGCTCGGTGTTATCATCCGATTCAGATAAAATGAGTAGTCCAATTTTCTCCCTGTTACAATTAGACCGGGATGACAAGCAGCCAGTGTACCTGCAGCTGGCCAATCAATTGATGGGATTTATCCGGACCGGCCCCCTGCACGCCGGTCAACGGCTGCCCAGCAGCCGCGAAATGGCCGAGAAACTGCAGCTGCACCGCAAGACGGTCGTACGTGCCTATGACGAGCTGCTGGCGCAGGGCTGGCTGGAAAGCCATACCGGCAGCGGTACTTTCGTGGCCCGCCATCTTCCTAAAACAGAACTACAGACGCTGACGGCCAGCGAGGAGGCCACTTTCAACCCCCTGCGGACGGCAGGTTTCCCGTTCACGGTGCCGGAACACCTCAACCGCCCGGTGATGAAGGCCTACAGCCAGCTGCACCTGGACGACGGTTTCCCCGATGCCCGCCTCGCCCCGCTGGATGAGCTGACGCGTAACTACCGCAGTCAGTTGCTCAACGGCAACCCCTATGTGCGCCTCGGCTATGGCGACACCACCGGCGCCTCCCGCCTGCGTCAGGAGTTGTCCGAATATCTCAACGAAACACGCGGGCTCAATACTACCGCTGAAAATATCCTGATCGTCAGAGGCACCATCATGGGATTCTTCCTGGTAGCCACCGGGCTGGTAAGCAAAGGAGACCATGTGGTGAGCGCCAGCATGTCCTGGGCAGGTGCCGCGGCCAATTTCAAACAGGCCGGCGCCCAGCTGCATACCGTGCCGGTAGATGAATACGGGATGGACACCGATGCGCTGGAACGTATTTGTCAACAGAAAAAAGTACGCATGGTATATGTAACGCCGCATCACCATTATCCCACCACGGTGGTGCTGCGGACAGACAGGCGTTTACAGCTGTTACGGCTATCCGAAAAATACGGCTTCATTATTTTTGAAGATGATTATGACTACGATTTTCATTACCTGAGCAAGCCGTTGGCGCCGCTGGCCAGCGCAGACAAAGCGGGTATGGTGATGTACGGCGGATCGTTCACCAAAGCCATTTCCCCGGCTTTTCGTGTAGGCTACCTCGTAGGGTCTGAGAATGTGATCAACTACCTGGCGAAGCTGCGGCGTATTGTAGATCGCCAGGGCGATCTGATGCTGGAGAATGCTTTTGCGGCATTGTTGCAGAGCGGCGTTATCCACCGGCACCTCCGCAAATCGTTGCGTTTGTACCGGGAGCGCAGAGACATTTTCTGTGAACTGCTGCGCTCCGAGCTGGGCAACGATGTGCACTTCCAGGTACCGGTAGGTGGTCTCGCGGTATGGACCGGCTTTGATCCCCGCATCAACCTGAAAACGCTGGCGGAGAAAGCCCTGCAGCAGGGACTTTATTTTTACGACGGGCATACCTTCGACGGGCCCGGTGTGAAATTAAATCACACCAGGCTGGGTTTCGCGTCGTCCAATCCGTCGGAACTGGAACAGGCGGTGGGCATCCTCCGCAAAATCATCTCGCAAAGCTAGCTAAGATCTTAGCGAGTGGTAAGAGCGCAAAAATCTTGGCTTGCTTTGCGAGATAAGATACCAATTGATCTCCGGACCTTTGCGTTCTTATTACTCGCTAAGATCTTAGCTAGCTTTGCGAGACGATCGCCCTTGTTTTAGGTAAACATTCAGGGTGATTTTCCCGGATAAATTTCACGAGTTCTTCGCGCATATAACAGCGCAGGTCAAAGGCATTGCCGGATGTGGCGGCACTCATGAGCGTCCTTACTTCGATGGTCCGTTCAGTCGTGTTCGTTACCTGCAATGCGCTGGCGCGCCTGTCCCATAACGGAGAAGCCTGCAGCAACCGGTTAAACTCAGCGCGGATTTTATCCACCGGTGCGCAATAATCGAGATAGAAGAAAGCGGTGCCTAATATTTCAGAACTGGTTCTGGTCCAGTTCTGAAAAGGTTTCTCTATAAAATAATTAATAGGCAGGATGAGCCGGCGCTGGTCCCAGATACTAAGCACTACGTAAGTGAGGGTAATTTCCTCCACACGTCCCCATTCCCCTTCCACTACCAATACGTCATCGATACGGATAGGCTGTGTAAAAGCGATCTGAAAGCCGGCGAGCAGGTTGCCGAGCGATTTCTGCGCAGCAAAACCGATGATGATACCGCTAACACCTACACCGGTAAGGAGTCCTGCTCCCAGTTTACGCAGGCTGTCGAAGCTCAGCAGGATGGCGCAGGCCGTAAGTATTAATATCACAGAAATAGCCAGTTTGCGTACAAACTGCAGCTGGGTACGTATCTTCCGCTCTTTCAGGTTGTTGGTTTTCTTGAGGTCGTATGTGTGGTATACATAATCTTCCAATACTTTGATGGCGCCGATCAGCAGCGCTGCGAAAGAGAGCGTTAATGCGATTTCCACTACGCGGTTCAGCAGCACTTCATCTTTTGCCGGTACCCGCATAAGGGGCATCAGCATGTTGAGGATGAGCAGGGGCAGGAAAAAATTGAATGCTTTTCCCAGATGAAAGAGCACGCTGTGTATCAGTGAGAAGTCTCCTTCTTTTACCGTTGTCCTGCGCAGGAAGAGCGATAGCAGAAACTTGATCAGCCATCCCGCAATTACTGAAATGCCCACCAACATCAGGTCCCACAGGATGTTGGGCAAATGGTCCGTTTTTTCTAATATATCATTCCACATAGGCGCGCAGGCCACAAAAACGGTGCCGCAGGGGTAGCTATACATTAAAATAACATTAGAATCAAATTGTCCTGTCGGTTAAAAAAAAGACAATGACAGCATTTTTATGAGGGCTGACAGTTAAATTAGCAGTGCCAAGATCTGTTATCCGCTATGAAGAAAATCCTGCTTTTATTGTTAATATCAACACCTTTTCTGCTGAGCGCGCAGCAACGTTATAACCTGGACATGGAGACAATCGATGCACGAACGGCATTGCCTGCCGGCTGGACAGCATTTGTGGCCACGCCGGAAAATGACAGCCGCGTGTCGACGGACAGTGCCATGGCGTACTCCGGGCGGTATGCCATCCGGTTAACGAAAGACAGCAGCCGCGCCCAAACGCCTGGCGTGACGGCTTATGTAATACCGGTTGATTTTTATGGCAAAACAGTGAAGCTGCGTGGTTATGTTCGTACAGAAGCTGTAGAAGGCGGCTGGGCGGGACTGTGGATGCGCGTGGACGGCACCGGTGCTTTCGATAATATGCGCCGGCGTGGTATTACAGGCACCACGCCGTGGACGCTTTATGAGATCATATTAAAGCTGGACAAGCAGGCTACGCAGATTACTTTAGGCGGTTTGCTGACAGGGAAAGGACGGATGTGGATGGACAGCCTTTCCTTGTTTGTTGATGGTAAAAATGTGCAGTTAATTCCGCCGGAAGATATCGCCGGGAAGACAGCGGAGCTGAACTGGTTGAAAACCCATGCGATACCCTTGAAAACAGTAGATGCCGGTCATGGCAGTGACGATTTGCAGGGCCTGAAACCATTGATCGGTGATGCGCGCATAGTGGCCTTGGGAGAATGTACACATGGTTCGGGCGAAGTATTCCGGATGAAACACCGGCTGCTGGAGTTCCTGGTAACGGAAATGGGATTTCGGATTTTTGCGATAGAAGCCAATCTGCCGGAGACCAATATCATGAATGAATATGTGTTATATGGTAAAGGCACCGCAGAGAAAGGACTGGATGCGCTATACTTCTGGACCTGGCATACCAGAGAAGTGCTGGCGATGGCGAAATGGATGCGGGCCTACAATATCGCGCATCCGGATAAGATGGTGCAGTTTACCGGTTTTGACATGCAGTTCAGCAAAGGCGCCTGTGATAACCTCCAGCAGTTTGCCACACAGTATGCTACGGACCTTAAACCACTGATGGATTCGGTGGTGCGGTACTGCGAACAATTAAGGGCAGCTGGCCCGGCGCAGACGCCGGGTCGCGAAGACAACGCACGCTTAAAGGATTGGCTGGCGCAGACAGGGGCATTGCTGAAGAAGAACCGTCAGCGGTATGCACTACAGGCAGGCGACAGTATAGTGGAATGGCAGACGCGTAACCTGGTGGTATTGCAGCAATATTTTTCACTCGCTACCCAGCATGGTAGCAGTTTTAATATTCGCGACCAGGCCATGGCGGAAAATATTGAATGGCTGGCCAAACGTTATCCTGATCAGAAGATGGTACTGTGGGCGCATAACGGTCATGTCAGCAAACATCCCGCGGTGATGGGCGGGCAGCTCGACAGGGCATTCAAAAAGAAGATGGTCGTGATTGGTTTTAGTACAACCAAAGGAACCTATACAGCGATCAGAAAAGGCGAGTTAAAGCGGGATAACGTGCTGGCAGCGCCGGTGCCGCGTTCTTTTGAACAGTATGCGCAAGCCAGCGGTCTGGGTAATTTTGTCCTGGATATTCGTAAGCGGCAGTTGCAGGACGAGCCAGCATCGTGGTTGTTGCGCCACGCCCGTTTACGAAGTATTGGGTCGATAGCGATGGATGGCGACAACGCACAGTTTGAATACAACATATTGCCAGATGCCTATGACGCCCTTATTTATCTGGAGGACACCAGCGGCAGCGAGGTGTTGTAAGAGCGTACCACCATAAAATTCTTTTCATGCGGTGATAACGCTCCGTGTTTGAAAAAGGTTACATATTTGGAATTAGCCGGCGTGGTGTATATATTTATTACCGGTAAAGTACGGGTTTCACGTTACTGCTAAAATTCCATTATTCATGAAGAAAATGCTATCAGGCATGGCCTTGGTGCTATGCAGTTTTTCCACACTCTTTGCGCAAAAATATACGGCTGACTGGAACTCCCTGAACAAGCGGGGTATTCCTGCCTGGTTTAATGAAGCCAAGTTCGGCATCTTTATCCATTGGGGCGTTTATGCCGTACCATCTTTTGCTGTTGTAGGGCCGGGCGGTTATTCCGAATGGTACTGGTACAACCTCGACGGCACAAAAGAGGGGAGCCATGCGAAAGTGCGGGCTTTCCACGATCAGCAGTACGGGCGCGATGTACCTTACCAGCAGCTGGAGAAACAATTTACCGCCTCCCTTTTTGATCCCGCGCAGTGGGCCGATGTTTTCAAACGCTCCGGCGCCCGTTATGTGGTGCTGACTTCCAAACATCATGAAGGCTATTGTTTGTGGGATAACAAAGAGGCCGATGCCTCGTGGGACCGTCCGTGGAATGCAGTAACGGGGACGCCTAAACGTGATTTGCTGGGCGATCTGACGGCAGCGGTGCGGAAGGCCGGTTTGCGAATGGGATATTATTACTCTTTGTATGAATGGTTCAACCCGTTGTATACATCAGACAAACAGCGATACGTGAAAGAAGTGATGATGCCGCAGTTCAAAGACCTGGTGACCCGCTACAAGCCTTCCGTTATTTTTTCTGACGGGGAATGGGAGATGTCGGACACGGCGTGGCACAGCACGGAGCTGCTGGCATGGCTGTACAACGAATCGCCGGTGAAGGATGAAGTAGCGGTGGATGACCGCTGGGGCAGTAATACGCGTGGCAAAAACAACGGCGCCACTTACCTGACATCGGAGTATGGCAGTGGCATGCAGCCGGGCGTGGTATGGGAAGAGAGCCAGGGCATCGGACAGTCTTACGGTTACAACCGGATGGAGACAGCCGACGATTATAAAAAGAGCAACGACCTGTTGTTGTTGCTGACGGACATCGTGTCCCGCGGTGGTAACCTGTTGCTGGACATCGGTCCAACGGCAGACGGACGTATCCCTGTGATCATGCAGCAACGTTTGCTGGACATGGGCACGTGGCTGAAAGTGAACGGAGAGGCCATCTATGAAACCAAAGCCTGGAAAGAGACCCGGCAATGGAGCAGCGGCAAGCGTCCGGAGGTGAAAGCAGCCAGCTATATGTCCGGTTATAATATCGCTGCTATGGTGCAACCGTCGGCAGCGCACGCACATATAGAAATGTTTTTCACTACCGGGAAAGATGCCTTATATTGCATAGTGCCACGTTTTGAACAACAACTGCGCATCCGTAACTATACCGCTCCCAAGAATGCCACCTGTAGCATTCTGGGTTGCAGCAAATCAATCAAAGGACAACAGGAGGGGAAGGATTTTGTGATCAATTTATCAGGGCTTCGCCCGGGAGATGTCTCTCCGCAACTTTTTGTAGTGAAGATAAAATAAGCGTTCATGAACTTTGAAGGAGATTGCCTCCGCGAGGCCGGGCTGCTCGATGCACCCTCATTGCAGTCTATGCTGGGAGAAGGCTGGACAGAAGACGATGTCCGCCGCCTATATCCGTTGGCGTTACCACAGGCAACGACAGGACGGAAGGTGGAGCTGCTGCGTCAGCTGGCCGATATAGACGGGTATTCCCGTTTGTACCGTGTGGGACAGTATTACCTGTTTGAATCTATTGACCCGTGGATGCATGATGTATTCGCCAGTGAAGAACTGATGCTGGATATCATCACAGCGATGCAGCATCTGAAACGGACAGCATAAAAAAATCAAACCCCGGTTGTATGCAGCCGGGGTTTCGTATTTTTGGGCGGTAAAAAAGAATCGACCGCATGTCCCATAAAATACAGTTACTCGCTATTTCCGGCAGCACCCGGCAACAGTCCTCCAATCACCAGCTGATACAGGCTATTGCCGTTTTGGCGGCAGATGTGGCAGATGTACAGCTGTTCGAAGGGTTGACGGATATCCCGCATTTTAATCCTGACCTTGACCAGGACACGCCGCCGGCAGCGGTGACAGCCTTTCGTGAAAGACTGCGTGCCGCGGATGCAGTACTGATCTGTTCGCCGGAATATGCCATTGGTGTGCCCGGCACGCTGAAAAATGCGATCGACTGGACGGTGTCTTCCATGGAGTTTTCGAAAAAGCCGGTCGCGCTGATTACAGCCGGCACTTCCGGCGTCAAAGCACACGCGTCGTTGCTGGGTACTTTACTGATAATTGAATCGAAGATCGCTACGGATGCGCAGCTGGTGATTTCCGCGGTGAAAACGAAGCTGAACCAGGAAGGGGTGATAACGGATGCGGCTACACTGGAAAAAGTGAAAGGGCTGATACACGCGTTGATAGCAGTGGTGAAGGAAGAACCTGTGGAGCTGCTTCCTCCACCATCATTGCGTTAATTATTTTTTCTGCCAGGGAATCAGGCTGTCTGCCGGCAGATCGTATTCGTAAAGTTTTCTTGTTGCTTTGTTGATATACACCCAACCGTCGGTCACGAAGCGGGGATCGGAATGGTCCGGTTCTTCCATGTGATGACCGAGATGGTAAATCAGGTATGTCGCCGAATCGGTTTCCTCGGTCCGGTCCAGCATCCATTCGAGTGTTTTGTCTTTGACGGCGTAACGGATCAGTTCATTGCTGGTTTCCTGCGCATAGGCCAGGATCAGTGAATCTGCCCAGCCGGGCGCTGCATCGGTGTCGTTGCCGGATGTAGCCGGAGCCTGCGCGTTATTGGCGGCAGGTGGTGCGTTGTTGACAGTAGCTGTTGTGGTGTCGGTCTTCCCTTGTTGGTTATTTCGGTCAGCACAGGCAATGGTCATGCATACAGGCAACAGGTAAATAAAATACTTCTTCATAAAATATGTGTGGTATATAAACGTCTACCTAGGTACTAAAGTATGTAAATAATTTAATACCTGTTGGACAATGCCGGAAAAAACCATCAGTATAGACGACCCCGCAGCCTTTACAGCGGCCTATATGCCGGGAATGGACAGGCAATCGGTATTTAGCGGAGGCCGGGAAAAATTTTTTATCGTGAAGCTGGAGGACATGTATCCGCATGTGAAAGGCAAGGTGCCGGCTTCGAGATCGGCCATGCATTTCTGCCTCTTTCTGACGGAAGGCAGCGCCTTTATGAAAGTGGGCAGTGAAACGTATACTATCTATGCAAATGAGCTGTTGTTTGTGGCTGCCGGGCAGCTGTTTTCTTTCACCGGCGGACAGGTAAACAAAGGTTACCTGTATGGTTTTCATGACGACATGCTGATGGGCCGTTTTCTCAGCAGTATGCTGCTGAAAGATTTTGAATGCCTGCGCAGCTGGGGCCATCCTGCCGTGCGCCCCGACAGCCAGACAGCCGGTTTTATCCGGCAGCTGCTGGAGCGTTTGTACTATGAATACCGGCAGCAGGGCATTGCCCGTCCGAATATTATCCAGTCCTACCTGATCACTTTGCTGAGCGAGGTAAATGCGGTATATCAACCCTTGCAGCGGCCGGAGGGGACGGTGGCGCTGCAGCTCACGAACCGTTTCCGCGACCTGCTTTTCGGCGGTATGCCCCGATGGCGGCTGGTGACCGACCTGGCGGCGGCGTTACACATCACGCCCAATCATCTCAATAAAACCGTTAAAATGGTGACCGGCAAAACGCCCACCCGCTGGATCGCAGAGGCGACGGTGCTGGAAGCCAAAATGTTATTGTCGCAGAAAGAGATGTCCGTCAGTGAGGTGGCGCTGGCAGTAGGCATAGAAGATGCGTCTTACTTCGCCCGGCTGTTTAAAAAATATGAGGGTATCACGCCAACGGAATTCCGAAGCAGGATTGAAAAGTCCTGAAACATGCTTTTTCTGTCCTAACGGACCGCTGCATTCCTCCTCAATTTTGCAGCATGTATTCCATGCTTTTATTTTTGCACAGCGTTACCCGCTGGTTGCTGCTGACAGGCCTCCTCTATGCCATCGGAAGGGGCGTGGCCGGATGGGCGGGCCGCAGGTCCTTTACCCGCCAGGACAACCTGGTACGGCATCTGACAGCTACCATCGCGCACGTACAGCTGCTGATAGGTTATATCCTGTATTTTCAAAGTCCGCTCACCGCTTATTTCCGGGTCCATGCCAAAGAGGCGGCTATGCCTTTTGAATTCCGTTTTTTCGGGTGGATACATGTGTTGCTGATGACGGTGGCCGTGATCCTGCTCACCATCGGCAGCGCTGCGGCCAAACGGCAGGCGGCGGATACACGAAAATTCAGGACGATGGCCATCTGGTTTTTGCTGGCGCTGTTACTGATACTGGCGGCCATACCCTGGCCTTTTTCTCCACTGGCCCACCGGCCATATATCCGAATGTTTTAGTTATGACCAGATTTTTCACCACACAATTGGGCAGGCTGCGGCTGTTAGGCCTGCTGGAAGGGGTTTCTTTATTGTTGCTCATCGGTATCGCCGTGCCCATGAAGTATTTCGCGCAGAACCCGGCGCTGGTAAAGGCCATAGGGCCGGTACACGGACTGCTGTTCGTGTTTTTCGTCATTAATACCATCAGCGTGGGTGTGGCCTATAAATGGGCCTTCCGCACCACCACCTGGAAAGTGTTGCTGGCCTGTATGATCCCGTTCGGGACTTTTTATGTAGACCGCCATATCCTGGCTAAAATGGAAGAAAAGTAACCCAGCTGACATACTGTTGTCACATACCGCTTTTAGCTTTGTGATAAATGATGATGCAGGGCTTATGACAGACAGCGACATTATGCGTCACCGGCTGCGCAACCAGCTGCTCGGTGGCAGTTCCCATACATCGGCCGCAACAGTGGTGCAGTGGATGGGATGTGTACAGGCGGAGGATTATGCCACCGCCAAACGGAGCATTGCAGCACGGCTGCTGGCGCCCCGTTACAACGATACCGACCGGCTGGTCAACGAGGGACTGCTGCGGCGCAGTTTTCTGCTAAAGCCGCTGCCCGCGCTGGTGACGGCTGCAGACAGCGTGCGGATACAGCCGTTCACGTTACCCGGTGTACAGCAGGCGGGTCGGCGCTTACACCGGATGCTGGGCATCGATGCGGCTTTGCTGAAACAGAGCCGCCGCCGGCTGGAGACAGCGCTCCGCGACGGGCAGCAACTGACCCGCGCGCAACTGACACCGGTACTGGGACTAGGTCCGCAGGACCTGCGGATGCCTTTTCTCCTGATGGACGCAGAGCTGGAAGGCGTGATCCGTAACGGCCCGCTGGCAGGGAACACCTTTACCTATCAGCTGCAGCCGCATACCTCCAGGCACTATGATGCCGCAGAAGCCCTGTGGCTGCTGACCGACCGTTATTTCCGCAGCCGCGGTCCGGCACGGCTGCAGGACTTCGTGGCGTGGAGCGGACTGTCTGTGCCACAGGGGAAGGAAGGCATCGCCATGGCGCGCCTGGCTTACCAGGTGGTGGAAGGAGAGGCTTATTGGTATACCGCCGATATGGAGGTAACGGCGCCGGTTATACGGAGCATGAAGGAATTACCTAAAGATGGTGAATTCCGGATAGCCTATGATGGCTGACAAGATACGCTTATGCTTCGTCCTGCTGGTATTCCAGGATATCCGCCGGCTGGCAGTCCAGCGCTTTGCAGATAGCGTCCAGCGTGCTGAAACGCACTGCTTTGGCTTTGCCTGTTTTCAGGATAGACAGGTTGGCCAGGGTGAGCCCCACTTTTTCCGACAGTTCGTTTAAAGACATTTTCCTTTTGGCCATCATGACATCCAGGTTTACGATAA
Organism: uncultured Chitinophaga sp.; assembly: GCF_946479755.1. The sequence goes on along the minus strand of NZ_CAMLHC010000005.1, from coordinate 168,021 downwards.
TTGCCATAGCTATACAGTTAATTCGTTTTCGGTTTGCAATTCAATGCCTCTCTTAAAGATCTGCGCGATGACGAAAATGATCACGCCCATAAACAGCCATACATCGGCGCCGCCGATGCTTAAATACTGCACATCCGGCATTTTGACGCCCTGCTCCGCCAGCCATGCGCCGTACTTTACACCGCACCAGGAAAACAGTCCGATCAGAAACGACAGGTAGGATAACCTGATGATGAAACGTCCCACCGTGCTGTTGAACGGTTGCGCAAGGTTCAGCTTTTTTGCTGTTAACAGGGTAATGATCTGGTAAAACAGGGTCGCCTTTAATACAGCGACGATGCTCATGACCGTCAGCAAGGTGAAAAAGTGCGCGATGCTGAATTGCAGCAACGCAGACAGGTCCGCTTCGTGATATAGATTTTTTACCACCGATGGTTTCGCGAGCGCAAAAACAGCATTGGTGATAAAGCCGCCGGCTTGAATACATATACCTACAAAGATGATCCATGACAGGACGTAGAGAATTTTCAGTACCTGGGTGGTGTTAACTTTCATAATAATGGAGTTTTGCGGTTTAACCCCACTAAAATACATAAATTTATTGATTTTCGATAAATATTTATTGAAATTGATTAAATATTACTCCTGCCGATAGTATCCCCAAACGGTAAACAGGGTGGAAGCGATGAAACAGCAGGGGAAGAGCCAGTAAATTCCACCAAACATGATACACCAGAAGAGAAGGCCGGAGAGCAAAAAAGTCACCGATAAGTAGCTTCTCATGGTAACGGGGTAGCGGTAACAGAGGCTCCGTAATAGCTGCACATAAACGATCAGCGACGGCACCAGTATCAGATTCATAGCAGGCGGAAAGGCCAGCAGCAGCCACGTTAGCTCGGGTAGCAGCAATAATACATGCGTTAGTACGGAGGATAGATAAACGCGGGGGATGCTGTACGGGAAATTTCTCGTAAATCGCAGGTAATACCGCTCAAAGTCTTGTTCCTGGAATATCAGCACACTATGCGCCAGTGTAATGAACAGTACCGATGCGCCGGCGGCCCGCAGATCCTGTTGCGGATTCTCCAGCAGCCGGAACAGGCCGGACCCGATAATCAGCGCGGTAATAGCCTTGGTAATAGCATAGCTGAGTTTATGACGCGCGGCAATGTGATAGAGGAATATAGCAGGGAGTGGTTTTTTCCACTGGCGGCTTATCCATAACAGCACCGGGGAAGCGGCCTGGCCGGCAAAACGATTGGCCTGCCGGAAATAGATCAACGCCCCCGCAGCTGTCAGCAGTAAGAGATAAACAAACAGGAGGACAGGCAACAGGTAATGATGCCATAGAAAACCGATAAAGAGCGCAAAAAGACCATAGGCGAAAGCAGGGATATTGATATGCAGCTGTACGCGAAACCAGCTGAAAAATTGTTTCCCGGGAGGCATGGCATTGGTGCTGTAAAATATAAACTGTTGCTCCGGCGCTGAAAGCTGCGACAGTACATATTGCCAGCTTTTGATATTGTATACCAGGCAGGTAATAAAAAATAGTAACAGGATGAAAGGATTGCTGACCAGCGTAATGGTAATCAGTTGCTGAAAATAGGCCATGGCGCTGGGAAGAATATCACCCGCGGTATTGATGAAAAAGGCATAGCTGACAAACGTCACGAACAGGAACAGGAGTATGCCGGCATGGACTTTATAAAATCCATAAGCGAACACGCGTGTCAGCAAAACAGATACCGGATGTTTCATGGCGTTTCCAGCTTAAGCGTTTGTGCTTCCACCTGCAAGGTAGCTGTCATGGGGAGTGCCTGTTCTTCCGGCGACTGATGCGATGACAACAGGAAACTAACGCCCTGCTCCCGGCTTTCCCTGATCCAGCTGTATAATACTCCGAGCGAAGGCTGGTCCATGGTGATCAGCGGCTCGTCCAGCAGGACCAGCGAAGGTCTGCCAATAAAAGCCAGTACCAGTGATAATTTCTTGAGCATGCCGCTGGAATAGGTGTTGATGGGATCGGTGATGTAAGCCTGCATCTGCATGGCGTCGATATATTGCTCCGCCTGCGTGGCAGCGGCATTTTTGGCGCTGGCAAAAAGCGCGATCATCTCTTTGCCGCTGAGATAAGGCGGAAACACAGGCTCCGCCTCTGCAAAATTGACCTCGTTGCGGTAAGCCCGTGTGTGTTTTTTGAGCAACAGTTTGTCGTGCAGGATGATATCCCCTTCAAAGTGCAGGATGCCGGCGATGGACCGCAGTAAAGTACTTTTACCGGAGCCATTGGCGCCTTTGATCCAATAAATCCCCCGGTCAATGCTAAAATCGCTGACGGAAAGGACCAGCCGATGATGGTAAAATTTCCTGAATTGTTTTATCTGGAGCATGGTCCAAGTTATGCTATGATTCCTATATGCTTTGTTAATATTATGCCTTGATAACTGGGATATTTTTTTATCTTACTTTCTATGAAGCGTCTTCTCTTTCTGTTTTTTCCTTTGTTTTCTTTCGCGCAGCAACAGGTGGCTATTACCATGGATGATGCGCCCGTAATGGCTTTGCCGGGATACTATACTGCCGCTCAACGAAAAGCGACCAATGAAAAGCTGCTGCAGCAGATAAGCGCGCTGCGTACACCGGTGAGCGTTTTTATCAACGGCGCCCACTGCATCGCTCCTGATAACCAGCTGCTGCTGAAAAAATGGGCCGATCATCCGCTGGTAACGCTGGGCAGCCACACCCTGAACCATCCTGACTGCGCGGCGTTGCCGCTGGATAGCTTTAAGATGGAGGTAACGATCAATGATTATATTATCAGGGCGGTGGCCAAAGACAAACCAGTGCCTTACTTCCGGTTCCCGTTCAATGCCATGGGGAAGGACAGCCTGGCACAGGCGGCGACCATTGGTTATCTGAAAGAGAAAGGGTATACCGCTGTGCCCTTTACCGTAGAGAGCAGCGATTATATGTTTGAACAGGCCTACCAGGAGGCCTTAAAAAAGAAAGACCACCACAAGGCGAAAGCGATAGGCGAAGCTTATATCCGTTACACGCTGTTTTCCTTTGATTATTTTGAGCAGCTGGCCCGTGAAGTATTTGGGCGTGATATACCACAGGTGTACCTCTGCCATGTGAACCAGCTGAACGCCGACTATTACACCGTGCTGGTGAAGGCCTTGCAGCAACGCGGCTATCAATGTATATCCTTACAGCAGGCGATGCAGGACAAAGCTTATGATACGCCGCTCTACGATCACCGCAGGTACGGTTTCTCCTGGCTGTTCCGCTGGATACCGGATGCGGCTATACGGAAATCACACCTGCGCAACAGCCCGGAACCGGATAAAGAACTGGCAGCATTTAAGTGATCAGGCTGCTGCCAGTCGTGCTTTGATATTTTCCAGCTGATGGACATGCCGTTGGGTATGTACGTTGATCAGCTGCAGCCATTCGTAGCGGGTGAGCGGACCGAAGCCGGGTACTTCAAAATCGAGGCAGGTATCTTCCAGCGGTATGGTTTGCGCGGCGGCGATCACCTTGTCCCATGTTTGCTGCAGGTCTTGCAGCAGCGCCGCTTTCTGGTGGCTTTCCTGTGTGGGCAGTATATCTTCTGCTGCCTGGAATTTGAGCGTGTAGTTCAGAAACAGGTCGCGGATAGCGGGCGCTTTCTCGTCCGGCTGCCGGTCGGTGGGCGCTGTGTTGCCATAGAGAATGCCGCAATCGCCGGCTTTCACGACATGCTCGGCTACCTGTCCGGCCGTCCAGCTGCCTTCAAACGGAAGGGCGTTGAGTTGTTCCTCTGAAAAGGAAGAAATGGTTTTCAGCAAGGCGTTGCCGGTGGCTGCTATTTCATTAACGAGTTCCTGACGCATAGTAGATGGGTTTTGATGCAAACCTACTACCATTTTACCACCCTTAAGGGGTGTAAGACTGACTTTTCAGCGGGCGCATTGCGACAATGCATTTTAATAACTATCTTGTGCGGGTTAAAATTAATTCCACGTAAAAAATAACTTCACCATGGATTTTCAAACATTTATGACTGCCATGAATGCTGCCCGGCCCCCTGACGGGTTGACGGTGTATTTGCAGGCATTGTGGTATGCGGGCAAAGGCAACTGGGACCAGGCGCATGAGCTGGTACAGGATTTGCCTGACCGTGATGCAGCCCATATTCACGCCTATCTGCATCGTGTAGAGGGCGATCAGTGGAATGCAGACTACTGGTACCGCAGGGCCGGAGAAAAAAGTCCAGCTATAGGACTGGATGCAGAATGGCAACAGCTCGTCCAACAGATGCTGAATGCAGGTAAAAAGTGATCATCTATCTAACACAACAAAATATTTATGAAAGGAAAAATAATACTGACCGCCCTCTTAGCCGGCGGATGTTATATGGCGCAGGCGCAGGACCAGAAAGCCAAACCGGAAGACACGGAAGTATATACACCGGTACCGCCGGAAGTAAAGCCAGGCAAAAAATGTGGTGAAGCACCTTCCGACGCGATCATCCTGTTTAACGGTACTAACCTCGACCAGTGGGTGATGGCCGACGACAGGAATACACCTGCCAAATGGAACGTGTCTAAAGGCGTGCTGACGGTCAACAAACAGGTGGGTAATATCGAAACCAAAAAAGCGTTCAACAACTACCAGTTGCATATCGAATGGCGGGTACCGGCCAATATTACCGGCACCGGCCAGGGCAGGGGGAACAGCGGCGTATTCCTGGCTTCCATCGGTAAAGGTGATGCCGGGTATGAATTGCAGGTGCTGGACTCCTATAACAACAAGACCTATACTAACGGTATGGCCGCCAGTATCTACAAACAACATGTTCCGCTGGCCAATCCGACCAATAAACCCGGAGAGTGGCAGGCGTATGACGTGATCTGGACCGCGCCGGTATTCGGCAGTGATGGTAAACTGGTAAGTCCGGCCAGGGTGACCGTACTGTTCAACGGCGTGTTGGTACAGAACAATGTGGAACTGAAAGGGCCAACCCAGTACATCGGCGCTCCCGGGTATCGGGAGGCGCATGGTCCGAGCCCTATCAAGCTGCAGGCCCATGGGGATAAGAGCGAGCCGCTGAGCTTCCGTAATATCTGGATCCGCGAATTATAATACTTTTTTTGCTGCTCACCGGAACAGCTGGTGGGCAGCAATCACTATCTCCCGCAGCAGTAACTGCACATCCTCCACCAGCCAGTCAAACAAAGGGTCCTCCTGACCGCGCCTGTACGCAGCAATGACCGTCCCCATTATTTTTGTTATCCGGTAGCTCATGTAGTAATTGTTGACTGCAAACTTACTGTCGTATTTTAATATCCGGGGGCCTCCATTACGACAAAAAAGGAGGTTGTTTACGACATCGGTTTTCTCTATATTTGGTACATGAAACACATATCCATCCTCGTCCCCAAAGGTGATGTAGCCCTATCTTGCATCGAAGGCTCATTTACTGTGTTTAACAAGGTCAATGACTTTCTGGCCGCATCGGGCAGATCCCCTTTATTTAAAGTGCAACTGGTGGGCCTTGCACGGGATCCAGAAACCTACCACCGTCTTTTTGCTGTTACGCCGGACCTTACCCTGGATGATGTCAGTCAGACAGACCTGATTGTTATTCCGGCGGTCAATGGCGACATGCAGCAGGTCATCAGTATGAACCAGGAGTTTTTTCCCTGGATTGTTAAGCAGCATCATAAGGGCGCTGAAGTGGCCAGTTTATGCGTAGGCGCTTTCCTGCTGGCATCTACCGGTTTGCTGGACGGTAAAAAATGTTCCACGCACTGGTTTGCCGCCAATCACTTCCGCAAGATGTTCCCGGATGTAACACTGGTGTCAGAGAAAATCATCACCGACGAAGGAGGCATCTACTCCAGCGGCGGGGCGGCATCTTTCTACAACCTGATCATCTACCTGGTGGAGAAGTATGCCGGCAAGGAACTGGCGATCCTCTGTTCCAAGATGTTCGAAATTGAATTCGAACGCAGCAACCAATCCCCCTTTATCATCTTCGAAGGCCAGAAAGGGCATGATGATGAACCTATCCGCAAAGCCCAGGAATACATCGAACAGAATTTCTCCGAAAGAATCACGGTAGACCAGCTGGCCACCATGTTCTCCCTCAGCCGCAGAAACCTGGAAAGACGTTTTAAGAAAGCCACCTCCAATACCGCTGTGGAATATATGCAGCGCGTAAAGATCGAAGCAGCTAAAAACAGCCTGGAAAGAGGTTCAGAAAACGTCAGCGAGGTAATGTACAAAGTAGGCTATACCGACACCAAAGCATTCCGTACCACCTTTAAAAAGATCACGGGACTCTCTCCGCAGGAGTACCGCAATAAATACAACAGGGCCCTGGCCAGCTAACTGCTGGGATGGCTGTCTGCCTTTTGTTGCTTTTCTTCCTCATTCCTTCTTAGCCCGGATGGGTATTTTACTGCCCATCCGGCATGGATTTGCCGTGTCACTGAGTTATCAGGGACAGGCATAGTTTTTATCACTGTTATCAAAAACGGTGATATGAAAACCTGTCCGGACGAAACAAACAGAGAAGCCCACGCCTTTTACCAGGAAGCACTGCATCATCTGAACGCCAGCGGCGCCGATTACATGCTCGGCGGCGCTTTTGCCATGTTCTTCTATACCGGTATCTACCGGGATACCAAAGACCTGGACATCTTCTGTAAATGGACCGAACACCCCAAAATTCTGCAATATTTTTCCGCACAGCCCGGTTATCGTGTAGAGCTGACCGATGTACGATGGCTCGCCAAAGTGTACAAGGGCGACTATTTTATCGATATCATTTTTGATACGGTGAATAATATCTGCCGGGTAGATGATACCTGGTACCAGCATACCGTGACCACCACGTTTGAAGGCGTGTCAGTGAAACTGATGGCGCCCGAGGAGCTGGTATGGTGCAAGATTTATGTACAGAACCGGGAACGCTTCGACGGGGCGGATGTGAACCATATCCTGCTCCGGCATAAAAATTTTGACTGGAGACGGCTGCTTTTCCGGTTGGACCAGCACTGGCATCTGCTGCTGGCGCAACTGTTGATATTCCAGTTCGTATATCCGGCAGATTATCCGGACGTTATCCCGCGCTGGCTGTTTGATGAGCTGATGGACAGGGCCCGCCAGCAGTATGAACTGCCAAGGGCGGTGGAGAAAGTATGCCGTGGCCCTTTTATTGATCAGACGCAATATGAGATCGATATCAAAATATGGGATTACAAAGCTTACACGATTAAAACCGTATAGTCATGACCGAAACCAAACAACCTGTCCGCATTGCCGCCGTGGCCGACCTGCACGTGACGGTAGAGGACAAAGGCAAATGGACCGACTGTTTCAAAGAAGTGTCTGCTAAAGCAGATATCCTGCTCATGTGCGGCGACCTTACCGATACCGGCGACGAATCAGAGGCGGCGGTGTTGTATGATGAGCTGAAGGTGTGCAATATCCCCGTCATCGGGGTGTTGGGCAACCATGACTGTGAAAAGGGGCGTCAGAAAATTATCCGCAATATCATACAGGGCATTGCCAATGTGCATATCCTCGATGGGGAAGCCATTGTGGTGCATGATATCGGCTTTGCCGGGGTGAAAGGCTTCGGCGGCGGGTTCGACGGCCATATGCTGGCCATGTTCGGGGAGAGCGCCATGAAAGCGTTTGTGCAGGAGGCGGTGGACGAGGCGCTGCACCTGGACAGGGCGCTGGCGAAGATAGAAAAGGAACATCCGGGAATAAAGAAGCTGGTGCTGCTGCATTACTCGCCGGTGTCGGAAACCATCGCCGGTGAGCCGGAGCAGATTTTTCCTTTCCTGGGATCGTCGCGGCTGGCGGAGCCGCTGACCCGGCGCAAGGTAACGGCGGCTTTCCATGGGCATGCCCATCACGGCCGGCTGGAAGGGCACCTGGGCGATGTGAAAATCTTTAATGTAGCCAGGCCCATCCTGCTGAAAGCCGGATTTCAGCATCCGTTTTTTATGTATGAAGTGGCATAATAACGATTCCGCCTATACGAAGGGACCGCTTTCCGGCGGTCCCTTGTAAAAATGTTTCCAGGTCAGTTACAGATCGTCCGTCAACGGTTCGTCTCCTGCCAGTTCTTCATCGTCGATAAATGTTTGTTCCGGTATATCTTCTTCTGCTCTTTTTTGTTGCAAGGTCCGCTGTTTGTCATGCGGATCAAGCGGATGCATCGTTTCATCTGTAACCTTTTTGTGCTCATTGCTACGGTCAGAGCCGGTTGTTTTTTCTTTCGCTGGCATAAAAAAGAGATTTAGATGAACAATAAAACCGGTACGCTACCGGCCTGCCTTCAGATGGTAGGCCTCTTCCCATGCATTGATAGCCTCTTCCACGGAGTTACCAGTTCCGAGGATAACAGCATCACATCCTGCACCCAGTACGCAGAAATATTCAGGTCCGTCGCGGTATACATCGGGCATAAAATTCCTGGCGGCAGGAGGAAGTGCCGGATTGCTATAGTCTATCTTTACATGTTCTCCTTCTAACGAGAAATGGTTCATAATTGAGCTGTTTTCTCCACCTATCTGCCTAAAAAACCATGCCGTTGCCGCTGATCATTTTCTTTGTTTATTACAATAAAATCAGGGAAATGTGCAACGCCGGTGACCGTTGGCTGCATTACTTTTGCTGTGACAAACGCAACCTTTGGTAGCATATCAGCATGAACAGTAAAAACATAAAGCATATTCTGTATCTGTGCCGGTAAACCACCGCTGCCGTGGTGACGGTCCATCTTTTTGATAAAATATTTATCTTTTATAACAGTTGTAGGTTAATGATAAACCGGGGTATTCTTATCCCGGTTTTTTCATGATCTGTGTAGGTTGTTCCACGATGAAAACGGGCTACAGCCTGGTTTTACGGGGGATGTGGACCTCTGCCCGAAATTTGTGGTAAGAAGGTCATGCATTATTCTCCGATACTGGCCGGCGAGTGGACCGGCTATCAGGCGCTGATACTCGATAAGTTATACAGATGGGGCACGGCGGCGATAAAGATGTTACCCAACCTGGTGGTGGCCATTATTGTACTGGTGGCGTTCTGGCTGCTGGCCAGGCTGCTACGTGGTTTCGCCAACCGGTTGGCCTGGAAAATTACCGAAACGGCGGCCATTTCCGGACTGATAGCCAGCACCGTTTACCTGCTGGTGCTGCTGATGGGCCTCTTCATTTCACTGAACGTGCTGCGGCTGGATAAAGCCGTGACCTCGCTGCTGGCCGGTGCGGGTATTATTGGCCTGGCATTGGGCTTCGCTTTCCAGGACCTCACTGCCAATTTTATCTCCGGGATCTTTATCACTTTCCGCAAACCTTTTGCAGTGGGGCATATCATTGAAACCAACGGGTTTACCGGCACGGTCAATAATATCCGGCTGCGCTCCACCACTATGATCACGGCCGACGGATTACATGTGATCATTCCCAACAAGGATATTTTTCAGAAACCGATCATCAATCATTCCCTTACGCCCCTGCGGCGTATAACCCTCACGTTTACTTTACCAGCCGGTGAGCGTCTGCCGGAGGCGGAAAAAATAATGTTGGACATCGTACGGCAAAGCAAGGTGGTAATGACCAACCGGCCCCGCACCGTACGTTTCGACAGTATCGACGGCGGCAATGTAAAAGCGCTGCTCTGCTGTTGGGTGAACAATGAACAGGAAGGCACGTATGAAGACACGGTGCATGGACTGATTGTGAATGTAACAGGTGCACTGAAGAAAGCCGGCATACTCTGATGCCGGCTTTTTATGTATCTTCCCGGCATGATGTCCGCTGCTGAAAATATGACGATTCAACTGCTGGAACGGCACGACGCCCTTCCGTATGACCTGTTGCTGCTGGCCGACCCCTCCCGGGAGATGATTGATACGTATATCAGCGATTCCCGCGTATACCTGGCCCTGATCGGCGATGTGCGTGTAGGCGTATACGTGCTGACGCCCCTCAGTGACAAAAAGGCCGAGGTGAAAAATATTGCCGTACACGAAAGCTGGCAGGGAAGAGGCCTTGGCAAACAATTGCTGACGGATGCCGCCATCAAAGCCCGGGAGCTGGGCTTCGAGATACTGGTCATCGGCACCGGTAATTCCAGTGTGGCGCAGTTGTATCTCTATCAACGCAGTGGTTTTGAGATCACCGCTATCCGCAAAGATTTTTTTGTACAGCGCTACCCCGAGCCTATCTATGAAAACGGCATTCCCTGCAAACACATGATCATGCTGGAAAAACGACTCTGACCGCTATCGCGGAAATGAACAGACATTGTATCAAAACCGGACAATTTATATAATTTTATTATTTATATAATTTTGATTGATAATTATACGTGAGGTTGGCGTTGGATATGCAGACAGAAGAAAGGATCTGTATAAAAACCCGGTATCATGTTTAAAAGTTACTTCCTGACCACGTGGCGTAACCTGGTTAAAAACAAATTTTACTCCCTGATCAATATTGCCGGCCTTACTACCGGGCTGGCGGTGGGATTGCTGATCCTGTTGTGGGTACAGGATGAACGTAGCTTTGACCGGTTCCACCAGCGGGCCGATGACTTGTTTCGCCTTGAAAACAGGGTGGGCACCGGCGTTAGCCGTCATATCTGGACGGTGACCAATGCACCTATTGCGGTGCATGCACAGGCGCGGCTACCGCAAGTAAAAGGCATGTTACGGATGACAGACAACTCGCTGTATTCCTCCTTCCGGTACAACAATCAGTTGTTCCCCGCCGGCAGGTCTTACTTTACAGACACCACGCTCTTTAGCATTTTTGATTTCCCCTTAGTCCGGGGAAATGCCGCCAAACCATTTACGGATGCTCATTCTGTTGTGATGACGGAAAAAGCGGCACATAAGTATTTCGGTAAGGATAATCCGCTGGGGAAAGTGATCGTGGCCAATGACAAGACCAGTTTCACGGTGAGCGGCGTTATCAAAGACTTTCCCCTGAACTCGTCGATACAGGGAGAACTGTTTTTCCCGATGCAGCTGATGAACAACCTGCACCGGGCCGGCAAAGGAATAGACTGTGACCAGGAATGGGAGGAATTTGATTTTCAGACCTACCTGCTGTTGCAGCCGGGTACGAACAAAGCTGCATTGGCGACTAAACTGCGGAACATACACCTGGAGCACGAACCGGCTGATACCGATATCGAATACCTGCTGCAACCGCTGGCCAGCATGCATCTGTACCATGCTGACGGCACTGATGACGGTATGCAGACCGTGCGCATATTCACCATTATCGCAGTGCTGATCCTGGCTATTTCTGCGATCAACTATGTGAACCTTTCCACTGCCCGGGCGGTATTAAGGGCCAAGGAGGTCAGTGTGCGGAAGATCATCGGCGCAGAAAGAAGACAGTTGTTTTTTCAGTTTATCCTTGAAACCGCGTTTCTTTTCCTCTTGTCCCTGGCGCTGGCATTACTGCTGGCAGAAGCGCTGTTACCGTTGTTCAACCGTTTGTCGGGTAAAGCGCTGGTCATTGATTTTATGAGCGTGCGGCTATGGATGCTGACAGGAATTACCGGGCTGTCCACGCTGGCGGTGTCCAGTATTTATCCGGCATTGATGCTGTCGGCCTTTGAGCCGTTGAAAGCGCTGAAAGGAATGCTGGGAGCCGGCATCCGCGACGTAGCTTTCCGCAGGGTACTGGTGGTGGGTCAGTTTGCCATTTCCATCGGGCTCATTACAGGTACATTGATCATCGGGCAGCAGTTGCATTTTATGCGGACAAAAAATCCCGGTTACGACAAAGAGCATGTGCTGATGTGCTGGATGCCGCAGGGTAATGCGCACTACGATGCTATCCGCGAACGGATGCTGCGCGAACCGGAGATCAAGGGCATGGTGCGGGCTTCCGGTAATATTGCTATGCTGGGCGTGCAGTCCGGCGACAACCAGTGGGAAGGAAAAGAGAAAGGTGAAACGGTGATGGTATATCCGCTCAGCGTGGAAAAGGATTTCATTCCCTTCTTTAAGATGCAGCTGATAGCCGGGAGTAACTTTTCCGGTACGCCCGCCGATTCGGGTCACTATATCCTGAATGAAACAGCCGTGAAGGAGATGGGACTCAAAGATCCCGTGGGACAGCGTTTTAGCCTATGGAAGCGGGAAGGTACCATTGTAGGCGTTATCAAAGATTTCCACTTCGCTTCGCTGAGAGAAAAGATAGAACCGGTAGTGCTGTATTATGACCCGCAGCGGAGTGCAATGCTGCTGATGAAAACCAGCGGAAAGGGGGCGCCTGGCGCTATTGCCGCGTTAAAAAACGTGTGGCAGCAATATAGCGCGGAGGTGCCGTTTGAATATCATTTCATGGATGAAACTTTCGACGATATCTACCGGTCGGACCAGCGTACCGGCAGCCTGTTCAACGTATTTGCCGGTATCGCTATTTTTGTGTCCTGTCTCGGTTTGCTGGGGCTGACGGCCTATACTGCGCAGGTGCGTACCCGTGAGATTGGCGTCCGCAAGGTGCTGGGGGCGGGCGTGAGCAGTATCGTCCGTTTGCTGACGTTGGATTTTATCCGGTTAATATTGATTGCCAACCTGATTGCGTTGCCTGTGTCGTGGTGGGCGATGAGCCGGTGGCTGAACGAATTTGCGTACCGTATCCCGCTCAGCTGGACCGTCTTCCTGCTCTCCGGGGTTATCGCGTTGCTGATAGCGCTTTTTACCATCAGTTTCCAATCCATCAGGGCAGCTATGGCCAACCCTGTCAGGAGCCTGAAAACAGAATAAACCCTTTATTTCCAAAAGCCCTGCGCCTGTATGTGGTTGGCGGGGCAACCTCTTGCTTTTAATATTTTTCTGGCAGCCACTACGAGATGGGAATTGCCCACGATGTAGTATTGCCAGGAAGGATGCAGCGCCTGTTGTTCCAGTTGAGCCAGCAGCGCGTCTGCGCTGGGTAGTGTTTCCAGTGGCAGTTCAGGGAATCCCGTTGCAAACTGGTGGCGGTGGGCTTCTCCGGGAATGACCACCATGCCGGATATCCAGTTGTGGGAGGCGGCCAGCTGCTGCAGCCCGTTGAAATGTCCAATGGCACTCTGATCTCCCAGCATCACCAGGTGAGAGCCGGGTATTACTTTCTGCCGGGTACCGTCTACACCGAGGTAGTGCAATACATCGCCAGGGGCGAGGCTTTGCGCCCATTGGCTGCCGGGGCCTTCGTGGCTGGTATCAATAAAAAGGGTACAGGTGCGGAGGGTCACGTTCCAGCGTGCCGGCGTGTAGTCGCGATAGTGAAAAGGCGCTACGCGGCATTTGATATGCGGGGGTGATTGCCAGTTTTGCATGTTTACACCGGGCAGGTGAAGGTCTATTTCACAGAAGCCGGATGGTTCCCAGTGACGGACGTCCAGCACAGATCCTTGCCGGTTAATGGTTTTCTCGAAAAATCCCAGTCGGCGTTGACGTAAAGTTGTTGTTTCCATCATCATTCATTTATGATGCAAAGCAACGAACGAATCGGGTCCGGGAAAATAGACAATCAAAGGGAAAGGTTGGACAAATCGCGGTATCTGGCTCTGAAGGTCAGGGGTGTTTCGCCTGCCAGCTTACGGAATACGCGGGTAAAGTAGGTATGGTCTTCAAAGCCGGTACGGAAGGCGATTTCTTTGGTGGTGAGGTCTGTGTAGTAGAGCAGCCGTTTGGCTTCCCGTAAGGACTCCTGCTGAATCCAGTGGCTCACGGGGAAACCGGTGTGTCCTTTCACCATTTCGTTGAGATAGGAAAGGGATAGGTTCATTTTATCGGCATAGGCGGCGGGGCTTTTCAGTGTAAGGAAGTGTTCTTTTACCAGTTCTTTGAACTGACGGGAGATGATGGCCGCGCGGTCTGTCTGCTGCCAGCTGTCGTCGTTGGCCTGCAGGAAGGCGTTGGCCACCATGCCTACGTAGGCGTCGATGAGAGAGTGCAGCACCTTGCGTTGCAGCGCATCGGCGTTGGAGTACTGGTCGTATTGCATGATCAGCCGGAGGCATTGGGTAAATGGGGTGATGTCGTCCAGCGGGATGCATTGCAGCTGGCCTTTGGCGTCTTCAAAAATGTTGCGCCATGCATCCTGTACCAGCGGGATGTCTACTGCCAGGAACCAGCCGGACACGGTGCCTTTATCGGTATAGTGATGTACCTGTCCGGGTGCGATGTATCCGATGCTTTTGTCTTTAGTGCGCTGGAGGGAGAAGTCGATCATGAGCTCCATTTCACCGGTGTCCTGCAGAAAGAAGACGAAGTAGTCGTCACGGTGTGGCTCCAACGCAGCCATGGTGCCGGGCTGTATCTGGGTGTATTTGATTTCGATCCCATTGCCGAAATCGGCTTTATGAAGGGGGACCTGTTTTTTCTTTTGTTGTTTGCTGCGCATGGTATGATAAAAAGACCCCTCCGGCATGCCGGAGGGATCGTGGGTTATGCCGGGATGTTGTCTTTGGCGATGATGGTCCAGTCCTGGCTGCCGTGTCCTTTGGCGATCCAGCGGTCCATTTCTTCCGCGATGGCCGGGATAACAGCGAGGCGCGTACCGTTTTGGGCGGCGGCGTTGAGGAACAGCTGCGTGTCTTTGCGGGCCATGTTCAGCTCCCAGGAGGGGCTGTCATAAGTGCCTGCTGTCATGCGTTTGAGCCTGGGGGCCACCTGTGCGCCCGGGTTCCAGGCGCTGAACAGCGCATATACTTCGTTCAGCTGTATGTTCAGCGCTTTGCAGAGTGACAGCATATCGGAGAGGCCGGAGGTGAAAGTCACGAGGAACAGGTTGCCCATCAGTTTAATAGCGGCGGCTTTGCCTGGTTCCGGTCCGAAATTGAGCACCTGGCCGGTCAGCTTTGACAGTTCCGGTTCCAGCTGGCCGATCAGTTCCTGGTCGCCGGAAACGAGCATGTTGCCGCTGCTGTCCAGTGCATTGGCTGGTCCCATAAACACGGGCGCATGCTGGTAAATGAAGCCACGTTCTTTCCATGCCTTGGTGCGCTGAACGGCGCCTTCGGCGGAAGTGGTGGTGTGATCTATAATAATGGCGCCCGGTTTGAATCCGGCACTGGCGGCTGCTAACACCTCATCTACAGACGCGTCATCTTTCAGGGTAAGATGAATCCTGTCCGCTCCTTTTACGGCATCTGCCGCATTTTCAAATGCTTTGGCGCCGTAGGCTTCCAGTGCCGTTGCACGGGAGGCGGTGCGGTTCCATACCTGTACCTGCATTCCTTTGCTGATCATTGCCCTGACAAAGTTCGATCCCAGCAGGCCCATACCTAAAAATGCTACCATGATGTTGAATTTTTGGCAAAGGTAGGAAAGAGCGGGAATATGCTTCCGCCTACAATGTCATCAGCTGCATAAAGGATGCAGTATCGCTTTTATGCTCGCGCGCAGCATGCAGTTCATCGAGGTAGGGAAAGGTGGTGATAGTATACCGGAAAGCGGGCAGTTTGTGGCTGAACTTTTTTTCCAGGTATTGATTGAGTTCTGCATCCGTTTTATGACCTTCGATATAGGCGTTCAGGAAATAGTACAGGCTTTTGTGTTCTTTTTCGAGCAGCAGGTGCAGGGCGATCACAAAAGCGCCGTAGGGGGTATCATTGCTGCGGGCAATAATATCGCCGGCTTTTTCATAAAAGGCAGTGTTCAGCTGCTGGTAATGCTGCGGCAGGAATATCAGGCAGAAATATTCGATGTTGCTGTTTTCAAAAACACCGCTGGTGGTTTCCCCGCCGTCCATGTTATGCCAGGTGGCCCATTCCATGAACTCGTGGAGCGGCTGTTTGCCGGCCAGCAGCTCTTTTAACTGGTGCGTCAGTCCATTTACAGTAGGAGCGGTGTCTTTGGCGTATTGTTTATAGTCCTGCCACTCATAGAAGTAGTCGGGGAACGCAGCTTCCAGCGCCGTTTCAAAAAGGGATACGGGATCGGTGAATCCGGCTTCATAGGGTTCCGGTTGCAGCACTGCTTCCAGTTGGATAATCAGTTCCCGGGTGGTCAGCTCTCCCTGGAACCAGCGGATGATCATATCGTGAAAAAACGGGTATTGTTTTTCCGGGGCACTCATGGTAAACAGGTTTAAAAGTGCTAATGTACGAAAGAACTGGTTACAGGAAGAGCTCGTATGATTGATTTCCTCCGGGGAATTATTTTCTCCCGAAGAACCGTTGTTTATCGCTTTGGGCAGGTATCAGGCTTTGGATGGCGGCGGCAGCTTCGATGGAGCGGTCGGCTTCTATGAGGCTGGCGCCGTCGCGGATGATGGCCTGGTAGGCGGCGGCACGGGTGGCGGCATCGGGTTGTTTGTCGTAGGTGGGCGCTGTAGAGATCATGCACATCACGCCGCGTTGGTGGAGCGCTGTGTACAGTGGTTGCAGCTGCGGCTTGTTGTCGGGGCCTACGTAGGCCATGATGTGCGACCATGGAATGCCGGCGGCTTCATATTCGGCCATAGCTTCCGGTGTTTTGACGAAAGCTTCAAACACAAAGTCTTTGTTGCGGTCATAGTACCAGCGGGCTTCTTTTGCGGTATGTACGGTGATCATCACGTGGCCTTCTGCCTTGTTTTTGGTGATGAGGCGGGCCGTCATTTCAAAAGGCACGTCTTTTTTATCGAGGATAAGGACCGTTTTCCCTTTGGCCCAGGTAATGGCTTCCTGCAGCGTGGGGATGCGGTATTCCGTTACATTCCCTTCCACATCTTTCAGTTTCAGTTGTTTCAGTTCTGCCAGCGTGTAGTCGGATACTTTGCCGGTGCCGGTGGTGGTGCGGTCCAGCGTGGCGTCGTGCATGAGCACGATGGCGCTGTCTTTGGTGAGCCGCGGGTCTATTTCAAAAGTGGCGGGCGTATGCCGCAGGGTGTTTTCAAAGGCCGCGATGCTGTTTTCAGGGAAGCCTTTATTGACACCGCCGCGGTGGCCGCTGATGAAGGGAATGTCTTTACCGGTGTAACGGAGGAATGCCTGTAATTCTTTACTGTTGCGGATATTGAGCACATGCATTTTTTGTGCGTGGGTGGCCAGGTGCGCCAACAGGGCTGTCGCCAGGAACAATCTTTTTATCATGATCAACATTTGACAAGGGCGAAATATATCTATTTCCTGCCAGCATTTATAGCCGGTGCGGACTGGTGATATTAATTTAATATTGATATTATTGATATAAGTTATAATACTTATGTTTTTGAGAGAAGATAAAAACGGGAAAACTCCCCTAAATCTTTGAGGTTCATGAATTATTTTTGCGCTTCCTTTTGTGATATAATCATACCATGTTCTTTAGGAAAATCGCTAACTTCTGGAATGCTGTAGTAAACATAGGAATACATCCCGGCTTGTCTTTCATTGAAACGAGAAGGACTAAATTATTGAATACTGTTGCGATCCCGGGTGTTGTCCTTACGTTATATTTCTGCGTCCTTAACCTGATACAGCACCGGCCTGCACTGGCTGTGGTGAATCTCATCCATACTTTTGGGGATCTGCTGATCCTGTACCTGAATAAAAAGCAGCGTTACCTGCAGGCACGTGCCGCGGTGATCGTCTTCAGCCTGCTCCTGTATGGCATTTCGGGATTCTTTTTCCGGAACGGCGTAGAGTTTTATCTTATCCTGATACTGGTACTCATCTATCTTATTTATGACAATAAGTGGTTATTAGGCTTCCTTTCAGTGTTGATCATCTCCGTGATCGCTTTTGTTTATTACGCGCCGGTGTTTTGGTACCTGGAGCCGCTGGTGCCGTCCGGCAGGATACTGGTCAACCTGGTCATCGCCCTGAGTGTGGTGGTTATCGCCCTGATTTATTTTAAAAGCGTACATGCGGAATACCAGCAGGAGACAGAAGATCAGCGCAAAGCGCTGGACGTCCTGAACCGCGATAAGGTGAAACTGTTCTCTATCATCGCTCATGATATCCGCAGTCCGCTGGCCACGCTGGAAGGGCTTTTGCTCATGTTCAGCAATAACCACTACAGCGAAAAGGACATGAAATCCGCCGCAGTGGAACTCCACCTGAAAGTGTCGCAGTTGGGCGAAACGCTCAATAACCTGCTGCGCTGGACGGCCGGACAAATGAAAGGACTGCACACAGTGCCCGCCATGCTGCCCCTGGCGCCCCTCGTCAGTGATGCGCTGAGCACCTTTGAGCCGAACGTACGGCAGAAAGAGATCCGGCTGGACCTGTCCATAGCGGACGATGTGCAGGTGTATGCAGATGTGAACCAGCTGATGATCGTTTTACGCAACCTGATCAGCAATGCCGTCAAGTTCAGCCATCATGGCGGGAAAATCACGATTCATACTTCTGAGGAAGATAAAAACATATGTCTCCATGTGAATGACCATGGAGTAGGAATGGACCGCGAGCGTCAGTCCACCCTGTTCTCTTTCGGTTACAAACCCAGCTACGGCACGGCAGGGGAGCGGGGATCAGGCATCGGGCTGGTGCTGTGTGCCGAATTTATCCGGCAGAAC
This sequence comes from uncultured Chitinophaga sp., assembly GCF_946479755.1. The sequence goes on along the minus strand of NZ_CAMLHC010000005.1, from coordinate 149,509 downwards.
AACGGAGACATTACCGTGGAAAGCGAGCCCGGTAAAGGCACTACTTTCCGGTTAACCTTACCCCGTAGCGGAGACGGGGCTCCGGAGGAAACAGAAGAAGACTGGTAGTCACCGCTACCTTTCCAACTTTACATGATGCTGTGTTTGATGAAATATTTTCATAGCTTTGTTTTCAAGGCTAAACATTTTCATCAACCAAACCAATGCCCGCTTATCACGTATACGAGGACAGTGAACTGCTTGACTTTATGAAGTCGGGCAATGAAGCCGCATTTGATGAAATTTACCACCGTCACTGGCATACCCTCTATCACGCCGCCTATTACCTGTTGCAGGAAGAAGCTCCCGCCATGGACATTGTACAGGACGTATTTGTCTGGTTCTGGGAACATCGTGATCACCTTGTACTGACCACCCTGCGGGGATATCTCCTGATGGCAGTGCGTTATAAAGCCGCCAATTATTTCCGCCGCCGGAAAGTACGTGCCGCCTTTGCTGCAGAAACAGCCATGCTGTCCCGGGAAGAGGGCGCCCTTGACCAGGCGCTGGAACTGAAAGAGCTGAAAGCTGTGATCGCTCACTTTACCGCCACCTTGCCCGACCGCTGCCGGGAAGTATTTCAGCTCAGCCGGATGGAACACCTGTCCAACCGCGAGATCGCCAGCCAGCTGGGGATTTCCGAAAAGACAGTGGAGAACCAACTGACGATTGCGCTGAAGAAATTAAGAATGAGACTGGGCAGTATGAGTTTGTTGATGTGAGTCAATGTAGATACCACATACCCATAGAGATACCCAATTATACCCAAAAAAATTTTAACCTCCCTTGGGGGATCTCTCCTGTTAAGGTGCCTCATATACAGGAACGTCCTTATGGAACAGGAAATACGACAACGTTTATTCGAAAAAATCAGCGATGGCACTGCCACGGATGAGGAAATGGCCTTGTACCTGCGGTATTGCGCCTCCGCTGAGCAGGCGGGTGAACGCACGCTGCCACCGCCCGGTACCAAAGGCGTGGAGGAGCGGATGCTCGCAACCATTCACCAGCGTACCGGCCGCCGGAAGCCGCGCCGTATGGTGCGGTACTGGTATGCCGCAGCAGCGGTACTGACCGGCCTTATTGCACTGGCGGTATACCTGAAACCAGAAAGGCATCCTGCCACGTCCGCGCTGGCCACAGCCGTACAGCAGGATATCCCCGCCGGAACAGATAAGGCGGTACTGACCCTGGCCGATGGTAAAAAAATCACGCTGGGAACGGCGGAGGATGAGGCGGTGGCGAAGCAGGCAGGCCTGCGGGTGTACCGGAGCGACAGCGGCGAGATCGTGTACGAGGCCACCGGCGCCGGAAGCGGTTTCCATGAGATATCCACGCCCCGCGGCGGACAATACCGGGTGGTATTGCAGGATGGCAGTAAGGTGTGGCTCAATGCTGCTTCGTCTCTGCGTTATCCGGCTACCTTCACCGGCAGTACCCGCACGGTGGAACTGAAAGGGGAGGCCTACTTTGAAATTGCCGGCAATGCCCGTCAGCCTTTCATTGTACAAACACCATCGCAACAGGTGGAAGTATTAGGTACCCACTTCAATGTGAACGCCTATGAAGAGAATACGCATACGCAGACCACCTTGCTGGAAGGCCGCGTAAGGGTCAGCGCCGGCAGCAGCGGACTGATATTACATCCCGGGGAACAGGCCCGCCTCAACCACCAGGGCGCTCTGTCCAAAGCCCCGGCAGACGCCAACGCCGCGATCGCCTGGAAAAACGGGTATTTTATATTTAACGAAACGTATCTCACAGAAGTATTGCAACAACTCTCCCGCTGGTATGATGTGGAGGCAGATCTCAAAACGATTCCAAAAATGCGTTACAACGGCGTTATTCCACGAAACGTACCGCTGTCAAAAGCTTTAGAGATGCTCGAATTCACCGGCGGCGTAAAATTCAACGTGAACAACAATAAGATCAGTATCAGACACTAAAAAAACAAAACAAGGAGGAAAAAAATTCGTCAACCAGAAAAAAAGACCGGCCATGCGTCAACATGACCGGTCACAGATAAGGTAAAACAGTTACCAAACGCACATTCAGTAAACTATTCTTTCACCTAACCAAGCAAATGTATGAATTTCAGAAATCCATACAAGGGGGTGTTTTGTCCCACCACCAGGAACCCCCGTCACCAGTACCTAACAAAATTTTTAAATGTTATGAAGCTGACGTTTCTGTTGATGACGGTCGCTTTTATGCAGGTATCGGCTGCTGCATTTTCGCAGCAGGTGACCCTGCAACTGGAAAAAGCCTCCCTGAAAACAGTGTTTGCCGAGATCCGGCGACAGACCGGCTATGAAGTGCTGTTCAGCACGGAAATACTGGAGAAAGCCACTCCGGTAAGCATACGGGTGAAAGACGCTTCCATCGATGAAGTGATGGCCACAGCGCTCTACCATCAACCCCTGTCATACCGTGTCGAAGGAAAAATTATCCTGATTGGTAACAAAACACCTGCCTCCGCCACCATGCCGGTCATCGTAAAGATGCCGGTGAAAGGCCGGGTGACCAACGACAAAGGGGAACCGCTCCCCGGTGTCAGCATCCTGGAGAAAGGAACGACCAACGGCACCATTACCGATGGGCAAGGCGCGTTTTCGCTCAACGTACAGGGACCCGCCGCTGTGCTGGTTGTCCGCTTTATCGGCTACGCCCAGCAGGACATCAAAGTGGCGGCTACGATGAACATCGTGTTGCTGGAAGACCTGTCTTCCATGAGCGAAGTAGTAGTGGTAGGCTATGGCTCCCAGAAAAAAGCCAACCTCACCGGCGCCGTCAGCTCCGTAAAAATGGACGAAGTGCTCGGCGACAGGCCCGTGAGCTCTGCCTCCCAGGCCTTGCAGGGCGCTGTGCCCGGGCTACAGATCACCTACGGCTCCGGACAGCCCGGCACCTCCACGGCGATCAATATCCGCGGCTATACCTCCATCAACGGCGGCGAGCCGCTGGTACTGGTAGACAACGTGCCCATGGACATCGATGACGTAAACCCGAAAGACATCGACAACGTCACCGTACTTAAAGACGCAGCAGCAGCTTCTATCTACGGCGCCCGCGCCGCCTTCGGCGTAATACTCGTCACCACCAAAAAAGGAAAGAAAAACCAGCCCGTTCGCTTTAACTATTCCACCAACTTCACCTTCAGCTCACCCACCACGCTGCCGAAGAAAGCCACGCCGCCGGAACTGGTGCGCGCACTGAAAGACTTTGGCACCAACTCCTACTGGACAGGACAGAACGTGAACACCTGGCTGAAACTGCTGGAAGAATACCAGCAGAACCCCGCCGCTTACCCCGACGGCTATACGACGGTGAACGGCCTGAAATATCCGCTGATGGAAACAGACCTCTACGGAGAGCTGTTCAACCGCGGCTTTGAACAGATGCACAACTTCTCCTTTGGCGGCGGCTCGGAAAAAACAACATTCCGCGTGTCCGGCGGCTATACCGGCGAAGATGGCATCCTCGTTACCAACAAAGACAAATACACCCGCTATAACTTCAACGCCTATCTCGGGACGGAGCTGACAAAAAACCTGAACGCCAGCGTCAACCTGTTCTACAAAAACAGCAATCGCACCACACCGGCAGATTTTGGCAGCCTTTTCTACAACGCGATCACCTATAGTTCGTATATACCTACCGGTTATGGCACCGCGCCTAATGGCGATGTGCTGCCTTATAACACACCGAACAACGTAGTGCGTACAGAGCCGGTCAACACCGCCTTTGGTGACGACCTGCGCCTGTTCGGTAAACTGGAATACAATCCGCTGAACGGGCTAAAGATCACCGGAGAATATACCTACAACAAAAAGAATGATGACAACCGGCAGATCAGGGGCAAAAATGAATATATCAACGCCGCTACCTACGACCGGCAGTTCCTGAATAACAATACCCGCTACACCCGCGCCAACGACCGCACCGTGTACCAGGCGGTCAACCTCTACGCCAGTTATACCAAAGCGCTGGGACAGCATCATGCCACCGTGTTGATCGGTACCAACCAGGAAATCAGCAAGCAGGAAAACTTCAGCATCAACCGGCTGGACATCCTCAGCCCGCAGGTGCCTTCCCTGTCTACCTCCACGGGCACTATCGCCGGGGGCGACGGTTTCGGAGAGTACGCTATCTCCGGTTATTTCGGACGTATCAACTATGACTATAAAAACAAATACCTGCTGGAAGTGAACGGCCGTTTCGATGGCTCCAGCCGCTTCGCGCCAGGCCACCGTTTCGGTTTCTTCCCCTCCGTGTCTGCCGGCTGGAATGTGAGTGAAGAGGCTTTTATGAAACCGCTCCGTTCTGTGCTGTCACAATGGAAACTGCGCGGCTCCTTCGGTGAAATCGGCAACCAGGTAGTATTTAAAAGAGATAAAGCAGGCAACTGGGTGCCTAACTATTACCCCTATATCCCCGGCATGGAGCCCTATAACGCCGCATGGACAGACCCTGCGACCAACATCCGCTATGTATCGCTGGGCATGCCTGCGCTGGTAAGCTCCGACTTCACCTGGGAAACGGTACGTACGCTCGATGTCGGTACGGACTTCAGCCTGTTCCGCGATCGCCTCAATACCACGTTCGACTGGTACCGCCGCAGCACCTTGAACATGCTGGCGCCGGGCGCAGAGCTGCCTGCCATCCTGGGCGCTCCCGCACCGCTGCAAAATGTGGCCGACCTGGAATCCAAAGGCTGGGAACTGCAGATGTCCTGGAAAGACAAAATAAGGACGGTGAGCTATTCCATCGGCTTCAACCTGTCAGACAGCCGCGCTTTTATCACCCGGTATAACAACCCCGCCGGCTTGCTGAACATCAACGCTAACGGCCAGCTGGACAATTACTACACCGGACAGGAGATCGGGGAGATATGGGGCTTTGGCACCTATGGATTTTATACGGTAGATGATTTCCAGAAAGGATCGCTGGACGCGAACCTGCAGAAAGGCACGCTGTTGCCCGGCGTGCCCGGATACCGCGGCGTACCGCAGAACCCCGGCGATATCCGCTATGAAGACCTGAACGGCGACGGTCAGATTTTCACCGGCAACAACACCCTGTCAGATCCGGGCGACCGTAAAATTATCGGTAACACCCAGCGCCGTTTCCAGTTCGGCATTTTCGGCAACGCCTCCTGGAATAATTTCGATTTCTCCTTCTTCCTGCAGGGCGTTGGCAAGCGTGACCTGTGGCTGAGCAACCAGCTGTACTGGCCTTATCTCAACCAGTTTGGCACCATGTACAAACACAACCTCGATTACTGGACGCCCTCCAATCCCAATGGCTTTTATCCACGTGGTTATCCTGATGGCGCCGGTAACACCGATAAAAGCCGTTTTGTGCAGACGAAGTATTTATCCAACGGCGCTTACCTGCGGGTGAAAAATATCACGCTGGGATATACCGTTCCCAAGCCGCTGCTGAAACGCATTTTCATCGATAATGTTCGTGTATTCGTGACCGGTGAAAACCTCTTCACCTTCGATCATCTGCCGGATGGTATGGAAGCAGACGCCACTATCGTAAGCGATGGTGGTATCTATCCTTTCCTGAAGAAATACAGCTTCGGTCTTAATGTTAATTTCTAACCAGCAAAACCAATCAGTATGAACCGTATTCAACATATTGTTTCCGTTGCTGCCGCCGCCTTGTTGCTGCACAGCTGCCAGGGCCGGCTGGACCTGCAACCAAAAGACCAGCTCACCGAGAAGACCACGTTTACACAATACGATAATATTAAAGCTTACGCATGGCAGTTTTACGAAGTGTTTCCCGGATATTCCGCTGCCAACGTGAATAAAGAATATGACGGGGACCTGTTCCTGAATGCCAATCCCAACGGGGAGTCCAACTGGATCTGGCAACGTGTTACCATCCCGTCATCTTCCGATGATTATAAAGATCCTTATGCGAGGATCCGTGCGGTGAACATCATGCTCGACAACCTCGACCAGTCGCCCATTTCAGCGGCTGATAAAGATCACTGGCGCAGTGTGGGATACTTTTTCCGGGCCTACAGTTATGCTAACCTGGTGAACAAATATGGCGATGTGCAGTGGGTGGAAAAGGCGCTGTCAGACGGCGATGCAGAACAGCTTTACGCCAAACGCACGCCCCGCGCGGAAGTGACGCAGAAGATCCTCGATCAGCTGCTGTGGGCAGAAGCGCATATTAAACCTGCCGGCGATGGCCCTAACACCATCAATGTGCACGTGGTGCGGGCGCTGATCTCCCGTTTCGGGCTCGTGGAAGGCACCTGGCGCAGATACCATCAGCTGGGCGATCCGCTGCCTTACCTGCGGGCCAGCGCAAATGCCGGCGCTAAACTGGTAAAAGACTTTCCCCTGCTGAACGCTAACTACGACCTGGATTTCAACAGCGAGTCGCTGGCCAATGTGCCGGGCATCCTGCTGTATAAACAGTACGAACAAACGCAGGTGTTCCATTCGCTGGCATCGCTGGGTCGTAACTCTGCCGGCCGCTGGGACCTGACCAAAAAAGCGGTGGACATGTACCTGATGACAGATGGACAAACCCGCTGGACCAGCCAGTCGTTTGCCGGCGATCAATCGCCCTACACCGAATTCCGTAACCGCGATAAACGTTTATACTTCACCGTGCCACCACCGTTTAAAGTGCTGGTGAATCATCCCAGCATGAACTGGCAGCCTACCGGTAATCCCGCAGACCAGGAATATTTCCCGGTGATGGCCGCTATCTCCGGACCAAAAAATAAAACGTTGCCCACGCTCAACTGGCAGGGGCTGGTGGTACGGCAGGAACCACATTTTGTTGATGATAACCAGGGACAGCCCTTTGATGTAACGTATACCGGTTACCGTTTCTATAAGTTCAGCAACAAGATCCAGATGGTGCAGAACCTCGATGTGAACGATGCGCCCATCTTCCGTATGGGAGAGGTGATGGTCAACTATGCCGAAGCGAAATATGAGCTGGGTGAGTTTGACCAGAACATTGCGGACCAGACGGTCAATAAGCTGCGTGCGCGCGGCGGTGTGGCGCCGTTGCAACTGGCGGCCATCCCTGCAGATCCTACACGCGATCCAACGGTGACGGCTATACTTTGGGAGATCCGCCGGGAGCGTGCGGTAGAGCTGATGGGCGAATCTTTCCGTTTTGATGACCTGCGCCGCTGGAAGAAAATGGACTATGTGCTGCAACAGAAGCTGGGTCGCTGGATCAAAAAAGGGGTTGACGTGTCCGCCACAGCGCCCATCCCCATTCAGAACGGCGCTACAGAAGGGTATATCGCCTACGAGAAAGTGCCGCCTGCACCATTCCCTGAGTATTATTATCTTTATCCGATCCCATCCAATCAAACGGTGCTGAACCCCAGTCTGGTGCAGAACCCCGGATGGAAATAACCCGTAAAAACTGAACGTGATGATGAAAAAAATTGTTCTCCCGCTGCTGTCGGCCTTACTGCTCACAGGAACATCCATGCAGGCGCAGCAGCGTCCCAACATCGTGTTTATCCTCGCGGATGATCTGGGCTATGGCGACCTGGGCGTGTATGGCCAGCAGAAAATCAAAACGCCGAATATCGACCGGCTGGCCAGCCAGGGGATGCTGTTCTCCCGCTTCTACGCCGGAACGTCCGTGTGTGCGCCGTCCCGCTCTTCGTTGCTGACAGGGCAGCATACCGGTCACACTTATGTGCGCGGCAATAAGGAGATACAACCGGAAGGGCAGGAGCCGCTGGCAGACACGGTGCAGAGCTACGCGAAGATGTTGCAACAGGCCGGTTACGTGACGGGGGCCTTCGGTAAATGGGGACTGGGCATGGTAGGCACCACCGGCGCACCCGATAAAAAAGGGTTCGATGTGTTTTACGGGTACAACTGCCAACGGCAGTCACATCGCTATTATCCCACGCACCTGTGGAGCAATAACACGCGCATCGACCTGGATGGCAATGACCTGAAGCAGAAAAAAGTATATGCGCCGGCGTTAATACAGGAACAGACGCTGGCTTTTATTGAAAACAACCGCAGCAAGCCGTTCTTCCTGTTTGTACCGTCCATCCTGCCACATGCAGAATTATCAGGACCTGATGATCAGTACTACAAACAATATGAGAACGCTTTCCCGGAAACGCCCCATAAAGGTAATGACTATGGCCCCGGTGCGTTGGTGCCGGGTTACGCTTCCGTGGAGAAACCACATGCTACCTACGCTGCTATGGTCACCCGCCTGGACGCCTATGTAGGGCAGATCCTCGATAAGCTTGACCAGCTGGGACTTACACAGAATACCATCGTTATCTTCAGCAGCGACAACGGCGCACATCGCGAAGGTGGCGCTGACCCGGTGTTCTTCAACAGTTCCGCCGGGCTGCGGGGATTCAAACGGGACCTCTATGAAGGCGGTATCCGTACCCCTTTCATCGTAAAATGGCCGGGCAAGGTAAAAGCAAGCAGCCGCAATGCCTTTGTAGGCGCGTTCTGGGACCTGATGCCTACTTTTACGCAGATCGCCGGCGCGCCCAGGCCTCCCTATACGGATGGTGTTTCCCTGGTGCCTACGCTCACCGGCAAAGGCAAACAGGCACAGCATCCTTACCTGTATTGGGAGTTCCATGAAGATAACGGCACGCAGGCCGTGCGCATGGGCAAATGGAAAGGTTTCCGCAAAGGAGTGATGAAAGATGCAAACGCGCCGCTGGAACTGTATGACCTCGACAAAGATCCGGCAGAGCAGCACAATGTAGCCGCATCCCATCCTGGTATCGTTAAAAAAATAGAAGGATATATGCGGGAGGCGCATGTTGAAAGTCCGGTGTTTCCGCTGACAGCGCATTGATGAAAGAATACGAAGGATGAAACCGCCAGCCTTTTACAGGTTGGCGGTTTTTGCATTAACGGCCAATTTTTTGTATTATTAATGTTATCTAAAATTCCCGTTTATGCATACACGCCGTAATTTCCTGCAACAGGTGGCAGCCGCTACCATGGCTATTCCACTAGCATCGCTTTCCAGTCTCGCTGCTATCCGTACCCGTGACGGACAGGTGCTCCGCGTGGCCCTGATGGGGCTCGGAGGGTACGCCAACCGCGTGGCGGAAGCCATGCAGTCCTGCACCAAAGCAAAGCTCACCGGTATTGTCAGTGGCACGCCGTCCAAGATAAAAGACTGGCAAAACAAGTATGGTATCCCCGAAAAGAATTGTTACAGCTACGAAACCTTCGATCAGATCAAAAACAACCCTGATATCGACGTCGTATATGTGACCACGCCCAATGCGCTGCATCATGACAATGTGATCCGGGCGGCGGCGGCAGGTAAACATGTGATCTGCGAAAAACCGATGGCGCTCAATGCCAAAGAGGGCCGGGAGATGATCGCCGCCTGTAAAAAGGCAGGAGTGCAGCTGTTGGTAGGTTACCGTATGCATTTTGAGCCCAAAACACTGGAGGTAATCAGGATGCGTAACAATGGGGAGTTTGGAAAGGTGCTGTTTTTCCAGGGACAGTGCGGCTTCCGCATCGGCGACCCCACGCAGTGGCGGCTCAATAAGGCGCTGGCCGGCGGCGGTTCCCTGATGGACATTGGCATTTACGCGATCAACGGCGCCCGTTACATGGTAGGAGCTGAACCGGTGTGGGTAACGGCACAGGAAACAAAAACGGACCCGGTGAAGTTCAGGGAAGGGGTGGATGAAACGATACAGTTTCAGCTGGGATTCCCGGATGGCACCGTAGCCTCCTGCCTGTCGACCTACAATATGAATAACCTCGATCGTTTCTTTTTAAACGGGGAGAAGGGTTTTGCGGAACTGCAACCGTCTACCGGTTACGGTCCTATCCGTGGGCGTACGCATAAAGGAGAACTGACGCAGCCGCATAAAACCCATCAAACGGTACAGATGGATGAGATGGCGGGTATCCTGCTGGAAGGCAGGCAGCCGGTGGTGCCTGTCAACGGAGAAGAAGCGCTGAAGGACCTGCAAATCATCGACGCTATCTATCAGGCGGTGAAGACGGGCCGCCGGGTGGAGCTGCACCTCGGATAACTATCCCCTGAAAGCGTTAGGCGCCAGGGATGTCTGTTTACGGAAGAAGTTGGAGAAGTGGGCCAGCTCTTCGAAACCGAGGCTGTACGCGATCTCGGAGATGCTCCAGTCTGTTTGTTTCAGCAGTATCTTGGCTTCCTGCAAAATCCGGTTGCTGATCAGCTCTGTGGTGGTTTTGCCTGTCTGTTCTTTCAGCACTTTATTGAGATGGTTGACATGTACAGCCAGTTGCCCGGCGTAATCCTTTGCGGTGCGCAATCCGACCCTGTGTTGTGGCGATGCCACCGGGAACTGTCTTTCCAGCAGTTCCGCAAACAGGGAAGATACCCTGGCAGCTGCATTGTGAGCAGGGTTTAACGTGTCTGCCGGCTGCAGTTTCTGGCCGTGATGGATCAGCTCCATCACGTAATTGCGGAGCAGGTCGTATTTATAGCGGTAATCGGATGCCAGTTCCTTTTGCATTTTCCGGAAGATGGCGAGTATTTCGGTCGCTTCCTCATCTGACAGCTGGAATACCGGAATGCCGCCGGGGCGGTAGATCGGCAGTTCTTCCAGCACGACGCCGGTTGTATGGCGGGTCAGGAATTCATCATTAAAAATACAGAAACAACCACCTTGTTCCTCGTCCAGCGGTACCCAGTTATAAGGGATGCGGGGCGTAGCGAACAGCAATGCGTTTTTCTCCACCGGGATGACTTTATCGGCGTATTCCGCGCGGTTTCTTCCCTGGATAAGGCTGATTTTATAGTAGGTACGCCGGTTATAAGGCATTACATTTTTGCTGACTTCGGCGGTGTTGAACACGTTAAAATGACCGATCTCCCGTTGGGCGTCTGCCGGTTCCTGCCTGTCGGTTTCCCGGTAGAAATCTTTCAGCGTAGTAGTATCCATAATGGTGTCGGATTTGCAGTATTCAAAGGTACGAAAAGGAGGACATCCGTGCGCCGGTTTGAATTTTGCAAACAATGGATTGATACACACAACCAGCCGCAGCAGTAGCGGACCTACCTTTGTGTTATCAAAAAACAAAAACAAATTTCATTTATGACATCCCTTGGAAAAATAGCACTGGTCACCGGCGGCAGCCGCGGCCTGGGTAGAAATATGGCGCTGCGTATTGCTGAAAAAGGTATCGATGTGGTGATTACTTATCATAGCCGGAAGGAAGAGGCGGATGCCGTGGTAGCAGCCATCGGTGAGCTGGGTGGTAAAGCGGCGGCGCTTCAGCTGGACGCCGGTGATATTAAAAGTTTCCCTGATTTTTTTCAACGGTTAAAAAGCGTGCTGACAGGCACTTTCCAGGCAGACCATTTCGATTTCCTGGTGAATAATGCCGGTACTGCATTGTATAAACCATTTGCAGAAACGACGGAAGAAGAGTTTGATACGATACTGAACGTACATTACAAAGGCGTGTTCTTCCTGACACAACAGGCGCTGGCCCTGCTGAATGATGGCGGCCGTATCATCAATATTTCCTCCGGCCTGGCGCGGTTCTCTTATCCCGGCAGCTCCGCTTACGGTTCTATGAAAGGCGCTATAGACACGCTGACCCGCTATCTGGCCAGAGAACTGGGTGACCGTCGTATAGGCGCTAACGTAGTCGCGCCCGGCGCTATTGAAACCGACTTTGGCAATGGTCATGTAAGAGACAATGCGGAGGTCAACAGGAGCATTGCAGCCGCTACGGCACTGGGCCGGGTAGGTTTGCCGGAAGACATCGGCGGTGTGGTCGCTTTTCTTTTAACCGAAGAAGGAAGATGGATCAACGGGCAGCGGATAGAGGTGTCCGGCGGGGTACATTTGTAATCACCGATGCCGCAATAAATAATAATTCAGTTTGATGAATAACGAAACAGCCATGGACGCGTTGCCATGGCTGTTTTTATTTTTTTTGATTTCTCTGTGATTTTTTCGCCATCCGTGCGAATAATAATATACATGCGCAAGATCAGGCTGGCAGCCGGTGGTTTTCCTGCATTCATCCGGGATTGCCGCTCAGTATGGCTTCCACATGGTAACCCGGGGCTTCAGCCGCCCGGCGGCATGGGAAATCATGTCGTTATTTTTTCCAGTTGACCGTGGCTGATTTCGTATCCGCGGAGTTGGTACCAATGCGGATAATAAATTCGCCCGGTTCCCAGACGTATTGCAGGTTGCTATTGTAGAACTTCAGGTTCTCCGGGGAGATGTTGAAGCTCACTTCCTTGCTTTCGCCGGGTTGGAGGGATATTTTACGGAATCCGATGAGATCCTGTACGGAGCGGGTGACGGAGGCTACCGGGTCGGTGAGGTAGAGTTGCACTACTTCTTCGCCGGCGTATTTGCCGGTATTGGTCACGGTCACGCTGGCGGTAATCGTTTCATTGCCGGCGGGATTTGGTTTGCTCACTTTCACCTCGCTATAGGAGAAGGTGGTATAGCTGAGGCCATAGCCGAAGGGGTACAGCGGTGTGTTGGGCACATCGAGGTAATCGGATTTGAATTTCTGGAAAGCGGTGCCTTCCAGTGGGCGGCCGGTATGTTTATGATTATAGAAGATAGGTATCTGTCCGACGTTGCGGGGGAAGCTGGCCGTGATTTTCCCGGCGGGGTTGTAGCGGCCAAACAGCACGTCGGCGATAGCGTTGCCTGCTTCGGTGCCGGCGAACCAGGTATCGAGGATGGCGGTCACATGGGTGTTTTCCCAGGTGATGGTCATCGGGCGGCCATTCATCAGCACGAGCACGACGGGTTTGCCGGTTTTAACGAGTGCTTTGAGCAGTACCTGCTGGCTTTCGGGGATGTCGAGGTTACTGCGGCTGGCGCTTTCTCCGCTCATTTCGGAAGCTTCGCCCAGTACGGCCACTACCACGTCGGCTTTGCCGGCAGCGTCGAGGGCTTCCTGTAGCATAGCGTCAGGGGTGCGGCTGTCTATTTCCGCGCGCGGCCCGAAGACGTTCACATTTTTGGCGAGGGTGGTATCGTCGGTGAGATTAGCGCCTTTGGCATAAAGCACTTTTACGTTGTCGCCGGCTACGTTGCGGATACCTTCCCGAACGGTCACTGCCTGTTGCAGGTCACCGGACACGGCCCAGGTGCCCAGCATATTGTTTTTGCTGTCGGCCAGCGGACCTACGAGGGCAATGGTGCCTTTTCCGGAGAGGGGCAGCGTTTGCCGGTCGTTTTTCAGCAGCACGAAAGAGCGGGCGGCTATTTCGCGGGCCGCGGCCCTGTTGGCAGGCGTCAGGATATCTTTGGCGGCGCGGTCTTCCCGGATGTAGCGGTAAGGATCGTCGAACAGGCCCATCTTGTATTTGGTCTCCAGTACACGACGGCAGGCGTTGTTGATGTCCTGTTGGGTGACTTTCCCTTCCTGCAGTGACTTCTTCAGGGTGGTCAGGAAGCCTTCGCCTACCATGTCCATATCCAGGCCGGCTTTGAGCGCAAGCGCGGATACGGCTTGCAGGTCGCCAAGACCGTGGGCGATCATTTCGTTCACGGCGGTATAGTCGCTTACCACCAGTCCTTTAAAGCCCCACTGTTTGCGGAGAAGGTCGGTGAGCAGCCACTTGTTGCCCGTAGCGGGCACGGCATCCACATCGTTGAAAGACGTCATGATGCTGCCAACACCGGCATCGATAGCGGCTTTATAGGGAGGGAGATAGTACTGGAACATTTTGATGCGGCTCATGTCGACGGAGTTGTAGTCACGACCGCCTTCAGCGGCGCCATAGAGCGCAAAGTGTTTGACACAGGCCATCAGGGTGGTGCCCTGTGTGTAGTCTTTACCCTGGTAGCCTCTTACCATGGCTTCGGCGATGCGGGAGCCGAGGTAAGGGTCTTCTCCGGAGCCTTCCGCGATGCGGCCCCACCGGGGATCGCGGGAGATATCCACCATGGGTGAGTAAGCCCAGGACAGACCGTCGGCCGTGCCTTCCAGTGCGGCGATGCGGGCACTGCGTTCAATCAGCCCCATGTCCCATGAAGCGGAAAGTCCCAGCGGGATGGGGAAAATGGTTTTGTGGCCGTGGATAATGTCCAGCCCGAAAATGAGCGGGATGTGCAGGCGGGAGTTCTTTACGGCAATGTCCTGTATTTTGCGGATCTTTTCCGGACCGGTGATCCCAAAGAGACCGCCTACATTGCCTTTACGGATATTGTCGTCTACACCCTGGCTGACTACCGAACCGGTAACGGTACCGCCTCCCGGCACTACCAGGTTCAGCTGGCCGATTTTTTCTTCTAACGTCATTTTACCCATCAGGTTACTGATAAAGGCATTCATTTTAGCATCCTGTGCATGTGTTTCCGTGGCGACTACCAGTAGTAGTCCGATTAGTAGCTTCTTCATCTCGTGTATTTTAGGGCCCGCCGGCGGGCGTATCAGGGTATCCGGTAAGATACAAAGGCAAGGCGCCGGCCGTCAGGTGACCACGAAGGTACATTGATTGTGCCTTGTCCCCCAAAGAAAACCGGTGTAAGGTCCCGGACGGTCTGGCTAACGATATCGAGCAAACGAAGCTGTACGTTCCGGCCAAAAGGATGCTCCTGCTGCTGGTCCTCCATGAAACTGAGGAACACGACCTGCTGCCCGTTGGGCGACGGGTGGGGGAACCAGTTGGCGTAGCGGTCGTCCGTCAGCTGCTCCGGCTCGCTGCCATCAGCTTTCATCCGCCAGATCTGCATCCTGCCGGTACGGTACGAATTGAAATAAATATGCTGTCCGTCCGGAGAATAGTCCGGACCGTCATCCAGCCCTTTCTCGCGGGTCAGCCGCTTTTCAGGGCCGCCGTCAGCCGGGATGGTATAGATGTCAAAATCGCCGTGACGCTGCCCTACAAAAGCCAGCGTTTTACCATCCGGGCTCCAGCCATGCCAGTAGGAAGGGGACTGGCTGGTGAGCTGCCGCAGCGGGCCTCCTTCGGCCGGAGCGGTGTAAATACGGGAACCGCCGTCCCCGCTGCTGATGGCCAGCAGCGAGCCGTCGGGCGAGAAACCGTGGTCGTTGTTGGCCTGTAACGTACTGTCAAACGGCAGTTCGTCCGTTATCCGGTCGCTTAACCAATAACGGTACAACCGGCCATTTTTGTTGTAAAGCAGGTAACGGCCGTCTTTAGACCAGTTGGGGGATTCCAGCAGGCCCGCCGCCGAATAAACGATCGTCCGTTTACCGGTCCTGATGTCGATGGTTTCGAGATAACTGTGCACACCGGCAGGCGCCTGGGCATGGCTATACCCGGTACAAAGAAAGGCCTGGAGGAAAAGGGAAATGACACTCGCCAGGGTACGTGTAATCATAAGCGTTCATTGCATTGTATGCCGACAGGATGTTGGTGCGGGACAGATGGTCTGCAGGAAAAGGGCTTTACTATCGGATGGTTGTCCCCGTATGTTGTGTATACTGAAGATAAAAAGTCTTTTTGATATGAGCAATCATTTTCCCTTGCTAGCCTTGATCTGTTTGATAGCACTATCAGCGTTCATCCATCCGTGAGGAAGGAAAACCTTTCCCTCCGCTTTATTGTAGTTGATGAAAAAATCTTCCAGCTGAACAATCATTTCGGGCGGTAACTGACCGATATCCTGTAAATACTGATAAACAGCGGAACAGGTAGGTACGGCCAGATACCGGTCGTTGCGCACCTTTTTTTGTTTCTCTTTTCCCTGCTCCGCGATGATGGCGCCTAACAACCGACATTCCATCATACAGCCGGGGAAACTTCTGAATTCCGAGAGCACCATCATGTCCAGCGGATCACCGTCTTCTCCCCGGGTGCCCGGAATAAAACCGAAATCATGAGGGAACACCATCCCTGCAGGCAAAATTTTTTTCAGCTTAAAAAATCCTGACTTCTCATCGTAATCATATTTTTCCACACTCCCCCTGGGTGTTTCAATCACTACATTGACAGCTGTTTTATCCATGATCTTTTTTTTAAGTAATGAGCATAAACTATGCTGGCCGTGTCTGACAACTGCTGTTTGCATCTCCCGAAACACCTTGTAGAGAATGATGCGAAGAGTGTGAATTATATTCTATGCATACGGTTCCACAGCCCGGCATCTCCGGTTAAGCACGCTGCCTTATTGCTTTTCGGGCGATTCAACAGTCGCTTCGTGTGTTTGATCCAAGCTCATGGAATGTGCTACAATGCTTGCGATAGCTGTGTTTGAGCCATTCGCGCGATGTGGTTTCATTGTTGCCTCTACGTTATCGAAGCAATAATGTAATAATGAGATACAGCATTTTTACCTGGCATGTACACGGAAGCTATCTGTACTATCTGTCGCAGGGCCATTACGATATCTACATCCCCGTACGGGATACCCATGAGGAAGGTTACTATGGAAGAGGCCATACATTTCCATTTGGTGATAATGTTCATGAAATCCCTTTCGAGGATGTAAAACATTACCATTTTGATTGCATCCTGTTTCAGTCTGCAAAGAACTACCTGACAGACCAGTATGAAGTTCTTTCTGCCGAACAGCGGTCGTTGCCGAAGATCTACCTGGAACATAATACGCCCCACCCCGATACGGTCAACCAGCAACATGTGGTAGACGATCCTGGTGTATTGCTGGTGCACGTTACCCATTACAACAAGCTGATGTGGAATAATAATCGTACGCCCGTTACAGTTATATCGCACGGTGTTACCGATACCATAGAGCCTTATTGTGGCGATATACCCGGCGGGCTGGTTACCATTAACCACTTGCAGCAGCGCGGGCGTACGCTGGGATGGGACATCTACCAGCGGGTGAGCCGGGAAGTGCCGCTGGAGCTCGCCGGTATGGGAAATGCGGAAGGGATCGGGGAGATACTGCACCCGGCGCTGCCGTCCGTAAGGAGTCATTACCGCTTTTATTTTCACCCGGTAAGGCACACCAGCCTGGCGCTGGCGGTATGCGAAGCGATGATGCAGGGCCTGCCGGTGGTGGCGCTGGCCACTACGGAACTGGTGACCATCATCCGCGACGGGGTGAACGGATATATTCATACGGATGTGGATTACCTCATCGAAAAAATGCAGCTGCTCATCAACGACCGGGACCATGCCCTGGAACTGGGAGCCGCCGCCCGCCAGACAGCGCTGGCGCTGTTTGATATCGACCGCTTTACGAAAGCATGGGAAGCGGTATTCAGCAGGGTGGTTTCTCCGGAGTGGCAATCGGGCAACCTCTTTCAGCGGGAAAGCGCCGTGGTTTAAGAAAAGTTTTTTTACGTATAAATTTCAAGCATATGAAAAGAATAGCATTTATCAGTGAGCATGCTTCTCCTTTGGCGGTACTGGGTGGCATTGACGCCGGCGGACAAAACGTCTATGTGGGAGAACTGGCCCGGCAGCTGGCCCAGAAAGGATATGCCGTTGATATTTTTACGAGACGGGAGAATAAGGACTACCCGCGGTGTCTGCGATGGATGCAGGGCATCCGCATTATTCACATCGATGCCGGTCCGCCGGAACAGGTGGAGAAAGAAAGGATACTGCCTTACATGGCGGCCTTCCGGGATGACATGCTACGGTTCATCCGCGAGGAGAAAATGGACTATCAGCTGATACATGCTAATTTTTTCATGTCCGCCCTTGTGGCCATGGAGTTGAAAAGTATACTGCATATTCCCTATGTCGTTACTTTCCATGCGCTGGGACATATTCGCCGTTTGTTCCAGGGCGACCAGGACCGCTTTCCGCCGGAACGTGTCGCCATCGAAGAACAGACCATGGCGGCGGCAGATGCTATCATCGCGGAATGCCCGCAGGACCGGGAAGACCTGCTGACACATTACAACGCCCTGGCGGAGAAGATAGCGGTGATCCCCTGTGGCGTAACGCCGGAAGAGTTTTTTCCGATAGATAAACAACTGTCGCGCATCCTGCTGCGCCTGCCGCAGGACGAGCGGATATTGCTGCAGCTGGGCCGTGTAGTGCCCCGCAAAGGAATCGACAATGTCATCCAGGCGCTGGCCAAACTGGGCAGCGGACAACATAAGACAAGGCTGATCGTAGTAGGCGGAGATGCGCATCCTACACAGCATAACCACGAAGCGCAACGGTTGCGGATGCTGGCCAGAGAGCTGGGCGTAGCCGCCAGGATCTGCTTTGTGGGACATAAAAACAGGGACGAACTGAAATATTATTACTCCGCGGCCGATCTGTTTATCACCACACCCTGGTATGAACCTTTCGGTATTACACCGCTGGAAGCCATGGCTTGCGGTACGCCGGTCATTGGTGCTAATGTAGGCGGTATCAAATACAGTGTTATCGATGATGTGACCGGTAAGCTGATTCCGCCGAAAGATCCGGAGGCACTGGCCGATGCCATCAACCAACTGCTGGCCCACCCGGAGAAGCGGGAGGCGATGGGCGAAGCGGCGGTCAACCGGATACGGAAATTGTTCACCTGGCAGCAGGTGGCCGGCCGTATGCATAAATTGTACGAAACGGTACTGGCACACCAGGATTCACGGACCATTAAAGCCGCCATATGAGTAATGGACAAAGCTGTATTTATAGACAAGGATGGGACCCTGGTTAAAGATGTTCCCTACAATGCAGACCCGCATAAAGTGGTGCTGGAACCAGGCGCCGGCGCGGCGCTGTCAGCCTTGCAGGCGGCGGGTTTTATGCTGATCATGGTGACTAACCAGTCGGGCGTGGCCCATGGTTATTTCCATGAAGAAGACCTTTTCCCGGTATTTGACAAGATACAGGAGCTGCTGGGTGAGGCCGGCGTCCAACTGGATGCCGTGTATTATTGTCCGCATCATCCGGCGGGCAAAATAGAACGTTACCGCCAGTCGTGTATCTGCCGGAAACCGAGGCCGGGCATGTTGTTACATGCCGCGCGCGATCATCAGCTGCAGCTGCATGACTCCTGGATGATCGGAGACATACTGCATGACATGGAAGCGGGCAACCGCATAGGGTGCCGCACCATCCTGATCGACAACGGCCATGAAACACAATGGGATTTTAATGCTTTTAATACACCGGACTTCCGTGTGCCATCACTGACAGCCGCGGCAGACACGATTCTTGAGTCAGCCCAAAACAAAGCGTATGGAAACCTTTTTTAAACAGTTATGCGCACGTGAAAAACAATTCAAAGTACTGGTAGTAGGAGACCTTATCCTGGACGTCTATCTGAAAGGGCGGAGCACCCGCCTGTGCCCGGAGGCTGCGGCGCCGGTACTGGAAATCGCAACCTGCGAACAGGCGCTGGGGGGCGCCGGTAATACGGCGTACAATCTCGCCAGCATGGGAGCGATAGTGACCTGTTTGGGTGTTACCGGCAATGATGAGGGCGCCCTCGATATCTGCGGCCTGATGGCCCAGCAACAAGTCAACGCTGCCGTTATCAAAGCGCCCGATAGGGGTACCATGGTGAAGACCCGCCTGGTGGCAGGCACGCAGCTGCTCACCCGTTACGACAGCGGTACGGAAACCGCGGTGTCGGCGGCGGTGGAACAGCGGCTGATAGCACTACTGGAATCCTGCTACGGTCAGTACGACGCCGTTGTGCTGGCAGACTACCAGAAAGGGCTGTTTACGCCCCGGGTGATAGCGGCGCTGGAATCACTGCGCCGGCTACACGATACTTTCTTGGCTGTGGATGCAAAAGACCTGCGGCTGTTTGCATCATTACGGCCTTCGGTTGCAAAACCCAACAGCCTCGAGGTGTCACAGCTGCTGCATTTGCAGTTTGGCGCCGGTAAAAGGACAGAAGCACTGCAGGATGCGGGTAAGGACCTCTATACCCTCACAGGAGCCGCTGTCACTACTGTCACGCTGGATGACGAAGGGGCGCTGGTCTTTATCAAAGATCAGCTGGCAGCGCATACTACTGCGCATAGGGTGCGCCATCCGCAGGTATCTGGCGCCGGTGATACGTATATCAGCACCTATACGCTGGCATCGCTTTATGGCGCGGACCCGGTCTCTGCGGCCGCTATTGCCGGCATGGCGGCGGGTATTGCCATTACAAAAGATACTACTGCGTCCTGCACCTCAGCGGAACTGATGGCCGCATCAGCGGTGCAGGGCAAATTTGTGGAGGACATCGCCACCCTGTCCATGCTGGGCACACTGTACCGTAACGCCGGCAGCAGGATCGTTTTCACCAACGGCTGTTTCGATATTCTGCACAGCGGTCATGTGAACTACCTGCGCAACGCACGCGAGCTGGGAGACGTACTGATCGTCGGCATCAATACCGATGAAAGTATCCGCCGGCTGAAAGGGGAAGACAGGCCCGTGAATACACTGGCAGAACGGATGGAGGTGCTGGCCGGACTAGCGGCTGTGACCCACATTATCCCGTTCGGCCAGCTCACAGACGATACCCCCTGCGATTTGATTACGGCCCTGCGGCCCGATATTTTTGTAAAAGGAGGGGACTATACACTGGAAACACTGCCGGAAGCCCGGCTGGTGGAACAGCTGGGAGGAGAAGTACAGCTGTTGCCACTGGTGAAAGGAAGATCTACCACTGCCATTATCAGGGAGATCTCCAGCCGGCAGCTTTCACCTGCGTCTTATAAAACCGGAGTCTGATATGTACTATCCATGGAACGAATGTAAAAAAATCCTCTGCATACGGTTAGATAATATGGGAGACCTCCTCATGAGTGCTCCCGCTTTCCGTGCGCTTAAAGAAGCCGGCCGCTGTCAGCTGTCGGTGCTTACCTCTGCAGCCGCGGCCCCTGCCGCGGCATTGCTACCTGAAATAGACAACGTATTTGTGTTTAACGCGCCCTGGGTAAAACAGGACCATGTGACCACGCCGGATACCTACCAGGAACTGGTGGCAACACTGGCCAGTGAACATTTTGACGCCGCGATCATTTTCACGGTCTTCAGCCAGAGTCCTTTACCCGCGGCTTTAATGGCCATGCAGGCGGGCATCCCGCTGCGACTGGCATACTGCCGGGAGAACCCTTACCAGCTGCTAACGCATTGGATACCGGACAAGGAGCCCTTTGAAACGCCGCAGCACCAGGTGGAGCGGGACCTGCACCTGGCGAGGTATACAGGCGCGCCGGTGATCGACACCCGTTTGTCGATACAGACGGATGATACGCTGTGGCCGGGCATTGTCCGTAAGCTGGCGGTGCACAAGGCAGACCCTCACAAACCCTGGATGCTGCTGCATCCGATGGTGCAGGATGCCAAGCGGCAGTTCGGTTTTAGCAAATGGGTGGAGATAGGCCGCGAAATTATCCGGCAGCATGACTGCCAGTTGCTGATTACCGGCAACAGCGGGGAAGAGGCCGACGCTGCCAGGTTGCAACAGGCTATCGGCGACCATCGTGCCATTAATATGGCGGGTGCTTTTTCGCTCCGGGAGTTTGCGCTGCTGGTAAGGAGAAGTCCGTTGATCATTTCGGTGAATACCGGTACCATCCACATCGCGGCGGCCACGTCTACGCCGGTGATCGTACTGTATGCGATGACCAACCTGCAGCATACGCCGTGGCATGGAAAAGGGACGGTACTGTATTTTGATGTGCCGGAGAAACTGCAAAGCAGGAACACCTTGTTAACCTGGCACTATCAGCAGATAAAGAAGAAGCGGCTGCCTATGGCCACCGTGGAAAATGTGTTGCATGCCGTCAGCAAGGCGTTGCAGCTGGTCTGAATACCGGCTCCCGGTAGCTGGTGCGTGCCAGCAGTTCATCACATTGATGATAGATACGCTCTATGGCAGGCTGCCGTGTCCAGTCGATCGTGCAATGCAGGTAGTGGTGAAGCGGTGCCCACCGGTGTGGTTCTCCGTCCATACTGATCACCAGGCTGGGCGTAGCGGTGGCCGCGGCGATGTGGGATACACCGGTACAGTTGCATACCAGCGCGCGGCAGTTCCGGATCAATTGTGCCATACAACCGAGCGAGGTGCCGCCGGCAAGATCAATGGCGGGAAACCGCATGTAGCCTTTGACTTCCGCGGTGAGGGCTTTTTCCTGTGCCGTGCCTGTCAGGATGATTTTCCATCCCTGGCTGGCGAGGTAATCGGCCATGGCAGCGAAGTAGGCGGTCGGCCACCGCCGTTCCGGCACACTGGCGCCGGGATGGATACAGATATATTCATAATCACCCACAGGTAATGCGAGCGCTTCAAAAGCCCGCCTGTCGGCCGATGTGAGCGGGAACTCCAGCATCGTTTGGGTGGCCGGTATGCCGATGTGTTCCAGCAGCTGCAGGTGCCGGTGGATCTCATGCACATCCTCCGGGTAGGTGGTGAACAATGGCGTGGGCGGCGCTTCGCCTATCGGCACAAACCCGGCGGTGTACCGCGCATTCCATTGTGTTACGATGTCGTTGACAATACTGCCGTTGCCCTGCATCTGCAGGACCAGGTCATCTTTCGCCTGCTGCCGCCTCTGCATAAAAGCTTTGAAGGCCTGTTCATCAGGTTCCTGTTCCGGCAGGCCGGGATAGCCGGGGAATACTGCCAGTTCATCAATATAATGTGGGAAACGTTCCTGGAAAGCAGCGGCCCATGGCAGGCCGGCGAGCGTAATATGTGCTGCCGGAAAAGCCAGCCGCAACGCCCGGAAGGCAGGAACAGTGCATAAAAGATCGCCCAGCTTCAGGGCGCGGAGTATAGTGATACGTTGCACATCTTGTAGCATAGCGGTGGATGTTAATCATTAAACAAAAAATGACCGGTATTTGATCATACCGTAAATATGCCAATACACCGAAAGAAAAGGGATCACGGCGGAGGTGACCAGCATTTCGGAGATATGCGACAAGGTATGACTGGTACCGGCAAGTCTCTTTGCGGTAAAATACAGCCAGGCGATTATCCAGAGCGTCAGTAAAAACAGGGCCACTGCCGGATGGCCGGCGGCAGCGCTGCCGATGGCGGCTATCAGGCCGAGCACCATGGCGTAATACAGCGGTGGCGGCGCCTGCCCGATACGTTCGTTGTAAAGGACCGGGTGTTTACGGTGCAGCAGGGCGTTGAAAGCGCCCTTACGCTGGTCGCGCAGGCTGCTGCCCCATTTGGTGGGACGTACCGGATGCCTGACAACGGCCGTGGCCACGTATTGTATGGGTATATGTTGTTGGAGCAGTTTAAACTGAAGGTCACTGTCTTCCCGCCAGGCCATGGTGAACTGTTCGTCGAAGCCGCCTGTCAGCAGCAGCGCATCGCGGGTGCAGGCACAGTTGGCCGTAATAAAATCGGCGCGCGCCAGGTGGGCCGTGTTACGTGCATGGTCTGTCAGTGCGCTTTTGGCCGGCAGCGGTACTAACACCTTTCCGGTATAAGCCGCCGGCGTTTTGGCGGTACGATGGCGGCACCAAAGGCTCTCCAGCCATTCGGGTTCAGGCTGACAATCATCGTCGGTGAAGGCGACAAGCTGGCCGACGGCGTTTTGCCAGCCCATATTGCGGGCGGCGGCAGGACCGCCTTTGCCGGGCAGCTGAAAGTATTGCAGCTGCAGCTGGCCGGCGCCCTGCCAGGAACGGATGGCGGCAGCAGTGGTAGGATCGTCGCCATCGCTGACAATGATCACTTCAAAATGGTCAACGGGAAAGTATTGCTGCGACAACGCATGCAGGCAGTCGATCAGTAGCGAAGGCCGGCGCCACGTTGGAATGATCACGGATATTTTGATGTTTTGTTTCATACACCTTTATTTTTCGATGAGGAACGAACCGATCACCAGTGCATCGAAAGGGGAGGACCAGAAGCATTCCAGCGCATCGCGGGGCGTGCATACAATGGGTTTGCCCAGTGTATTGAAAGAGGTGTTGATCAGTACGGGCACGCCGGTCTTTTTTTCAAAAGCCTGCAGCAGTTCGTGATACAGCGGATGTTGTTCCCGGTTGACCGTCTGTATACGGGCGGTGCCGTCTACATGGGTCACGGCGGGAATAAGTGCTTTTTTATCTTCTTTTACCCGGTATACAAAAAGCATAAAGGGCGAATAGTCGGCGCCTTCGAACCATTGTGCCGCGGCTTCTTCCGTCACCACCGGCGCTACCGGCCGGAAGTCTTCCCGGTCCTTCACCTCGTTGAGTTTTGCCTGCATATCCGCATGTAGGGGCGATGCCAGGATGGAACGGCTGCCCAGCGCACGCGGACCGAATTCCATGCGGCCCTGGAACCATCCGATGATTTTATCCTGTGCCAGCAGCGCGGCTGCTTCTTCGGCGATATTGTCCAGCTTGCGGTAGGGCGTTTTTGTCCATTGCAGGAACTGTTCGATTTCTGCGTCCGGATAAGCGGGGCCCCAGTAAGCGTGGTCCATGACAAAGTCTTTCGTGGTGCGTTGCCGCAGGCGGGCGTCCGCCCACAGTGCGGCGCCCAGCGCGGTACCGGCATCGCCGGCGGCGGGTTGCACCCAGATGTTACGGAAGATACCGGCATCCCGGAGCGTGGCGTTGAGCACGCAGTTGAGCGCTACGCCGCCGGCAAAACAGAGGTTGTCGCTGCCGGTTTCACGTTTGAGCCAGGATGCCAGTTGCAGCACGCTTTCCTGTAATACGGCCTGCATGGAATGCGCTATGTCGAAATGCATGGCCAGGAAAGGATCGGTTTTCTTCCGCGACGGCCCCAGTATCTCCTCCAGCGGGATATCGGCTATCTGGTAGCTGCCATTGTCCGACAAGGCGATGATGTCCCGGAGGGCTTGTACATAAACGGGTTTACCATAGGAGGCGAGGGCCATCACTTTATATTCATCTGATGAGTGTAAAAAGCCAAGATGGGTGGTAATTCTTTCATAAAGCAGGCCTAGCGAATGCGGCATATTCACCTGGCTGATGCGCGTCAGCGAGTGGTGGGCGCCGGTGCTGAATGTAGTGGTAGCTTTCTCGCCTCTGCCATCGATCGTCATCACGGCTGCCTCTTCATAGGGAGAAGGCAGAAATGCGCTCGCGGCATGGCAGAGGTGATGTTCGAGATAATGCCACTGGTCCCGCCGGTTGATCACCGCATCCCTGAAGTTGGTCTGCAGATGGTGTGGATAACCGTCTGTCAGTTGTCCGGGGGCATTGGCGACGGCTTGTAAAAAGAGCGGGTCCCAGGGCGACAGCCATTTCTCCGGCATCTCTTTGCCAGCGGGAAAAAGCGGAAGGTTGATTTCCGCTTCTTCTCCCGTTCCGGCAGGCATCAGCAGAAAAGGATCAAAGGAATATGCAAAATGATCAACCTGGTGTAACCGGATACCGGCTGACTGCAAACAATAGTTGATAGCGTGGTAAGGCAGTTCGTAAGCGGCAAAAGGAATCGGTCTTTTTCCGTGCTTGATATGTGTAAAACGTTCGTCTTCAGCTGCTGCCACCAGCTGCCCGTCCTTTACCAGGCAGGCGGCTGAATCATGGAAAGCGGCGTTGATACCTAAGGTGTACATAAGATGGATGATTAGTCAATGAATCTAACGGGTTAGTAGCAGTAGTTCAGGCATTTCCTGAACTTCCCTCTTGTTCTTCTTCAGGTTCCCATTCAATGTTGTCGGCCTCCTCATCGGAGAGACTGTTTTCTTCCAGGTCATTTTCGTCCAGTACAGGATCGGGGTCTTCCACGGTTTCATTTTCCTCTTCGTCGGGAGTGTCTTCCGGTTCCCGGGCAACGGCCACGGGCACCCTGTGAGATGCTGCACTTGGTAGAAATGACGGACGTTTCCGCCGGATGGTTGATGATGGTGATGGAAATAACATAAGCGTGATTTTTAAAGCATAAAGTCCAAAGACTACGCCATGATGCCAGTAGGCGCAGATAGGCTGTTGCGGAAACGAATATGCGGAAACACTTACTCATCCGATAGGGGAAACAGGGAACAGAATGGGAGTTATTTTACAGCATGTATCCGGTTAAATGTCCGTTTAATGGCTGTACCCGTAAAAAAACAGTATCTTTGCGCGGATTTTTTAGTAAACGAATCATGAAACTGGAAGAACAATTACAGCAAAGAAGCGGCAACCAGTGTGAGTTGTGCGGCTCAACAGACAAACTCAACATGCATGATGTAGCGCCCCGTTCCGGTGACGGTCCGGACAGCACCGTGCTGATCTGCGACACCTGCCGCGCCCAGATCGACCGCAAGGCCGAACTGGACAGCACCCATTGGAGCTGCCTCACCACCGCCATGTGGAGCGAAGTACCGGGCATCCAGGTGCTGGCCTGGCGTATGCTGCACCGGCTGAAAAAAGAAAGCTGGGCCATGGAAAGCCTCGATATGCTTTACCTGGATGAGGAAACGCTGGCATGGGCGCAGGCTACCGGTGATCATGACAACGACGACGCTGTAGAGCTTCATCGCGATTGCAACGGCAACGTATTGCAAAACGGTGATAGCGTAACACTGATCAAATCCCTCGATGTAAAAGGTTCTACCCTGAACGCTAAAATGGGCACGGTGGTGAAAAATATCCGCCTCGTGGAAGATAACAAAGAGCAGATCGAAGGTAAGATAGAAGGCCAGCTGATCGTGATCCTGACCAAATACGTGAGAAAACAGAACTAAGCTATCGCGGCATGCTGATAGCTTCCATGAACTGTTTCAGATAAGCGTCGCCAATAGGCACACAGTGCGGACCTGTGAAGATGCGTTGTTTTTCGATGCTGTCGATTTTATCCAGCGAGATGATAAACGATTTGTGCACCCGTATAAAACGGAACGGCGCCAGTATCTCTTCGAAACTGCGCAGGTTCTGTAACGTGAGGATCTTTTGTTTGACCGTCTGAATGGCCACGTAGTTGCGGAGCGCTTCTACAAACAGGATGTCTTTAACATCTACCCGTACGATCCTTTTGTCTGTACGGACAAAAATATAATCGGTGCCGGCCGGCTGTGAAACGGTGACCGTGCTGCGGGCCAGTACCCGTTGCACAGCCCTGGCAAACCGCTCAAAAGACACGGGTTTCAGCAGATAGTCAATCGCTTCCCGGTCAAACCCTTCTACCGCATATTCATCATAAGCAGACACCAGTACCACCTGTACGCCCGGAGGCGCCAGCTGCATAAGTTCCAGGCCGCTGAGCTCCTGCATCTGTATATCCAGGAAGATAAGGTCGATTTTCTCCTGCTTCACAAAGGCCAGTGCCTCCACTGGATTATGGAACACTTTTACCAGCTGCAGGTCCGGCGTTTTATGAATAAATGATACCAATACCTGCGCTGCCAGCGGCTCATCATCTACCACGATACACTTTACACCCATATCCTTTACCAATTGATCACTAAGTTACTGAAATATTCTGCTCCATCGTCCCGGATGTCCAGCTGATGCCGGCCGGGATAAAGGAGCTGTAGCCGCTTACGGACGTTGTCCAGCCCGATGCCGCCAGTCTTGTCGCGCTGCTGGCCTGACACATAGTTATGTACGCTGAACAGCAACCGCTGCTCGCTGCACGACAACGTAATGGTGACCGGTTTGCCCGGGCGGTTGCTGACGCCATGTTTGAACGCGTTCTCTACAAAAGGCACCAGCAGCAGCGGCGCAATATTTTTCTCCGGTAACACCTCCGGTGTGCGGAAGATAATGCCTTCATGAAAACCGGTACGCAGCCGTTGCAGCGTCACAAAATCCTGGAGGTAGCTGATCTCGTCGCGGATAGGCGCACGGTACGCAATATCGGAAGGCTGATCTACCATATAGGCCAGCAAGTGCGTAAGCGTTTTATTGGCTTTCACCACCTCCGGAGATCCCATCAGCGCGAGCGAATAAATGCTGTTCAGGCTGTTGATCAGAAAATGAGAGTTGAGCTGCATCTTCAGAAACCCGGACTCTGCCTGCATCTGCTGCTGCTGGAGCATCGCTCTTTTCTTTTCTTCCTGCAGCCATAAACGGAACAGGCAAAAGGAAAAGGCGGCGACCACAATAACGAGGGTGCTCCAAAGCCCGCTCACAAAGTAATCCCCTAGCGAGGTGTATATTTCCACTTTTTGGTGGTTGACCACCTGGTGCCCCCTGTATAAAATGTCTTTCGCAAAAAAGAGCTGGATGAAGCCGTATTTTAGCAAGGTGAATGCAGGGATGATCAGCAACAACCACCCTGCCAGCAACGGACGGCGCTTTTCCATTACAGGTATGGCTATCCATCGATAGCAGCTGTAAAAGAGCAGGAAATTGACCAGGCCTAAAGCGGCGCTGTTGATATGTACCAGCCGGATGGTGGTGTCACTGAAACGCACCACTGTCATCAGGTTGCCGCTGTAAATCAACACCAGCCAGCCTGCCAGCATCCAGATAAACTCCCGGAAAGAGCGACGTACATCAGGCATGATCGGGATAGAGTTTAATTTGATAATGCTGTTCCCGTACGCTGAGTGTGACCATATCCTGTCGTACCTGTACCCGGATGACTACCGGTGCGCCGTTGGCAGGTAGCTGTTGCAGGGCGGTTTCGGTGGTCTGCTGCAGCTGCAGAGCGGCCAGCGTGCCTTGCTGCGTATCCCCGGTGACAGACAGCTCGAGCGGCTGTTCGTGGTGACACAGGTTGCGCAGCTCCACATATCTTTCAAAATTGAGCAGTTCTTTTGGAAGGCCGACAGTCTCTTTCTCCAGTGCTTTGTCATACAACATGTAACGCAGCAGGTCCGACAGCAGGAGAATGGCTTTTACGCCCTCCTGGTCACGTTTACGCGCATCTTCAAGAATAGGCGTGAGTTGTTGAAGGTTCTGCAATAACAGCCTCGAATTTTCCTGCATCCTTATATAGCGTGCCCGTGCCGCTTCTGCGGTGGATGCCAGCAGCCGGTCCTGTGGCCCCGTTTGCTGCCGCTGCAACAGCAGCCGGTAACTGTAGGCCAGCAATGCTACGCCCAGCCCCGTTTTGGTGGCCATCAGGAAATAATTAGGGAAACTAAAATAGATGTGCGGCTTTCCTACCATGGAATACATCCTGAGCAATACCTGGTCAGGAAATATACACCCGATCGCATATTTTATCAGCGCAAAACCCGTTACCGCCAGCAGGCTCCGCGTGATCACCTGCTGATGCCGTCGTTGCTGCACCGGCGCCGGTAACCACACAAACACCAGCAGGAAAAACAGCTGGAAGTTGATGAACCCATACAGCATATCCTGCACCAGCACTCTTTTCAGCCCGAAATCAGAATGAAAGTTGAGCTTGAGCGACGGATAGGCATACAGCAGTACCAATGCCATCCACACCAACAGGTGCGTAAAGTAACGGTATGGTTTACGGTGGCGCATAAGTTAACAGCGGGTTGAAGATAGTACATGCCTCACGGTTTTCTGCATCCTGTCCGGCTTATTTTTTTCGTCCCTATAAAGGGCCGGTTCGTCCTTTTAAATGGCAGGATGATACCTGCTAAATCCTTATTGCCGGCGGAAAAGCGCTTATCAAGCCCGGAGGGGCGTTCATCCCCGGAAAAGGAGGGAATATACATTTACGCTCCCGGTATGTCCATTATCCGGAAGAAAAAACAACACGATCGCTATTTTGGCAACACAATGTTCGGGGACAGTAACCAACCATCATCATCAACCAACCACTTGTATGAGAAAGTCAGTTTTATTTATCCTTTTATGCATGTCCGGTTTGTCCGCCTATGCACAACAGGTATTGAAAGGGACGGTAAAAGACGCCACCACCCGGCAACCTGTTCCGGGAGCCACCGTCAAAGTGGTGGGTGCCGCTACCGGCGCCACCACTAATGAAAAAGGCGAATTTGAGTTAAAAGTGCCGGCCAACGCACAGTTGCAGATCACTTCCATCGGTTTTGAAAACGTAATGGTAGCGGCCAGCCTGATTAAAACAACACCCATCTTCATGAAGATGAAAGCTATTTCACTGACAGATGCCGTCGTCGTGGGGTATGGTACACAATCCAAATCCAACGTGACCAACTCCATCGCTTCGGTGAAAGCCAGCGAGCTGACAGCGGAAAAAAACGTTGTCAGCGATTTCGGGAAAGCACTGCAGGGACGCGTACCGGGCGTGTATGTCGCTTCCCGGGAAGGTACGCCCGGCAACGCTTCCAGCATCATGATCCGCGGCGCGCAGTCCGTCAGCGCAACAGCTACCAATCCGCTCATCGTCATCGATGGACTGGTAGTAGATGGCAATACCATCTCTATCAACAGCATCAATCCGCAGGACATCGAATCCATCGAAGTGCTGAAAGATGCGGCTTCCGCCGCTATCTACGGCGCCAGAGGCTCCACCGGGGTGATCATCATCACCACCAAAAAAGGAAAAAACAACAGCAAACCTTCCCTCAATGTAAACATGTATACCGGGGTCAATAACGTGCCGTTCAAACGCCGCATGATGAACACGGCCGAATATACCTCCGCCTTTAATGACTCCCGTAACAACCGTATCGGCGATATCGACGCCATCCTGGCCAACCCGGGAACTACGCCACCCAACCGCCTCAAGCAACTGCAGGATGAAAAGACCGTGTTGCAGGGGCAGCTGGCAGGCCTGAAAATGGGCGACCGCAGCATCGACTGGCTGGACCGTATCAAACATAAAAATGCACCGGTCAACAACCTGCAGGCCAGCATGAGCGGTGGTGGCGAGAAAAACAGCTATTATATGTCCCTCGGCCGCTATGCTGAAGTGGCCTCCATGGGCCTTGGCAGGTTTGAGCGGTACACCGGCCGCCTCGATGTCACCCAGCAGCTGAACCACTGGCTGAAAATAAACGGCAACATCAACCTTACTCAGTCGGTGAACAAAGACATCTCCAACCCGATAGCAACGGCATTTGCGGTACGCCCCGACACACCGGATGAGCTGATCTATCAGCCTAACGGCAGGCTCGGGTACTACGCTGGTTTACAAAACAACCCGCTGGGCGCTATGATGGATAATAACAATAAAAACAAAGTCAATATCTACCTGGGCAGCCTGTCGGCAGACCTGCAGCTGCTGAAGGAATTGTCCTTCCGCTCTTCCTTTAACGCGACTAAATATAATGGCCTGAACAACAGTTTCCTGCTGCCTATCGGCTACATTGCCTATAACACCGGGGGGCTGTATAAAATGCTGGGCACCGATAACTTCTCCTATAATTTCGATAACTACTTCACCTATAATAAACGCTTTAAGAAGCTGGGTGTTAACGGAACTTTAGGCTATACCTACTATAACAATGAGCTGAACAGCTTTGGCTATGAACTGAACGGTTTCCCGCAAATTGACAATGTCACTGGCGGCAGTGCTGCTGCAGGTTACGGTTCTACTTCCAATATTGGTAGCCTTAATGTGAACAACCGCGAGATTTCTGATGCCTGGTTTCTGCGCACCGGTATCGACTGGGACGGTAAATATATGCTGAATGCGTCGCTGCGCCGGGATGGCTCTTCCAAGCTGGTGAAAGACAACCGCTACAGCTGGTTCCCTTCTATCTCCGCCGGCTGGGACCTGTCCCGCGAAGGATTCATGGCAGACCAGCGGGCTGTCAGTCAGCTGAAAATCCGCGCCAGCTACGGTATCAGCGGCAATATGCGGCCACTGGGTTATTTCGATGCCCGCAATCTCCTGAAAGCTACCTCCTATATGGGTGGCCAGGCACTGATGCTGAATACCCTTATCGGTAACCCGGATATCCGCTGGGAGCGCACCAAACAAATGGATGCCGGCGTGGACGTAGCCCTGTTCGGTAATCGGGTAACGTTGACAGCGGACTACTATAACAAAACCACCGATGGCCTGATGAGCAATACCGACGTGTCCTGGATATTCGGCGCTGCCAGCATGCCGGACAATATCGGTAGCATCCGCAACTATGGCGTAGACCTGCAACTGGCGATCAACAGTCGTGCAGGCAGGGACTTCGGCTGGAAGGTGAGCACCAATATGAACATCAACCGCAACGAGATCCTTTCCATGAAAGACTCTACTGCACCCTTTGGCGCGCTGGTATTCGGCGGGCCGCAGTCCCGCTCCAAAGTTGGGCAACCGGTAGGTTCCGTGATGGTGTTTGAATCACAGGGCGTAGATCCGCAGACCGGTGATATGATCTATACCGACCGTAACAAAGACGGCCGCTGGGATGCAAACGACTATGTTTCTATTCCCATCGCCTTACCCAGATTCACCGGCGGTACCTCTGTTACGCTGACGTATAAACGTTTTACGCTGGACGCGCTGGTTACCTACGTAGTAGGGAACAAAGTATACGACTATTACGAACAAACGCTGCGTAACTACAGCCTCGATTACACGAGTGTAATGCCCAACAAGTTCAGCAACCTGGCAGACCGCTGGCGTAAGCCCGGTGATGTGACGGATATTCCCCGGGCGGTGACAGGCGTGCATGGCGCCGGTCAGACGGCAGACTGGAACAGCAAGCCGTCTACCCAGTTTATTACCGATGCTTCGTACCTGCGTTTGCGTAATGTGTCGCTGGCTTATGTGCTGCCTGCCAAAATATTGCAAAAAGCAAAGATCAACCAGGTGCGCATTTACGGGTCTATGGAGAACCTGCTGACCATTACTTCCTACAAGGGCTTTGATCCGGAAGCAGTATCCAACACCGGCATTGTTTCCACTAACCTGCCGAACCCGCGTTCCGCTGTTATCGGTATTGACCTGACCTTTTAATTGTTGAGCTCATGAAAAAGAAATACATATTTCATATAGCCGCTGCCGGTAGTTTGTTGTTCGCATCGTGCAGCAAAAACCTGGATGACGTACAACCCAATACGCAGGTCACCTTCGACCAGATCAACCGCGCCAACCTCCCACTGGTCATAAATGGCTCCAAACTGGCACTCACTGACAACGCGCTGTACCGGTTATTCGCTTTGCAGGATGTTATGGGCGATGACTTCCAGTCTGTTACCAATCTGACTTACGAGGGGAACAATGTTCCTTCTACGGACAATACACTCACCGCTGCCTATAAGCAACCATATCAATGCATTGCCAACGTGAATATGGCCATTGGCTTCGGGGAACAGCAGCCTGAAGGCGACAGCCTGATCGCTTCCAACCTCGGTGAGGCTTATCTGCTGCGTGCTTATTCCTATATGTTGCTGACAGAAATGTTTGGCGATGTGGTCATCATCAAAGGAGGAGAGAATCCAAAGAGCCATCCGGTACGCAATGCCGTTAGTGAGGTAAGGCAGCTGATTGAGGCAGACCTGAAGACCGCCGCAGCAAAACTTCCTGACTATAAAGGGAAGTCGCTGAATGGTTCCCGGCAGGCAGCGCAACTGCTGCTGGCAAGACTGTACCTCAACCTGGGCCGTCATGACGATGCCCTGGCGATGGCCAATGCTGTGATCAGTTCCAGGCGGTTGACACTCCAGTCCAACTTCGGCGATATCTTTCAATCGGGTACCAACAGTACTGAAGCATTATATCGTATCAATGAGACTTCCAACGGCGGGAGTACTACATATGGCCTGGGACAGATCTTCGGCCCGGGTAAGTATGGCGACGCTCCCAGAGCGGGCAGTGGCAACACCTGGGTAGACAGCATGCTGCTGAAAACCTATGATGCCAGCGACGTACGCCGCGCCTTTTTCCTGAAGAACAAAGGCGGTATCATCCTGGACTCCGTGTATTTCGTGACCAAATTCCCGGAGGAAGCCACTCCTTCTTATCCTATCTGCCGCTATGCCGAAGCTTTCCTGATCGTGGCGGAAGCCACTGCACGCAAGGGGATGGTGGACGTAACGGCATATAACCAGCTGCGTGCCGCCAGGAACGCCTCTCTGCGCAGCAACGGCGATTTTGCCAATACCGCCGCTTTCCTCGCGGAGATAGAGATGGAGCGCCGCCGTGAATTTGTAGGCGAAAGGCTGCGCTGGAGCGATTTGCAACGCTTCGGTAAAATGAACGACTGGCTGCAGTCGTTCGGTCAGCCAGCATCGCATGTGCTGCTGCCTATTCCCAGCCGGGAGTTCGCACTTAATCCTAATCTGACACAAAACGCTGACTATAGTAAATAGCGGAAATCATAAAAACTTAAACAATGACAATCATGAAAAAAGCAGGAAGAACGGGTGCTTTACTGGCTTTGATGGCGGTTCCGGCCATGCTGCATGCACAGCAGGACAAGCAGGTGAAATCCATCACGGTAAAAGGGTCCGTTGAATTTACCGATCCAAAGGCAACAGAGCAGAAAATATGGCTTTTAAAAGATAACCTGTCCGGTAAACCGGTGGCGGTGGATTCCACCATCGTTGGTAAGGACAATACCTTCACCTTTCATATCAAACAGGACCACCAGGGAGTGTACGTGATCGATGCGCTGCATTGGGACCGCGCCACCTTTTGGAGCGATGCAGACGTGAAAGTGGCCATGAGAGGATATGATACGGCAAGGTACAAGGTAAAAGTGCCTCATTATAACTTCGTGGAAGGCTCCTATGACAACAACTTCATCAACCAGAGAGTGCTTCACGGTGAACTACAATACCGTCGCCTGATAGATGAATCCAACATGGAGTACTGGGCTAAAAAAGCCACCGATACTACCTGGTTCGCCTATATGAAAAACACTAAGCGTTACAACCCTATGGGAGAAGATTTCCGGGCCAGGGAGGACGTGTTGGTACGTTCTTACATCGACCGTCCGGTGCTGGTATATGCGCTCCGTGGTATGGCCAGGACTGACAATACTACCGAGTATGAAAAAGCCATGAAACTGCTAGATGGATTGATTGTACGTTATCCATGGCTGTCAGAAGCGAAAATGCTGAAACAAACCATCCTCACCAACAAAGCGCAGTCTATGAAACTGAAAGCCGGTCAACCGATGCCTTCCGTGAAATATCCAAGCGCCCAGGGTACCAAAGAAGGACTGGAGAAATACAAAGGAAAATACCTGCTGGTAGACTTCTGGGCCAGCTGGTGCGGTCCCTGCCGCCAGGCCATTCCGAAAGTGAAAGAACTGTACAACGCTTATAAAGACAAAGGCTTTGAAGTGGTAAGTATCTCCATCGATACCGACCAGAAAGCCTGGAAAAAAGCAATGACCGAGGAGGCTATGCCGTGGGAACAGTTACTGAGCGATAACAAAGACAAAACCATGGAACAGTTTCAGTTCTCCGGTATTCCTACCCTTTACCTGGTTGACCGGGAAGGCAACATTCTCGAACGCTTCACCGGTTACTCGGAAGAAGCAGAAGCTAAAGTGAAGGATATTATCGCGAAAGGTACCAACGCAGCACCGAAGAAAACCGCGGCGATGCCGATGATGGGCTTCTAAAAATCAATACACCAACCATGAAGAAAACAATCCTGATGATCGCCGGCAGTTTACTGCTGGCGATCATTTCAAACGCCCAGGAGAAGGGCTTTAAAATCACTGCCAATATCAAAGGGCAGGGCGATTACCGGCTTACGGTTTCCCGTCTGGCTGATGGTAAACGTATTATGGACACTGCGATCGCTCACAACGGTGATACCTTTGTGTATACTGGTCGTGTAGACGAGCCCGTTATTGGCACTTTATCGTCTGCGCACCCGTCTAGCCGCCATGAGTTTGTAAAGGGCGGGATGTTCATGCCCGCTCCCAGCCTGGATTTTGTTATTACCAACAGGGATATCACCATCACTGCAGACGCCACGGAACTGTTTAAAGGAACGATTGCCGGAGGCCGCGATAACCAGGAGCTGAATAAACTGCATCAGGCGGAAGTGCCATTGATTGCGCAGGACTGGGAGATCCGGAAGAAGCGGTTCAGGAAGGAGGACAGCCTGGCGAGAAATGCGGCGATGGCCGAACAAAAGGTTGTGAAGGACAAGCTGCTGGACATCCGGAAGCAGTTCATAGCCAAACACCGGGGTTCTTTTGTAAGCATCATGTTACTGAGCCGGCTGAACGGTGATTACGATATGGCAGCTTATGAACAGGCCTACAATAAACTGTCTGACACGTATAAAAATACTTATCTCGCCAAATATATCGCTTCCCGTATTTCAGGTGCAAAGGCCACCGAAGTAGGTGCAAAGGCGATCGGCTTTACCAAGATGGACAATCACGGACAGCCGTTTACGTTAGCCTCGCTGAAAGGGAAATATGTGTTGCTTGATTTCTGGGGCAGCTGGTGTGGCCCGTGCCGCGCCAGTCACCCGCATCTGAAAGAGATCTATTCCAAATACAAAGACAAAGGGTTTGAAATAGTAGGAATCGCTGAAGAAAAGTCGGATGACCTGGAGGTCGCTAAAAAGAGCTGGCTTGGCGCCATTCAGTCAGACGGCATGAGCTGGATACAGGTACTCAATAATTACAATAAAAAGGATGCGGATATGGTCATGGCCTATGGCATTGACGGTTTTCCTACCAAGATACTACTCGATAAAGATGGTAAGGTGCTGTTCAAAATTGTCGGTAACGGCGGTGATGAACTGGACCAGAAACTTAAATCGGTGTTTGGTTTGTAATCGTAACGGCCCTGCAGCTCTGCTGCGGGGCTTTTTTATTCGGGTGGTGGTGTTAACTGTGCGGGATGACAGCAGTGGTGTACAGCGAATACATTTTCCAGCCGAGCGTTTCATATAGCGCTTTGCCGGCGGGGGTGGCCACCAGTATGCCCTTGCTGATGCCACGCGAGACCGCTTCAGTGGTAAGGGCGGCCATAATGGCACTTCCCAGCCCGCGACGCTGATGCGCCGGAGTGGTGGCAATGCGGTCGTAAATAATATAGTCGTCAACGATAGCCGTGCGGCCGTTGGCGGCCACTTCGCCGTTGGGAGCATGTATGGTGGCAACGGGACCGGCGTTAGCGGCTTCAAATGTCAGTGTGTATCCTTCTGGCAACGGCAAGCGGGAGGAGCGGGCGGGCAGGGTGTGGGTCATCATGAATCCGGGCGTCTGTATTATCCAGCGGGGTGGGAGCACAGGTCTTACAAGGGATGCCGGTGCACATACTTTCAGAAAAACCGCCGGTTGAACGATGGTGTTGGCGAAGTGAAACAAACCGGGACTGAGTGCAGGGAAAACGTATCGTGTTTGTTGGTCGGGCCATCCTACATCTACCCTAAGTCCGCCGTGGTCGGCTATCGGAAGCGGAAGTTCCCGCGCCAGTGACCATCCTTTCAGCCATGTTTCTACTACATGAGGGTCTGCTTGCTCATATGTTTCGTCTGTTGTCATAAGGCGATATAAAGGTAGGTATTTGATTTCGCTAAAATGCATCTGTTATAGTAAAATATTTGAATTCTGTATCTGTTACATGTTCCGTTCGCCGGCTAATTTTGACATCAAAAACGGAATACCATGGAAACGGATCTGACTTATTTGCCGCCGCACCTGCCGGTGCCGGAAGACGACGGTGCCTGCGATCATCTCAGCGGCAGGCAAATACCGGCTATACAGTTGCCATCTACCGACGGGACAAAGGTGTCGCTGCGGGATATACCGGGGAGACTGGTAATTTACTGTTACCCGATGACAGGGCCTTCGCATATCCCGCTGCCACCAGGATGGGACGAGATACCCGGCGCCCGTGGATGTACGCCACAGGCCTGCTCTTTCCGGGACCATTACCGGGAGCTGCAGCAGCTGCAGACGACCGTATTCGGTATGAGCACCCAATCACCGGAGATGCAGCGTGCTGAACGGGAACGTATACATCTGCCCTTCCATCTCCTGAGCGATGAACAACGACACTTCAGCGAAGCGCTGCGGCTGCCGCTGCATTACGTGGAGTCGCTGGTACTGCTGAAAAGAGTGACCCTCGTCTTCGAAGACGGATATCTCCGCAAATATTTTTACCCTGTATTTCCGCCAGACAAAAATATCGACGCGGTGCTGGCATATCTGAAGGCTACTACCAGGTAAAACTGCTTTTGTTTACTTTTGCAGGATGAACTACATAGATTGTGTTGGCCTGATAGTCGTTGAAAACAGGGAACTGCTGCTGGCTTTCAGTAAAAACAAAGGCGCCTGGTACCTGCCCGGCGGTAAAGTGGATGCCGGCGAAACACCGCTGCAGGCTATGCAACGGGAAATAAAAGAAGAGCTGAACATGGACCTTGCAGCAGACAGCCTGCAGTGGTATTACCATATCACAGCACCTGCTTTCGGTGAAAAAGAACTGCTTATGCGGCAGGATTGTTTCCGGCACCAGCTGCAGCAAACACCGCAACCTTCAGCGGAGATAGGCGCCGTACGTTTCTTTAGCCTCGATACTTACCGGCAGGAGCCACACCAGGTGCGCGGCGTATTGCTGGCATTTGAAAAACTGCAACAGGACGGCCTGGTAGATTAATGGCGCTTTAATACTTACACCATGCAGCGTATGTACGATTTTCTCCGTCAGCAGGTGAATATCTCCGAAGAGGACTGGCGTATTTTTTCTGCCTGCTTCGAGCCGAAAACATATCCGGCTAAAACCTTCTATCTGCAGGCAGGGGAGACGGAGAACTATCTCACTTTTGTTGACAGCGGTGTAGTACGTTTCTACGTAGAAGACGCCAACGGCGATGAAACGACTGTCGGCTTTGGGTTTGACGGCTGGTTTATGTGCGTGTACAGTTCATTTTATACCCGTGAGCCTTCGCGTTATTACGGCGAAACCATCACGGAGACCCGGTTGTGGCGCATTCATCATGACGATCTGAAACGGATGTACGACCAGCTGAGGATCGTAGACCGGATCGGCCGGCTGGCGACGGAACAAATGCTGTTGATCAAATCCGCCAGGGAGCTGTCGCTCCTGACGAAGACGGCCGAAGAACGTTACCTGGACCTGCTCCGCCTGGCGCCGCAACTATTCCGTTATGTACCCCTGAAACACCTGGCTTCTTATATCGGTATTACACCGCAGGCACTCAGCCGTATCCGTAAACGAATTTCTTAACCCAGGTTCATCCGCCCAGGGAGGTTTGTCTGCTACCTTTGCTGAAAACTATGTGAAGTGAGCCATACCGATCCAATCCGTCAGTTAACACGGGGCATCTACACCTGCCTGGAGCATCCCGCCCCCGCCTCTTATGATTTTAAGGCCGGCTATTACGAAAGGCTGGTCAGCACCCACTGGTTCAACCGCTTTTTCTGGGACACCTCCCGGCAGGACTACCAGGAGTTCGCCGCCGGTGCTATTCTTCGTTCATCCGGCACCGTGCTGGACATTGGCTGCGGTGGTCTCGCACAAACGGCGCACCTGTACCGTGCTACCGGTAATGACTGCATCCTGCTGGACCGCTCCGTCGAAATGCTGAAGATAGCGCGTGCCCGGCTCTCAGGAGGCGGCCGGCCGTTACCTTCCAATATACAGCTGTTGCAGGGCAATGCATTTCAGTTACCTTTTCCGGACAATACTTTCGATACGGTCTGCAGTTTTGGTACCATCCATCTTTTTGACAACAAGCAGGCCTTTGTAGACGAAGCGTTGCGGGTGCTGAAGCCCGGCGGCAAATATTATTTCTATTCCATGACCAGCCAGCGGAAGATCAGCCACATTTTTATGTCATCCCTGCGACTGGTGCATGAGTTCGGGGAAGTGTATTCCGTGGCGCAAACGGTGGCCCTGTTTGATAAACCGTCCCTGCAGGTCAAAAGTCATGTGATCGGCAGTACGGTATTCATCCATGGGCAGAAGATACGATAGTTTACCGTTTGGCCGGCGCCATGCGGGGCTGTGCGTTGGCAGACCATCCTACGATGCCCAGCGCGATGATGCTCCATATCAGCAGCTGCCAGGTGGCCATGTCCCAGCCGCCATACTGCCAGGCGGCCACGCCGCAGGAGGTGCCAATGGCGGCGCCCATAAAGTAAGCCGTCATGTACACGGTGTTCAGCCGGCTGTGGGCATGTTCATGCAGACTGTATATCCTTGTGAAATTGGTGATCTGTGTGGCCTGCACGCCTACGTCCAGCAGGAAGATGCTGACAGACAGCATAAACACCGAATGAGGGAATATTTTCAGCAGCAGGATACTGACAATGATCATTGCCACGGTGAGCAACAGCGATTTGTATACCTGTCCTTTGTCTGCCAGTTTGCCAAACGCGGGAGCCGCCAGGGCGCCGCCGATGGCGATCAGGCCAAAGAGGCCGATGCGGGAGGCGGAATAGTGCAGCGGTGCGGCGCTTAAGTGGAACGTCAGCGTGGTCC
Source organism: uncultured Chitinophaga sp. (assembly GCF_946479755.1). The sequence continues at coordinate 109,414 of NZ_CAMLHC010000005.1, read as the reverse complement.
AGAAAGAACAGAAAGTGCCAAAGGTAAAAGCGCCGAGTAATGCTGCCTGGCGTAAAACGCTGTATTCACCGATCAGTTTTACGGTAGATAATAATAACTCCGGATAGCTGCCCCGGAATTTGGGTGGTATCACCGGCAGATAGCGGTACAGGAGAATGGTGACGATCAGCACCAGCAAGGCAGAAATGGCAAATACATACCGCCAGCCCAGCAGATCGGACACTACGCCCGCCACCACGCGGGCGCCCAGTATGCCTATGAGGATGCCTGCAAATACCCGTCCTACTGTCTTGCCCCTGTCGCCTGTGCTGATGGTGGCCGACATCGGCAGCAGTATCTGTGCGGGCGTGGAACCGATGCCAACGAAGAAGCTGAGCAGGCAGATGAGCTGTATGCTCCGGGCGAAGCTCAGCAACAGGAGGGAGACAAACAACAGGCTGGTCAGCCCGGTGATCAGTTTGCGGCGGTCCAGCTTATCGCCCAGCGGCAGAATAAAAAACATTCCCAGTCCATACCCCAGTTGGGCCAGGGTGGATACCCTTCCTGCTTCGCCGGCCGTAGCGCCGGTGGCCGCGCTGATATCATTCAGGATAGGCTGGTTGTAGTAAATGTTGGCTACGGTCACCCCGGCGGAGATGGCCATCAGCGGGATGGTGAATGGATGGTAAGGTGTTGTTTTCATCTTACAAACCTACATTGGCAGGGCTGCGGAAAACTTGTACTTTTGAGGATATTACTTGTATCAAAATGCGACTGATCCAGCACGACGATTTGTTTATCCGGCATTTTCAGACACGGGAGTGGCCCTTTGAACTGCACAACCACAATCATTTTGAGTTGATATTTATCCATCACGGAAGAGGGGAGCACCGGCTGAACGGGGAGACCTTCCGTTATGAAGGTCCCTGCTGTTATGCACTGGCGCCGGAAGATGAACATATTTTTTATATTGAAGCGGAGACGAAATACACCGTCCTGAAGTTCACCAATGTATATCTTGGCCAGCAGTTGCCGCCGGTTGCCGTTGCGCTGTGGGAGCAACGTTTTCAGCAGCTGATCGTCGCCACGCGTTCGCATGGGGTGCCGGCGGCGGCGAAGGAAGCGCTGGTACGTATCGGCAGCGTGATGGAGGTGATTGCCGCAGAATGGAAGCTGCAGCCGGTACCATCCAATGAAGGGGTGTTGCATCTGATCCGTGGGGTGCTGGCGTTGCTGGCGGGACTGTTGACGGACGCGGAGCAGGGGCCGCAGCGTTCCGTGGCGCTCACACAGGCGATGCATTATATCCATACACATATCACCAGTCCGGAACAGTTACAGCAGGAGGTGATGGCGCCGGCGCTGCAGATGGGAAAGGCGCGGCTACAGGGATTATTTAAACAGGAGCTGGGGGTTTCTGTCCGGGATTATATCAACGAATACAAAAGCCGGCAGATAGAAAATAAGCTCCGTTACAGTGATATGAGTATAAAGGAGATTGCCGACCATTATGGGTTTGGCGACCTCAGTCATCTCAATAAATTCTTCCGCAAAATGAAGGGGATCAATCCCCGTTCTTACCGCACACAGTTAAAGTCAGGTAAGGATGCCTGACAGGAAATCGGCATAAAAATCGGGAACGGGGCTGTTGCGTATGCCCGTTGTCGTTAGTTCCATATCGTATTCCACTTTTTGTATGGTTGCCCGGAACAGTTCCGGCAGTGTGACGGCGTATGGGTCGCAGATCTCCAGGCGGAGGTAGGAGGCCCGCCTGTCGGCTTCTTTACTGCGTCCGGCCGAACCGGTATTGATCACCATTTGCTGTCCGTTGCCGATGGTACGGATATACGACATATGTGTATGGCCGATGATGAGGACATCTGCATGTGCCTTTTCCATCATGTGCAGCAGGGCGGTTTCCGGGTGGTCCGCATAGAGATAGGTTTCGTTGCTTTCGGGGCTGCCATGTGCCAGCAGCAGCCGGTGTTGGCCAAAGCGGAGGTGCAGCAGTGAAGGCAGCGTGCGCAGAAACTGTTTATGCCCGGCCGTGATGGTATTGCGGGTAAATTCGATGGCGGTGAGCCGGGCGGCGCGTTCTTCCGGGCTGTGTTTGGCGAGCGGTTTTACCGGTAGGTCGTAAGCGATGCGCTCATCATGATTGCCCATGATGGTGGGAATGCGCAGGGTGCGGATTTGTGCTATGACCTCGTTGTGCCACGGTGCGGCATCGGTGAGGTCGCCCAGGCAGTAGATCTGATCGGCGCCATAGCGGGAGATATCTTCCAGTACCGCCTGAAGGGCGGGCAGGTTACCATGGATATCACTGATAACGGCTATTTTCATCCTTCTTTATTTGGGATGAAGGTAACAGGGATGAGGGGATAAAAATGGTATTAATCGCAGGAAAAGTTGTAAAAAAGCAACGGGCCTGCTTTTGAGAGCCAGCCCGTTGAAAGAGATATTGTTTTTATTATTTAGCGGGAGTGATCACGAGTTTTCTGAATTCAATCGGACCGTGGTCGCCCTGGATGTAGATGGGGCCGGGTTCGCCTTCGTTGCTGTCCAGTGCGCCGCCGGTGATGCCGGGTATTTCCTGGTTGTTGATGACGGTTTTACCGTTTACCACGATGGTCACCATGCGTCCTGTGAGGGTGATGTCGTAGGTCTGCCAGGTATCCGGTCCGAGGGCGTTGATTTCACTGGGGGTGAGGAAGCCGTATACGCCGCTGAAAAGCACGCTGGACGGGTGGGTGTCCGGGCTGCTGTCTTCGATCTGTACTTCGTGGCGGCCTCTCAGGTAGATACCGCTGTTGCTGCCTTTCTGGTATCTGAATTCAGCATGCAGTTTGAAGTCGGTGAATTTCTGGTCGGATACCAGGTTAGCGCCGGAGTGAGGACTGGTGAGGACGCCATTTTTCACGATCCATTGGTTTTCTTTGCCGGCAGCTTTCCATCCGGTGAGATCTTTACCGTTGAACAGGTTGATGGGTTTGCCCCAGGCGACAGCGCCGGTTTTTTTCAGGTAAGGTGCTTTCACGCCTTTCCAGTTGTATTTTTTGCCTTCGCTGGTGGTGATAGTGCCTTGGATGCCGGCGTCGGTCAGTTCGCCTTCGATGAGGAAGTCCTGGTTGCCGCCTTCCCACTGTGGCGGGATGGAGAAGCTGAATTTACCGTTGTCGAAGTTCACTTTCGCGACAGGGCGGGCGCTGCCGGAGGTGCCTACAAAATATCCCACGAGGGTTTTGAAGCCGGAGAGCTTTACTTCCAGCCAGGAAGGGGCGGGTTTGCCGTTTTCGTCGATGGTGATGTCCCAGCGGCCGATCAGTGCTTTGGCGTCTGCAGGCGCCTGGGTAGTGCCGGGCTGCAGACGGCCGGAGGCCATTGCCGGAGCCATAGCTCCCAGTGTTAATAAGCCGCTCATGCCGAGCACCAGGATGTTTCTGCGCATATGTATCATGTTTTTAGCTGATTCGTGAAATCTATCAGCAGAACAAGATAGCGCGTTATTCGGTTTTTTACAAATGCTTATCTTACTACGAACCGCAGGTATTTGCTGAAGACGCCCATGGTGGAGATGCCCTGGATCACGCAGACGAAGACGCCGGGGAGATCGTTGAGCCGGAAGGTAAAGTTCGCGTGGCCGTTTTCGTCGGTATTGATCAGGTGGTTCCAGTAGAGGGTGCTGTTGAAGTTAGGGGTGGCGATGGTATCGCTGGCCTGTTGGAATTCGGGGGTGGTATATACGGGTTTGACTTTTTTTACATAGCCGGGTTCCTGTTGGGGAACAGGCATTTTGGGTGCCGGGGGCGTCTGGGCGGCGACAGCCATGGCGGAAATTTCTTCGGGCGTGAAGATGGTGCTGTCGGCCATCTCTTCCGGTGTGTAAGGGTAGTTGATTTTAGCCAGTTGATGATTGACCCTTTCGATATCATTCAGAAAATTGATTTTAAATTCTGACTGGTTGCCTTTCACTACGCTGAGGATGGCGTCCGGCTGGCCGGGTGTGGTGATGAGCTGGTAGGAGTTCAGGCAGAAGACCCCGTCTTTATTGGTTTTTAGCGTGATCATTTCATTGTTTTTCATCAGCAGCAGGGGGATGGGTTTCTTTACCTTTTTGGATCCTTTGGTGACGAAGCCGCTGACCGGGTTAAGTTCCTGTTGTGCGGTAGAGAGGTCTATCGAAGCGGGAAGCCGGTACTGGTCGATGAAATAGTAATGACAGATATCCCATTTATCACGTTTGCGCAGTCTTTTTTCGCAGACGCAGGCTACGGAGAACAGTCCCTGAATGGGTTTGCCGGCGGTGTCTGTCAGTTCCACGCGGCAGTTGACCAGGCCTCGTTGCTGATAAGCTGTTGAGTCTGCGTTCAGCCGGATGCAGATATTGGATGCCGGTATTTTCAGTGTAGCCGTGCGCGTGGTATCTGCCGGTGATTTCCTGGTTTTAAAGGGAGGCTGATGTGGTTTACGGACCGATATCCATTGCTGGAATTCCTGTTCATGGTTGTCAGCGATGTAGTTATTGGTGTAACCGACGAGGGCATAGTCGCCTGGCGGAAGGCTGTCCGGCAGTACCAGCAGGCCTTTGGCGACGCCGCGGTCGAATGCGAAGCGTTCGTTCAGTACAGGTTTGCGGGTATTGGGATTGATGAGGGCTACGAAGAGGGTGTGGTAGGGAATGGTGTCCGTTGCGCGGATGTTGAGCAGGTAGCCGGTGAACCATATTTTTTCCGCCGGTGTGTAGATATGTTTATCCGTATGGATATACAACCCGGTGGAGTTGATGTCCCTGTTTTGTGCGTCGATGTGCGGAGCGTACAGTAAAACAGTGAGCAGGAGTAGTGCAGTTTTTCTCATAACAATCAGGTTAGTTGAAACTTGGGTTGAAGCCGGGATGGCCGGTTAGGTGCGGAGGTGACGGTGATATGGTCCACACCATATTACTGCAATACTACAGCAGAAACAAGGCTTCATCTCTCCTGATCTCCCTAAAAATCAGCGATTAACGACGGATTAACATGCCCACTGGCGGGCCCTTCCGAAAAAAAAGCGGCCTTTCCTGTGATTTTTTTCTTCTTCCGGCGAATAATGATACAGTAACATTTTCACCAATGGATGCAGCTATTAGTACAGACCAGTTCCTGTTCGTCATGGAGGCGCACAAGGGCATCATTTATAAGGTGGCCGGCGCCTGGTGCAGGCAGGAGGAGGACAGGAAAGACCTGGTCCAGGAGATTATTATACAATTATGGAAGGCATTTGGGCATTATGACAGCGCGCAGGCGCAGTACAGCACCTGGGTATACCGGATTGCGCTGAATGTGGCCATTTCCTTTTACCGCCGGGAAGCCCGCCGGAAAATGGCGAAAGACAGGCTGGAAGCGGCTGTGCTGGAAATGGTGGACACCGGGCCGGCAAGGGAAACAGACGAGCGGCTGCAGTGGCTGCAACGGTTCATTCATGACCTCAGGGAACTGGACCGGGCGCTGATACTATTATACCTCGAAGAAAAAAGCCACCAGGAGATGGCGGAAATATTGGGCATTTCCGTGACCAATGTGGCGACAAAGATTGGCAGGATCAAAGACTTACTGAGGCAGCAATTTTCACGTATTAAAACGTAACCGTCATGGAAGACAAAGACATCATTCACCTTTGGAAATCGTACGACAAGCATTTGGCAGAAAACCTGTTGTTAAACAGAAAAAACGCAGCAGAAATCACCGGCATTAAAATCCATTCGTTTCTCGCCTCTATGAGACCCGTCAAGTATTTTGCCCTGCTGGCGGGCATTTTATGGGTCGCCTTTATTGACACGCTGCTGGTCAGCATGTTCTATACCGCCAGCCCGTTTTTCCTGGTGTCGATGGGCATTCAGTCCCTCCTCACCACGGTAGCTATCGGCATTTATCTTTATCAGCTGCTGCTGATAGAGCAGGTTGATATCTCCGGACCGGTGCTGGACACGCAGGAGAAACTATCACGGTTGAAGTCCTCTACCTTGTGGTGCGCCCGTTTACTGTGGCTGCAACTGCCGGTATGGACGACCTTTTATCTTCACACAGGCATGTTGGTGAAAGAAAACAGCTGGTTGCTGGCAGTACAGGGGATCGTGACGGCTGGTTGTACCATCGCAGCAATCTGGTTTTTCCGGAATATCCGCTATGAAAACAAGGACCGCACATGGTTCCGGAGGCTCTTTGAAGGAAAAGAATGGACACCCGTTATCCGCTCCCTGGAAATGCTGGAAGAAATCAAGGCATTCCGGGAAGGCAAATAAACAGGGATGGTGGAGAATCATCGCCCCTATCATCACATCGGGGCGAACCTGTTTGAATCATAAAAATCACCATTACTGTCTGCGCAGGTTGTACTCAGGTCCGCCGGCCTGTTCCGGTTGGCCGGCCTGGATGGAACGGTCCTGTAGCTGGATGGTGTTGTCATCCACCACAGAAAAAGTAGTGCCCCGGTCAGCCAGATTTTTATAAGCAAGGATGATCATCTTGCTTTGGAGGTCATAGCTCCATTTACCGGTGTTGTCCATCTCATGTTCAGGCTTGCCTTCTTTGGAGAGATAACTTTCTTTCATGCTGAAAATGGAGTCTGCATTGAAAGTGATGGATACGTCCCTTTTCTGTGCGCCGCCAGGAATAGTGCCTTTAAAAGTGCCGGCGTTAAAAGCTGCGGTGGCAGGAGGCGGCACCGGTGCAGGAGCAGTGGAGTCAGGCATCTCTTTTTGATGGTTGGTGTTGTTGTTACAGCCCGCGGTAATAGCGACGGCTACCATACAGGTCAGCAGGAAAAAAGGTGTTTTTTTCATACGGCAGTTTTTATGCATTAACAGCGGTATGCCCGGGTTTGTTTGAAGAGAAAAGGTCCGCGGCTAAAATTGCAGCGCATCCCGGAGAAAAAATGAACTTGCACGCCTATACGCCGGCCGCCGCTTTTTACCCGGCAATAGATACAGGAGGTGTTTATATTCATTGCGAAAGATTCATAGGGGTCCGGTATCACGAAGCTGAACAAGGGGCCGTTCCGGCGTTGGCTTACCGGATTTTTTGTTAACTTGGATAGATAACCAAGACATGGTCCCATGAAAATAGCTACTTATAATGTCAATGGTATCAATGCCCGTTTACCGGTGCTGCTGCGCTGGTTGAAAGAGTCAGCCCCTGACGTGGCTTGTCTGCAGGAACTGAAGGCGCCGCAGGAGAAGTTTCCCGAATCGGCTATCCGGGAGGCAGGCTACGATGTGATCTGGCATGGTCAGAAAAGCTGGAATGGTATTGCGATCCTGTCGAAGGTGGGGATACCGCAGGAAATCAGAAGAACGCTGCCGGGAGATGAAGAAGATGTGCACAGCCGTTATATGGAAGCGGCCATCAACGGTGTATTGATAGGGTGCCTGTACCTGCCTAATGGTAATCCTGCACCGGGACCTAAATTTGACTATAAGCTCAGCTGGTTCAAGCGACTGACAGACCACGCAAAGGAGCTGCTGGCACAAAAAACACCGGTCATCCTTACCGGCGATTATAATGTGATGCCTACCGATCTCGATGTATATAAGCCGGAGCGCTGGGTAGATGACGCCCTGTTCAGGCCCGAAGTGAAATCGGCTTTCCATGCGCTGGTAGGACAGGGATGGACAGATGCCCTCCGCAAGCTGCATCCGGATCAGAAGATCTATACTTTCTGGGATTACTTCCGTAATGCCTATGAAAGGGATGCCGGCCTGCGGATCGATCATTTTCTGCTGAGCCCCGAAGTGGACAAACGCCTGATAGCGGCGGGCGTCGACCGTCATGTGCGGGGATGGGAGAAGTCCAGTGATCATGCACCGGTATGGGTGGAGCTAAAAGGCGCGTGATCAGGCCAGGCTGACTTTCTGGACCTGCGTCAGCACTTCAGATAATTCCGCCTGTAAGCTGTTGCCTTTGTCTTCATTATACCACTGCTGCAGTTCGATCTTCATCCGTTCGAAATCTGCTTTTTCTTCTTTCAGCCTGTTGTACAGTACCTGGCAGCCTGCAGGTCTGGGGCCCCATACGGCCATATCGTTACCGTCACTGTCACGGATGACCAGTTTGGGGATGGACTTGGTGCCGTTGGTGAGGTATTGTTCTATCAGGAAAGGCGGCGTATCACGTTGCTGAATGTCTATCGTGATAAGCGGATTTAAAGCCGCGATTTTATAGAGGAACGGAACAATGTGCGCGGCGTCGCCACACCACGGTTCAGTAATGATCACCCACTGTTGCGGTGCGGTGATGTTCTTAACGGCGGTGGCCATAGCGTCTGTAACAACGCCGGTTTTCAGCCAGCGTTGTTGCCTCGACCAGTTAAGTTTGGTGTAATTGAGATAATCCGGATTGTTGTAAGGTGCTTTCGGGTCTGCGTCTTGCAGGATGTTTTCAAACAGCTGCAAATAGTCTGTAAAATTCATCACTCACATTTTTTATTGTTGAAGGCCGGAGATAATCTTCCGGAAGGCAGCGGCGGCGTGGTGTACCTGTACGGTCCACTCTTCTGCTGCACCGCCATCGGCGCCATCCGTGATATATTTCAGGCACAGAAAAGGTATATTCTCATTCATGGCTACCAACGCGAGGGAATAAGCTTCCATATCAAGGACGTTGTAATCGGCGGCGACGTGTGCTGTCTCGAAATTGTCGCCGGTACCACAGATGCCGGAAGGAAAGCCGTCCAGCTGAAAACCATATTCCAGCACCGGTTCCAGGTTGGAGAAAGGCGTTTCATATTTGCGGTAACCGAGACCGGTGACGTCCATGTCCCGCTGAATAAACCGGTTGCAGCATATCACTTCGCCACGTTTGAAGGTGCAGCTGCCGGCGGAGCCCAGGTTAACGATCAGACCGGGTCTTTCTTCCTGTATTTTCTTCGTCAGGTTAAAAGCAGCATTCACTTTTCCGATGCCTGCAATCAGGATATTGTCATCGTTAAATTCTTCCGCTGCTTCCGAACTGAGGGCAAAAACAAAAAGCGGTCGCTGGTTCAACAGGCGGGTGATGTGTTGCGGCTGTGCCGACGGTCCATGGATCATATCTATTCTACGGTTGTGTTGGTAATATTAAATTGCCGCAAAGTTACGTCAAAATGCGGTACCGGAGCTGTATTTTGGGGGGATGGTTACCTGTGGGATACCGCATCATTGCCCTGATTTTTCTTACATTAGACATACGATGGAACCATTGCAACAATTTAATGACACCCTTGGCCAATGGGTGACTTTCCTGGACGATTATTCACTGGAGATGATCTGCCGGTCCACGAAAGCAGCGGCATGGTCGCTCGGACAGGTATATGTGCATATCATCGATGATACCGGCTGGTTTGTGGAGCAGGTGGCCACGGCCCTGGCGAGCAACGCGCACCATGATCAACAAATGACGGAAGATGGCCGGCAGATACTGGCCCATGGGTTCCCGGACGTGCAGATTGCCGGCCCGGCCACCAACACCTTCATTCCGCAACCGGAAAGCATCGATCAGTTGCGGCAAGGATTATTGTCCATTCAACAGTCGATGACGGAAATATGCCAGGGTGTTGATGTGGACGCTGCCACCGGAAAAACACAGCATCCCGGCCTGGGATATTTCACAGCAGGGGAGTGGCTGCGTTTTGCAGCGTTGCATATGCAGCATCACCTGCGACAGAAAAAGCGGATAGACGCGCAGTTATTTGCCGGTAATACAGTGAACAGGTCCGTGTTTATCCAGGCACCGGCGGCCACGGTGTGGGGAATGCTGACCAGCCCGGAAAAAATTAACTTATGGATGATGGATACACCGGTGAATATCGGGTCCGACTGGAAAGTAGGCAGCCCGCTGGTATTCACCGGCGATCTGCACGGTCTCCCTTATGAAAATAAAGGGGTGATACTGGCTTTTGAGCCGGAGCAGTTACTGGCGTATACTCATTGGAGTTCCCTCTCCGAAAGGCCGGATGAACCGGAGCATTATGGTATCATTACCTTCCGCCTGAATGCTGCCGAAACGGGCACTATGCTTGATTTTACGCAGACCAATACCGGTAAATATGCTACTGACAGGCATATTAACTACTATTGGGGCACCGCATTGGCGCTGATTAAAAAATGTTGTGAAGCAATGGTTTAAAGGCGGGCCTTGTGCCTTTCGCCCCAGGCTTCCAGTTGTTTGAAAATGGGGGCTAGCTCATGGGCGCTGGCTGTCAGCTCGTATTCCACACGGGGCGGCACCTCCGGGTAAACGGTACGGATCACCAGCCCGTCTTCTTCCATTTTGCGCAGCTGCAGTGTCAGCATTCTCTCTGTGACCTGCGGTATCCTCTTTTTCAGCTCCCCGAAACGCAGCTTCCCTCCCGCCAGATGGCAACAGATGGCCAGCGTCCATTGACCGCTGAGCAGGTTGATGGCATACACTTCCGCGCATATTTCACCGAGACTGTTTTTGTTGGCCTGGTGGGTGGAGTTTTCCTTGATTTTACTCATACTTACACAACTGTTAGTATCCTACAATTGGGTGCTAAGATACAACACAACAGCGGATGGCTTTACATTTGCACCGGTATGAAAACAAAAACAACGCAAATGTATACACGAATAATCGCCGTACTGTTGCTGATAACAGCCGGTTACTTTCCTGCACATGCCTTTTCCGTAAAAACAACTGCCATGAACATCACCAACGATAGTACTACCACCGTGAGCCTGTATGGTTTCCTGCGCCCTAAGAAAGAACATGCCGCTACATTGCGCCGCGAACTGCTGGCGCTGGTGGCGCCTACCCGTGCCGAACCCGGTAGCCTGGTGTACAATATCCATGAAGAAAAAGATGGCGCCATTTTTATTTATGAAGTATGGCGTTCCCAGGAAGACCTGGATAAGCATATGCAGCAGCCGCAACTGAAAAGCTTTATGGAGCGGGTGCCTGCATGGCTGGCCGGTGATATTGAAGCCCATTCCGGTAAACTGATCACGCCGGTGAAAAGTAGCCCTTGACGGTTTTGTTCTATTTTCCGGGGAGGGCGACAGGTAATTTTGAGTAAAAATAACACCATGAAATACCTGATCATACTCTTTACCTTGTTGAGCGCCGTTCATACCGCCTATGCCACGCCGGAAGATGACAAGCAGAAAGCCCTGCTGGTGCTTCAGACTAAATGCAATGTTTGCCATGTGCGCAATAACCCTTTCCGCATTTTCAAAGAAAGAAACATGGAAAGAAACGCCAAGGACATATATAAACAGGTGTTTGTAAAAGGAAGGATGCCACTCGGCGGCGATGTGAAACTGACAGGAGAGGAGCGGGAAACGTTGAAGAAATGGGTGGAGGCTAATATAAATTAGGGATCTCCACTGCCACCACCATTTTTGTTGCTTTCACTACCTCCACCATCCTCCCATTTATGATATATTTTAATTAATATGTATTTATTTGATAGTAAACATATTAAAATATATTAGCAAGATCTGTATAGTAAAAATGCAAAATCTGCATGCTTTTTATGATTTTTCATTAATTATATCCTGTTTTTGTTAAAAAAATATTCTTCAATGTGGTGATTTGTTAGTGAATATTTATAGTTTTGTACTAAACATTAAAATATATCCAAAGCAATCTTATACCAATTAAGAAGATGATCACATTAACAGCAAAAACAAACGATATCCTCCACCTGGAGAAGGGAATATCCCTCATTAAAGATTATTTCCCGGCGCGCCTCAGCCAGCGGCTGTCGCTGACCAAAGTGTCTGCCCCCTTGTTCGTTCAGTCCGGTACAGGATTTAACGATGACCTCAACGGCGTGGAAAAACCTGTAAAGTTCAACCTGAAAAACATACCCTACCCGGTGGAAATCGTTCAGTCACTGGCCAAATGGAAGCGTATGCGCCTGTATGAACTGGGGTTGGAACCGGAACAGGGCATCGTAACAGATATGCGGGCTATCCGTCCGGATGAAGTGGTATCGCCGATTCACAGTTTCTACGTGGACCAGTGGGACTGGGAGAAACGCATCCTCGCGGAACATCGCCGTATCAGCTATCTGAAAGATACGGTAGAGCAGATCTACCAGGCGATCCTCGACACGAACGCCATGCTGGAAGAAGCGCATGAAAAGGCGCTCGACCTGCCGCCGTCTGTATATTTTATCGACAGCGAAACATTATTAAAACGTTATCCGGGCCTTACGCCCAAAGAAAGGGAAAACCGTATTGCCAAAGAATATGGCGCCGTGTTTATCATGGGTATCGGTGGACTGCTGTCTGATCAGGCGGTACATGACGACCGTGCCCCGGATTATGATGACTGGTCTACTGCCAACGAAGAAGGTTTCAATGGCCTGAACGGTGACCTGATTCTCTGGAACCCCGCTATGAACAGCGCGCTGGAGCTGTCTTCCATGGGTATCCGGGTAGACGCCGGCTCCCTCCGTGAACAGCTGTCGCTCAAAGACTGTGGTCACCGCAGCGAATTGTTGTTCCACAGCAATGTATTGAATGAAGTATACCCGTTGAGCATGGGTGGCGGTATCGGGCAATCACGCCTCTGCATGTTCCTGCTGCAACGTAAACATATCTCCGATGTGCAGTCCGGTATCTGGCCGGAAGGTCAACGGTAAACGATACCTTTAATAGGAAAGTCCCCGGAAGCCATGTGCTTTCGAGGACTTTTTTTATACCGGAGACAACGAAGGAACTACGTCTCCTATAATGATAATAGCCGGAGGACCGATGGCCACCGCCTGTGCGCGTGCCTGGATATCGGCGACCGTACCCGTGACCATGTTGGCCTGTGGCGTAGTACCCTCCTGTATGATGGCTGCCGGCGTATGTTGTCTGCCCTGCCGGATGAAGACCTGCAGGATGGCTTCGAGGTGATGCATACCCATCAGGATAACGACGGTGGCGCTGGAGCGGGCGGCCGCCTCAATATCGTCCGACAGCCGGCCGGACCGGGTGGTGCCGGTCGTAACCCAGAAACTTTCCGCAAGTCCCCTGCTGGTCAGCGGTATCATCCGGGACGCTGGTACCCCCGTAACACTGCTGATGCCTGGAATAACCGCCACGTCTATATCATGTTGCCGGGCAATCATGATTTCTTCCGTTGCCCTGCCGAAAATAAAAGGATCTCCTCCTTTGAGACGCACTACATGGCCATACTGCCGGGCCATCTCCACAATCAACCGGTTGATTTCTTCCTGCGGCAGGCTGTGGCTGCCACAGCGTTTACCTACAAACTGCCGCACCGCCTGTGGCGGCGCATAGTCCAGCAATGCCGGATGTACCAGTGCGTCGTATAACACCACGTCCGCCCGTCGGATCACGTTGATGGCTTTCAGGGTGATCAGCTCCGGATCCCCCGGACCGGCGCCTACTAAAGACAAAAAAGGTATTATCATTGATATTATAAATAAATTAATATGAATAAATTTTGAGAATACTATTTAAAAATAACATCAAAACGATTAATTTCATCATCAAGATAAAAGAATTGGTGTTAAAAATGATAGTAATTGTTAATAATAATATCATATTAATAATATTATAATATAATTCTCCATCCAAAATCTCTTCCAATGAAAATCGTGGTTATCGGAAACGGCATGGTCGGATATAAGTTCTGTGAGAAGCTGCTCGCCAAATCCGCGAAAACATCTGTTGAACTGGTCGTATTCGGCGAAGAGCCCCGTCCGGCCTATGATCGTGTACATCTCACCTCCTGGTTCGAGGGTAAAACAGGGGACGAGCTTTTAATGGCCGGCACTGAATGGTATGCGCAACAAGGCATCCGGCTGCATCTCGCCGATCCGGTAACGGCCATAGACCGGGAAAAGAAAACGGTACAGGCCCACAGCGGCATCGTGGAAACATACGACTTTCTCGTACTGGCCACCGGATCGGCGGCCTTTGTACCCCCCATACCCGGCGTGGAGAAAAAAGGGGTCTTCCTCTATCGCACCATAGAAGACCTGGAAATGATGACGGCTTACGCCCCCCATGCCCGCACAGGGGCCGTCATCGGCGGCGGCCTGCTGGGCCTCGAAGCTGCTAAAGCTTTACTGGACCTGGGGATGACGAATATTCATGTCGTAGAATTCGCCCCCCGGCTCATGCCCCGCCAGATAGACGACAAAGGTTCACTGTTACTACAGGAGAAACTGGGACAGCTGGGCCTCAAAGTACTGACCAGCAAAAACACTAAAAAGATAACAGGGGACGACCACATCACCGGCCTGCAGTTTACAGACGATACCTTCCTGAAAACAGACATGCTGGTGATCTCAGCAGGTATCAAACCCAGGGATGAACTGGCAAAAGCAGCCGGCCTCGAAACAGGTCCCCGTGGCGGGATCGTGGTGAACGACCAGCTGCAGACCTCCGACCCTTCCATTTATGCCATCGGCGAATGCGCCCTGTATCAAAATATGATCTATGGCCTGGTAGCGCCGGGTTATGAAATGGCGGAAGTAGTGGCGGCACACCTCAGCAGCGAAATAAAAGCCTTCACCGGGTTTGACATGAGCACCCGCCTGAAGCTCGTCGGCGTGGAAGTAGCCAGTTTCGGCGATCCCTTTTCTCCCGCCGGCAACTGCCACAGCATCGTCTTTGAAGACCGGCTGAATGGCATCTATAAACGCATCGACATTACTCCCGATGGACAACAATTGCTGGGCGGCATTTTAATCGGAGAAGCCAGCGCTTATAATATGTTGTTGCAGACAGTGAAAAATAAACTGGCCTTGCCTCCGGACCCTGCTACCCTGTTGATGGGGCCTCCGAAAGAAGGCGCCCCTGCCGGCGCCGGCGTAGACGCCCTGCCGGACGAAGCACTGATCTGCAGCTGTGAAAGCGTGAGCAAAGGCGCCATCTGCGAGGCGGTGACGGCTGGACATGAGTCGTTCGACGAGATTAAAAAATGTACCAAAGCCGGCACCTGCTGCGGCGGATGCGCGCCCATGGTAAAAGATATTATCACCACCACCCTCAAATCACAGGGCAAATACATCCGCAACGTGATTTGCGAACATTTTACGTATTCCCGGCAGGAAATGCTGGACCTCATCCGCGTCAAATCACTCCGCTCTTTTGATGAAGTGTTGGACCACTACGGTCAGGGCGACGGTTGCGAAACCTGTAAACCGGTCGTGGCTTCTATCCTCGCCAGCCTCTGGAATGACATGATCCTCGCTAAAGGAAACGATACCGCCCAGGACTCCAACGACCGCTATCTGGCCAATATCCAGAAAGGGGGTACCTACTCGGTCGTGCCGCGTATCCCCGGCGGTGAGATCACCCCGGAGAAACTGATCACCATCGGAACGGTAGCGCAGAAATACAACCTCTACACAAAAATCACCGGCGGACAGCGTATCGATCTTTTCGGCGCACACCTCAGCGACCTGCCGCTGATCTGGAAAGAACTGATCGACGCCGGTTTTGAAAGCGGTCACGCCTATGGCAAAGCGCTGCGCACGGTGAAAAGCTGCGTCGGCTCCACCTGGTGCCGCTTCGGACTGCATGACAGCGTTAGCTACGCCATCCGCATCGAAGAACGTTACCGCGGCCTCCGTGCTCCGCATAAAATCAAATCGGCCGTCTCCGGTTGCATCCGCGAATGCGCGGAAGCGCAGTCCAAAGACTTCGGCATCATCGCCACGGAAAAAGGCTGGAACCTGTACGTCTGCGGTAACGGCGGCTCCAAACCGCAACACGCGGTGCTGCTGGCCGCTGACCTGGACAGCGAGACCTGTATCCGGTATATCGACCGTTTCCTGATGTTCTATATCAAAACCGCCGACCCGCTCACCCGCACCGCCACCTGGCTGAATAAACTGGACGGCGGCATCGACTACCTCCGCAACGTAGTGGTACAAGACAGCCTCGGTATCGGCGCGCAGCTGGAAGGAGAAATGCAGGCACTGGTAGACAGCTACAAATGCGAATGGCGGGAAGTGGTGGAAAACCCGGAACTGCGCCGGCGCTTCTCCCATTTCATCAACTCCCCGGAAGAGAAAGATCCTACTGTAAAATTTGAAACCCTGCGCAACCAGAAAAAAGCCGCAGAGTGGAAATAATATCATCTTTAAAATGCACTGCTATGTCTATCTCATCAACAACGATTCACTGGTTTCTGGCTTGTAAAGCGTCGGACGTGCCGCACAACGGAGGCGTGTGCGTAAAATACGGAGAGGAGCAAATCGCGTTGTTTTATTTCGCCCGCAAAGACCAGTGGTACGCCACGCAAAACCTTTGTCCGCACCGTAAACAGATGGCGCTGAGCCGCGGTATGACCGGCACGGTAAAAGATGAGCCGAAAGTGGCCTGTCCCTTTCATAAGAAAACATTCTCCCTGCTCGACGGGCGCTGCCTGTCTGATGAAGCGGAATGCTCGCTTACCGTTTACCCGGTACGCGTTACAGACGGACTGGTGTATATCGGCGTCAGTGAAGAAACCGCGATGGTAGCAGTATAAAGCGAAACCCGGTAGCTGGCAGGCTGACCGGGTTCCTGATCTTATATTGATTGGCTCAACTAAAATCAACCAAAGGTACATGAAAAAGTGGTTTTATGGCGGCATCCCCTGGATGCTGCCTGGTCTGCTGCTGTCGCAGCACGGCTATGGCCAGTTTACGTTAGGCGCCCAGCTGCGTACCCGCACAGAACTGCGCGACGGGCAGGGCGCTCCCAGGACACGGGGCGCTTCGCCCGCATTTTTTACTTCCCAGCGTACCCGCCTCATGGCGGGGCTGAACAGCTACCGCCTCAAGCTGGGACTCACGGTGCAGGATATACGCGTCTGGGGACAGGACGCCTCCACCATTAACCGCACTACCACCCCGGATAATAACGGTTTTATGCTCCATGAAGCCTGGGCGGAAATACTGCTGACAGACACCGTATCGAAAAACCGCCGCCTGTCGCTGAAGATCGGCCGGCAGGAACTCGTGTACGATGACAGCCGGCTGCTGGGCAACCTCGATTGGCTCCAACAGGGCCGTCGTCATGACGCTGCCCTCCTGAAATATGAAACCGGCACCTGGACCGTACACGCCGGCCTGGCTTTTAACCAGAACAAAGAAAACGCCTCCGGCACCATATACAACCCGTTGCCGCCCGGTAACTACGCCGGCAACACCAACGGTGGCTCCGCCTACAAAAGCCTGGAGTTTTTATATGTGTCGCGGAAGTGGCAGCAGGGAAGCCTTTCATTGCTGTTCCTGTCCGACCAGTTCCCTGCTTTTTATATAGATAGCACCGTTATCCCGGCACAGAAAAAATGGCAGGCAGGCGTGTACAACCGCTTGACAACAGGGTTGTACTATACCGGTCAGCGTGACCGCCTCCTGTGGACAGCCGCCGGTTATTACCAGGGCGGTACTAACGCCAACGGGCAAACGGTCAGCGGCGCGTTGTTCTCCGCGTATCTGCAACAGGGATGGAGCCGGCAGCTGAGCACAGGTCTGGGTGCCGACTTTACCACGCCCGATTTTGATCCGCTCTATGGCACGCCGCATAAGTTCTGGGGATACATGGACTACTTCTATGTAGCCAGCCCTTTTGCCGGTAAAGGCCTGCAGGATTATTACCTCCGGGCGAAGTGGAAAGCCGGCAGCCGCTTTACGGCCGGCGCCGATGTACATGCTTTCTTCAGCGCCGCGGCTATTGACGGTTACAATAAAAAATTAGGCACCGAAGCAGATATAACGGCAACGTATACACTTACCAGTATGGTCGCCTTTGAAGCCGGCTACAGCCATTTCTGGAGCACGCCTTCCCTGGCGAAGATAAAGCAGGTCACTAACGCATCCGGTAATAATAACTGGGCGTATGTGACCGTCAATATCCATCCCGAATGGCGGATTAAATAACGACTAAAACAGTACTCATGCCTGCACTTGATAAACTCAATATATTCCGTATAGACTCCGTACAGATGCGGACCTTCCATATTACCTGGCTGATGTTTTTTGTGTGTTTTTTCGGATGGTTCGGCCTCGCACCGCTGATGCCCACCATCCGGGAAGACATGGGGCTCAGCAAAGCACAGATCGGCAATATCATGATTGCCTCCGTGTCGGGCACCATCATTGCCCGGCTGCTGATTGGCCGCCTCTGTGACCTGTGGGGACCGCGTAAAACCGCTGTCCGCCTGCTGGTGCTGGGATCGCTGCCCGTCTTCCTGGTGGGGCTGTCAAAAGACTACACTTCCTTTTTACTTTTTCGTTTGGCCATCAGCGTTATCGGCGGCGCTTTTGTCATCACACAGTTTCACACGTCCCTGATGTTTGCCGCCAATATCAAAGGCACGGCCAACGCGATCGCCGGTGGCTGGGGCAACCTCGGCGGAGGCGTCACCAATATGGTGATGCCGCTGATCTTTGCCGCCATCGTCGGCCTCGGCTATACGAAAGGGGAAGCCTGGCGTTATGCCATGGTCCTGCCGGGCCTGATGATGCTGGGCGTGGCATGGTTGTATTACCGCTACACACAGGATACGCCGGAGGGCAACTTTGATTCGCTGCCGCGTGCCGGCAAAGCGGACAGCATTGACTGGAGCGTGTTGCGCGACTGGCGTATCTGGATGCTGACCATCGCCTATGGAATGTGTTTTGGTATGGAGATCACATTCGATAATGTGGCGGCGCTGCACTTCGTGGACACTTTCCGGTTGTCCCAAAGCAGCGCGGGCTTCTGGGCGGGCATCTTCGGGTTCATGAACCTGTTTGCCCGTGCGCTGGGCGGCATCGCGGCAGATAAAGCCGGCGCCAAAGCGGGTATCAAAGGCAAGGGCTGGCTGCTGGCAGCGATGTTGCTGCTGGAAGGCGTCGGGCTGCTGTTGTTTGCCCGTGCAGGTTCACTGGGCATGGCCATCGCCGCCATGCTGAGCTTTGCCCTTTTCCTGAAAATGGCCAACGGCGTTACCTATGGCATCGTGCCTTTCCTCAGCCGGCGCAATGCCGGGCTGGTCAACGGTATCGTGGGCGCCGGCGGCAACATCGGCGGTATGTTGTTCGGCTTTTTGTTTAAGTCGGACCATATCACCTACATAGAAGCATTCAGTTACATCGGCGTGATGGTCATGGCCGTAGGCGGACTGGTACTGTTTACCCGGTTTGCGCCGAAAGCAGAATTGACAGTAGTGGCCACGGAAGATACGCCGGTGGCGATTTCCTGATGATAATTTTTAAAACGGCAGCTATGCAGTCCCCTCTTAAAACAACCTGTTGTTATTGCGGCGTAGGATGCGGCATACTGGTACACAAAGACCGGCAGGGAAAGCTGCAGGTGGAAGGAGATCCTGACCATCCGGTGAATAAAGGCATGCTTTGTTCCAAGGGGATGAACCTGCATTATACCGTGATGGACACGTCTGACAGGTTGCTGTATCCTGAAATGCGGTACCATCGTAACCTGCCGCGGCAAAGGGTGAGCTGGGACCAGGCGCTGGAAAGGACCGCTGCGGTCTTCGCGTCCGTCATACAGAAACATGGACCGGACGCAGTAGCTTTCTATGCCTCCGGGCAATGCCTCACCGAAGAGTATTATGTTGTCAACAAACTGATCAAAGGATTTATCGGCAGCAATAACATCGACACCAATTCCCGACTCTGTATGAGCAGTGCGGTGGCGGCATATAAAATGGCGCTGGGAGAAGATGCGGTGCCGGGCACTTACGACGATATCGAAAAAGCAGACTGCATTTTTGTGGCCGGCGCTAACCCGGCCTGGTGCCATCCTATCCTCTGGCGCCGTGTGGAAGCCGCGAAGGCCGCTAATCCGCAGCTGAAGATCATTGTCAGTGATCCGCGTGTAACGCAGAGTTGCAGCATCGCGGACCTTCATCTTCAAATCAATCCGGGAACGGACATCGTGCTGCATCACGCCATCGGCAGGGTGCTGATCGAAAATGGTGACGTGGATGCGCGGTTCATCGGAGCGCATACAGAGGGTTACCTGAAATACGAAGCTGCCGTGATGCAGCGCAGCATCGCGGAAGCCGCTGCTGTTTGCGGTATTGAAGCCAGCGCATTGTATGAAGCCGCTGACTGGATCGGCAAAGCCGGGGGCTTTATGTCGCTGTGGACGATGGGGCTGAACCAGAGCGCCGCCGGTACGCATAAAAACCTTAGCCTGATCAACCTGCACCTGATCACAGGACATATCGGGAAGGCGGGCAGCGGTCCTTTTTCGCTGACGGGTCAACCGAACGCCATGGGTGGCCGCGAAGTAGGAGGGCTGTCCAACCTGCTGCCGGCACACCGTCTGTTGAGTGATCCTGCCCACCGCCGAGAGGTGCAACAGTTCTGGGGCGGAACAGAAATTTCCGCCAGGCCGGGCCTCACCGCCACGGAGATGTTTGATGCGCTGCATGACGGTCGCCTGAAAGCTATCTGGATCATGTGTACCAACCCGCTGGTCAGTCAGCCGGATGTGCGTTTCGCCGAAGCGGCGCTGCAAAAGGCAAGGTACGTAGTCGTGCAGGAGATCTCTTCCCGGCCGGAAACACTGCGTTATGCCGATGTAGTGCTGCCTGCTGCCGCATGGACTGAAAAAGAAGGAACCATGACCAACGCCGAGCGCCGTATCAGCTACCTCGGTAAGATCACCGATGCACCGGGGGAAGCGCTTCCCGATGCGGAAATCATCTGCCGCTTTGCACAGAAGATGGGCTATAATGGTTTTGATTATAGCTCTATGGAAGAGATTTACAAGGAGCATGTGCAACTGACGGCCGGTACCAACATAGACATCAGCGGATTGGATTATGGGATACTGAAAGCACAGCGTAGCGTACAATGGCCCTATCATAAAGGAAAAGGGACGCCGCGCCTTTTTACAGATCACCATTTTTACACCGGCGAAGGCAGGGCGGTGATACACAGTTTTGACGACGATCACCGCTCCGAGCCGCTTACGCCGGAATGGCCGCTTGTGCTCACTACGGGGCGCATTCGCGATCAATGGCATACGATGAGCAAAACCGGCAAGGTGAACAAGCTGAAACAGCACATCGACAGCGCTTTCCTGGAAATACACCCGGAAGATGCCGCCGAAAGGGGGATTGCCGATGGCGACATGGTAACGGTAACGAACCAACGGGGAGAGGTACGTGTGAAAGCGCGATGCTGCGATACCATCAAAAAGGGGGTGGTATTTCTGCCTATGCACTGGGGTAAAATACTGAATAACGACCTGCATCGGGCCAATAACCTTACCAGCAAACGGCTGGACCCTGTTTCCAAACAGCCGGATTTTAAATTCGCGGCGGTACAGGTAGCGCGTTATCACAAGCCGGTGCAGAAAATCGTGATCATCGGCGCCGGCGCTGCTGCCTGCGGTTTTGTGAAATCCTACCGGGAGATGAACACCCGCGATGAGCTGGTGGTCTTCGGTAAAGAAGACCAGCCGTTCTACAACAGGGTGATGCTGCCGGATTATATCAGCGGCGCCCAGTCATGGAAGCAGCTGGTGAAAATGACCCATAGCGAAGAAAAAGCCACCGGCATCACATTGCATAGGGGTGTTAGTATCACGCACATTGACCGTTCCCAAAAAACGGTGACGGACAGCAACGGAAACGCTCATACGTACGATGTGTTGATACTGGCCACCGGCAGCCGCGCGGCTACGTTAAGGAATGTGCCGGCGCTGGACGGCATCTTTACCATGCGTGCCCGCCACGACGCAGACGCTTTTAAAGCGCATGTCCGTCCGCAGAAAGGAAAGGTAATGATCATTGGCGGCGGGCTGCTGGGGATTGAGCTGGCGGCATCCCTGAAAGAAATGCAGATAGACGTGGGCCTGTTGCAGCGTACTTCGCGGCTGATGGACCGGCAGCTGGACACGCTGGGCGGCCAGCTGCTGTACCAGGAGCTGACGGACCGCGGCATCGAGATATACTACAATGATGAAGTGGACCGTTTCTCCGGACAGGGCCACCTGGAAGGCATCCACCTGAAGAGCGGGCGGTATATCGCCTGCCAGGCCGTGGTGATGTCCATCGGGACAGCACCTAATATCGAGCTGGCGCAGGCCATACAGCTGCCCTGCGACCGTGGCGTGATCGTCAACGAATACCTGCAGACGGCAGACCCGGATATCTTTGCCATCGGGGAAATAGCGTCGTTTAAAGGCATGTTGTACGGCATTACAGCGGCGGCCGAACAGCAGGCGGCTGTAGTGGCGCGCTACCTGAACGGAGATATCGGAAGTTATTACCAGGGTTCGTTATCGATGAACATCCTCAAGATGCATGGCGCCGATTTCTGTTCGCTGGGCATGGTGGAAACACCGGATGATCCGGCTTATGAAGAGGTAGTTTTTATTGATAAGGCCAAACGGTATTACAAAAAATGTATCATCCACCAGGACCGCCTCGTGGGCGCCATCCTGATCGGTGATAAGTCTGAATTTCCCGAGTTCCGCGATCTGATACAACAGCGCATGGAACTGTCGGACAAACGGCTGGAGTTGTTGCGCTCCGGGAAAAAAGGCGCACCTGTTATCGGCCGGCTGGTCTGTTCCTGCGGCAATGTGGGAGAGGGGAATATACAGGAGAAAATAGCGGCCGGCTGTCATCAGTTGCAACCGTTGTGCCAGGCATCCGGCGCGGGAATGGGTTGTGGCAGCTGCCGTTCTGAGATAAAAGCAATACTGGAAAAAAGCCTCGCGGCTCCGGTATCCATACCGGCGTAATTATGGCCAGACAAACACATACCATACAAGTCAATTTCAGGGGCGGCATTATTCCTCCGGGGATGTTGCTGGAGTTACTGGATGTTGCTGCCGCTGCAACAGTCACGCATGTACGTTTCGGGCTGCGGCAGCAGTTGTTGCTCGACGTGCCGGACAAGCAGCTGGCCGCTTTCAAGGACGGCTGTGATGACCGTCAGATAATACTTGCAGACCAGCCCAATATCCTGAGCGCTTATCCCGCGGCGGGTATTTTTTTGCATGATACCTGGCTGGTAGAGGGTATTTATAAAGATATCTTTAACCAGTTTGATTATCTGCCCTCGCTCAAAATCAATATCTGCGACAGCAAACAAACTTTCGTACCGCTTTTTACGGGGCATATCAACTGGGTGTCTTCCAATGCAGTGCACTACTGGCATTTGTACCTGCGTTTGCCTGGCAGCCAGGAGTTGTTTCTCTGGCCGGAGCTGATTTATACCAACAGCATTGCGGCGGTGAGCCGGGCGGTGGAAACGCTGTTACGGCGCGGACAGTCGCCTGCTGCGGTGTTTACAGATATTAAAACGCACCTGCCATATCTTTTCCGGGAGAAGGACGGAGAGCCGGAGCTGCCGGCTTTTCATCTGCCTTACTACGAAGGGTTTAACAAACATGAGAACGGCTACTGGCTGGGTATTTACCGGCGGGACGAAGCATTTCCCGTTTCTTTTTTAAAGGAGGTGTGCCGGTTATGTATGGAAACCCGTACGGGACAGTTGTACAGCACTCCCTGGAAGTCGCTGGTGATCAAAAATATTGATCCCGGGCACCGGTACCTGTGGGATTATCTGCTGGGGAAATATGGGATTAATGTACGTCATGCCGCCAACGAACTGAACTGGCAGGTAGAGGACAACGGTGAAGACGGACTGATACTGAAGCGGCATATTATCCGTCATTTCGATGTGGCGGATGTGCGTACTTACGGGCTTTGTTTCAGTATCCGGATGCAGGAGCAGACAAGCCTGTTCGGCAATATCGTGATCCGGAGACGTGCCAGCCGCCATGGCAGTAAACTGAAATACATGCAGCGGTATGATATCCTGTATACTGCGGGATTTAACGCTAATTCCTCTTCGCTGATACCTTATCGTGAAGACGTGTCCAAAGAACAGCTGGGGCCTTATGTGACGTCGCTGTGCAGGCTGTTTTACGAGCAGAAAAGCGAGACGGACATGTTACAGCATTTCGTGAAAGCGCAGGAGTTGCCGGTGGCGCCTGTTGATAGCGGGAAAAAGGTGCATCAGTGTGTGGCCTGCCTGACGGTCTATGATGAGGCAGTGGGCGATGAGGAACAGCAGGTGCCGTCCGGGACGCCTTTTGCCGGGTTGCCGGCCGGTTATTGTTGTTCGGTGTGTGAGGCGGATAAAGACACTTTCCGCGAAGTTGCGGTAACCGTATAAAAGACAAACAGCCGTCTCCTTAAAAAGGGACGGCTGTTACAGTTACAGGGTTTCAGTTATCGTTGAAGGAAAGTGTCTACCTGTTTAAAGAACCATTCCGGCTGATCGGTCATGATAAAGTGGCGGGCTTCATCTGACATGGAGATAACCGCTTGCGGTGCTTTCTGGTATTGGGTGCGATAGTTGCCCAGCACCATGTCGCGGCTGACGCCGTAGTTTTTATAGCCGATCCAGTCAGCCAGTACCAGCATAGGGCAGGTGATCAGGTTTATCTGCTGGCGGAGGTCGAGGGTATAAAGTTCATACATGACCTGTGCCTGCGTGGGCGAGTGGCTGCGCATAGCCATCTGCGTTACCGGTATGCGGTTGATGCTGTCGGTGATCAGGCTGGGAAGTATCATCTGCTGGTTAGCGCTTATCTGTTCCGGGGTGAGCGTAGCCATGCTTTTCTGCATATTGGCAGCTATGTCACGCGTTTGTTGCGGCGTGGCGTCGGGCCCCATCGCAAATGCCGGGAAGAAAGGGCCGGCGCTGACGGTCACCACTTTGCCCGGCAGATCGGGATAGAGGATACCCAGTTGCAGGGCTATCCATCCGCCGAGGCTATGGCCGATAATGACGGGCTTTTCCAGTTTATTGTCCCGGATAAAGCCCGCCAGTTGATGCGTGATCGTTGTCAGCATACTGTCAGCCTTGATGGGAGGCTGTCCGGCAAACCCGGGCAGTGTCAGCGCGTAACAGGTGTAGTGGTCGCGGTAGTGAGCGACGGTCTTGTCCCACACTTCGCCTGAGCAGTACAGGCCGGGGATGAGAATAACGGCCTTGCCTTTCCCTTCTTTTCTGACACCGAAAGCAGCATGCTGGGCATAGCTTTCAGGGGTCACCATGGCCATGTAGAGGCAAACGAACAGGAAAATGCGGACCGGTACATATTTGAAAAATGGTATCATATAGCGTTGTTTTATCGGTTGATGCTGGCACAAAGTGACTTATTCCGCGGGGAGCATAAAAATCAATTTGACAAGACGCCTGTTATCGGGGATGAAATAGCGCTTTCCGCAGGAATGGGCTACAAGAGGCCGCGGAATGATTGCTTGCAGTATTTGATCCATGAACAGCCTGTTTTCGTCAATAAATGTTGTTAACTTACCCTGACCTTTCTACTTTGCCGGACTTATGCGACTGTTTTTTTCTAAATATAAAGGGGCACATATCCTGTTTTGGGCGTTCAGTCTCACTTTCTGGACCTATTCCACGTGCAATACCTATCATGTGTCTGTTATGGAGTCGATGCGCAATAACGGCATATGGCTGATTTTACAGGCTTTGCTGGTATATGCCATTATCTACTGGCTGATGCCGCGGTATTTTTACAGCAGGCAGTACTGGCGGTTTGGCTTGTCTGCCACCGTTTTATGGCTGGCGATGTCTTTGCTGAACGCCTGGCTGATGCGGTGGATGGTAAAAACGGACCATCCGCAGGCGCAGCTGGGCAGCGTAATATCGCTTACCGTTTTCACGGCTATGACTAATTTTTACGTTTGTTTTGTGTTTATCGCGGCGAAGACCATCAAAGAGAAGCTGGCAACGGAAAGGCATCAGCGGGAAACGGAGAAGGAGCGGACAGAAAATGAGCTGCGGTTTTTGAAGTCACAGATGAACCCGCATTTTCTGTTTAACGCCATCAACAGTATCTATGTGCTGATCCGCAAGGACCAGGAAATGGCCGCGGGCACGCTGGCTACTTTTGCAGACATGTTGCGGTATCAGTTGTACGAATGTAATACCGAAACAATACCGGTGGAGCGGGAAGTCACTTACCTGAACAACTACGTACAGCTGGAAAAGCTCCGGAAAGGGAAAGCGTTACAGCTGGATTACCGGGTGGGAGAGAATGTCCGGCATTTTCCCATCGCGCCGCTGTTACTGATCCCTTTTGTGGAGAATGCTTTTAAGTATGTGTCTACCTACACCGGGCAGGATAACCATATCCGTTTGCACCTGGATTACAAGGACGATCATTTTCTGCTGGATGTGGAAAACAGTGTGGAGCCGGTGGCGAGCCGGCCGGCGGTGAACGGCGCCGGCGGTATCGGACTGGAGAATGTAAAGCGGCGGCTGGAGCTGATCTATAAAGGAAATTACGATTTGCAGATCACCCCGGGTGATACTGTTTTTAACGTGAAACTGACCATAAAAATCATATGAATCTGCGTTGTATAATAGTGGATGATGAGCCACTGGCCCGGGAGGGATTGGAGCTGCTGATCAGGGAAACCGGTTTCCTGAACCTTATCACCGGTTGTGGTAACGCGATGGAGGCCAGCGAGGTGTTGTCACGGGAAAAAGTGGACCTGATGTTCCTTGATATTGAAATGCCGCGGATACGTGGTATTGACTTCCTGAAAGGGCTGGCATCGCCGCCGTTGGTGATTATTACTACTGCGTATCCCAATTTTGCGTTGGAGGGCTTTGAGCTGAATGTGTTGGATTACCTGGTGAAACCTATTACACCGGAGCGTTTCCTGCGGGCGGTCAACCGGGCGCGGGATATGTTTACCGTCAAAAATACGCCGGGGCCGGAGGTGGATTTTTTCTTCATCAGGTGTAATAACAGCTATGAAAAAATAAATTATGATGATATCCTTTATATCGAGGGAACGCAGAACTATGTCACCATCAACACACGGCAGGGTAAATTTATGACGCTGGCCACGATGAAATCCGTGGAGGAGCAATTACCGCCCGGCAGGTTTCTGCGGATACAGAAATCTTTTATTGTGGCGGTGAACAAGATACAGTCGCTGTCCGGCAACGAGATCACGATAGGAACGCATAAGATACCTGTCAGCAAGGTATACAAAGAAGAGCTGATGCAGTTGATCGATAAGCACCTGATCAGGAAATAAAAAGGTTTAAAGCAGCAGCCCCGGCATCATGTCCGGGGCTGCTGCTTTAAATATTGCCTGCCATTATTTCTTTGGAAAAGAGATGCCGATGCCACCGCCGGGATACCAGTGATCACGGGGTTCTTCGCGGAAGAAGAGGAAGTTGCGGTTAGTTTCCGCGGAGAAGATCGCCAGTTTATCGGTCACGTGTGCGTTGTCTCCCAGGATGATGCCACCGGGCGCCATCATGTCTTTGATCGTCACATATTCACGGTATTCATATTCAGCGGAGTGATCGCTGTCATTGATGAACAGGTCGATCGGCTGGTTCAGTTTTTTCAGGCTTTCGATAGAATCGCCGTAGAGGATTTCGCCCATAGTCGCGAATTCACCGCCGAGCAGGGCCCCTGCGGCCGGGTTGATATCTGTGCCGTAGTAGCGTCCTTCGTATCCTTCTTTTTTATTTTCCAGCAGGGCCGCACACAATATAGCGGAGCCGTGGCCTTTATCCACACCGGTTTCCACCAGTACCTTTGGTTTCATGATCCTGGCCATGGCGTACCAGCCCAGGCGCTTACCGTAATCGGCGCGCGCGTCGGCTACTTTCCGGAAAACGGAATTCATGGATTCCCGGATGATGTGTTCCCTTAAAGCGGCATTGTTGCGCGCTTCATGGATATATTCTTCAATTTTGCGGTGATCTTCTCCCGTAACAACAGCCAGTGTTTGTGCCAGATAAAGGATGTTGCCTTCTGTCAGGTCATAGGTAAAATTGGCGTCTTCCTTTGAGTTGAATACCCATTTGAAAATCTGGGGATATCTCCTGTTATAGTAAGACATCGCAAAAAATGCCCTCTTTACAGGGCGGGTTAATTTGCCGAATTTCATGTATCGTTATGTGTTTATGCAATCACTCACATTGACAAAGCCTTTTGCAGGCTGTGAATTTCGCACACAATATATATTAAGAAAAAAAATCTATAGTTGTCTTGATTGCTAAAAATTTCTTAATATTTATCTGTCCGGAATACGGGAGTCCATTTGCTTTTGGGCTCGAAGTGCTTCCACAGGAGGGCAGAAATTTCCCGGATCATACTCACTGCTTCGTTGTCGGCCACCCAGCGTTGGTCTTTGATATTTTTGGTGCCGATATAGAAAACGTAATCGCCGTGGGGGGCGTTGACGAGTACCACCTCCGAGCGTGACTCGTTGACCGAGCCTGTTTTAGCAGCAGCCTGTACATAAGGCGGGATCTGGGTGAGGGCTTGCTCGTCGTAATAACCTTTTGTCATCAGGCGGTACATCCGTTCGCCGGAAGCGCGGCTGATGATTTCTCCCTGGAAAATTTTAGCCAGCAGGGTCGCCATTTCGCGGGGTGTGGTCTGGCCCCAGCCATATATTTTCCTGTTCTCTTCCCGGCCGGGCGTGCGGGAGTTGACGCGGGTATCCTTGAAGCCGTACTTCTCGAGCAGCGCGTTCACGGCGGCGCCACCGCCCGCTAGCTGTTGATTCCAGAGAGAGGTGGTATTATCGCTGTAGGCCATCATTAAGGCGGCCAGTATGCTTACCTCTGTTTCGGAGCTGTCTTTGAAAAACTGCATGAGGCCGGAGCCGCCGGTTTTGGCGGAGTCGCGGTATATCAGCGTTTGGTGATAGCCTAGTTCTCCTTTCTCCAGTTTGTCGAACAGGCCTACGAGCAGCGGGATTTTGACGATGCTGGCGGTGGGAAAGATAGTGTCTGCATTGACAGCGGCCCATTCCCCGGTTTGCAACTGTTGCACATACACGCCGGCGGTGCCTTTGAATTTATCTATGATCTGCTGCAATCCCTGCTGTAGCCGGGCATCCGGTTTTTTCTTCAGCTGTGAAAAAGTGAGGAAAGGCCATAGCAGCAATGAGAGGATCGTGAATGTACGCATAGGAAGTTTTTGATATTGTCCGGCAAAAAGATAGAAAGAAAAGCGGAGGAATAAAAGTACCCGGATATACGAAGTTTGATGGTGTATATCGGGGTGGCAGTACCAAAGTCACTACCGGATACCCTGTAATTCCTGTTCGATATTATTTCTCAGATGGTTAAAATAGGTACCGAAGAATAGTTTCATTTTCGGCCATGAAGCGTCCAGCGATATGAGATATTCTGTGGATGTCTCCCTGATCATCAGAACACCATCAGTGAAGTCGGTAAATTTGCCGGGGTAACGGCCCATTCTGAAGGATGTGCCCGAGAACCTGACGGTGTTATCTTCCAGGTAGGCTTCTCCGGCGCCACCGATAAGGATTTCCCGCTTGTAAAGTTCTAGCAACTGATCAAGTGTGGTGCCAGGTATCTGGGCTTTGATAAAATAAGTAGTGGCGAGCGGCATATTCGGTATAAGAATGACGATAAAAATTATGGAATTATTTTCAGGCTAAAAACATTTAATTTTAGGGTCGCGAAAATAAATAGTACCTATGAAGAAATGTTTGTTTGCCTT
This sequence comes from uncultured Chitinophaga sp., assembly GCF_946479755.1. The sequence continues at coordinate 79,926 of NZ_CAMLHC010000005.1, read as the reverse complement.
TGTACTGAGTATTACCTCTTATGCTGTACATGCACAGGAAACTTTAGAAACCGTTACGACAAGAGGAAAAACCACCACACAACGCATCGTTCTTGGAACGGTGGATGATGGGGTCACCAAATTGCAGTTAGTAGATGGTGGAATGACTATCAACGGAGGGCTGAACAACGCGGAAGCCCGTCCTGCGGTTACCGCCGGAACTGGTGGAAGGGAAATCCGCGGACGTAGTAAAGACCATCCAAATCTTGATGACGGTCTGCTCAGATTAAGCGCAGGAGGCGGTACGCATGTAAATACCAAAACTTTCATTGATCTGTCGGGGTATTCGGTGGTGCCTGATATGTTTCAGAATATTGTATTAGGCACATCCTCCCTGGAAAGGATGCGCATAGCGGCTAACGGATACGTAGGTATAGGTACCAAAAATCCCCAGTCAATGTTATCGGTTGCCGGTGCTATCACAGCGATGAGGGTAAAGGTTACCACGGCAGGTTGGGCGGATTATGTATTTGATGCCGGTTATGTGTTACCATCATTGGAGGCTGTTGAAAAACACATTCAGCAGAAGAAACACCTGCCGGATATCCCGTCGGAGGCCGAAATTGTGAAAGACGGGCTCGATCTGGGCGCCATGCAGGAACAGCAAATGAAAAAAATTGAAGAACTGACGCTGTACCTGATAGCTCAAAACAAACAGATAGCACAGCTTCAGCAACAACTGCAGCAGCAGGAAGCACGTATTAAAGAACTTGAAAAAAAGAAATAACGCATGCAACATCCATTACCTCTCTTCGGAGAAATCAATCGCGGGCAGCTGGAAGAGTATTACAGTGTGACCACGGCCGCTGGTGTTAATCTAGACTTAAATTTTGAACACACCCATATCGAGGCGGATAAGGCGGAGGCGCTGGGAGAGTGGTTGCGTAGCATCGAACAGCTGGATGTGGAGAACAGGGCAGTCCTTCAGCAGGATTTTGAAACGGGTGAAGGGGAGACACAGGAGTATTTCCGTTTTTATATCGAGGAATTGCAGGAAGAGCGATTGGCGAACTTGGTAGCAGACATCGACAGCGATGAAGAAAAAGCCGCTATCCTGCTGCCAATGCTGAAGCTTCAACGGGTGGGCTTTTATCCGGATGGTAAATATGGGACTGCCAGCTATGCTATTTTCGACTACAATATCAATATCGATGGATGGTCAGGCGATCTGTTGTTGGTCGTAAAGCGGGATGCACAGCGTGCGATCGTTGAAATCACGACGGAGAGTTAACCGCCGTTCCCTGCTGTGCTATTTTCCGTTGTTTGCCACCCCAGTCGCTGAGTTGACTTAGGATAGGCGCCAGTTCCCGCGCGGTATCCGTCAGCTCATATTCTACCCGGGGTGGTACCTCCGCGTAAACGGTCCGTTTTACCAGTCCGTCCTGTTCCATGGTCCGGAGCTGTAGCGTCAGCATACGTTCGGTGATATACGAAAATTCTTTTTTGAGCTCGCTGAAGCGCATTTTGCGTTTCGCGAGCTTGTCGAGTATCAGGAGTTTCCATCTGCCGCCCAGCATGTAAACAGCGAAGGTAAGATCACAGTCGATGATGCATTTCTCATTGCGGCTATAGGTGGAGTTTTGCTTTCTGGTTGCCATTACTTACATATTTGTATGTACCTCACAATTGGTTGTATACTATCTAAAATTAACCGTTACCGGCTACTTTTACAAAGAAATTTAAAGCAACGGTTATGGATCTCTATTTAAAAGGAAAAACAGCGGTGGTAACAGGCGCCAGTCAGGGTATGGGCCGGGCCATCACTAAAGAACTGGCGGCAGAAGGTGTGAAAGTACTGGCTATCGGGAGAAATGATGATTTACTGAACAGCCTCCGGGACGAGGTGGTGGCAGCGGGCGGCGTAGCGCCGGTGGTCCTGTCACAGGATTTTATGGCGGCGGATGCCGCGGAGAAAATCGCCACAGCAGCATTGGCCGGACTGGGGCAGGTGGACATCCTGGTGAACAATGCCGGCAGAAGCGTGCCGCTGGATGTTATCGGGGCGGACGAAGACTGGGATGCTTCGTTTGTATTGCATTTTGACCGCCTGCGGCAGCTGACGCAGCAGTTCCTGCCGGCGATGATTGAACGTCGCCAGGGTGTTATCATCAATGTGACCAGCACTTTTGAACTGCGCACCATCAATGCCTCCTCGGTGGCTAAAGCGGCGGTGGTGGTATGGGCCAAGCAGCTGGCCGGTGAATTGGGTAAATATGGTATCCGGGTGGTGAACCTGCAACCGGGACTGATCGATACAGAGAATATCCGTCCGTTTTTCCAGGGGGCAGCACGGCAGCAGTTTGCCTCGAAAGAAATTCCGCTGGGTGACTTCGGAGAAACGGAGGACATTGCCAATGTGGTCACTTTCCTGGCGTCGCCAAGGGCCAAGTATGTGACCGGCACTTCAGTGACGGTAGACGGCGGGATGCGTTATGGTGCGTTTTGATTATCCCTACAACGACCGCCATGCCAGCGTTGGTGTTCCTGGTATCATCATGTCCGGAAGATAAGGCTTTTGCCGATTTTGTGGTATTTTTGAAGGACCATGTCTGCTGTATTTAAACAACACGTCCGGAAGCTGGTGGATGTCAGTGAAGAAGAACTGACGGCCATCCTCTCTTTTTTTGAGACCGTCACTCCCGCGAAAAAAACAAACCTGCTGGAAGAAGGGAAAATCTGCAAGTACGATTACTTCGTGGTGAAAGGATGCCTGCGCTTGTTTTTTGTCAATAACAAAGGCGTAGAAAAGACCATCCAGTTTGCCATTGAGAACTGGTGGATCGCTGATTATACTTCGTTGCAGCTGCAAATACCTTCTGAATTCTATATACAGGCGGTGGAGAAATCCGAAGTGCTGGCCATCAGCGTGGCAGCGCGGGAAACGATGCTGGCGCGCTATCCTGTGATGGAACGCTATTTCCGGCTGGTGCATCAAAAGGCGCATGCCGCGGCGCAGTACCGGACCCGTTACCTGGGTGACTACTCCAAGGAAGAGCTCTACCTTCATTTCAGCCGCAGCTTTCCGGAGTTCGCCCAACGGGTGCCTCAACACCTGCTGGCGTCTTACCTGGGCCTGACACCCGAATATCTCAGCGAACTGAGGGCCAGGCGTATTTCTTAAACCTGTTTAAGTTTTGCCGGAAGGTGGCGTTGTAATTTTGTGGGGTAACAAAAAATAACAGCCATGAGTCAACGTCTCAACATGAAAAAGCTCATCCCCGAAGGGTATAAAGCCATCCTGGGCATGGACGCTTTTTTGTCCAACACCCCGCTGAAAAAATCACATAAAGACCTGATCGATATAAGGACCGCGCAAATCAACGGCTGCGCTTTTTGTATGGATATGCATAACCGTACTGCGCTGCAGCACGGAGAATCCCTGCAGCGGCTGTTTGTGCTGAGCGGATGGCGTGAAGCCGGCCTCTTCAGTGAAGAAGAGAAGGTGATCCTGGCCATGACGGAAGAAATAACGCTGATCCATCAGCATGGGCTGAGTGAGGAAACCTATCAGCTGGCTTTGCAGCATTTTGATGAGACGTACATTGCTTACCTGATCACGGCGATCATCTCCATTAACGTCTTAACCAGGATAGGTGTAAGCACCCGGATGCAAGTGCCTGCGGTGGTTACTGAACATTAATATAAAAGCGCAGCAAGGCCCGTATTGCTGCGCTTTTACGCTTTTACCTTTCCAGCTGCCACCTGTCGGTCAGCTCCGCAGCGAAACTTTCTTCGGTCTCATCTTTCGGCGTGGGTACACCGTTGCCCGTGGTGATCAGCGGATACAGGCTCTCGCGGATAAAGTGCGTCCACGCTTCGTTGCAAACCTGGAAACATTCATACTGCGGCACCAGTCCTACGTGCGTAAACTGCAGGAACGTTTTCCCGTCTTTAGGACTGATCTCAAAAACGATGGTGGTACCTATCCACTCGCTTTTATCTTCCGTAAAGCGGAAATAATTATCCAGCACCTGCCACACCACTTTCTGTCCCGGCAGCAGTTCGGTCACTTTTATGCGCGCCCGGTGAATGTCCTTGTATTGATAGATAAATTCCCCATTGAGCTGGTCGGTAGGCCCCGTAATATTTTCGGACCACCATCCGCGCACATGGTTGACCGCATCAAACACTTCCTGTGGTGTTTGCGCTACCAGTAAGGTAGTCGTGAAATGTTGCATCTCCATATTGTCGGTTTGGGTAAAAGAAATGGTTTTGAGGATAAAGGTATTGGATCGCCATTTCCCGCAGACGGGGCAAAAGAGACTTTATCAGGTGGTATTAAGGACTATCTTTTACTTTTACTGATTTTTCAGTGAGAAGTACAACAAACATAGATTGACAGCGAACGACATTTGTGGTTATAAACAGCCCGAATGTATGAGCACCCGCAGAACATTTATCAAACAGACAGGCGCCGCAGGCGCACTCAGCGTTTTACCTTTTACTCATCTTTTTGCTAACGGTCAGCAGACGAAAACCACAGATAACACTTCCCGTTGGGCAGATGGTTCCCGGCTGGTGGTCTCCATATCCATGCAGTTTGAAGCCGGCGGACAGCCGGATAACGCAGAAAGCCCTTTCCCGCAAAACATGCAGCAAGGGTATCGCGATCTGCCGGCAGCTACCTGGTACCAATACGGTTACAAAGAAGGTATCCCAAGGATGCTGGACAACTGGGACCAGCTGGGCATCAAAGTTACTTCTCACATGGTAGGCACAGCAGTATTAAATCATCCTGAGCTCGCAAAGGAGATTGTACGCCGCGGCCATGAAGCTGCTGCCCATGGGATGAACTGGAGCTCGCAGTATAACCTTTCCTATGAAGCGGAAAAGAAGTTCATCAAAGACGGTGCAGACGCCGTGAAGCAGGTGACAGGTATCATGCCTGTTGGCTATAACGCCAACTGGTTGCGGAGAGGAGAGAACACCCTGAAGATATTACAGGAGCTGGGCTTTATTTATCATATCGATGACCTCAGCAGAGATGAACCCTTTGTGATCCGGGTGAACCAGCACGACTTCGCCGTAGTGCCTTACACACTGCGCTGCAATGATATCCTGCTGATAGAAGGAAAAAATTTCTCTGCCGGCCAGTTTGTGGAACAGGTGAAGATGGAATTTGACCAGCTGTATGCAGAGAGCGCACAACGCCGCCGGCAAATGTCTGTCAGTTTCCATGACCGCATAGGCGGCACACCGCAGATGGTCAAAGCAGCCCGCGACATCATCCGGTATATGCAGGACCATAAAGGCGTTAGCTTCAAACGGAAGGACGAAATAGCCAATATGATTCTAAAGGATAAAACGGCGGTGAGGGAGTAATCCCTCATCCGCCATGCTGATGTATTCAAATCTCTTCCAACAGGGAATTATACAACGGTTGCCATCCCAGTTCCCGGCGCGCGCTTTCCGCGCTGGCCACTATGTTGGAGCCCAGCCCGAAGTGCGCCATCACAGGGCCCCACAGCGCAATGGCCTCACGGATGGAAAGGGATTCCACCGCTGGCGGTAGTCCCAATGATTGAGCGATACGTTCAGCGATCGCTTTAAAAGATACGAGGCCGTTTTCAGCATAATAGAAAGATCCGGCAGGAGCTTTCTTCATCGCCAGCAGATAGAGCGACAACAAATCCATGATGTGCACATTGGACGTCAGGTGAACACCTTTGCCGACCATGACAGCTTTGCCACGCTGCCGCGCTTCCCTTATCAGCGTGGGCACCTGATCGCTTTCCTGTTTCAGCCCCAGGCCTTTCCCGTATACCATCGTCGGGCAGACCACCACCGTGTGCACGCCTTTTTGCGCATAGCGCATCACTTCCTGGTCAATTAATACCCGCGCTGCTCTTTCAAGCAGCGGCTTCTCAGGAATGTCCGTATAGGCGTAGTTGTTAGCCCGGGTGCCTTCTGCCTTATCGCCGAGGATGCCACCGCCGGAAGTATGGATATACATCTTTCCGCTGCCTTCTAAGGCATCGAGGATAGTGGTCACCAGGAAAGGATCGTCAGCACTGGCGACATTGATCACCACGTCTGCCGCTTTCAGTTCAGCGGTGAAAGCAGGATCGGCGATCATGGGACCGGCCGTGGCCTGGATGCCCAATGCTTTCAGCCCGGGTATATCTGTTTCCCTGCGTACCCTGCTGTAAACGTCAAAACCATGCTGCAGAAGATGAATCGCCAGTGAGCCGCCAATATAACCGGTGGTGCCAAGAATGAATACGCGCTTTGTGTCCATATAATTTCATTTAGACGGTAAAAGTGAAGCAGAGGGTAATGCCAGTCAACCCGAATCTTGCGGTTTTTATAAAAGTCCTGTTACCGGGGAACCTGGCAGGATAGAAAACGGCGATTGAACCGTAAAAAGCAGGGATTAAAAGATGGCGGGATCACCCCTTGTATTGTCGCTTTACCCCCACGTCTGTTCGGGGAGAGCGACTTACATTTGAGGAACAAAATCTTTTGATCATGCGAAAATTAATGATGAAGATGTCACTTTCGGTAGACGGTTTTGTGGGTACTGCCGATGGAAAAGTAGACTGGATCTTTAAATCTTCTGATGAAGCGTCCAGGGCGTGGCTCGTTGAACTCTGCCGGTCAGCGGGGTTGCATATTATGGGCAGCAGAACTTTTCATGATATGGCGTCTTACTGGCCCACTTCGCCTATGCCTTTGGCTGCGCCAATGAACGAGATACCGAAGGCGCTCTTTACCCGGAAAGGGTTCTCCGGTTTTGACCCAACGCTTACGACTGCAGCGGTAGAGAGTACCCGAAAATATCAGGCAGAACAGGGGCTTCCTATCGGAACGGAGCTGTCACCTGCCGCGGCTACCTGGGCCGGGGCGCGGGTCTTTAACGGCGATCTTGCCGAAGAGATCAGGGCGCTCAAAGCAGAGGAGGGAAAGCCCATCCTGGCACATGGCGGCGCAGGGTTTATGCGCAGCCTGATAGCGACCGGGCTTATCGACGAATACCATTTGGTCACGCATCCGGCTGCTTTAGGGACCGGGCTGCCGATATTTAACGGGCTTTCCAAACCGCTTGACCTGAAGCTGGTCGCTGTAAAGGCGTTCCCCGGAGGAGTGGTGGCACATACCTATCATCCGGCGTGAGCTGATACCCTTATTTAAAATGATGCTGGAACGTTTGTAACCATTTCTTTTCGCTGTCCCAGAGCAGTCCGTTCTTTTTGCCGCTCAGCAGTTCATATAGTTTTTTTATTTCCGGATTACCGGAAACATGCTGTACCAGGAATTCAAGGGCAACGATAATTTCTGTTTTACCACCGGTGCTGATCGCTTCGATGGCCCGCTGTTTAGCCACCAGCTGTTTCACGCGCCGGATCAGGTCTGGCACTACCTGTTCATCACCATATTTTATGACGCCGTACAAGGCGGTGAATTTGTTTTTCCCCTTTTCCAGCTGTGCACGGAAAAGGTCGAGATAAGAAGCGTCGCTTAACTTGAGGATGGCGCTTAGCGCGGTGCCGGTGACATCCTGTTTTTTATGGTCGAGTAGTTTTATCAGCGCCGGCAGGCTCGCAGGAGAACCGGAGGTGGACAACGCTGTGTTGGCGTATATCAGGTCGTATTCGCTTTTGCTGGTATTGATCACTTCCAGTAGTGTTGCTTCTGCTGTTTTTTCGGCCGAGCGGGCCAGCGCTCTGATGGCGCTTTGCCTGATCTGCCACGCATTGCTTTTCACCGCATGGATAAGAACGGTAAGATCGGTACCTGCCGGCTTTTCCAGGTAGGCGATCTGGTCGAGCATGGAAGACAGCAGATATCTGTCTTTTTCTTTTGTTATCCGGGAGATAAGAAACTCCATGGCTTCCCGGTTTTGGGTATTTTCTGCAATATGCCCCAGGATGAAATAGGCGCTCTTGCGCCGGTCCACATTTTTCTCTGCGTTGATGAAAGCGATCAGCTGTGGTATATAGGCGATGTTATCGAGTTTTTCGGCTTCTCTGAGCGCGGCCCAGGAGATGGTTGTGCTGCTGCTGACGCCCGCGGGAAGAGGGTAGTCACTCTTGTCATTCATACGGTCGATCAGTTCAATCAGATATTGGTCCATGGCGGATGAAAGTGTTTAATGAAGGGCTAAATATAAGGAATTGTCCGCTTGCATGTTACAGGGAGCATAAATATCAGCCTGCCCGGATGGAGCACCAGTGGCTTTGTCCGGGCAGTGACAGCTCAGTCAGACAGGTCTTACTCTGCCCGCAGGCTTTTCACCGGGTTTGCCAACGCGGCCCTGACAGACTGAAAACTAACGGTGATGATGGTAATGACTACGGCCACCAGTGCTGTGGCGAGCAATACGCCGGCGCCGATATTCACCCGGTACTCATATTGCTGCAGCCATCCCTGCAACAGGTAGCTGGTCACGGGGGCGGCGATGATGCAACTCAACACTACCAGTACCACAAAATCTTTTGAAAGCAGCAGCCATACCTGTGAGATGGAAGCGCCCAGTACTTTCCGGATACCGATCTCTTTGGTGCGTTGCTCAGCCATATAAGCCGCCAGTCCGAAGAGACCGAGGCAGGAGATGAAAATGGCCAGTGCGGCGAACACGCCGGCGAGGTTCCCCACCAGTGTTTCAAACCTGAATTTATCTGCGTAAGCGTCGTTGACAAATTGATATTTATAGGAATAGAAAGGGTTGAACTTGTTGAAAACTGGTGTCAGCGCGGCAATCGCTTTGGCAGTAGGTACGCCCGGTTCCAGGCGGTAAGTGATGACATTCGCCCAGTCGGGATTGTAAAGGAACATACAGGGAGGTACGGAAGAATAAGGAGAACCCATTAATGCATCTTTGACAACACCGATCACTTTCATGGTCACTTCCGGGTCGGCCCAGCGGATAATCTGGCCGACAGGGTCCTTAAGGCGCATGCGTTTGACGGCTGTTTCATTCAATATCATACAAAGGGAGTCGGTGCTGCGGATACCGGTAAAGTTCCTTCCGGCTACAATGTCCATCCCCATGGTTTTGAAGTAGTCGGCGTCGGAAACGGCTGTCGTGCCCAGTTCCATCGATTCTCCGGGTTGTTTTCCCTGCCATTCCCTAATGTTGTTGGTTACCCATATACCAGTAACCGGACTGGAGGACTTGGTAACGCTGGTCACAACGCCGGTCTGCAGCAAGGCATTTTTCAGCGCCTCATAGTTGCGGTTCATATCCGGACTGTTGTCCGTCATCAGCAGGCGCTGCGCATCATAACCGGTAGGCCTGTCTTTGGCATGCTGTATCTGCTGATAGATCACGATGGTGCTGATCATAAGGGCAACGGAACACGTGAATTGCAACACCACCAGGGCTTTGCGAGGCAGCGTATTGGCTTTGCCGATGTGGACACTTCCTTTTAGTACTTTAACCGGTTGAAAGGAAGAAAGATAAAATGCTGGTCTTCCTCCTGCCAGCAAAGTTGTCAAAAGCACATAGGAAGCCAGGATACACCAGAAGAAACCGTTGTCGTACGGGACGCGGATAGCGGAGCCGGTGAGCCCGTTGAAGGCAGGCAACGACAGTTGCACCAGCACCAGGGACAGCACAAAGGCAAACAGGGTGATCATCAATGATTCTACCAGGAACTGCAGAATAAGGTCATTGCGGCGGGAACCTATCGCTTTTCGTATACCCACTTCCCGTGCTCTCTTTTCTGAGCGCGCGGTGGAGAGGTTCATGAAGTTGATACAGGCAATCAACAGTACCAGTATGCCAATAATACTAAACATCTTCACATAGTCAAGCAGCCCTCCGGACACCACGCCGTTTTTAAAGTCGGCCTGCAGGTGCCATTGCTTCATCGGCTGCATGAACACCTCGGCCCGGGCAGTGTTGTATTCATCCGCGCTGTATTTTTTTAACAACATTTTCATGTTGGCAGACACCTGGTCAAAGGAAGCATGAGGCTCGAGGGATACAAACGTCTGAAAACTGTTATTGCCCCACTGAGTGCCCCATTGTTGTACTTTGAGGGCGAAATCCAGCGGTATGATATAGTGAAACTGTAAAGTAGCGTTAGCGGGTATGTCTTTTAGTATAGCCGTTACTTTCAGGTCGACCTGGTTGTCCAGGCGTACCACCTGGTTGATGGGATCTTCTTCTCCGAACAGGGATTTCGCGGTGGATGCTGTCAACACAATGGAGTGCATATCGTTGAGCGCGTCCTCCCGCTTCCCGCGCAGTAGCGGATAGCCGAAAACGTTCAGAAAGTCAGGGCTGGCTGTCAGGCCACTCTGATACAGCTTTTTATCGTTGGCGACCAATCCGTGTCCTGCCGTCCAATCCGTCTGCGTCACGTACTGCACGCCTGGTACTTCTTTTTTTAGTACTTCTGCCAACGGGTAGGCGGTAGACCTTTGCGTGAGGATGTCTCCGTTGTACAGCGTTTTGTACATTACCTGTGCGGTGCGCTCATACCCAGGGAGAAAACGGTCAAAGGAAAACTGATAATGTACCCATAACCCGATCAGCAGCGCCACCGCCATGCCAATGGCCAGCCCGGAAATGTTCAGTGCGCTGTAAGCCTTATGATTGGCAAGGCTGCGCCAGGCAGTTTTGAAGTAGTTCAGCACCATCGGTAAAAAGTTCAGTCAGCAGTTCCCTTGAATAATATGCCATAAATTAATCTATTTAAAAATAGATAATTATGGTTGATGAAATATTTTATATTGTACGGTTTTGAAACAGGTATGTTCGGTTTTGGCAGGCTTGTTATCTTTGGGGCAGACTATTTTATTTACCGGAACCCACACGCTTCCCCTACGTGGAGATCCTGTATCATCCAAAATAATAGCATTATGGGCAAAAGCAAACAACAACAGCTATCATCTGTCCAACAGGCTACGCTGCTGGAAACACTGAAATCACGTTTTGAAAAAAACATGGCCCGGCATAAAGGGCTGAAATGGGCGGATGTAGCAGCTAAGCTGGCTGCAGCAGGCGACAGGCTATGGTCGCTGCACATCATGGAGGAAACCGGCGGAGAACCGGATGTAGTAGGCTTTGATAAAAAAACGGGCGTATATACTTTTTATGATTGCGCTGCGGAAACTCCCGTGGGGCGCCGTAATGTCTGTTATGACAGGGAAGCGCTGGAATCCAGGAAAGAACACAAACCGGCAGATAATGCGGTAGACATGGCGGCTGCTATTGGCATCACCCTGCTGACCGAAGAACAGTACCGGGAATTACAGCAACTGGGGAAATTTGACCTTAAAACATCCAGCTGGGTGGAAACACCGCCGGCGATCAGGAAACTGGGCGGTGCGCTGTTTTGCGACCGCCGTTACGACCATGTTTTTACCTATCACAATGGCGCTTCTTCCTACTATGCGGTGAGAGGATTCAGGGGGGCGCTGCAAGTCTGAACATACGTTTCACCTTATACGAAAAAAACGCCCGGGAACACCCCGGGCGTTTTTTTGGGATGGGCAGTAGTTCCTCCGCATTCAGGGACGGTACAATAAGGACCGCGGCAATCATACCCAAAATGGACGGTAGAAATAACGGATACACTTAAGGCATGTTAAGAGGGTCTGATTTTTGCAATGATCGTTTTAAAGCCGCCTTTAAATAATGACAGAAAAAGCCTATGTCAACAAGGAAATAATTTCCTTGTTTGACTATACCAATAATATCGGAGCAAAAGAACATCTGAAAGGTTTGTTTGAAAGAACCGGGTTGACCTATGAAGATGTAATGGCAAGACAGCAGCTGCTGCGTGCTTTCGTAGCGCAATGGGAGCTGCTGGGAAACTTCGGTTATGAGCGGTATGATTTCGAGGAGGTTTATAATTTTACCACAGCTTTAAAAAACCAATACGGAGCGGACGGTCCGGACAAGATGACTTTGTTGTTCGGCAAAGACAAACACCGGTTGAAAGCCGGATGTGTTCAGGCCGTATTATTTTTCGACCGGTTATATACCTTGTATTTTAAGCAGGCCAGCCGGGTATTGTTTCCAGGCCCGTTTCAATCTTGTATAGCGCGAATAAGTGTTTTCCTGGAGAGCATGGAGACTGACCAATTAGTGATGAAAATAAAAAGGGGCGCTGCCCTGCCGATGACAGACTGGTCTGGTTGGCTGAAGTGGTTACTACACAAAGATACCAGCGGCGAGCTATTCCGTTTTTGGCAATCCTTGTTTGCGTACGAGGCTATTTGGTCTGTGGCCAAAGGTATCCGGGAGCACCATTTTGTTTTCCCGGTGTTTACGCAGGATGTTTTTGTGCTGAAGCAGTTTGGTCACCCCATGCTAAAAAAGCCGGTCCGTAATGACCTTACCACAGATAATCACGTTCTGTTGCTGACAGGTCCTAATATGGCGGGTAAATCCACGATTCTTAAAGCGGTCAGTATTTGTGTGTTGCTGGCCCACCTGGGCCTGGCAGTGCCGGCGGAAAGCTGTGAGCTGCCCTTCTATGACGCTTTTCTCATTTCCATCAACGTGACGGATGATATCAAAAGTGGTTATAGCCACTTCATGCAGGAGATCATGCATCTGAAGACGGTCCTGGAACAGGCAGCCAGTGGAAAGAGATGTTTCGCGGTGTTTGATGAACTGTTCTGCGGTACGAACATTGACGACGCCATTGATATTACCTGTACCACCGTGAAGGGGCTGTCTCAGCTGAAAGGTTCGTTGTTTATGATCTCCACGCACCTCTATCAACTCGACGATTTATTGCCACGGGACAGTTTTGAAGCTTATCAGCTGGAGGCCACGATCGAAGACGGAGTGCCGAGGCATACCTATGTATTGAAAAAAGGGTGGTCCCGGTTAAAATTCGGTAAGCTGCTCTTTGAAAAAGAGGGGCTCAACCACCTGCTGGTCGGATAAGCTGAGAGAAGTATGCCTACAGGATAATTTTACGGTAAATGATGTTTCAGGCGGGAAGGAATATCCCGCGTTTTTATATCTTTAGCTAAAATAATCCCTGTAACTGTATGAAAAAAGTTATTCCCCTGCTGCTGCTAATGGCGGCTATTGTGGCCCCCGGCCTCCTGAAAGCCCAGGACCTCGTTAAAGGCAAACTGGATTTCCTGAAAGGCGTTACGGACATGCAGGTCCGTTTTGTGTACAACAAACTCGTGGTGGGCGAAGAAGGAAGAGAAGCCAACTACATCAAAAGGAAAAAAGCGGAAAAAGAAGCCAAAGAACCCGGTTCCGGCGTGGCCTGGGAGGAAGCCTGGCTGGGCGACCGGAAAAAATACTATGAGCCGCAGTTCAAAGAATCTTTCACCCAGTTTGCGGATATAAAACTGACGGACGACAGTACAGCTGCCACAAAATATGTGATGGTGATAAGCACCAAATTCATAGAGCCCGGCTATAACGTCGGCATCTCCTCCCATAAAGCAGGGGTGAACCTGGATGTAGAGGTGTTCGATAAAGACAATATGAAAAAATCTATCTGTAAGATCATCATGGACGATGTAAGGGCCGGAAAAGGGCAGTTTGCCACGGGGCCACGGATTGGCGTTGCCTATTCCAAAGCCGGTAAAGAGCTGGGCAGGATGATCAGCAAGAAAAAAGATTAGCCGGTACTGTTAGTACGGAGCGACCGGAATAAGACTGCTGCTTGCAGCAGTCTTATTCCGGTTTTATACTTTTAACAGGGTCGGCCAGCGCTGCTTTGAGTGCCTGTGAACTGACTGTCAGCAGGGCAATTACGATCGCCAGCATACCTGCGGTCATGAAGATAAAGATACCGGGACTGACACGGTAGTAGAACGTTTTCAGCCACTGCTGGCTGATCCAGTACGCCGCAGGAGAGGCTATCAGCACAGCTATCACCACCAGTTGTATAAAGTCCTTCGATAATAAAACGATGATATTGGTAACGGAAGCACCCAGTACTTTCCGGATACCGATCTCTTTGAAACGGCTTTCGGCCATAAACGCCGCCAGCCCGAACAATCCGAGGCAGGAAATAAAAATGGTGAGCCCGGCGAAAATAGCTGCCAGTTTACCGGTGAACGTCTCGTTACCGAACTTGCCGGCGTAGGCATCCCGGGCAAACTTGATCTCCAGCGGAAAAGCCGGATTGTATTTTTTGAAGACCTTCTCCATGCCTGCTATGTTGGCGGCGAGCGGCCGCTGATTGTTCAGCTTTATCAGGACGGTGCCTGTCCAGCTTTTAGGGCCTTTGATGATAATAGGTTTGACAGGCATATAAGGAGATTCCTGTATGAAATCTTCTACTACGCCTACTACATGAAAGTTGTCAGGATCATCAAAAATTTCCTGTCCGATGGGATCTTTAAAGCCCATCAGTTTCACCGCCGCTTCATTGATCAGGCAGGCGGTGGAATCTGTAGGATACTGTTTCAAATCGATGTCTCTGCCCTGTATCAGCCGCATGCCGGCTGTTTTCACAAGATCGCCTTCTGACGTGTACCGGTTCACCTGGGCTTTCATTCCTTCCGGTTTTCCTTTCCAGCGCAGGCTTAACCCGTAGCCCCAGTTCTCCGACAACGGCGACATGACTTTGGACACAGAGGTGGCATAACCGGCAGTGATCAGCTCCTGTTTGATCAGGGGAAAGTTTTTGTCCATCTCGTCATTCAGGAATACATGTACCAGGTTGTCCATATCGATGCCGGTTTTCCGGTTCTCGCCATACCTGATTTGTTTGGTAATGACAAGGGTGCAGATAATCAATACGATGGCGAAAGTGAACTGTAAGACCACCAGTACCCGCCGCGGTGTAACGAGGGTATGAACGCCTTTGTTCCATCCTTTAAGTACCGCTACCGGCCTGAATCCCGACAGGAAAAAAGCAGGATAGCTGCCTGCCAGTATACCTGTCAGCAACACAAAGCTGATGCCTGTCAGCCAGTAATAGGGATTACCGTATTCGAGCTGCAGTTGTTTGCCGGTAAGCTGGTTAAAAGCCGGCAGACTCACAGCCACTATCAGCCAGGCGAAGATACCAGCGATGCATGCCAGCGTGATGGACTCCGTCAGAAACTGCAGGATGAGTGAATGTTTTTGTGCGCCGACCGCTTTCCGCACACCGACCTCCTTCGCCCGTTTACTGCTTCTGGCAGTAGAGAGGTTCATGAAATTAATACAGGCAATCAGCAGGATGATGATCGCTACCCCGAAAAAGGTACGCACCGTGGTGATGCGTCCGCCAACAGGCACGCCTTCTTCAAAATGATCGTATAGCCGTAACCGGCTGACAGGATATAAAAACGACTCCGTACGGGTGTGAGGGGTATGCTCCGGCGCGATACGCCGTATTTTCCGGTTGACGACCTCCATGGCGGCGTTCGGACGCAGCAATACAAAAGTGGGGATGGAGAAATTGCTCCAGTCCTTATCGACATGGCCGGTGAGTGTTTCTTTCTCGTAGGAAACAAGGTATTCCGCAAAACTGAACTGCGTATTGTCCGGCAGGTCTTCCAGGATACCGGACACCGTATAGCCGGTGTTACCCACCCTGACAATTTTCCCCACCGGATCCTGCTGCTGAAAAAGTTTTTGGGCCAGTGTTTTGGTGATAACAATACTGTTGGGATCTTTTAATACCGTTTGTGCGTTACCTGTCAGCAAAGGAAAAGAGAACATGGAAAGGAAGCCGGGGTCTACGACGGCGCCGGCAGACATCAGTTTTCTGTCCCCCTGCGGCTCCAGTAACAGGTTGCGCGTCCAGCGCACACGGGATGCTTCTTCTATTTCGGGGTAGTCCGTTTTCAGGGAGGGCGCCATGATTTCGGGGGTCATGGTCATGGACCGGACCTTGCCCTGTATACTATCGTTGGACCATACCTGGTAGAGCCGGTCCAGCTTACTATGAAAGCGGTCATAGCCGGTTTCATCCTTTACCCAGAGCAGGATGAGGATCGCGCTGGCCATACCGATGGCTAATCCGCCGATATTGATCAGCGAAAATCCCTTATTACGGAACAGGTTCCGGATAGCGATACTGAAATAATTCCTGAGCATACGATTCCGGCCGTCGAAAAAAGTGCCAGCCTGAAAGGGATTGATGATTAAATAGTTATGCGGATTGCATCGTCGGAATGTCCGCTTTCGGTACACGGTGGTGTACGATAGCGGACATGCGGGTTATCTGTTTATAGCCGGCAGCGGATCATCGGTGATGTGCCCTATATAGCTCCGGCAGAAACTGTCCGAGGATGCTCATTTCTTCATGACAATGTTGTTGTAGTCCTTTCCCGGTTTCGTCGGGATATATCCGTACCCGTGTTTCGTAGTCGTTTTGCAGGTTGTTTTCAGCGAAGCAGCCGAGCCAGAAGCGGCTTCTCATTTCACATCCGTAGGGTGTGTCGCGGACGAAGTGGACCATTTTGGCGGTCCATCCGGGGGCGCCGGCCTCGCCCAGGCGCGCATGTACCGCGGTGCTGACACCGGCTGCTGCAAAACGATCGGTGTCCAGCAATTCAGAAGGAGGGAGGAAGTTGATCTTCAGCCGGTGTACGGTGTCACCACCCAGCCGCTCATAGGCGATGTGGGTGCCGCCGATATACCTGCCGGTGCCACGCTCTCCGATCCAGTCGCTGAACACATGGTCCTGCGGATGCCATTGTTTGTATTGTTCGGTGGTATGGACATAGCTGAACCACCAGTCGATCATATGACCTTTTACGTTCATGAGGCTGCTGCGGGCGGCAACAAGCAGTATGCCATTGTCGAGCCTTTGGTAGCCCGCTTCAAATGGCAGATAGCCGGGCTGCAGGAGTTGATTTGCTTCTTCTGGTTTCATAAAAATATTTCAGGATTGTTTAATTTTTTTGGTGGATATGATGATCATCAGGGAGATAATAAGTCCGCCGATGCCGGTAAACAGAAACAGGTGCGGCAACATCACGACGAAGACGGCGAGGAACTGTCCGCCGAAAACGGCCATGGCATAATACCCCAGGCTGGCGCCCCGGTTTTCGGCAGTACTCACGTTGACGGTTATATGATTTAGCAGTGGTATGGTGAATCCGAAACCGCTGCCAAGGCATACCGCTGCCAGCAGCAGTGGTGCGAGGTGACCGGCGCTGTTCAGCAGCAGGTTGCCGGCAGCCAGGAGGGCGAAACCGGTGACCAGCGTGAAACGTACTGATGTACGTTTTACCATGACCGTTAGACTGCCTGCTGCCACTACCGCCAACAGGGAGATAGCACCCATATAACAGCCGGTCTGCGTGGCGCTGAACTGCGCCCGCTGGTGTAGCAGTCCGGGTAACGCAAGGATACAGGTGAAAAAAAGTAACATGGCGGCTGCTGCTCCGGCCACAACAGGATACACCGCCGGCGGCGCCGGCTGACGACCTGCATGCTCCGCTGTTTCGGGTTGCGGATGGTCAGGTACATAACGTGCGAGCAGCAGCCATAATATCCATGCCAGCAGGTAGATGCAGAAAGGCAGCCGCCAGTCAATATCGCCCAGTATGCCGCCTGCGACCAGGAAAAATGCGCCGCCCAGCTCAATGGCCATACCCTGTGCGGCCATGATCTTCAACCTTGCCGCACCCTGGAAATGGAGGGCCAGCAGCACGGTACCGGCAGACATGATCGCTGCGGTAGCGCCGCCCAGCAGAAAACGGATGCACAGTACCAGCACCGGCGGAAGAGGAAATATAGCTGCAATACCCAACAGGCCATAGCCCGCCAGTCCCGCCTGCATAACGGTGTAGGCGCCTCTCCTGTCTATGAAAGCGCCGGTGAAAGGAGAGAACACCACCACGCCGAGCGATGGCAGGGTGATCAGCCAGCTGCCCATAGCGCCGATATGCAGCTGTGGTGCTATGATATGGAGCGAGGGGGCGATAGCCGTGCCAACCATAATAGTGAGGCAACTGGTCAGCAGGAGGGTAGCGGTGCCCGCTACAGATAGTTTCTGCATAATGTTCAAATACGAATGAAAGGAAGGCTACCAGGGCAGCGGAGCGCTGTCGCCGTTTTTGTTTTCTGCATAATACAGTGAGGGCAGAAAGCGGGAGAGGTAACTGAATTCTGAATAACAATGCACCATCAGCTGTAAACCTGTTTCGTCAGGAACAGCATGTTGCGCATCTGCTGCGGCGCCAAGATAAAAACGGCTCCGCAGCACGCAACCCCAGGGGGTATCGCGCAGAATGTGGAACATGTACCCGTCCAGCGGATCACCGTTAGCATCCAGCGGGGTGCTTTTGCCGAAACCGATACGGGCATATACGGCGGCAGATACTTCATTGCGGGCATAGGCCACTTCCAGCAGATGAGGGTTGAACACCTCGGCCGGATGATGGAATTTGATCGTGGCAGGCACCGGCGGAATACTGCCCAGCGACTCGGTAGCATGGATCGTAGCACCGATGTAATTTTCATTCCGCTTCCAGTGCCGGTCCCAGCCGCCGTGTAACACATGGTCATGCGGATGCCACCATTTGATATGCTGGGTGGTCTCAAAAAAAGTAAACCACCAGTTGACCATACGGCCGCTGCAACCGTGGAGGTCTGTCCGGACAGACACCTGCAGCATACCGTTGGGCAACCGGCGGATGCCTGTCTCCAGCGACATCGGCCGGGCGGACAATAACTGATCAATATCCGTAAACAGTTCTTTCTCTGTCGCTGTACTTGTGTTCATATGATCTTCTTTTTAAGGAATGATGAATTTGACAGCTCAAATGTAGATGCGATAGCAGGCTGGAAAACTTGATCCGGGTTAAGTTTTATGCCGGTTTTTTTTGCGTATAGAAGCGAAAAAAAAGGCCACAAACAATCGTTTGTGGCCTTGCAGATTGGAATAGTACCGGCTGTTACCAACCGGGGTTTTGTTCTAACACTTTTCCTGCCGGATACTTCTGTAATTGTGCCTGCGGAATAGGGACATAATACATTTTAGTCTCAAATACACGTTTCTCCACGACTTTCCGCTTGTATTGACGTACACCGTTGACCGTTTCAATAGACACGCCATAGATGGTGCCGCCCAGCAGTTCGGCGCCTTTGTCCCAGCGGCGGATGTCTGCGCGGCGCTCTCCTTCAAACGCCAGCTCCACCGTACGTTCCCGTACGTAAGCATCCCAGGTCATCTCTCCGGCGTTTAACTCGGGCATCTGCACCCTGCGGCGAAGCAGGTTCACATACTTGCGGGCCTCCTCCGGGTTGCCCAGTTTCAGCTGGCATTCGGCGTAGTTCAGGTATATTTCTGCGAGGCGTAACACCACACAGTTCTGATAGTTGGCGTTGTTACCATAAAATACATAGTTCGGGTTCAGGAACTTGCGGAACATATAACCTGTCAGCGACGGGCTGCCGGAAACAGGATTGAACGCTGATCCGAGCTGCATATCAATTACCTGCCCTCTCCACGTGGTGCCGTCATAAATAATGCTGGCCTGCATGCGCGGGTCTCTGTTGGCATACGGATGCGCCGGATCATAGCGGGAGGATTTATCCCACGACAGGCCGTCGGTCATCAGGTACTGGTCCACCATGTTCTGCGTAGGCACATCTTCCGGGCTGAAGAAACCAGTGAAGAAAGAAGAGTTCTGATAGAGGTCCAGCGTATGTGTTTGGCCGCTCTGATCACTGCCGTATTCCTTGTTGAAAATCACTTCCTCGTTGTCATCGTTTTCAGGGTAGAATATACCGGCGTAATCGCGAAACAGCCGGTAGGTATTCAGGTTGATAACCTCCAGCGCGGCGGCGGCTGCCGCTTCATACTGTTTGGCATTCAGCAGCAGGCGGCATTTCATGCCGATGGCGGCGCCTTTGGTGATCCTGCCCAGGTCCGTGGGACTGGCATATTTTACCGGTAGCGATGCAGCTGCGGCATCCAGGTCGCTGATGATAAAGGCGCGGCAGGCTTCATCGGTGCCTCTCTGGATAGTGAGATCATCGGCCATGTTCAGCACTTTATCGATAATGGGGAAACGGCCGAAGATGGAATACAGCAACTGGTAGTTATAAGCCCGCAGGAATTTTACTTCTCCGGTAAGCCGTTGCTTCATCGCGGCGCTTAAAGGCATCTCGTCGAGGTGCGACAGAAACGTATTGCACTTACGGATGTTTTCATATGCGCCGTTCTGATGGAAGCCGCCGCTGCTGGGTAAGGACCAGAAGGCGTCAAACAGGTTGGTGGACGCATTATACTGGCCGTGGTTGATCAGGTCCGCATAGCTGCCGGGAAAATTCGACTGGGCTTCGTCGGTAATATCTGCCGGCATCATACCCTGGTTGATGGAATTATAGCTCCCCACATAGTCATAGGTGGTGATGAGATTACTGTAGATGTCTGCCACAAAGCGGGTGATCAGCGCACTGTCTTTCCACACATTTTCATCGCTGTACTGGTCCAGCGGACCTTTATTTAAAAAATCCTTGTTGCAGGCACCGCCCATCAGCAGCGCCAGTCCCAACAGCAGGATGCCTGTTATGCTATTATTTTTTATCATGATACGCCTGGTTTAATTGGAATGTCTTTGTCATGGTTTGTTTCTCAGAACTGCAGCGAAGCGCCGGCTGAATAGGATTTCATCAGCGGATCGGTGATCAGTCCGGCATTTTCCGGATCAAACAGTTTGAAGTGGGTAAACGTGAGCAGGTTGTTAGCGGAAACGGATAAACGCAGATTTTTGATGCCGGCACGCTGTAACAGCCGTTTGGGTACGTTGTATGCCAGCTCCAGGTTTTTCAGGCGCATATACGCGGCGTTGACTACCCAGTAGTCGGACACTTCTGCGTTATTCTGATAGTTCACCCATAAACGGGGATAAGAGGCGCCGGTGTTTTCCGGTGTCCAGCGGTCCAATAGCTGCGTGCTGCCGGTCACCCCTACGCGGGCATTGATCGTGGAGTTATAGGCCTGCACATTGCCGGAGCCCTGCAACAGTACGTTTAACTCGAGACCTTTATAACTGCCGCCCCAGCGGACACCATACTGAATGCCGGGGAAGAAATGCTGTCCCAATACCACACGGTCGTTGGGCGTAATGGCGCCATCACCATCGATATCTTTATACCGGATATCACCGGGGGCTACGGTGCTGTATAGCGGGGTAGGGCCTTCGTCTATTTCTTTCTGTGACTGATACAGGCCGTCCGACTGGTACCCTAGTCTGCCTACCAGTGGATCTACCACGGAATAACTGGCCACTGAAGTTCCCGTCACCTTTTGCCATGCCGGCGTACTCAGTGATTCGGGAAACGAAACGATTTTATTATGGTTGATGCTGATGTTGCCACTGATATAATAAGAGAATTCACCCAGCCGGCGGTTGTGCGTCAGCGTGATTTCCACACCGCTGTTATCTACAACGCCGTTGTTATAATCGGGCAGTCCCAGACCGATCACGGAAGGCACCTGTAATGCGGGAGCTGCGAGGATATCACGCGTGCGCTTGCGGAAATACTCCGCTTCAAGAACAATCAGATCGCCCTTGTAATGCGCTTCCAGTCCGATGTTGGTCATTACCGCCCGTTCCCAGGTAAAGGACGGGTTGGGCAGTACGCCTGCCTGTAAAGACGGGTAGAATACCGGTGAGGGCCCTCCGAACGTATAGCCGCCGCCGTAATAAGGAGCGCCGATCAGCGCATAGGTGGAGAGGAACTGGTAAGGCGCTACGCGGTCGTTGCCCAGCTGTCCCCAGGAGCCGCGGACCTTGAGGAAGTCCAGCCCTTTGAAAGGTTCTTTGAAGAAAGGCTCGTTAGAGATCACCCATCCGCCGGAGACAGAAGGGAAAAATCCATAGCGGTGGTCCGGCGGGAAGATGTCGGAGCCGTCGTAGCGGAAGTTAAACTCCAGCAGGTAGCGCGAGGCATAGTCATACGAAGCCCTGCCTACAACGCCTCTGCGGGCCGACTGTGTGGCGCCGCCGGCATTGGTGGCCTGCGTAGGATCACCCAGGCTCAGTTGCGGCAATGCGCCGGAAACGAAGTTCTTGCGTTGGGTGCTGAAGTTATCATAGTTGGACTGTGTTTGTGTATAGAGCAGCAAGCCGGAGAAGTGATGCTCTTTCACTTCCCGTTCATACCGCACGGACCCTTCCAGGGTGAGCGATCTGGGCTGGTTGAAGCTTTCGCTCAGCGCCGGGGCAGGCGGGTTGGGAGCTACTTTCGTATAGTCGCCCGCATTATTGATGGTATACACTTCATACGGAACGGAGAAGTTTTTCCCAAACGTATAGCCTTTGTCGTAGGCGGCGGTACCTTTCACTGACAGCCCTTTTATCCAGGGCAGATCGTACTGGAGTGACAAGGTGCTGTTCAGGGTGTTGGTAGTAGCCGTATTGAAGCCTGCTTTGCCGATTGACTGCAGGTAAGAGTTGCCGCGTTGTTCCGGCACCTGTGCATATTGACCGTTGCTGAACCGGTTGACCCGTATGGGCGGAGTGCCATATGCCTGCTTCATGATGTAGGTGCCGCCATAGAGGTCCTGTCCTTCCTGTTTGCTGAAAACACCGGCGACATTCAGTTCCAGCTTCAGGTTGCGGGTGATGTTGGCGGCGAGGTTGCTGCGCAGGTTCCAGCGGCTGTAGTCTTCGATAGGAACCAGTCCGCCGTTTTTTACATACCCTACCGAAACGAAGTACCGGGTGCTCTCATTGCCACCGGAGGCGGACAGGTTATAGTTGGACTGGAGGATAGAACTTTTGGTGAGTGTTTTTAACCAGTCGGTATTCGGATAACGATCGGGATCGGACCCGTCTTTAAATTTCTGCAGCTGTTCGGGTGTATAGCCCAGTCCCAGCGATGGGTCGAAGGTATCTTCATTTTGCAGTGCCTCGTTACGTAGCTCCGCATAT
This sequence comes from uncultured Chitinophaga sp., assembly GCF_946479755.1. The sequence continues at coordinate 57,123 of NZ_CAMLHC010000005.1, read as the reverse complement.
TGGAAGGCGTTCATTCTTTTGTAGATATGCGTCGGCTTTTGCTGGATCATGTTGGCGCTGAACGTGATTTCCGGTTTGCCGGCGAGGCCTTTTTTGGTGGTGATGAGGATAACCCCGTTGGCGGCCCTGGCGCCGTATACCGCGATGGCCGCGGCATCTTTCAGAACGGAGACGGATTGTATATCGGCCGGGTTCTGGTCGTCGAGGTTACGCCCGGGAATACCGTCTACGATCACGAGCGGGCTGGAGTTGTTAAAAGTGCTGAGGCCGCGGATCTTCAGGTCGGAGCCGGCTCCGGGCACGCCGCTGCTTTTTTGTACATAGAGGCCGGAGATGCGGCCTGCCAGCATATCTGAAACGGCCGGCGTGGCGTGGTTTTCGCTCAGTTCTTTAGCACCAACGGTGGCGATGGCGCCGGTGAGATTTATTTTTTGCTGCTGACCATATCCTACCATGACCACTTCTTTTAATTTCATGGTAGATGTTTGTAGGATGATGGTCAGCGGCGTGTTGTCTTTTACGGATATCCGCCGGGGTTCATACCCGATGCAGGATATTTCAAGGGTATACCCGGCTTTTATTTCTTTCAGCTCAAAAGCGCCGCTGCTGTTGGCGGGCACGGATTTCCGGAGTTCGGAGACCATGATGGTGGCTCCCGGAACGGGCACGCCTTTGTCGTCCGTGATCATACCACGGACAGTCATCACCGGACGGGCGGTGTCTGCGGGCGCAGATGTGGAAGGTGGTAGCGGCTGGATCACCACTGTTTTACCCTGCATATAATAGGTGAGGCCTTTGCCTTTTAAGGCGGCTTCTATGGCTTGTGGTACGGACACGTTGTGTACGTTGACAGACACGGGTCCTGCTTTTTCCAGCACTTCGTAGGTACATAGAAAGTCATAGCCGCTTTGTTGCTGTATTTCCCTGAATACTTTTTGTAAGGGGCTGCGTTGCGCTGACAGCGATATCTGGCCATATCCGGCAGCGCTTACCGTGAGGCATACCGATAATAATAGGACGGCTGTGAGTTTCATGATCATCAGCATTTTGGTGATTGTCCTGCCACGGGCAGGGTTACAAAGAGCTTTAAATTGCATAGCTTTGCATTGTTTAGGTTGATAAATTGAGCAGTCCGAACAGATTGTATCAGTAGGCATACCTGGACATTTCCCGCTTCGGTCTCGACCCCCGGAGCGGTTTTGTTTTTGGTTGCCTTTTTTCTTGTTATTTGGATGTGGGCATGACAGTTACTTTTTTCCCTTCCAGCATAAAACGTACGCCGCCGGTAGCTTCCAGCAGTTTGAACACCTGGGAGGCGTTGGCTTCGCGTGGCATAGATCCCCAGAAATGTTGCTGTACGTTGCCCTGGTAAACGACTTCCAGGTCGTACCAGCGGGCGATCTGGCGCATAACGGTATGGATGTCCGCTCTATCGCCGAAAATGAATTTGCCGTTTTTCCAGGCCATCACCTGGTCCAGGTCTACGTTTTTAACATGTGTTATCTGCCCTTCGGGCGATAGGTTGGCTTGTTCCCCCGGCGCCAGCAGGCGGGTATTTTTTCCCCGGACTATTTTTACGCTTCCTTCCAGCAGCGTGGTGCTGATGCCGGCTTCGTCCGGGTAGGCGTTTACGTTAAAATGGGTGCCCAGTACTTCTACGGCCATGCTGCCGGTGGTTACCCGGAAAGGATGCTGCGCATCGGCCGCCACTTCAAAATATGCTTCTCCGGTAATGCTTACCTGCCGTTCTTTTCCGGCAAAGGAAGTAGGATAGGTAACGGAGGAGGCGGCGTTGAGCCATATCCGTGTGCCGTCGGGCAGTTGCAGCTGGTATTGTCCGCCACGGGGTGTGGTAAGGGTGTTGTATACGCTGCTGCCGGTATTTTCCGGGGCTGACTGGTAGACCAGCTGGCCGTTGACCACCTTTTGCACCTGTGCATTGCCCTGGGGCGGCAGCTGGCCGTTGGCGGCGCTGTCCAGCACTACCTGTTCGCCGTTCGACAGCGTGAGGATGGCTTTGTTGCCTCCCGGCAGTGCATCCTGTGTTACGGCCGCTATTCCGGGGGCGGGTGGGGGCGATGAAATGCCCATCCAGTACCGGGCGCCGGCAGCCAGCAGCAGTGCTAACCCGGCGGCAGCGGCCCTGCGGTACCATTTTCTCCGGTACAGCGGTAGCGTTTTTACAGCGGGCCCCGTACCAGAACGCTGCAGCCGTTCCATCATCCGGGCTTTGATGCGGGCGCCGATGAGGGCCTCTTCGCCGGGCTGAAAATCCCACTGCGACTTGTCCAGCAGCTGCTGGTACCAGTTTTCGATAAACTGGATTTCCTCCGGGGTACATCGTCCCTCCCGGTAGCGCTGTAGCAGTATCCTGACTTTTTCGCTGTCGGCCATACAAACAGGTTGTTAAGAATGCCTGTATGAGTATGTGTGAAAAAAAGCAGCGTGGTGGTAGATGAAACAGGAATTTTTTTTAAACGGTATAAATAACGGCGATCATAATGCCCAGCGGCACCGGGCCTAGCTGTTGCCTGATCGCCTTCAGCGCGTTGTAAACCTGCTTTTTTACGGTTTCTTCGGAGATCCGGAGTTTTTCGGCGATTTCCTTATGGGTAAGATGTTCGCGACGGCTCAGCAGGAAGACGGTTTTCATTTTATCGGGTAAGGTAGCCACGATTTGGTCTATGGCCGATTCCAGGGCCCGGGCATCCATGTGGGATTCTATGACGGGGTTTTCCACGAGGGGGAGGGCGGTGGCCACTGCGTCGCCATATTCCGCTTTGGTAACATTTTTTTCTATCAGGTGGAGGGCAATATACCTGGCGCTGGTGTGGAGGTATGCAGCAAGGGTACCATTGATCTGCAGGGTCTCGCGGCGTTTCCAGATGGACTCGAACAGTTCCTGCACCACGTCTTCCGCATCGTTGCCGTCGCCGAGGATTTTCATGGCGTTGCGGTAGATGCCTGCCCAGTAACGATCGTAGAGGGTAGTGAACGCCGCTTCATCGCCGTGTTTCAACAACTCACATAAGTCTTTATCTGTATAGGAACTATATCGCGTCACGTCTCATTTAAAAAGAAGGATAAAAGTAGTGAAATAAGGAGTTCTTTGCCGGATTTTCTTGGCGGGGAGGGCCCGGATGGCCGGATGGAATGGAGGGAGCGTATGAAAGCCCCGCACCGGCTAGGTTTTATGCCGGCTCTTTTTAAGTATGCGGCTGTAGGCTTCGGCGGTGATGCCAAGGTACATAGCGATGTATCTATACGGTACCAGCCGGATAATGTCGGGATAGTGCTCCCGTAGGTGATGTACCATTTCTTCTTTGCTGTAGAGGAGTTTCATGTCTGTCAGCCAGATATCTTCCGCCATGATCTCCAGTATCATTTTTCTGAACAGCACGCCGGGGCCGTTGCTCCGGTAGTAGTGCCGCAGAAATTCAACAGCGGGGATACTGATGACGGTACAGGGGGTGACGCTGACGATCTGAAACCGGGAGGGAACCTGCGTCAGCAGGCTGTCAAAATTGGTGCACAGGGTACCCGGAAGAAAGAAACGGCCTATAACGGTTTTGTCTTCCGCACTGAATGCCGAGGCCATAATACCTGCTGCTGCCAGCAATACTGCTTCGCTGCATTTGCCTCTTTTAAGAATGACGGTGTTCTTTTTATAGGTGTGAACATCGGCATTATCGATAAGACTGGCCCATTCCGGATCATCCGGCTGAAAAGACGGTCCGGCCTTTGTTTGCAGGAAAGCTGTTATCTCATCCATAGCTATGATGCGTTCGGCGCGAATATAGCATTATAATTTTTTAAGGTAACTTACATTTCATGAAGACTGACACGGACATATTATCCTTTCTGGACGGTTATCCGGCATCGGTAGCGGGTCGTGTGCAGGCCCTGCGGGGAATGCTGAAAAAGATGCTGCCGGATATTACAGAACAACTGGATTTGCCGGCCAGAATGATCGCTTTCACCTACGGCCAGCGGTATACAGAGATGGTATGTACCATTATTCCCTCGCAAAAAGGGGTGAAGCTGGGTTTCTACAAGGGCAACGAACTGCCCGATCCGGCCGGGATACTGCAAGGTACCGGTAAACTATCCCGCTACGTGGAAATCCATGATGAAGGCGTGTTGCAGAGCGCTTCCCTGAAAAAACTGGTCGAGGCAGCCCTGATGGCTTACAGGAAAAGAATGTAATGAAATTGTTAGATATTGATATTTTTCGATGTATTTGGTCGCTATTTGAATCTAATCTATTAAATTGAGGCGTTTATAGTTTTAACTTAATTTATTTATGAAACAAACAGTACCTGCAATTGCTTTGCTGCTGACGCTGGCTGCCTGTGGCGGCGGCGCCTCTACCGACCAGGCGAAGACCGAAGAAAAAAAAGAAGCGGCTGTAGCCACCGGCGCAGCCTATGTAATTGACACCGCTACAACTGCCGTTCAATGGCGTGCTACCCACAAAGGTGGATTTGCTCCCCGTTTTGGTACTATCAAAGTAACTGATGGCACACTCAATGTTGAAAACGGTGCTATCAGCAGTGGTAGCTTCAATGTTGACCTGAATGCGCTGGCAGTAGATCCCGCCTCTATTACTGAGCCGGAAAAGAAACCTGCCGACCTGGAAGGCCATCTGAAAAGCGCTGACTTTTTCGACGTGGCAAAGTACCCGTCTGCAAAATTCGTGATTACCGGTGTTGCTCCTTACGACAGCACCAAACAGAAAAGTCTGCTTCCGGGCGCTACTAACCTGATCAGCGGCAACCTGACCCTGAAAGACAGTACCCTGAACATTACTTTCCCTGCACAGATTACCGTGGGCGCAAACGACGTTGTAGCCAACGCGAAGTTTGTGATCGACAGATCTGCCTGGGGTATCAGCTACAAAACAGAAGGTAGCCCCGAAAACTGGATGATCAGCAAAGATGTTGAAATTGGTTTTAGCCTGAAAGCGGCCAAACACTAAGTTATTGTCAAAAAGGAAGCGGGTCTGTAACAATACAGACCCGCTTTTTTATGTGCGTAAGTGCGAACGGTCTTTTAACCATGCTTCGCCAATCTCTCCCTGATCCCTTGTTCCAAGGCAACGAACATCTCATGGATACGGTCTGCTGCCCCTGGCAGAAACCTGTCCTGCATCGCAAAATCCGTATAGGCTTGAGTGTTGCCCTGCAATGTTTTCACCCTATCAGAAAGCGCCTGCGGATTTCTTTCGTCGTAAAACAGGATCGCTTCCCTGTTAAGGATCTGCGGTTCCGGATGGTTACCGGCTCCCCAATAGATCGGGATGCAGCCACACATAATGGCTTCAAAAACCTTCTCCGTCACATAGCCGTGCCTGTTAGTGTTCTCCGGGCATATGTTGAACCGGTACTGCCGGAGAAAATCCACTTTGTTATCATGGTAGTCCTGTTTCAGCGCGTTGGTATTATTCAGATATTTTCCCGCGCTGTCTACCTTGCCGACTGCATTGATAAGGTGAAACAACTTTTCCCTGTTCCCGTTTTTATCGTGACTGCAAATCAGTGAACAAAACTGTTGTTTACCGGGAATAATGTTTGGTATGTCCCGCGAAATGTTTTCCACCCTGGCTTTAATAGTATCATAGGTGCTTTCTGGCTCAAACAGGAACAGTAGCCACAGCGGAAACCTGACATAACCGGGCCGCCGGATATCATCGAACCCGATAGCAAGATCAACGACGTCGGCACAGTAATCTTTGTATTTAGGAAATCTGGCCAGGTTTTCACCGGAGAAAAATACTTTGGTCCTGGAAGGGCTTTTCCGGATATGTGATTTTCGCCCGAAGAGGGAAGCCAGTAATAGCGAATTTTCTTTGTTCAGCATGTCCCCGAACCTGGTGGTGACGAATTGATACAGCCATAAATCTTTGGAAGCCTGGCCGGGCCAGAAATTCAGTACTTCCACGCCGTTTTCAAAAGGGTTGTAGGTGTAGTGGTCATCTGTTTTAAACAGATGATTCCAAAAATTCAATTTCATGTGACAGTTGCAAGGTTATGGTTGCCGGCAACAGGGATAATGCCCTGTAATAATACAGCGGCGCGAATGTACAACAGTTTTATATATATGAAAAATATTAAATAGACATGAGGGTTATCGTTCTCCTTTTAACACCCTGATAACTTCCATATTGTACATCAGGGTGTATTTGGCTTTGATCAGATTGGTTTCGGCCACGTTGTAATCCAGCAGGGCTTTATTGTATTCCATCGCGCTGGTCTCGCCAATGTCATACCGTTCTTTCATGGCATAAAAATTTTTTTCCAGCGCATGATGCTGTACCTGCAATACCTGGTATTCCTTTACAGACTTCTGATATTCCTGTATGGCAAGTAACAATACTTTCTCCCGCTCCGTCTTTACTTTATTCAGCACCGATTGTTTGTTTTCCAGGTCGAGTTTTAACCTGCTGATGTTATTGCGTGTTTTAAAACCATCGAAGACGGGTATGGAGAGCGACAAACCGAAGTTCAACGACCTGTTCTGATCGGCCTGCGTCCAGAAAGGCATGTAGTGATCGCTTCCAAAATCCCTGCGAACGGAGGAGTAGTTGGTACCGTATGCGCCGAAGAAACTCAGGGTAGGGTAATAGGGCGCTTTTGCATATTTTAAGTTCAATGCAGATTGGCGGACAGACAGCTCGGCCAGTTGAACGGATGGGTCCTGTGTGGGCGTACCACTGGATAGTTTTTCCCCTGGCGCCGCTATTTCCAGGTTAGGTGTTTCCAGGAATACCGAGTCGGTCAATGGTATGCCCAGTACCTGCTTGAGGGAAATAAGACTGCTGTTGTAAGCCGTATTGCTGACGATGCTGTTCAGCTCATTATTGGCCACCTGGCTTTCAGCCTGCGTGACATCTACCAATGTGTTGGTCTCCAGTTCGTATTTCGTGCGTTCCTCTTCCAGTTGTTGTTGTGAAAAATGTAACTGTTTCAGGTTGACTTCATACAGCGAGCGGCTGGCGGTAGCATCGAAATACCTGGACAGCAGTTCCAGTTTCAGCGACTGGTTAAGCTGACTTTTTTGTAGTTCTTTACTTTCCAGGCTCAGTAAGGACTGCTTGAGTTTATTGATCTGGCTGAATCCCTGGAATACGGTGGCGCGTGTGCTGATAGTCGCATTGGCGGTATTTGTCCATTTATTGCCGGTTACCAGTTGCCCGGCGATCTGGTCGAAGGCAAGACCGAGGTTATAGGTATGTCCTGCGCCGAATGACAGCGTGGGAAGAAAGCCGTTACGCGCATCTTTCACTTCCACACGTGCAAGCAATACGGTGATGTTGGCCTGGCGCACATCTTCATTTTGTGTTAGCAATAATGAGAAGGACTGGTCCAGGTTCAGCTTTGTCTGGCAAACAGCGGCGCTGTTGATGACGCAACAAAGGACGGTTAACAAAGGGGTGTTTCGCATCTGTTCACATTATTTATGTTCAGCATTAAATTCTTCTTCTTTAAGGATGGTAACAGGTTGTTTTTATAACTGATTTTTTTTATCCGGGAAAAAATATTTCGCTGTAAACTTAGTACTGTTATAGGTTTTAACGAAATGATTGTTTAGGAATTTTTCATGTTATTTATTTGTTGAGTAAAAACGAATTTAGAATAAAAAGTTTTCTATATTGAGAAAAATTATTCTGTCCCGTTACTATGACCCTATTTACCATGTTTGCCCACAGGAGAGAGCACGATCTCTTTAATACCTGTCGTTATTTGCTAGGAAACCTGAAAGTCAACTTTACGAACAGTGGATTGTCGGAAGCACTGCATAACCACGTAGCATATCCTTCCCTGCTTTCTATAAAGGACGTGCTTTTCGAATACGGTATAGCATCTGCCGCTATCGAAAAAGGACCGCATAGCTATGAAGCATTTGAGACGCCTTTTATCTGTTCCATTCAGCAGGATGACTGGCCCCGGGCAGGTTTCACTATTGTGACACGCGCGGAGAACGGGCAAATAGAATATCTCGATCCACTGACAGACCGCCTTACGCAATTGCCTTTGGATGAGTTTGAAAAAATGGATAAGCATATCATCCTGCTGATGGATACGGCTAACCCAAAGAACGAACTCAATCTTGCTGCCAACAGGAAAAAGCAAAGAGACCGCATGCTGTTAAAGCGAGTCCCGCTATGCCTTGCTTTGGCGGCCATATTGTTCGCAGCTGGCCATCTGTTTTCACTACCTGTCGGAATGTATACCTGGATTGGAACGGGCTTTCTCCTTTTTTCCTTCCTCGGACTTGCCGTTTCTTCGCTGCTGATCTGGAATGAGATCGACGCGCATAATCCTTTCATTAAAGAAGTATGTGGCGGCAAGGGTAAAAAAGTCAACTGTGATGCCGTGCTGTCTTCTTCCCGGGCTTCTTTTATGGGAATCAGCTGGGCTGTATGGGGCTTTTCTTTTTTTGCTGTTTTTTTCACTACGCAGATATTGTTTCCCGGGAACATGCGCTTTTTGCTGCTATGGTCTGTGGTATCGTTGTTAGTAGCTCCTTACGTGTTGTTTTCTGTCTTCTATCAATGGAAAGTAGTGAAGCAATGGTGCCCGCTGTGCCTCGCTGTGCAGGTTGTGCTGGCGGCCAATACAACGATCGCTGCTTTTTGCCTGTCCGGCAATGTTGTGCTCAGCGAAGGTTTCACACGCTACCCGGTGGCGGTGGTGATACTGGGAGGGCTATCTTTTTTATTGCTGACCAATGCCGTTATTCCTGAATTGAAGAGCGCCCGCGATGGCAGAGACTATGAAAAGAAATGGAAGAAGCTGCGTTATAACCCGGAAATATTTGAAGCGCTGCTGGACAAAAGTGACCGGGTTATTGCTCCTGTGGACGGATTAGGTATCGTGGTGGGAAATCCTCATGCTACCCATGAGATTATCAAGGTATGCAATCCTTTCTGCGGTCCCTGTGCCAAAGCCCATCCGGAGCTGGAGCATATTATCCATACTAACCCGGATGTAAGGTTGCGCATAATATTCGCCGTATCAGGAGAGGGAGGTGATATCAGGACACGCGTGGTGGCACACCTGATGGCGATCCAACAAAAATACGATACCGTAAGCATGCAGTCTGCCCTGGATGACTGGTATCTCGCGCCCGTGAAGAACTATGACACCTTTGCCCAAAAATATCCCATGAACGGAGAGCTCAGCGAGCAGTCAGGAAAGATACTGGCGATGCGCGACTGGTGCGAAACAATGAAAATAAGAGCTACCCCAACGATTTATATCAATGGAAGGGAGCTGCCCGACAGTTACCGCGTAACAGAATTAAAAAACTTTTTCTAGAAAAAATAGCCCAGGCCGGTTGCAAACGATTCAGGGCAACAGAAGGCTCCCTGCAAAAGGTCCTCTGAAGATGCCCCGGAGAAAGCGGGTATCATGTTATAACCTTCAATTTCACAGCTATGAAAAAAATTTCGCTGAAAAACTTAGATGCATTAGGTATCGAAAAACTGTCCAGAGAGAGCCTGAAAGACGTAACCGGCGGTGGCCTGTGTGGCTTCAACGAATTTGCATGCCACGACGGTACATGTATTCCCAAGTATAAGGTAATGGACGGCGTAATGGACTGCATGGACGGATGGGATGAGCAGCAGGACCCTGGAGAAGGAGGAGGAACCACTTCCTGTACATGTACCCTGAAATCATCAACAGGCGTAACGCTTAATATTCCAACTTCTTCTGGCTGGAATACAGCGGCATTATGCGACTCCGGTTGTAGCAATGCTTGCGCCGAAGCGAGGCGCATTGGAGGGGATTGTGCCAGCTACCTGGCGGTGTTTGGGTCTAACTAAATCTTAAAATGAACATGCGGAATGAGCCTTGCCTAAACGTGTCGCTTAGCTAAGACTCATTCCGCTATTAAAATAATACCATGAAACAGTATCTCCATTGGGTTGGTCTGTTCTTTCTATTGCTGGGCCCCGGTTTTGCCACAGCCCAATATCACTATGTGATAACGGGTAAGATAGATAACAGCATATTGGGAGATGCGCATTCTTTCAGTTTGAAAAATGGCGATACAGTTACACTGCAGTTTATTAACACCACCGATGTCTGTAAAACCGTTATAAAAGAGGGCAGTTTTACATTTGAAAACCGGATTGATACACCTTCTATTGCCATGATCAACATATATAGCGCGGGTGGATTTATCCTGCTGGACAACAGCAGGTATGTCTGCTCTTTTGTGCAAAAAAAGTTCAGCAATAATAAAGTAGGATATGACGTGGTGATCACTACCGAATCTCCCTTTTATAATCTTTGGAAGTCGCTCTCGCAAAGGAAAGCGGTACTGCTGGGTAAACAGGAAGAATTGATGACGCTTGTCGAGGGTAGCGGACCGGGTTATGAATTGAACAGGTACGAAGAGGAACTGTCTGTGGTTAGGAAAGCATTGTCGGACCTCTATTATACCGCGTCTGTCACCCACCGTGGATCGTACGAAATGACTTACCTGCTGCCAGCGGCGCCGGACTTTTCCTATGACCGCTACATTAGCTTCTACCATGAGCTTCCGGACAGCGTCAGGAACAGTTTTTACGGCAGGAACCTATATAACCGGCTAATGGATAAAAAAAATAAATGATGACAAAGATAGTGTTAGTATACAGAATGGTGTTGCTGCTGGTGCTTTTTCCCTTACCGTTCTACGGACAAGAGAGAAGCCATGTCATCATACAAGGATATATAAAGCCTTCTCCCGGTACTAAAGCATCTTGCCTTGTATTAACAATGGTTAATGATACTTTCAGACTGTCTGTGGACAGCGCCGGTTTTTTTTCCAGAATAATGAATGGTACTTTTGACTTCGCGCGGCCTTTATCTGTTTGCCTGGAATACCAGGAGAATAACGCTGTTACCCCCGCTATAAAAAGACATTTTGTATTGGATACCCCGCTGATCACGCTACGGCTCGACCCTGCATCAGGTGAAATAGCCGTAAAAGGGGGAAAGGAAAACCGGCTGCAGGATCTTTTCAGAGATATCACCCTGCAGTATCCCGAAAATATCCGGGTAAAAGACCTGATGTTCTATACCGCAGACAGCATTAACACAGCTGGGTACCTCAAAGAGCTTTCGCTGATAAAAGAACACAACAGTGCTTATGTAGCATTTCAGCGGATTAAGTCGTTACTGAGACCTTCGGCGTACACTGTCAGCGATAGTATCCTGGCTGCCATAAAGAAGCTGGACACGCTCCGGTTTTCCCGCGCAGAACGCGATGATATTTTAAGACGGTTCTCGGATTATGTGGCAGTGAATCAGGCACTCCTGAACGAGCATCTGTTTCCTGCACTGGAGTTCGAAACAATGGCAGGAACGATGGCTTTCGACAAACTAGCCTCCCTGTATCCGTATCTGCTCATTGATGTCTGGGCCACCTGGTGCGGACCCTGTATCCGGCAGCATCCTTTCCTGGATAAGCTGGCAATGGAAAACAGTCATGACAAATCCTTTGCCATAGCGGGACTGGCCATCTCCAGCCGGAAAGCGGATTGGGAGAAATACTTAAAAGAAAAGCCCTCCGGCTATCAGCAGTATTGGCTCGATGAAAAACAAGGGGAAAAGCTGGCTGGAAAACTGAAACTTATTGGCATTCCAAGATACCTGTTGATAAGAACTGCTGATAAAATCATTGTGGAGAAAGATATCGATTTTGCCAATCTTGAAAAGACGATCCGCCAGTATACATTAGATCGACGTTAAGCCAGCTGAAAGTAATAGTAATTATACAGATCTGAAGTGAGACAAATTAAAACATGCTGAAACGTTTCCCACATTACAAGCAAATGGACATGATGGACTGCGGCGCCACCTGTCTGCGTATTGTATTTAAATACTACGGACAGCTGGTGTCCATCCATAAAATACGGAAGCTCTGTCAGACAACGAAAAATGGCGTTAACCTGCTGGGTATCTCTGAAGCCGCTGAAAAGCTGGGATTCCGGACACTGGGCGCCCGCCTGAACCTGGAACAGCTTCACCAGGTAGAGCTGCCCTGTATCCTGCACTGGGACCAGAAGCACTTTGTGGTACTGTATAAGATCAGGAAAGATAAATATTATATATCCGATCCGGCCAGTGGGCTGACTTCCTACGATGAGCGGGAGTTCAAAACACACTGGTTCTCTGTGAAAGATCAGCATGACGGGCTCTCGCTGATACTCAGCCCCGGTCCCGATTTTTACCAGATCGATGAGGAGGAGCCAGTCCGGGCTTTAGGATGGAGCAAGGTATTTACCTATTTCTATAAGTACCGGCGGTTGTTTATTCAGCTGATACTGGGCATGGTGCTCGGTACGCTGTTATCGCTGATAGCGCCTTTCCTGGCGCAGTCCGTGGTGGACATCGGGATCAACACAAAAAACATCAGCTTTATTAACCTCATCCTGATTGCCCAACTGATGCTTTTTGCAGGCAGTACCGCCGTGTCTTTCATCCGGTCGTGGATCATGTTGCACATCAGTACCAGGGTCAATATCTCTATCCTGACAGACCTGCTGATCAAGATCATGAAGCTGCCGATGGGGTTCTTCGATCTTAAAACACACGGTGATATTATGCAGCGGATGGCCGATCAGCAACGCATCGAGGCGTTCCTGACAGGCAGTACGCTGAACACCCTCTTTTCATTGGTGAACATGCTTATCTTCGGCAGCCTGCTGATCATCTACAACAAAGCTATTTTCCTGGTCTTTCTCATATCTACAGCGCTATACACGGCGTGGATACTGGCTTTTATGCGCTACCGGCGGGAGCTGGACAACAAGCGCTTTAAGATATCTTCCGAAAACCAGACTTACATGGTGGAGATGATACAGAGCATGCAGGACATTAAACTGAACAACGCCGAAAAGCGCAGACGGTGGGGATGGGAAACATTGCAGGCCAAACTGTTCCGTTTCCGGGTGCAGAGCCTGGCGCTGTCCCAGTACCAGTCCGTCGGATCGATGGCCATCAACCAGGCCAAGGGCATCCTCATCACTTACATATCAGCCAAAGCGGTGATCGACGGCGAAATAACACTGGGAGGGATGATGGCCGTTCAGTATATCGTAGGCATGGTCAGCAACCCGGTAGAATCGTTGCTCAGCTTCCTGCAATCTTACCAGGATGCAAAAATAAGCCTCGAACGCCTCAACGAAATCTATGAAACAGAAGAAGAGGTGGACGTCCGGAAAGACTACCTGACCAGGTTGCCCGACAATACCTCGATAGAGCTGCGCAACGTTACCTTCCGCTATTATGGCGCAGGCAACGAACCGATATTTACCAAACTGAACATGAGTTTTCCTGCCGGTAAAACAACAGCGATCGTCGGGGCCAGCGGCAGCGGGAAGACAACCATCCTGAAGCTGTTATTACGCTATTATAACCCGGAAGAAGGAGAGATACTGGTAGGCGGTAAACGGCTGGATCAGATTGATTTTGGGCTCTGGAGAGATAGTTGTGGTTTTGTGCTGCAGGACAACTACGTATATGCGGATACGATAGAGCGAAACATTGCTATCAATGATGAGCTTCCCGATGAGGAGAGGTTACAGAACGCGGTACATATAGCCAACATGGAAGATTTTATTGCCGGAGAGCCCTTTGGGCTGGCAACAAAAATCGGCACGGCCGGAAAAGGTATCAGTCAGGGCCAGCGGCAGCGGTTGATGATAGCCCGCGCCGTCTATAAAGCCCCCACTTTTATCTTTCTCGACGAAGCTACCAATTCGCTGGACGCCAACAATGAAAAAGCCATCGTGGAAAGGCTGGACCAGTTTTTTGACCAGCGTACGGTGATTGTAGTGGCGCATCGCCTCAGCACCGTAAAAAATGCCGATAATATCATCGTACTGGAGAAAGGGAATATCGTTGAACAGGGGACGCACCAGGAGCTGACGGCCAAACGGGGAAAATATTTTGAGCTGGTAAAAAACCAGCTGGAACTGGGAAATTAAGATCATGGCAAAGAAAAATTATCAGGAAGATATCCATTCGGAAGATCTCCAGGAGATCATCACCAAGCCACCATCCTGGCTCATGAAAAGGGGTATTTCCTTTGTGTTGCTGACGGTACTGCTCATCATCGGCCTTTCGGTGTTTATCCGGTATCCTGAAATGGTACAGGTATCCATGCGGTTCAGTACCAGCGACGCGCCCAAAGCGCTCATCAGCAAGGTGAATGGTAATCTCGTGAAGATATTGGCCAAAGAAGGGCAATGGGTGGAGAAAAATACGGACATCGCCTATGTGGAAAGTATCGCGGAGCACCAGCAAGCCATCGACATCCTGGACAGGCTGAAGGAAATACGCAACAGCGGGGCTTCCATGCAGGAGCTGACCCATCTCGTAGCCCCTACAGAGCTGGACCTGGGGGAGCTGCAGGCCAGTTATCAGAATTTCTATACGGCTTACCTCAACTACAAGGCGGTCAACAGGGAAGGAATATTGCAAAAACGAAAACATTTTATACAGAACGAGGTACAGTATGTAAACGACCAGACCGCCCGTACCGAGGAGATCTACAAACTGCAGAAAGATGAGCTGGCCCTGGCGGAAGCAGAGTATGAAAAATACCGGCTGCTGGCGGAAAAAAGGATCATCAGCCCGCTGGAACTGCAGCGGAAAAAGGCCGTGCTGCTTGCCAAGCGGCAGGTGATCCCGCAGATGGAGAATACGCTTATCAGTAACAGGAGCGCGTTGTCTGCAAAAGACAAAGAACTCTCCGAGATAGATAACCAGATTATCGAAGAAGAAAAGAAATTCTACCAGTCGCTGAATACTTTCATCAGCGATGCGGAGAACTGGAAAAAACAATATGTCATCACTACTCCCTCCGCCGGATTTTTGGTTTATGGGGATTTCCTGCAGGAAAACCAGCTGCATAAAACAGGCGATATCCTGTTTTATATCAATGCCGGAAAAAACGATTATTACGGAGAAGTGCTGATCCCGCAGGCAGCGTCGTCGAGGGTAAAAAAAGAGCAGCAGGTGATGATCAGGGTGCGTAGTTATCCCTACCAGGAATATGGATACCTGAGAGGGAAAGTAGATTATATCTCGGACATACCGGTCAAAGACAGCCTTTTTTTCTCCAGGGTGGCGTTGGTAAGAACAGCGGCTGATTCTGTGATTAAGCTGAAGCCGGGGATCCTGGCGGATGCAGAGATTATTACCGAAGACCAGTCTATTTTCTGGCGGATCTGGCTGAACCTGACCAAGTCACTGAAATATTAAATGCTGTTGAGGGCTGTAGTTACTGCAGCCATGCCTTCAGGGTAACAACGCTGAGCCATCCCATGATCAGCACCACGCACCATCCCGCCGCCTGCATCCACACCGGATATTGGTAGCCGCCCATCAGTTTCTTCTTTAGCGAAGCAACCAGGATGACCGCCAGTGCTACCGGCAGGATAAGACCATTGAGTGCGCCGGCTGTAATTAGGAGCCGTACCGGGTTACCGACGAAAACGAAAACGACGGTGGAAAAAACAATGAAAAAAGAAATAATCCAGCGTTCATATACCTGTATCAGCGGATGGAATGTTTTGAGAAAAGATACAGAGGTATAGGCGGCGCCTACTACGGAGGTAATCGCTGCACACCACATTACCACACCAAAAAAACGATAGCCAGCCATGCCGGCCACAATGCGGAAGACGGAAGCAGGTGGATTGCTGCTGTCTAGCGTAAAGCCTTTGGCCACTACGCCGAGGGTAGCGAGGAATAACACGGAACGCATAATGCCGGTGATGATGATGCCGCTGACGGCGCTTTTGTTGACCATTTTTAGCTGGCCTTTTCCGCTGATGCCGGCATCGAGCAACCGGTGTGCGCCGGCGAAACTGATGTACCCGCCGACGGTACCACCTACCAGCGTAACGATGGCTTTGGTGTCGATCACGGAAGGCCAGAAAGTCTGCCGGATAGCTTCTCCGAGCGGAGGGGCGGAGCTGACAGCGATGTAGACGGTCAGTAATACCATCAGTAGACCCAGCCAGCGGGTGAACTGATCGAGCATATACCCCATCTCTTTTATCCAGAAAATAAACAAGGCAATGCCGCAGCTAAGCAATGCGCCATACATAGTGTCCATGCCGGTGATCACCTGTATGCCCAGTCCGCATCCGCCTATATTGCCGATGTTGAATGCCAGTCCGCCAAGTACCACCAGTGCGGCGAGCAGGTAACCCAATCCCGGCAGCAGGTCGTTGGCCAGGTCCTGTGCGCGGCGTTCCGTAATCGCCAGCACGCGCCATATGTTGAGCTGCGCGCCGATATCCAGTAAGATGGAGATCAGCACCACAAAGCCGAAGGCGGCGCCCAGCTGCCAGGTAAAAACAGTGGTTTGTGTGAGGAAGCCCGGACCGATAGCGGAGGTAGCCATCAGAAAAGCGGCGCCCATGATGGCGGAAGATTTTTGTTTACTCACGGATGTTGGATCGTTAAATGATGATGAAGCAGGGCGGCATGGATGGCACGGGCGTATTCCAGTGCATGGGGGCCATCGCCATGTATACAGATCGTTTCTGCTTTCAGTGGAATCGTTTTTCCCGACACGGCGGTCACCTCCTGGCGGGTGACCATTTGCAGCACCTGCCGGATGGCCAGCGTTTCATTTTCAATCATGGCGCTGGGTTGGGAGCGGGGTGTCAGCGAGCCGTCATCCTGGTAGGTCCTGTCTGCAAATACTTCGCTCACCGGCTTCAGTCCGGCGGCAGCTGCTGCGCTGATCAGGGCGCTGTTACTGAGGCCGAAGAGCTTTAAGCGGCTGTCGGCATCCTTTACGGCTTTTGCGATAACGGTTGCCATCGCCGGCGTACGGGCGGCCATGTTATACAGGGCGCCGTGCGGCTTTACATGATGCAGCAGCACGCCCTGTGCGCGGCAGATGATCTGCAGGGCATATACCTGTGTGGACACCAGGTCGTACAGCGCAGCATCTGAAAGCTGTTGCTCGCTGCGACCGAAGTTCTCCAGGTCTGCAAAACCGGGATGCGCGCCGACGGCTACGTTATGTGCTGCTGCCAGCGACACGGTTTTTTTCATGGTGTCGGTATCGCCGGCGTGATAGCCGCAGGCGATATTGGCGCTGCTGATAAAAGGCATAATGGCCGCGTCGTTGTCCAGCCCTTCGCCCATGTCACAATTAAGGTCAATATAATGCATATGGTGATAACCATTTTTCCAAACGTAACTGTGTTGCATGCTGCAGGTAACGCAGCGCCCTTTCCTGTTGCCACAACAGCGCTTCTGCTGTTTCCATGCCGGCAATGCTGAACTGTACCGGCTGTCCCACCTGGTATTGCGCCAGCGAGGGCATATCGGCGGTGATAACATGGGCAACGACCGGGTAGCCGCCGGTCGTTTGGTGGTCGGCCATCAGTACGATCAGCTGGCCGTCGGGGAGGAGCTGTATGGCTCCTTTGCATATGCCGGCTGACAACAGCTCCTCTTTCCTGCTGGTATGCAGCGGTGTCCCGCTCAGGCGGAAGCCCATACGGTCGCTGTGCGGCCCTACCCGGAAACTGCCGGTCTGGAATTGTTGCTGCGAGGGGGCGTCCAGCAGGTCCCAGCAGGCGCCGGGCAAAATACGGATGGTGTCCTGTTTATTATACAGGTGACCGGTGGCGGCTGTCCAGGGAAATATTTCCACCGACTGGCCACTGGCAGGCTGCGGCGTTTTGTGAAGCGGGAGCCTGTCCCCCTTACGGAGCGCCCTGCCCTGAAAACCGCCCTGGGCCACTTTAAGGTGCGTGCTGCAGCTGCCGAGCCAGGGTGTCAGAGAAAAGCCGTGGCGGACGGCGAGGTAGCAGCGTGCCCCACTGCGTAGTTTCTCAAAAGCGAGCGTAGCGCCAGCAGGAACATACAGCGGCGTATGCAGCGGCACGGCACGACCGTTGACCGCAGCGCCGAAATCGGCGCCTGATAAGGCAATCAGCGCCGGTGTTTCAAACAGGTATTTGCCTGCGGGGAAATGTAATTCCAGCAGTGCTTCGGCGGCGGGATTGCCGGTCAGCCCGTTGGCAACGGCCATGGCTATACGGTCCATCACACCGCCGGGATTGATACCCAGGTGTTGAAAACCATATCTGCCTTTGTCCTGTATGGTGTCCATAATGCCCTGTTGTACGACTACGATGCTCATTGCTCCTGTTGTATCTGTCTGAAAACTTCGAGGGTGACCGGTACGAACTGTACCCGGTCGCCGGGGTGGCAATAACAAGGATCGGCATTGGCGGCATCAAACATCCGCAAAGGGGTTTGCCCTATTATATTCCAGCCGCCGGGGGAGGCCAGCGGATAGATGCCCGTTTGCGCGCCTGCGATGCCCACGCTGCCGGCAGGTACCTGTAGCCGTGGCTGCTGCCTGCGCGGGGTCTCCAGCGCGGCACAGACTTTCCCCATGTAGGGAAATCCAGGCAGGAAACCTGTCAGGTATACCGTATATACTGTTTCGGAATGCCACGCGATGATATCCGCGATGCTCACCTTCCGGGAAGCGGCCATCGCTGTGATGTCCGGACCTAATGAAGGATCATAACACACCGGGATGCGCAGCTCGCGGGGAGCTGGCATGGTGGTGGCTTCCTGCGTTTTTATTTTGGTGGCGACATAGGCCTTCAGCCATTGTAATCCCGGCACCCGCTCTTTATTCCTGATCTGCGCCGCATCATATACGATCGTTAATGAGGCATAAGCCGGTACCAGATCAAGGATATAGGTAGAAGATGAAGTGCGGAGACCATGATAGACTTTCATCACTTCCTCATGTACCGCCATGCTTATTTCCTGCTGCCATTTCAGGATAGCAGCACTGTCTCCAAGGGGATGTATGACATAGCCAGGCTTCATGGTAACAAGATAATACTTTTAGAGCGGGAAAAACGGCGGTACCGATAAATTTATCGGCAGGCAATGATGGTCCAGAATTAATAAATACAGCTGGTCCGGTGGCCACAGATAAGTTTTTCCGGTAGGTTGCACCGTCTTTACTTTTAAATAGTGCGTACATGTTAAGACGATGGAAAATAGCCATCCAATGGGATAAAAAAGCCGGCAGGGCCATCTATCTGCAGATTGCGGATGCGATCATTAAAGATATCCGGTCAGGGAGACTGCAGCCGGGAGATGCCCTGCCGGGAAGCCGTGACCTGGCCCAGCTGCTGAAGGTGAACAGGAACACGATCGTAGATGCGTTGAATGATCTGCTGGCAGAAGGATGGATTGTGTCAAAAGAAAGGAAGGGCACTTTTGTGGCAGCACATTTTCCCCGGGGCTGTGAGCCGAAAGCGGAGACGCTGTCAGCCGCCGTACAGCCGCAACGATGCGGCATACAGTTCGACGACGGTCACCCCAGCAGTAAAATAGCGCCGGTAGCATCATTGGCAAGGGCATACCGGGAAATTTTTCAGCGGAAAGCGAAGTGGCAGGCTATGTCATATGTAAACCCCTATGGAGAGGTGCCGTTCAGAAAAGAAATCGCTTTAATGCTCAATCATCAGCGTGGCATGCGTGTACAGGAAAACGATCTCTGTATCACCCGGGGCAGCCAGATGGCGATGTACCTGACGGCTCATTGCCTGTTCAGTAAAGGAGACAACGTGCTGGTGGAGAACCCGGGCTACAAGCCGGCCTGGAGCGCCTTTGAAAGCGCCGGGGCAAAGCTGCTGCCGGTGACGGTTGACGGAGAAGGGCTGGTAATAGCGGAGGTGGTGAAACATCTCCGCTCCCGCAAGATAAAGGCGGTGTATATCACGCCGCACCGGCAATATCCTACCACAGTGACATTAAGCCAGCGGCGGCGGCAGGAGCTGATCAGGCTTTCCAACGAGTATGGCTTCAATATCCTGGAGGATGATTATGATAATGAGTTTCATTTCGGAGAGCGCCCCGTATTGCCATTGTGCAGTTTCCCCGAACTGCAGCACTATGTGTACATCGGCACCCTTAGCAAGGTGGTGGCGCCGGCTTTACGTATAGGCTATATGGTGAGTAAGGACCGCGCATTGATGGAGCGCGTGGGCGCCCTTCGTAAGATCATCGACGTGCAGGGCGATACTATTATGGAGCATGCCGTGCTGCAGCTGATCAAAGACGGAACGATCAGACGGCATATAAAAAAGGCCTCTCATTACTACAAAATGGTCCGGGACATCGCTGCCGGTTTGCTGGAGGAGTACTTAGCGGAAAAGGTACATTATACCATTCCGGAAGGGGGACTGGCGTTCTGGCTGGTGCCGAAAAAGAAAGTGGACTGGGTTACACTGTCTGAGAGCCTGAAGGCGAAGGGCGTTTGTATTATCACGCCGGAGAGTTTTAGTTACGGAACGCCGGTCAACGGGCTCCGGCTCGGTTACGCAGCCCTCTCCGAAGAACAGTTGCGCGACGGTATCAGGGCGTTGTCTACATTGCTCTGATAGCGGTTTGCCCGTCAAAATAGCCCAACCTGCCTTCGCAGGTTGGGCTAAGGGTCTTACTATCGGTGAACAATGTGGATTAACCTTTTACGTCCGCCATGGATGCGCCGAAATTGATATGCAGTACATGGCCGGCCGGTGTTAACAATGCCGGTACTGATTTTACGCCTGCGGCTTCCGCTTCGGCGATACGTGCTCTGTCGGTGCCGAGGTGCACGACTTCCACTTTTTGCGCACCGATTAAATGAATGATATCTTGCTCAGCGCTTACGCAAACAGGGCATCCTGCATGGTAGAAAATCGACTTTTCCATTTTTCTTGACTTTTGTTGTTAGGAATGATTGTCGATGTAAAAATAGTGTGCCTGGCCGGCGGGTTTATGGTCCAGTTTTTTGTTTTTCGGGGTAAACTGGCCGGAGGCCACAGTACTGCGTATGACGCGTTTTATCGGTCGCCCAGCCAGTGTAAAAAAGAGGTGGCTTTCTCCCTGCCAACGATGAGTTTTTCGGATGTTTTAACTTCCAGGGTGACGGTTAATCTCCGGTCAAAGTAATGTTGTACTTCCCGGATCGCTTTGAAAGCGATGATGTACTGGCGATTGATCCGGTAGAAGTCCGGTGGCGACAGCAGGCGTTGTATTTCATCCAGCGGCTCTTTCATCGGGTATTCAAGACTTTCGTGCGTGACCGCGAAAACGCCGTTCAGGGATTTATAAAAGTATTTTATCTCACTGGTGGAAAGGTTGATGTAACTGTGTTGATGAAATACAAGAAAGCTGGTTTTTCCCTGCTTTTCTCCGGAGATAGATTTCAAGAGGTCCAGCAGCTGGGTATCTGCCTGCGTCGTGCGTTGAAAGAAACTGCTGAAATGTTCCACTTTGAGCAGAGCGCTTTCTATGTCAGCCCTGGTAAAGGGCTTGAGAATATAGTCGATACCGTTATTTTTAAAGGCTTGTGTGGTGTATTCGCTGTAGGCGGTACAGAAGATAACGGGCGCTTCTACTTTCACTGATTTGAAGATGTCGAAACAGGCGCCGTCGGTTAACTGTATGTCCATAAAGATCAGATCAACGGCCTCTTTCCGGCTGAACCATGCAATCGCTTCTTCCACACTTTGGATAGTGCCGGCGATGAGGGTGTCGGGCCGCACTGCCTGTAAATGCCGCGTTAGCGCACCGGCCGTTTTCACTTCATCTTCTATGATCAGTATTTTCATATATCAGCGGTAGTTTAACGATAAAATGACTGTCTGATTTAATGACAGCTACTTCCTGTTGACTGATGAAGCCGTATCTCCCTTTGATGTTGTCCAGCCCCACGCCGGCCGATTGTTCATTTTCCCGGAACTGGTAATTGTTTTTAACGATCAGGTGATCATCTTCGGTGTAAATATCTATAAATAAAGGTTTCTTTTGGGTAAACGCATTGTGTTTGATACAGTTTTCCACGAGCAGCTGCAGCGTAAAGGGAGGGATGAAGCTGTGCATGGACTGCTCGTTGATTCCGAGGTGGACTACGATACTGTCCTCATAGCGTGAATGCAGCAGAAACAGGTATGCCTCCAGCACTTCCGTTTCCCGGGATAAGGCGATCAGGTCTTCTTTCCTGCTTTCCAGCGAGAATCGATAGAAGTCTGAAAGTTTAACGACGAATTCGCCGGCTTCGGTGTCCTGGATGTCGATCATGGATTTTAAAGTGTTCAGGCTGTTGAACAGAAAATGCGGATCGATCTGTTGTTTAAGCAATGCATACTGTGCATGGATATTTTCCGATTTTAATCTCTCCATTTGAAGCTTCACCTGTTGGGCGTCGAAATTCTGATAAAGGAAAAAGACGACCATCGATATGGTGAGATTGATGAGAATGCCTCTGAACTGGTACATCATCAACATAGAAGAGAAAGAATAACGGGGAAATGCCAGCTGATGAAAAAGCACCAGGATGGCCATCACCACCATGCCCAGCAGCAGGCTTAAGGCCAGTTTCCTGATGATCTTCGCTTTGGCCATGGTGACGATGGAGAACGTAGGTAAAGAACACAGGTTGACATACCATACAAAAAGGGAGAATAAAAACGCGATGGACGCGTCTACCGCCAGCTCCGTGAAGGTGATGTTCAGCTGCAGGATTTTAGGTATGGAAGCCAGTATCCCCATAAAGAGGGAGCTTAACCAGATGATGCTGGTTGATACCTGGAAAATATGGTTATTCCATCTCATTGGATGCCGGTGTTTAATGTTACAGCGATGAAAGGTAGTCTCTTTTTCTGATTATGGTGTGATCGCTGGTTGCTGCGATATTATCAAATGGACCCTTTCTGTCTGCTGTTGCTCATTGATGGTGTTGTCCCTGGTTAAGGACTTACCGTTGAGCTTCTGATAATCTGCAGCCGGGTCAGGGCTTCGCAGGTTGAGCGTGGTGAGTGTTTCTATCGAAAGGAATTCGCCGGGCGTCATCGCTCCAAACCATACGGGATCGTCGGCCAGCTTCCAGGTTACCAGTACCAGTTTCTTTTCACCTTCCACGATGGCGGTGGTATCCTTCATGGTTTCGTACGCGGCGGAATTTCCGAAGAGGGTGCTGGTTTTCCCTTCTTTGAGGTTTATAAAAGTGGTGATTGTTTTAAGATGCATAGCCTCCAGCCCAAAGGAAGCGGGGATGGCAGCGGGATCGTTCCGGTTTTCGGCCGGTTTTTGCCGGCAGGCGGAGAGCAGCAACAGGCAAATAATGAGTGTATTTTTCATATTAATGTTGGATGGGTGCGGTGAAAACGAAGTCATTGTTTTTAACGGGGCGGTGGCAGTTGATACATTCTGTTGTAAACAGGGCATTGGTACCATAAGGTTTTAACGCGGGTGTTTTAAACCGCGCCCATCCCCAGCCTTCTGTCGAAGCATATTTTTCCTTGTCCTTGATCATATATTCCACCTGTTTAAATGCGCCGGCGGTAATGTTCCCTTCTGCGGTAGTCAGCTGGTCCCACGCTACCTTCGCGAGGATGCTGCCGTTGGGCCATGGGTTGGTTTCATGTTGCCGGATAGCTTCAACAGCGATAGCATTTCCATAGATGATCCTGATGGTACCATTGTCCACCCGCAGGGTGGTGCTGATAGGTGCCCAGTCTTTGTATTCAGGGATATACGGCACGCCGTTGAGTGCTACGGGTAACTGCACCGGCATATTTTCCGTGGAGGTAGTCCATTGAGCGTACTGGGCATCCAGTGCTTTGTTTTTAGCGGTGTCCGGCTGTTGTTTCGGGGCAAGCGTGACAACGTATTTTTTGAGTACCTGCAGATCGCTGGCCGTAATTTTTGCTTCAGGATGCAGGGAGGTATAGCTCTCCAGGGGCATCACGCCGGCAATGACCTGGTTCACCGATTCCCAGAGTTTGGCCGCCTGTTCCGGTTTGGGTATTTGGTCCCACAGGGAGAAATTTAAAACGCTTCTGCCACGTTGTATGTGATCGGCCACCAGCCAGTTGACGGGTGTGATACGATCGAACCAGCGGAGATGGACGGTATTGGAGTGACAGTCGTAGCAGGACCGTTGGAGGATAGCAGCCACCTCATCCGGGAAGGTGTCCGGCGACGTTTCGGTTGACCGGTTACTGATGTTGGGCCTGACAAATTGCAGGAGCAGCAAAACAGCAACGACCACCACGATTACCTTCGTTTTTTTATTTTTCATGAACGCTTTGTTTGATACAAAGTAAGGGGGTATTTCCTTTGGCGGCGTTCAACAGCGTGCGAAATGAGCAAAATGGGGACTGAGGTGTTCTGATCGTGGTTTTAACGGCGGGGAATGAAATGTAAGCCTTGCAAAAGTTGCAAGGCTTATGATTACAAATTATCGAGTTCCTCTTTCGTGAAAGCAATATTGACCTGGCTGGCAGTATCGGCTGCCACTTTTTTGCCGATGATCCTGCATGCTGGCCCAACTACCGTAAAGTGATCATGGCCGGCCAGGGGGTAACAATGCAGGCGTGAAATTTTCTGTTCTGCGGCCGCGGTCTCCAGGCTTTTTAATTCTTCGTAGTTACCACCTGTCCCTTCAAAAGCAAACACCGGGCTGGCGATACCGTTCAGCCAGTAGATCGGTGAACGCATTTCAAATTCCTTTTTGTTATGGGTATCGAAGGTCAGGTTTTCCGGGCTTAGGCCGCTGATATCGGCGATAGGGCCGAGGCTGAAGACAGCACGGAAAGGATGTCCATATTCGGCGGCGAGCAATACTTTGGTACCGCCGGTGCTGTGTCCGCCAAGGTAGATGCGTTTGGGGTCGATACCGGGTTGGCTCGCCAGCCAGTTTGCCGCGGCGATAATATCATCTACTTCACCGTACATGGCTTCGTCTGATCCGGGGTTGTCGTGCGCGCCTCTTTGCGAAGGATACATCATGACTATACCGGCTTCCCGGATGGCTGCGGCAGACTGGTCGTTGTTCGGCTCCTGGGGCGTCCAGCAGAGGTTGTCGATGGTGTTTCCCCAGCCGCCGCTTATCCATATCATCGCGGGATGCAGTTTGCCGTCTTGCGGGATGGTACCTACATACGCCCGCATATTACCGATAGGCGAAGGAAAGGTCACGGTACTGAAAAGCGCTTTTGGTGGTTCCTCCACCGGGTCCCTCAGCTCATTTATTTTCACAATTTTTGTGGTGAAACCTTTGCGGGCTTCTTTTAAAGAAACCTCCGCAGTAGCTTCCACCGGTGGCTTAGAAGTAGGGCCACAGGCAATAAATAACCCTGTGACAAGGCTCAACGCAATGAATGATTTTTTCATATCGGGTGTTTTGTGTAATGCTGCCTTACAGCTGCTAAATAGGTCAAAAATAAACAAATTAGGGTGGCCGTGGTATCCCTGGTTACCGGGAGTTTGATTAGAGGCCTGGTATCATAAGGGGAGATCTGCGCGCTATAGAATTCCGGAGCATATCCTGCGCCGGAATATGGAAGATCCGTATAATAAGGAGGGGCCTGCCCGTGAATTAATATAAACTTAATAGCATATTATGTAATGCCTGAGATCTAACTGATAATTTTGACGCTGACCAAAGGCAAAAGCAGTGGAAACGAGCAATACGGCATATTCCCGATCAGCAGCAACATCTCAGCGCGAAGATGCCGTTACGTTTGATCAGCTCTATGACCGCTATTGGAAACCTTTGTACCGGACCGCTTTTCGCATCTTAAAAGATGAACAGGCTGCCGAGGACGTTGTACAGGATACGTTTGTGCGCCTCTGGGAAAACTGGGACACCATCTTACCTATCAATATTAAAGGCTGGCTGTTCACCACCTCCTACCACCTGGTGCTCAAAAACCTGAAACAGCTACAGGCAAAAGAAAGCATAGAGCAGGCCGGCTTCCCCGAACCGCTTGCCGGAGAAGCAGATGAACCCATCAGAACAAGACAATTACAGCTGCAGGTGGAAACCTGCGTGGACAACCTGCCCGACCAATGCCGCAGGGTATACACCATGAGCAGACGGGAAGAATTTTCCATCAAACGTATTGCCACGGAGCTTGGCATTTCTCCCAAAACCGTAGAATACCACGTGTCTACAGCGCTCAGGCGCATCCGTCAGGGTATCAGCAGGGCAACGCTCTTCCTGCTGTTCTTTCTCTTTTAAGCGATATCTCCATTCAGCTGATATAAGTGATCTGTCTGACTGAAAATTATCTTGTTACAACTTTTTTAAAAAAAGTAACCCTGTCAACCAAGGGTTCCTCCCTGTTTTTGGATTGTATATATAGCGGGATGCATCATCCTTGTACAAAATGGAAAGATGGACAACGATATATTCAGCAAACTATTACAGAAACATGCCAGCGGACAAGCCCTCAGTCCTGATGAAGCGGCGGCGCTCAGGCAGGCGTATGATGATCTTCTGAAAGAAGAACTCGCGGCCACGGCCGAAGAGGCATCGCCTGGCCCGGACGGGCAACTGGGCGTTGATATACGTCAAAGGATAAACGAACACATAACAGCCCGTCCGGCAAAGCGTTTCCGTTTCGGTAATATGCGGCGCGTAGCAGCGGCGCTTTTAATAGGATTTTCCCTGTCGGCCGGTATGTATTGGTTTTGGGCAGGCAGGAAAATCAACAACGGCCAACTTGCGCAACGGGAAGATATCCTGCCCGGCGAGCGCAAGGCCCGCCTGACGCTGGCAGATGGCTCAGTAATTACGCTTGGTGATGCGCAAAAAGGGATTATCGCCACGGAGGGAGGCGTACGCATCGAAAAAGATACGGAGGGCCATATCCGTTACAACGCTGGCAAAAGACCGGAGGCTACATCCCCGGCGGTCAATACCATTACGACTCCCAACGGCGGCCAATACCGGGTAACTTTGCCGGACGGCTCTGTCGCTATGCTCAACGCAGCATCTTCCCTGATTTATCCCGTACGGTTTTCGGATAAGGAACGCCGGGTAAAAATGACGGGTGAGGTTTACTTCGAAATTGAAAAAATGCGCCTGCCCGGTGGAAAAGGAAATGTACCCTTTTTCGTGGAAACGGCCGGACAGGAAGTGCAGGTATTGGGGACACATTTTAATATCAATGCCTACGGCGATGAAACGGCCATCAGAACAACACTGGTGGAGGGCAGCGTTAAAATAAGATCGGCCGGCGGACAGTCTGCCTTATTAAAGCCGGGGCAACAGGCCGTTCTGGCAAAGCAACTCGACGTACAACCGGCAGACATACAACAGCAACTGGCGTGGGTAAACGGGGATTTTGTTTTCCGGGGTGAAACACTCGAAAGCATCCTGCGTCAGGTGGAGCGTTGGTATGATGTCGAGGTGGAATATCCTTCGCATATCGGCAAGCTGCGTTTCAACGGTATGGTGTCCCGCTCACAGCCACTATCCGCTATCGTAAAAATGATACAATCGACTAAGAAGGCAACCGTAACCGTTAAAAAAAGGAGGTTAATCGTGACAGATTGATACAAACTAATTACGGATAGGCTATAAACAAAATAGCCAAAGGTGGTGGAACACCTCTGGCCGGATTCGTTAAATGCTTATCGGAGACATTGCGACAACAATTATCATCAATACGATTTAACACTAACAAAAGTATGAATTTTTCTCAATGCATGCGTGCTATGAAGATCACCATGTTATTACTTACCTGTTTGCTGATGCAGGTGAGTGCCCGTACGTTTGCCCAGCGCATTAATATGAACAGGCAGAACAGTACTATTCACGCCGTACTGGAGGACATCAGGAAACAGGCGAAGTATGATTTTTTTTACGATATGGACCTGTTCAGCAGGGCAAAGCCTGTCAGCATACAGGTGAAAGATGCCACCCTGGAACAGGTGCTCAACACGCTTTTTAAGGGGCTGCCTTATCGCTATGCCATTGATAATAAGATGGTGGTCATTACCGAAGCCGAAACGAATGCGGCGGTAAGTCCACCAGTGACAGCAAGCCTGCCCGGGGCTGTCCGCCAGCAACCTGGCCGTATCGGCGGCAAAGTGCTGGACGACAGGGGCCAGCCTCTTCCCGGAGCAACCGTAAAGATTTTGCAACGTAACCAGGCGGTACAAAGCGGGGTAGACGGTAGTTACAGCTTCAGCGTAGCGCCGGGCACTTACACCGTAGAAGTTACCTATATCTCTTTTCAGACCAAGCGTGTTACGCAGGTAGAGGTGAAAGAAGGACAGCTGACCAGCCTTCACATCACGCTGGCGCCATCCACGAAGACACTGGGCCAGGTGGTTGTTACCGGCAGCTACAAGAAAGAGAGCGTCGCGGGTTTATATGCGCGCCAGAAGAACGCCGCTTCCGTTACCGATGGCATCTCTTCCGAGCAAATAGCCCGCACGCCCGATAATGACATGGGGCAGGTGTTGAAGCGTGTCACGGGGTTGACGACCGTCAATAACCGGAATGTGGTGGTACGTGGCATGTCCGATCGCTATAACCAGGCGATGCTGGATGGCGTGGTGATACCGAGTATTTCTCAAAACAGGCGTGATTTTTCTTTTGATATTATCCCCACAGAGATGGTGAGTTCCGTGGTGGTGAATAAGACAGCGACACCGGACGTTTCGGCTGAATTTTCCGGCGGACAGGTCTCTGTGAATACCATCGATATTCCGGAACAGAATTTCGCAACGATTCAATATGGTGTAGGTGGAAACTCACAAACTACCGGCAAAGACTTCTATCGGCTGGGAAAACGCCATACCAGCGAGTATTTCGGTTTCTTTGACAAATCATCGAAGATGCCGGAGGGTATCAAAACCTGGCAGTGGAACAACCGGGCGTCGCAGTTAGATGCGCCTCCGGGATATCATTTAAACGATCCCGAACTGAACGGTACGCCGCTCAATCCGATGGAATTTGGCGATAACGTAAAATACAATGACCTGGATGGCATCGCCCAATCCAAAAAATTAAACAGTGATGCGCTGAAGCCTTATAAGTACAAAGCCGCTCCCAATCAGAATATGCGTTTGTCACTCGGGCGTGTCTATGATTTTAAAAACGGGAGCCGCTTCGGGTTTGTCACTTCTGTGAATTTCAGAAATGAACAGAACATTGTACAATTTAATAACCTGAGATCTTCCACCAGTGGGAATTACCTGGACAGTACCGGTATTGGTGATAAAGGGGCCGGCACTTCCTACCGGTTCAATAGTAACGCCGGGCTGGTTGCGAATATGGGATGGCAGGGGAAGCACTTTAAGGTTGTCCTGAAGAATATCTATGCGACTACCTACAGTGATAATTATAACGAGTCGGTGCAGACACCCCACGACGACTCGCAGCCGATGGCCAGTAAACTTATTTACCAATTGCCGGAGGCCATGTCCCTGCAGCAGCATCAATTGACAGGTGAATATCAGTTGCCCTGGCAGATAAAGGCCGAAGGAACGTTGACCGTGAATAAAATCAGGCAGCAGATCCTGGATGAGCGTAAGCTCTCTTACCGGCTGACGACCATCATTGGTGACGTGCCCTATTTTCAGACCCCTGGTTTGATGACCCAAAGTGCGGCCTCCAATAACAGCGCCTTCCAGGACTGGCGTATGTGGACGCGTATAGACGAAACGGATTACAACTGGAGCGCGGCCTTTTCGCGTAAATTTGGCGAAAAGAAAGCTGTTTCCACACTGGTAAAATTGGGTTATCAGGCATGGACAAAAAGGCGATCGCTGGATATACACAAAATGGCGCCCTGGACAAGGGCCTGGGCTTCTGGTACCGCCAATCAAAAGGCGCCTCCGATAGAAATAAGTTATGATCAGTTGTTGTCGCGGGAGAATATAGGCAATGGCGATGGGCAGGCTTACTATTATGCAGATGCGCTGGGAGGGAGGTTTTATGATGGCCGGATGGCGTCACACGCAGTATACCTGATGGCCGATCAAAAGCTCTGGAGCAAACTGCGGCTGGTATATGGTGTCCGGGCCGAATATTTTGATTTGACCTCGAAGCAGGAGGAACTATACAGGCGATCTTACCGGGACGAACCGGACCCCAATGATGTACAAAGACACCGGTTTGGTGTTAAAGAGAATAACTGGCGCTTCCTGCCTTCGCTGAATGCCACCTATAGTTTAACCCAGGCGATCAATATCAGGGGAAGTTATTCGAAGACCGTTATCCGTCCGGATTTCCGGGAGATAGGTATGTTTGGGATGTATGATTTTGAACTAAATGGTTACGTCTATGGTGAGCACGTCCAATCTACCTTGATCGACAATATGGACCTGCGGTTTGAATGGTATCCGTCGCCCGGTGAAATCCTTTCCTTGACGGGTTACTATAAAAAGCTGGACAAGCCCATTGAGCTGGTGCATTCGGAAGCCTCCAACTATACTTTTGCCAATATGGAGAATGCCACTAATCTTGGATTGGAACTGGAGATCCGGAAGAATCTGGCATTTCTGTCCGCCAGGGACTGGGCAAAAAATCTGTTCATATATGCCAACGGGACATTGCTCAAGTCGAAGGTGAATGTATTGAGTCACTGGCAATGGATCAATAACCCCGAAACACAGAAAGCTGAGCGGGTGCAGATGCGCTATCCCAACCAGGACCGGCCATTGATCGGCCAGTCCCCCTGGTTGCTGAACCTGGGAATTGGCTATTGGGGCGACTATTTCGGTGCTACGGTAAGCTACAACCACCGTGGCCCCCGCACGAATTTAGCCAACGTGAATATGGCGCGGGTGGAATATGAGCTGGCGCCCAAACAATTGGACGCGCAGCTGTATGCCCGGTTTTTAAAGAAGAAGATGGAGGTGAAGCTGAACCTGACAAACCTGCTGAATGATTGGACGCGCTATTATATGAATATTCATGACTATGTACAGGATGAGACCAAGTTCGATGTTTTAAAAGCAGGAAAATCCATCAAATACCGTAAGGAAGATGGTGATATCATCACCTATCGCAGAAAAGATGGCCAGCGATTCAGTATGAGCGTTAGCTATAACTTCTAATCACCTGTTGGTTTTATTAAATCTTCTTTCAATGAAAAACTATACTAGGAATATAATCGCTGTCATGCTGGTGTTAGCAGGCTTGTGCGCCTGTCAGAAAGCGGAGTATGAAAATCCGTTCGTAACATTTGTTGATGTCTATTTTGACGCAGATAAAACCGCGTTGCGGAGTAACGGGGAAGGAGTTTTTATCGCTGTTAAATACAACGGTCACCCGATCGCATGGGATGTAAACTCGAAAAAGATTAAGGTCGTTGCCGGCGAGGGTAAATTTGAGTTCTACGATACCCGCAACGGAAAGGTGGTCGCCGAGAAAATGATCGATGTAAAAGCGGGTTCCAAAGAAATGTATACGCTGTTCCAGCCTACGATGGACGCCCCTGTGGCTTTTGTCGACCCCGCCGGACAGGATACCGTAAGCGCTGCTCCTGCCGGACATATCAAAGTGAAGGTCGCCAATTATGCGAAAGACCTTATTCCTTTCGAACATACAGACATCAAGGTGTCCGTAAGTTATTTCGATGCAGACTGGAATGAGGTCGTCACACCTGTCGGTGTGATCAAAGATGTGAAAAACGCGGTCGACAAAGCTGAATACCAGGTCCTGCCGGATGGCCTGCCGGATCCTGTCCCCGAATTGGGTTGTAACTATGTATTTGAATTTATCAACAGCGACACCGGGCAGCCACTGCTTAACTATGGAGGAACGAATTATTCCAATATGGCATTTTCCCCTGCAAATATAAACCCGCTGCCGGTGAAAAATGTGTTCACCTTATACATGGTCTCCAATAAAACATGGGGCGAAGCACCCCCGTTTATAAAGAAAGGAGATGATTTTTATGAGGTGGCGACGAGTGTGCTTTTTGCGAATTAGATAAGGAGTAAGCGCCTGAAATCAATAAACAAAAGCCTGATGTTACTGTACATCAGGCTTTTTAGTAGGGATGACTGCCCCTTGAAAGTATTCCTGTAATCCGGTATTCAATTGTTGTAGGAATATCTCTGAAAATTTGTGAGCTCCTTTATCATTCAGGTGCCGGCTGTCAGTAAACCATGCTCTGTCATTTAAAAAGGTGCCCATCTGTGAATCATCGAGGAACGGAATCTTATATCTCTGGCATATCTCTTTACCTATATTAATGGATGGAGTACTGCTATCACCTATTTTGAGATAAATAGGTGAAACACAAACGACCAGTTTGGTGTTACTTGCCTGCAACTCGGTTACTAGATTCTCGAACAGATTAACCTTTAAGGTATCTATCGGTTGGGATAACTCACTGACAGGGTATTCAGATAATGAATCTTTCGTTTGCCCGAACAAGGGCATATATCCAGCAATGCTGGTTTCTTCTCTTTTTATCAAGTTATTGGCCAGGATGGTTAACATCAGTGAATTATACCGATAGGCGCCGGAACACTGCTTGATTTGTTCAAATGGGCCTCTTAAATTTAAAATGGATTGTATTTCTGGATGTAGACCGTAGTATGGGGATAACAGTGCGATCCTGTCAAATCCTCCTTCTACAAACTCAGAGGGATTAAAATCAAATATTACCAGTTTTGGAGGTTTTCTTGTTGCGATAGCTTTCAATAATGCTGTGTGATATAAAATTCCCTGTCCATCACGTCCGGCATTATAGCATGACATCTTTAGGCTATCCTCTAGTATTTTGCTGACATAATGGTGATTGGCCCTGGAAGAACCAACAACGATAATATCTTCTTTTGTCTGATTGAATGCATAAAGCCCTCGACCTGTCTCTCCTGCTTTTATCTGCAGGAAAAAGCGCTCCATTATCTTGCCGACTGCATAATCTGCTACAAAAAGGATAACGATAAGTATGAATGCTTTTTTGAAAAACAATGAGAATGATTTGTTCTTCATGTTAAACTAGAATTGAAAGTAGATAAATTGCCCACCATCGAATACTCCGAAAAGTAATATTATAATAATGGCTAAAGAATAAGTAGCGTATCTGATATATATGTTCGGACTATTAAAGAATACAAGCTTCCCTGCCCAAAACTCTCTTTTATACTCAATAATGCACAAGCCCAGTATACCCATAAAGGAATACACCATAGTGGGAAGTGAGCTCAGTTCAAAGTAAACAGGGCCTCTTTCAAATGCCATTTTTTTAAGAATCAGGAATGCCTCTGAGATGTTATTAGCCCTGAAAAAGACCCAGGCAATGGTGATCAACGCAAATGTGATAACTATCTGTACTGCTTTGAGGAGCGTAGGATGCTTACTAAGCCCCGTTAATCGATTGAGTTGCGCCCGCCAGTCTTTGGTAATTATAGCAAAAATAAGATAGAGCCCGTTAAGTGCACCCCAGGCAACATAGGTCCAGTTAGCTCCATGCCACAGACCGCTTAGGAGAAACACAAAGAAGAGATTAAAATACCATCTTGGCACAGCAACCCGATTCCCTCCCAAAGGAATGTATACATAGTCTCTAAACCAGGTTGAAAGGGAAATATGCCAACGTTTCCAGAATTCATCAACAGAAGTGGCAAAATAGGGATGGTTGAAATTGGTCATAAGGTCAAAGCCCATTACTCTCGCACTGCCAATTGCTATATAGGAGTACCCGGCAAAGTCGCAGTATATCTGAAACGCAAAAAATACCGAAGCTAAGATCAGTGTATTTCCATTATGTCTCTCTGCATTGTTATAAACCGCATTTACATATATGGCCAGCCTGTCGGCAATCACCACTTTCATCAAAAGTCCCCACAACATCAGTTTTAACCCACTTGTGACTCGCGTAAAAACAAAGGCATGTTTTTCATAAAACTGATGTAGTATGTTTTGCGGTCTTTCAATAGGGCCAGCCACCAGTTGAGGGTAGAACATGACATATAACGCGTATATCCCAAAGTGTTTTTCGGCTTTCTGCTTTCCTCGGTATACTTCAATGGTGTAGCTCATCGCCTGAAAAGTATGAAACGAAAGCCCTATAGGAAGTATCATATTTAAAAGAGGGAGTGAATGTGCGGTTATATTTAATTGTGAAAGCAATTCATTGATATTCCCAATAAAGAAATTATAATATTTAAATACTGCCAGTACGCTGACGTTGGCAACAATGCTTAACGTTAAATATAGCTTCCGCGTTTTTCCCTCTGACTTTTCAATCATAAGCCCTGCCACATAATCGATAATAATTGTAAGGAACAGGATTAAGATGTAAACGGGCACAAATGCAGCATAGAATATGCAGCTTGCCATCAACAGGTGAAACCACCTGAATCTATGTGGGAGTAAAAAATAAAGTAAGGTGACTATTGGAAAGAAGATAAGAAACTGAATAGAATTAAATAACATACCGCATGCACTACTTTTGACTGATAGAAAAGGGCTCCAAAAAAAATAAACTTAGTATTTATCTCCCAAATAAAAACTATTTATTTCAAATTTGGATAGCTACTAACCTTAATGTAAAAAAAAAGCCTTACTGATGTAAGACTTTTTTGTCGGGATGACTGGATTCGAACCAGCGGCCTCTTCGTCCCGAACGAAGCGCGCTACCGGGCTGCGCTACATCCCGTTTTTGTTCGGGGCCACAAAGTAAACACGATTTTTTTAAAAATCCAATTTTTTTTTGCCGGCAAAACCTTGGAATGGCAAGCCTCCCTGTCATCAGCGGTGCTCCCGAAGCGGCTCACAAAGCCCCTCCAGGAAACGCCCCGGCGCCACGCCGGTAAACTGCCTGAACTCTTTGATGAGGTGATTCTGATCATAGTACCCATGTTCCAGCGCGATAGCCATAAAATCCACGGGGCGGGAATGCAGCAGCGCCAGGCAGGCCTGCACGAAGCGGTGCTGCCGCAGGAATAGCTTGGGAGGCAGACCGGTATAATACCGGAAGTTCCGTTCCAGCCATTTGTAGTTAACGCCCAGGAGGGAAGTTAACGCTTTGACGGTCGTAAGGCCCTTACGCTGACTGATATACGAAAAGGCGGCTTCCAGCAGGCCGTTATGCCCCGGCTGTTTCGGCAGCTGCGTGGCCATCCAGGCTTCTGTGGCGCGGATCTTAGCGGTCGTGGAGGCAGCTGCGGCTACGTGTTGTAACAGCGCGGCGCCTTCCCGGCCCAGCAATTCCGGCAGGCTCCAGGCGGCGCCCTGTTGCAGGCGTGCGGGTAGCAGGGGCCAGCGCTGGTAAAAGAGCACGGGGTTGAAGCGGACGACGAGCAGGTCGCCTTCCGGCTGCTGCAGCTGCAGCGTTGTCTTTTCCAGGTATTGACTGTTGATCCAGGCACCGGTAAGGGTAACGGTATGGTGGCGGGTGGTGAAAGTGATGCAGTCTTCCGGGTGCGGGAGAAACGCGATGGCCGGCATGCCGTCGCTGACGGCGAGGCATCCTTCCTGCAGCCGCGAGGCGGGCAGTACATAAAAACCGGTGATCAGCCGCGCCAGTGCGGCGGCGGGGCGGATCATCTCCAGGTTTTGCATGTATTGGTACAACGTTACGGGCATAGTGCAAAAGTACAGGCGGAGCGTGGGTTCGGGAAATAAATTAATGTCTAATATTTACTACGTGGCCAGGCGATACCGGCGCATTTTTGTGTTAAAAAACATGATACTTCCTATTATCGCTTATGGACACACGATGCTGCGTACACCCTGTAACGAGGTGCCGGCTGACTTTCCCGGTCTGCGGGCGCTGGTGGAAAATATGTGGCAGACGCTGGCAGGCGCCCGTGGGGTGGGACTCGCAGCGCCGCAAGTCCATCAGCCGCTGCGGCTGTTTATCGTGGAAAGCCGGTCCACCTTTGAGCAGCTGGCTCCGGAAGAACGCGCCCGGCTTTTCCCGGGCGGCGCCGGCATCCGGGAAACGTTCATCAACCCGCGGATAACGGCTGTCTCCGCGGAGCACTGGGAAGATGAGGAAGGCTGCCTCAGCATCCCCGGCCTTTGGGCGCGGGTACGCCGCCCATGGAGCGTTAGCATCGAATACCTGGACGCAGACCTGCAACCGCAGCGCCGCACCTATGCCGGCCTCACGGCCCGGATGATACAGCATGAATACGACCACCTGGAAGGTCGCCTTTACCTCGATCACCTGTCGCCCCTGCAGCGGAAACTGCTGGCCGGCAAACTCGAAAAAGTGCGCAAAGGCCGGTACAGGACTGGTTATCCGATGAAATAAATCGTACCTTGCCGCCATGAAAATGAGCCAATATCTGCGGCAGGGGAAATCCGAAAACTACCAGGAGGCAGAAGAGAAAGGGCTGCTGAAAGCCGGTGACGTGGCCCGTATACTGACAAAGAAATTCAATGAGAAAATTTCAGCGAAGGAACTGACGCCTTTCGCAACGGAATGGCACCACGCCGGCGTATTCAAAGCCGGCAACACGCTCAAAGGAAGAAAGATTTATTTCTTTTCACCGGCAGCCGTGGAAAAGATAACACTGGCACAGCTGCTGGCAGGCAGGCAACAACCGGCAAAAGATACTAGGGCCGTGAAAGGATGGTTCCCGCAATATTTTCGTATGACCGACCCCGTGAGCCGCCGCACCTACAACAAACGTTTTGTCGGCATCTACGAAGGACCGGCACATAAAGCGCCTAAAGGCTTTAAAGCATTGCCGGAAGCGGTATTTGCCAAAGCGGTACAACAAAAAGGAAAGGAACTGAAAGCAGGAGAGGAGCCTGTCTTCTAAACCGATAGCTCCGCTTTTATCTGCCTGTAGCCAGCCGTGAATACACCTGCCGGCGCATAACGATCCATCCTGTCCAGGATCTCAAGGAAAGGCTTCTTCCGGAAAAAACTGCGGCCCAGCCTTAATTTACGATCACCATAACAGATGGTTAACTGCGGTTCACTGTAACGTCCTACATGCGCCATGTCGATACTGGTGATGTCGGTCCAACTGAAATGATGCGGCCGCCAGCCACCGGTAAAACGCACGGTCTTAGGGTCCAGGACCAGCTTCAGCCGCGTATAGGCGTACATGGACCAGGCCAGGAAAAAGAAGGCTAAACCCATGAAAATGATGTTCTGCCCTTTGATCTCCGTAAACTCCAGGTAAACCATTTCGGCGCCCGTACATAACATCACGATGGCGCATACATAACAAAAGATCCGGAACCACCGCGGAAGGGTAAATGTTTCCTGCATATAGAAGATTCTTCACAAAGAAAATAAAGTTTTCCTGCTTCTGTGCCGGTTTCAGTCATCCCCCAAAAACTTAAAGACGTTGTCTTTGTTTTCTTCGCGCTCCTTATTTTCTTTGCGTGCAATTTCGTATCTTAATTTTCGAAATCCATCATGGTATGAAAAGCTTGCCAACACTCCCGCTGATCGCAGACCAGCCCCGCTTCAGTCTACTGGACCCGGTGCGGAACAGGATTGAACTGATCATTTTCTGCAGTGTTTTCAGTTTTTGCTTCATGTACATTTTCCTGCCCTTTAATATCAATATGTGGTATGAAGGACAGCACCTGCCGCTGGTGACGTTCTTCGGCATTTTTACCGGATGCGGCATACTGGGCCTCACCATCTCCCAGTTCCTGCTGGCAGGCTGGAAAATACGCCGCCGCCTCACCAACGCCACCTACCTCTGCTGGCTGCTGGGCGAAATAGTACTGGTAGCCTCCATCGTTACCCTGGTAGACGTACTGCTCACCGACACCTTCTTCTTTACCTGGAGCGAGTTTGTCAGCACCCTGCGATATACCGCGCTGATCATGCCCCTCCCGTATATGATCTCCCTGCTCTGGTTTTTCTCCCGCGAGAAATACCGGCAGCTGAAATCGCTGGAAAACAGGGTGTCGCAAATACCGGAAGCACCCGCCCCGGTAGCCGCCATGCCGGCGCCCCCCGTCATTTTACCGGACAACTGCCTGCAGATCAGGGACGAACAAGGTAAAACCGCCCTGTCGGTTCATCCTGCCAAACTACTCATGATCAAAGCGGAAGATAATTACGTGCAGGTGTTTTACCGCAACGGTACCGCCGTCAGTAAAGAACTGGTACGGGTGCCCCTCAAAAAACTGGAAACACAACTCACGGCCAACGGCTTCGCCCGCGCACATCGCTCCTACCTGGTCAACCTGTCAAAAGTGGTACTTTTTAAGAAAAATTCAAAAGGGTACTTTTTACAGGTGGAAGGAATGGAAGACACCCCCGTTCCCGTATCGGGAACTTACCTGCCGGTATTTCAGTCAGCCTTCGGCTGATGACCGGCTGCGATAAAATTGATCCCCGAAGATGATTTTCCCGAAGTATAACTCAGCTTGATAATAACAGATAACCGCCAGCCTTAACCATCGGCCAACAGCCTGTCTCTCAGTTAGTCACCCCGTCTCAAATAACCAGGTCCGTAAATCCGGTTTTCGCCCCATATGTGCCTGATTTCGCCCCAAACCCGCCGCCGCAGGCATATTGCCACGGGTGTTTTTGGTAATATCGCCTTTATCAACCTGTCTAAATTCCACCCTGATGTTCAAAGTCTTATTATCAACCATTATTTGTCTGATGGGTTTTATCCATCCGGCGCAGGCCCAGATCACCGTCTCGGGCAACGTGCGCAATGCGGACACCAAAGAGGTGGTCCCCGCCGTATCCGTCACCATGAAAGGAGCACCTAACGGCGACTATACCAATGACCAGGGTAACTTCCGCTTTTCTTCCAAGAAACAGTACCCCGTCACCCTGATTTTTTCATCCCTTGGCTTTGAAACCAAAGAAGTCACCGTCACCGCAGCCGGTGCACTGAAAGTAGAACTCACCCCGGTATCAGTGCTCGGACGCGAAGTGGTGGTCTCCGCCAGCCGCTTCACCCAGAAAAAAATCGAATCGCCGGTCACCATCGAACGGATCAGCACCAAAGAAATCATCAACTCCCCCCAGCCCAGCTATTTTAATATGATACAGGGCCTCAAAGGAGTAGACGTGACCACCTCCAGCCTCACCTTCACGACCATCACCACCCGCGGTTTCAATACCAGCGGTAACACCAACTTCACCCAGATCGTAGACGGGATGGACAACCAGGCCCCCGGGCTCAACTTCCCCCTCGGCACCGCCATCGGCCTCACCGAACTCGATGTGGACAACCTCGAGGTGCTGTCCGGCGCCTCCTCCGCCCTCTACGGCTCCCGCGGCCTCAACGGCACCCTCGTCATGACCGGCAAAGACCCGTTCAAATACCAGGGCCTCAGCGCCCAGATCACCCAGGGGGTGAACCACGTCAGTAAAGGCAAGTCCAACGACCCCTTCGGACCATCACCTTATTACGACTGGACCATCCGCTGGGCCAAAAAAGTGAACGACAAATTCGCTTTTAAAATCAATATGCAGTACATACAGGCCAAAGAATGGATGGCCACCGACACCACCAATACCAACGGCCCCGGCGGCCCGCTCACCGACCCCAACTACAACGGGGTGAATATGTACGGCAGCAAAACATCGGTAGACATCAACCCGTTCCTCCAGGCAGCCCTGGCCCAAACACCGGAGCTGGCGCCCATCATCAACCCGCTGCTGGAAAAAGGCAGCAACTATGTAGCCCGCACCGGCTACCCCGAATACGGCTACCTGAGCAACGACGCCAAATTACTGAAGGCCAACGTAGAGCTGCGGTATAAGATCAGGCCACAGCTGGAAGCCATTATCTCCGGCACCTTCGGAAAAGGCAACGCGGTATACAGCAACGATACCCGCTACGCCCTCACCAATTTCCAGCTGGGCCAGTACCGTGCGGAACTGAAGGCGGAACACTGGTTCCTCAGAGGCTATACCACCCGCGAGAACTCCGGTAACACCATCATCGCCAGCCCTACGGCCCAACTGATCAACGAAGCCTGGAAGCCCAGCTTCAACCCCGCCACTGGCGACGGCTGGTACCCGCAGTACACCGGCGCCCTGCTGGAAGCCATGGCCGGCGGTAAAAGCTACACCGACGCCGGTAACATCGCCCGCGCCTTCGCAGACCAGGGCCGCCCCGACGCCTCCAGCCCCCTGTTCCAACACCTGAAAGACAGCATCTCTTCCCTGCCTACCTCCAAAGGAGGTACGCTCTTCCTCGATAAAAGCAAACTGTATAACGTAGAAGGACAATACAATTTCACCCACCTCGTAAAATTCGCGGAACTGATCGCAGGCCTCAACTACCGCCTGTACCGCCTCGATTCCAAAGGCACCCTGTTCCCCGATAACGACGGACCCATCGATGTGGCGGAATACAGCGCCTACGTCCACGCCACCAAAAAAGTGCTGAAAGAGAAACTGAGCCTCAGCGCCGCTTTCCGCTATGATAAAAACACCCTCTTCGAAAAACCCCGCATCACCACCCGTGCATCGGCGGTAGCAGAGGTGAACAGGGAAAGCTTTATCCGCTTCTCCTACCAGAACGCCTATAGCTTCCCCTCCAATATCCAGGCGCTGCAAAGCACCCCGGTGGACTATAACAGCTTCGCCTCCGGCGGCTCCTCCCGGCTGCTCTACGGCGTATACCAGTTCGACCGCTATCCGGCCTATACCCTGGAAAGCGTCGCCAAATACCAGCAAAGCAACAACCCCACCGACCTGCAGAAATTTACCCTCAGCGATATCAAACCACAGTCCGTAGATGCCTTCGAGTTAGGGTACTCCTCCCTGATCGCTAAATGTGTACTGATAGACGTACTGGGCTACTACGCTACCTGGAAAAATTTCATCGGCTACGTCAACGTGGCCAATACACCCGGCACCGACGACCCTGCCGCCTTTAAAGACCATAGCACTTACATGGCCTATAATATCGCGTACAACGGCGCTGAGAAGGTGAACACCTACGGCTATGCCGCCAGCGTGGCGGTAGACATGTCGCACAACTTCATGGCGAAAGTGAACTTCTCCTCCGACTTCCTCAAAAACAGGAACAACAGTCAGGTCAATAATTTTAATACACCTAACTACAAATTCAATATCGACTTTGGCAATACCGGCTTCGGCAACAAAGAACGTTTCGCTTTCAGCACAACTTTCCGTTACCGCCCGGGTTATTTCTATCAGATAGGGTTCGGTAGCGGCAACGTGCCAGCCTCTTCCGTGATCGACGCGCAGATCAGCTACCGGCTGCTGCAGGCGCATTGCAGGATCAAACTGGGCGGCACCAATATCACCAATGTGTATTACCGCAACGGCTTCGGCAGCCCGGCCATAGGCGCTATGTACTATGTGAGCTTTGCCTACAACGTATTTTAATCATTTTTAAAAATGGAAATCATATGAAACGACACAACAGTTATTCTATCCTGGCCCTCGCCCTGGCGGGCCTGCTGGCGGCATGCCACTCGTCGCAGGAAGACAGGGACGGATACAAGACCAAACTCACCTTCGGCCCCGGTGAAGAAACCAAAATAACCGAAGCCTTCCTCTCCATTAAAGACAGCAGCAGCATCTTCCTGAAAGAAGGCACCTATAAATTCGATAACCTGAGCATCGCCCAGGTAAACCACATCCGCATAGAAGGCGCCGGCCCCGATAAAACAGTGCTGGACTTCTCCTCCCAGAGCCAGGGCGGCGAAGGTATCCGCGTAACGGACGTGAAAGGCTTCGCTATCCACAACATGACACTGAAGGATTCCAAAGGAGACCTCATCAAAATAAATAAAAGTGAAAAGGTGGTCATCACCCACCTGAATGCCATTTGGTCAAAAGCTGATTCTACCAGCGGGGGCTACGCCATCTACCCGGTGATGTGTAAAAATGTGCTGATAGAACATTGCTACGCGGAAGGCGCTTCCGACGCAGGTATATACGTAGGACAAACCGACAGCGCCATCGTGCGTAACTGTAAAGCCTATAAAAACGTGGCCGGCTGCGAAATTGAAAACACCTCCAACGCACAGGTGTACGACAACGACTTTTACGGCAACACCGCCGGCTTCCTCATTTTTGACCTGCCCGACCTGTCACAGCGCGGCGGCCACGTGAAAGCCTATAACAACCACCTGCACGACAACAACGAACGCAACTTCGCCAAAGCAGGCAGTTTCGGTTCCACCTGGGGCGTCGGTAACGCAGCTCCCGGCAGTGGAGTGGTGATATTGGCGGCCTCCGATATTGAACTGTACAACAACCGCATCATCAATAACAATTCCAGCGCTATCTCCGTCGTGTCCGGATTTTTTATTGACGCTAATGCCGGCGCTAAAATAAATGATCACTATGACCCTATACCTAAGAACATTCGCATCCATGACAATGAAATGCAGGTGGGTGACAGCTTTCCACCAGCTGTCTATGAGCACCATACCGGTAAAATACTGGTAGCGCTCGAGCAACAGCTCAACGCGCAGGACCCCGCCCGTAAAAATGCCCGCCTGCCTTTCATTACCTACGACGGTATTACCAGCAACGTGCTGACAAAAGGTACCGCCGCCAACCCCGATTCCCTCTGCATCAATCAAAAGCAGTCCAACCTGTTTGTGAATGTGCATGCCTTACAGATGGGCTCCAAAGACTGGCGCCCCGATACCGTGGTGACACCGTTTTTGTGCAAGTAATTTTTTTTGATTAATTTTTTAGCGAGATGAGGAAGCCTTGTTTGCTGTTATTGATGTTTGTTTCTCTGCTGGCGTGGCTCAACGGCTGCCAGCAGCAACCTGCCCGGCAGGACAACGCCGGTTTTCAGTTTAAAGAAAAACTGTCTGACTATGGATTTTTTACCGGTGACCTGAAAACGCTGACGCCCCGCAAAGGCGTAGTACCTTACGACCTGTCAACGCCGCTGTTTACCGACTACGCGGTGAAAGACCGCTTTGTGGTGCTGCCCGACGGTAAAGCAGCGCAATACACGGCCCAGGGACCGCTGGATTTCCCGGACTCCACGTTCATCATTAAAAACTTCGCTTACACCAGCCCGGAACATAAAAAGGTGATGATAGAAACACGCCTGTTGTTCAAAGACCCGGCAGATAAAAACTGGAAGGTGATGAACTACCTCTGGAACGACCAGCAGACCGAAGCCGTAAAATGGATACTGGGCAAAAAAATCCCGATCACCCTGCTGGAC
Organism: uncultured Chitinophaga sp.; assembly: GCF_946479755.1. The sequence continues at coordinate 14,191 of NZ_CAMLHC010000005.1, read as the reverse complement.
GACAGCGGAGAAAAGATCTCCACCGTATACCAGATGCCCAATACCAACGACTGTAAACGTTGCCATATCAACAACAGCGTGCTGACGCCCATCGGTCCGAAAGCACGTAACCTCAATTTCACACTGGCAGGACAAACCACCGGACAGCTGCAGCAATGGGCCTCCGCCGGCATGTTGCAAGGCCTGCCCGCAGCGGACATCCCGCAACTGCCGGATTGGAAAGACAGCGTGCATTATACGGTCAACGAACGCGCACGGGCCTACCTCGATATCAACTGCGCCCATTGCCATACCAAAGGCGGCGATGCGTTTAATACAGGCCTGTTCCTCGAATATGAACAGAAAGGCAGCGACCACCTCGGCATCATGAAACAACCCGTATCTGCCGGCGGTGGCGCAGGAGGGCTCAACTACGACGTGATCCCCGGCGACCCGCTGCACTCCATACTGGTACACCGCATGAACAGCGCCGAACCAGGTACCGCCATGCCGGAACTGGCCCGCACCGTGATCCACAAGGAAGGCGTAGCCCTCATCAGGCAATGGGTGGCACAAATGCCGCTGATAGATTAATAATGAATTTATAATAACGTAGAAGGCAGCCGTACACCAGGCTGCCTTTTTTATGCTTTAAACCTGCGGACCAACTGCTCCTTATAAGACTGGCTGACAGGCACCGTCTGGGTTTTAGAGAGATATACAGTATCTTTTTTAATGGCAACGATCTTCTTCACCGGCACTATGTACGACTTATGTACCCTCACAAAATCGGTTGCCGGCAACTGCTCTTCGAACGCCTTTAAAGTACTGCGACGCAGTATATACCTGTCTTCCAGGTAGATTTTCATATAGTCGCCCACCGCTTCGATATAGCGGATGTCGTCATGGTAAACCTTTTCCGTACTACGGTTATTGTCAACAAAAAAATAACTGCGGACAGGATCGCTTTCTGTGGCCGTTTTTACTTTGGAAACAGCCTTCAGAAACCTATCATAGGAAAAAGGTTTCAACAGGTAATCCACCGCATTCAGTTCGAAGCCATCCAGCGCATATTCCTGGTAAGCCGTGGTGAAGATCACCTGCGGCGGATGCTCCAGGTTTTTTAAGAAAGTAAGTCCGCTCACCAAAGGCATTTGTATATCTAAAAAAAGCAGGTCCACGGAATACGTTTCCAGCATAGCGATAGCTTCCATGGCGTTGCGGCAATGACCCACAATAGCGATCCGGCCGCACCGCATTACATATTCTTCCAGGATTTCGTGAGCAATAGGCTCATCATCTATGATCAGGCAGTGTATCATGAGGCAGTCAGGTCAATTGATAAATATACTTTGTACACACTATTCCCTTCGTCCATCTTTAAGGTATGCTTGCCGGGATAATACAGCGCCAGCCTCGCTTTTACGTTTTCGATCCCTACACCGCCACTGCGGGGAAGGGGAGTAGGATGGGAATGTACATCATTCACGATTTCAAAATATAGTTGCTTGTCTTTTAAAACGATAGTGGTGTTTATGTGAGCGCTTTCCCGGAAATGATGCGCCCCATGTTTAATGGAATTCTCGATGAAGGGCAGCAGCAGGAGGGGCGCCACCATCGTGGTGCTGTCCACGCCTTCCGCCGAAAACTGTATGTGCACATTCCCCAGGCGCCGGTCTTCTATGGCGAAGTAACTTTCTATGAAGGCCACTTCTTTTTCGAGCAGCACTTTCTCTGCATTGCTTTCGTACAGGATGTAACGCATAGCGTCAGACATCTGCAGAATGAAGTCCGGCGCTTCTTTTTTCCCCAGTAACGTCATGCCATAAACGCTGTTCAACGTATTAAACAGGAAATGCGGGTTGATAGTTGCCCGCAGCGAATCTATTTTCAACTGGTAGTTTTGCCGCTCCATCTGCCAGTTGCGGTACTCGCTTTCTATGGCGTATCGCCAGAACGCAATGGAACTGAAAGCCACCAGGTCGGGAACCAGGATACCGAACGACCATCCTTTCCAATAGGCCATCCGGCGGGCATTTACGGTAAATTCTGCTGTGTAGAATTGCTGCAGCCCGCCATCGCCGGCTGTCTGCATAAAAATCCAGCTGACGACGTAGTTGTTGGGTATAGAAAGTACAAAGACAAAAAGGAGAATCACCGGAAACAGTAACCAGTACTTTTTATACTGTAGTATCCGGGGAACGGCCAGCCGGTAATATAACACCCAGTACAAAGACGAAACGATGGCATACAGCACAATCGCCGGATGCGGGAATAAACCGGTCGCCTGGTCCGTTTCCGTCAGGTTAAGATACCAGGCGTACTTATAGGCGCCGGCATACAATAGCCAGATGGTCAATTCGTAGATCAGTGAGAGTTTACGCCTGCTGGTAGCTTCATGCGGTTTCATATGCTGTAAATCTATTTAAAATATAGGCATGTAATATTTTTTGCGATGAAACAGCCTCCTTTTGCGATGAAATAAAGCGTTTCCTTTTTGATCGGAAAAAACAGGCGACTGGAAGCATAGAATTGCCCGTGGCAGCTGCGGGCAATAGTTTTGTACCCACGTTAAATACAAAAATATGAACCGATTTATCAGCTTATCGCTTTTCCTGTTACTCTCCACCCGGCTGTGGGCGCAGTCCGACTTCCGGCCATTGAAAATAAAAGGTGGGCATCTCCCCGTAGCGCAACTGCAGCCCCTGGTCCTCGAAATGGGAAAGTACAACATCGTAGGGCTGGGAGAGGGCACCCACGGCACCAAAGAGTGGAACAACATCCGGATCGCTATCGTCAAAGAGCTAATAGAAAAGAAAGGGTTCCGCGTTCTGTGTTTTGAGAACGCTTTCGGCGATAGCTATTATTTCAACCAGTGGCTGAATACGAACAAGGCGGTCAGAGAAGGTATGAAACAATACCTGATTGCCCTCTGGCAAACCCGGGAGCTGGAAGCGCTATTCGAATGGGTGCGACGGTTTAACCAGCAACATGCCGACAAAATAACGGTCGCCGGGATGGATTTCAACTATCTCGCAAATACGGCAGCTATGATCCGGGAGGAAGCAAAACCACTACAGCACCGGCTGCTGACGCAGTACGCGCAGGACCTGCACGTTACGGCGCAGACGTTTGACTCCATCTGGAACTGTCAGATGAAAGGCGTTGGCCGGAAGGACTTTATATCGGTCATTACCCGTGGTCGTACGCAGATACACCAGGTAGACAGCCTGGTGAAGGCCGACCGGCTGCCGGTCACTGAAACGTTCCGGCGTGCGCTGCTGAACGGCCTTTGCTGGACCACCGGAGAGGCCAACCGTGACAGCGGCATGGCGAATATGGCGGTCAGCATCGCCGGCGATCGTAAAATGATCGTATGGGCGCACGCCGTTCACCTGGCGCTCCAGTCGCCGTTCAACGACCATGCGGTAGGCGGCTGCGGCGGGTATATTAAAAAGAAAGTGCCAGCCTATTACGTGCTGGGCTCCGGGATGGCCGCCGGTACCTACGGAGGAACAGCAGACCGCTTCGATACCAAACGGAATGTGATGCAGGCATACCCTTTGCCCGCCGTTATCACACCCAGCTGGGACGGTTTTTTCCATCAGCAGGGGCTCCCGGCGTTTTATATCGATTTGCACAAGACGTCCGCTGACACTACGCTCCGGCCTTTGCGGCTCGTGGGGTACGGACCGCCGGAGTCCATCTCTTACAGCGATCCTGTTCGTTTAAAGGATTTGTTCGACGGATATTTCTTTCTGGATTATACCAGCGCTCCTGATTACCTGCCCTGATATTGTAAAAAATTATAGTTTGATGTGTGGTCCGTTCCGGGAGGCTTTTCCCGGAACGGATTGTTTTTATATGACAGGGCGGCCGCCGCTCCGGGACTGTTTTAGGACGGCCGTTTTCCCTCCGGTGGCAAAAAAAATCGCTATTTCTGCGGGCCTCCTTATGATTCTTTGCCGTCAACTCCTTAGTTTTACGGGGAACAATGATCGAAGCTACATGAGCAGCATGCCATCAGAAACTGTCATATGTGAGCGCTTGGCGGCGGGAGACGGGGATGCATTTACCTGGCTGTACGAACATTATCAACCAAAACTGTTCCTTTTTGTCTACCCGCTGACGGGTTTTTCCAGGCAGGACACCGACGAGGTGGTCCAGGATATTTTTGTAAAACTGTGGTTAAGGAAAGAAACACTGGTAACGGTGCAGTCGCTGCAGGCCTATCTTTTTATGATGGCCAAAAACCGGCTGTACGACCTTCGCATGGCCGCCGCCCGGCAGTCGAAAGCCCGGGATGTGCTGGCGCAGCAACAGGACGACGCCCACACCGATGTACAGGAAAAAGTGCAGTTCAACGAATACCATGAAATAGCCCGCCGGGCTATCGCCGGGCTTACGCCGCAGCGTCGCCGGATCTTCCTGCTCCGTAATGAAAGCGGCCTTTCGCTCGATGACATCGCCATGGAGCTCCATATCTCCAAATTTGCCGTAAAAAAACAGTTGTACGAAGCGGTACGGGATGTAAAGACCTACCTGAAAAAACATGCCGGCCTCGATGCAGCGCTGCTGACCCTCCTCTTTACCTCCCTGAAATAACCCTCAAAAAAATATTTTTTCGCAGGTGTCCTTTCCGGACTCCGGGCAGTCTTATTAGTAACAGCACTATGGAACAGGAACAAATAACAGCCTTACTGGAGAAATTTGCCGCCGGCATTACGCTGACGGAGCAGGAGCAACAGGCCTGGACACAATACATGGCCACCTTGCCGGAAGAGCAGTATCATGCACTGATGGACCGCTACGAACAGGTGGTGCTGCTGGCGCAGTCCACTCCGGAGCCCGACCAGCAGTTGCTGTCGCAGGTGCGGGAGAAAATAGCCGCACTGGAAACGGAGCCCCGGACGGTAATACGCTGGTGGCGCTACGCCGCGGCGGCTGCCGTGCTGGTAGGGATATTCACCGCCGGATGGTACTTTCTGAGTAACCGCCACCAGGCTGCTGATAATATCCCACAGGCAGATCAGCTGGCCCGGCAGGATATTGCGCCGGGCGGCAACAAAGCGGTACTCACCCTGGCCAACGGCAGCACCGTGGTGCTGGACGACGCGGCCAACGGGACCATCGGCCAGCAGGGCGCTGTAAAAGTCATCAAACTCAATAACGGTCAGCTGGCCTACGCCGGCGCCGGAGCAGCGGCCGACGGAAAGATATTATACAATACCATCGCCACGCCCCGCGGTGGCCAATACCAGGTGGTACTGCCCGACGGTAGTAAGGTGTGGCTCAATGCCGCGTCCTCCCTGCGTTTCCCTGTCAGCTTCCGGGAAGACAGCCGTGAGGTGGAGCTCAGCGGAGAAGCTTATTTTGAAATCGCCGGCATCACCGCCGCTTCAAAAAACGGCGGCACGCATAAACGCCCTTTCCGCGTGAAAACAGGCGATATGGCCGTGGAGGTGCTGGGTACCCACTTTAACATCGCAGGTTATAGCGACGAACACGCTATCAGGACCACCCTCACCGAAGGATCGGTGAAACTGGTGAAAGGCAGCGCCAGCACCATGATACGTCCCGGTGACCAGGGTATCCTGGACAACAACGCCGCCGCTTTTAAGGTGGTGCCGGCCAACGTGGAGGAAGTGCTGGCCTGGAAAAACGGGTATTTTCTTTTTGATAAGGCAGATATACAAACCGTTATGCGGCAGATAGCCCGCTGGTACGATGTGGAGGTCGCCTATGAAGGTACGCCCACTGCCCGGGAGTTCGTAGGTACCATCAGCCGGCAGGAGTCTTTGTCGAAAGTATTACGCCTGCTGGAGTTAAGTCATGTGCACTTTAAAGTGGAAGGAAGGAAAATTATTGTCGTCTCTTAAATAAAAAACATCAACCAAACCGGCAGTTATGAACAAAAGTCCGTGAACAATGAACTGCCCGGAAAATAAAAACCAGGAGCGCTTGGACCCGCCCCTGGTGGACTATTGCCGGGAGATTATCAACCAATGTTTCCGCTAAGATCAATTGATTATTTAATTCCCTAACACAACAAATGTATGCATTCCCTTCGTTATGCAAAAGCTTCGCCACCAAAGGGGCTTTTAGTCAGTAAAAGTCTGCTTATTATGAAATTGACCGCACTGTTACTACTGGTGGCCTTTCTACAGGTAAATGCCACCGGTTATTCCCAGTCCATCAGCCTCTCGGGAAAAAAGATGCCGCTGGACAAAGTCTTCAGGGCCATCGAACACCAAAGCAACTACCGGTTCTTTTACGATTACCGGGAGCTGAAAGCGTCATCGCCTATAGACGCTGATTTTCGCAAGGCCTCCCTCCAGGAAGTGCTTACCGCCATCCTGAAAGGCCAGCCCTTTACCTTTACGATCGAAGATAAAATGATCGTTGTCTCCCGCAAACCGGAACCTCCGGCCGCTCCTGCGCCGTCGGCAGCAGTGCCCGCCGATATCCGCGGTACGGTAAAAGATGAACAGGGCAACCCCATTCCCGGCGTATCCGTCGGCGTGGCAGGCACCGCCCGCGGTACCATCACCGACGCCAAAGGTGCCTTTGTGCTCAGGGCCTCCGCCGGCGAAACGCTGAAATTCAGCATCCTTGGCTACAAGCCTTATACCGTCCAGGTAGGAACCGACAACACGCTCAATGTAGTGCTGCATCCCGAAGCCAGCGCCATCAGCGAAGTGGTGGTGGTAGGCTACGGCACCCAGAAAAAATCACAACTCATCGGATCGGTATCGCAGATCAACGCGGAAAAAGTCAATAACCGGACGGTACCACAGCTGTCCAACGCCCTCACCGGCCAGATGCCCGGCGTAACGGTGATACAGCGCTCCGGCAGGCCCGGCGCCGCCGGCGGTGAAATACAGGTGCGCGGCGTAGGCTCCTTCGGCGCAGGCCCCGGCGCCCTCATCCTCGTGGATGGTATGCCGGTCAACTCGTTCAACGACGTAAACCCCAACGATGTGGAAGCGGTGTCCGTACTGAAAGATGCGTCTTCCGCCGCTATCTACGGCGCCCGCGCGGCCAACGGGGTGATACTCATTACCACCAAATCCGGCAGCGCCATCGGCAAACTGAAACTGAACTATAACGGTTACGTGGGTACGCAGAAACCGACGGCCCTGCCGCAATCAGTGAACTCATGGGAGTTTGCACAGGCCATGAACGAAGCAGTACCAGGATCTTATTCGGAAGCGGAGATACAACAGTTTAAAGATGGCAGTAATCCGGATAATTATCCCAATTCCAATTTCTACAAGGACTTCTTTAAACCCTACGGCATACAAACAGGGCATAACATCTCCCTGGCCAATGGTAACCAGGTCAGCCAGTACCAGCTTTCTTTCGGGTATATCCGGCAGAACGGTATCGTGGCCCGCAATAGCTACGACCGCTATAACGTGCGCTTAAACCTGCTCACCAATATTACCCGCAAGCTGAAGCTCACCACGCGTATCGCCTCTTCGCTGTCCACCACCAACGAGCCGGCGCCCCCGGCTACGCTGGACTTCAACAATATGCTCGACATGATTGGCCAGGTAGTGCGGTATTCCCCGATATATCCTATCCGCATGAGTAACGGCGACTGGGGCGTGGGCATCAACGGCAAAGGCACGCCGGTGTCCAACCTGGAAAGTGAATCTTTCTACAAGGAAAAAGGCATAGACCTGAACGGTAACCTGCGGTTGGACTGGAACGTAGCCGAAGGGCTGAAACTCTCTGCGGTAGGCGGCGGATATATCAACTACGGCGATAACAAACGTTTTCTCGCCACGCAGTATCTCAATAACATTACCACCCTGGGACCATCTACCTTAACGCAGGGCAACCGCAATTCCAACTATAAAACCATGCAGGCGCTGGCGGAATATAATAAGCGGCTCGATAAGCACAGCTTTACCTTGCTGGCCGGCTATTCTTTTGAAGAGTTTGTGATCGACTCCGTGAGCGCTTTCCGCAGGAACTTCCCCGGTAATACGCTGACGTCTATTAACCTGGGATCTGCCGATGGCCAGACTAATGACGGCGGCGCTGCTGCCTGGGCTTTGTCCTCTTTCTTTGGCCGTCTGCAGTACAACTTCAACAGTAAATATTTCGTAGAAGGCGTGCTGCGTTATGATGGCTCTTCCCGTTTCCCTGCCACCAAAAAATATGCGTTCTTCCCCGCAATGGCCCTCGGATGGCGCATCTCCGAAGAACCATTTATGAAGGATAATGTAAAATGGGTGGACGAACTGAAAATAAAAGCCTCCCGTGGCACGTTGGGCAACCAGAACATCGCTAACTACGGTTGGCAGAATATTATGAACACGGGCACGAAATACAATTATAGCTTCGGCGACCAGGTGGCTACCGGCGTGACACTGGTAGACCTCGCAGATCCTACGCTCCGCTGGGAGTCTACCCGCTCTACCGATGTGGGCGTGGACTTTACCCTCTTGCGCGGACTGCTTACTGGTAGTGCTACCTACTTCGATAAATATACGTATGACATCCTCGTTAGCCCCGGTGGCAGCGTGTCCAGGGTGTTGGGCTTCAATGTAGGCGTGAAAAACTCCGGTAAACTGAAAAATACCGGTTGGGAATTTACCATGGGGCACCGCAATACCGTGGGTAAGTTTAGCTATAACATCGATGCTAACTTCAGCATCATCAACAACAAAGTACTGGATGTGGGCGTGGGCAATGTATTACAACCCAACGGACTGATAGGCAATGTGGGCAACGCCGGATCACCTTTATTCATTGGTTATCCTGTGAACCTCTACTATGGTTATGTGGCCGACGGTCTGTTTGTAGATGCCAGCGAAGGCGCTTCCTGGCCAGACCAGTCCGCACTGGGCTCCCAGAAAAAACCGGGCGATATCCGCTATAAAGATATCAGCGGCCCCGACGGAAAACCGGATGGTAAAATCACCCCGGCTTACGACCGGGTGGTGCTGGGCAGCCGTATTCCGCGCTATACTTTCGGGCTTAATCTCGGCGGCAAGTACAGCAATTTTGATCTCAATGTGCTGATGCAGGGAGTGGCAGATGTAAAAGGTTACCTGGAAGGCTATGCTGGTATTGCGCTGAACAATACCGCTACGGTGCAGCGCTGGCAGTTCGACGAACGCTGGACGCCGGAAAACCCTGACCGCAACGCCAAATACCCGCGCATGGAGCTGGTGCCCAATACCGGTACCGGTAATACGGTGCAGTCTTCCTACTGGATGCTGAACGGCTCCTATGTCCGTGTCAAAAACATACAGTTGGGTTATACGTTGTCACCTGCTGCCACCCGCCGTATTGGCATCGACGGGCTGCGGGTAAGTCTGGCGGCAGAGAATTTATTTACGTTTAGCCGTTACCGTAAAGGATGGGACCCGGAAGTCAATACCGGCGGTGCCTACTATCCCATTCTGCGTAACTATACGCTGGGCGTAAATGTTAGTTTCTAATCTTCAAATGACTGAATAATGCGAGTACCTTACAGATATATAATAGCCGCCTGCCTGTTGTTACTACTAGGCAGCGGTTGCAGCAAAAAACTGGATAAAGCGCCGCTGTCGCAGTTCTCCAACGAGAACTTCTGGAAATCCGAGGGCGACGCCATGCTGGCGCTGGCGGCAGTGTACCGTGGCAATATCACCGGCGGCACAGAGTTCACCCTGTCCGACTGGTGGTCTTACGTGGGCATCGTGTTCCTGGACATGTCTACCGACAACCTCTACGACAGGAGAGGGGACAACTCCGATGTGAACAAGCTGACCAGCGGTGGGCTGACAGCCACCAACTCCCAGATCACCAACTACTGGAGCGGTGGTTACACCCGCATCGCCCGGTGTAATTATTTCCTCGAGAATGTAAACAGGGTGCCGGCATCGCCCGATAAAATCAAAAGGATGACGGCGGAAGTCCGCTTTATCAGGGCTGCTACCTATTTTTATCTCTCCCAGTATTTCGGCGGCGTGCCCCTCGCCACCAAAACTATGACGGTGGATGAAGCCAACACCATTAAAAAAGCGACGAAACAACAGGTGGTTGATTTTGTGATGGCAGAACTGATCGCCGCCGCGGCGGACCTGCCCAGGTACAAAGATCTCTCCGCATCCGAGAGAGGCCGCGCCAGCAAACAGGCTGCACTGGCCTTTCTGGGCCGCCTGCAGCTGGCAGAGAAAAAATACGGTGATGCGGCTGCTACCTACAAAACCATCATCGACTACAATGACAATATCATCGATGCAAACTATAAGAGTCTTTTCGATGGTACCAACGAAACCAGCAAAGAGCTGATCTTCGCCATCCAGTATGTGCCCAACCTGGTGCCCAACGGGATGCTGCAGCATTTCTTCCCGGCCATCAACAGCGGGTGGCACCTGATGAACCCACTAGGCAGCCTTGTTGAGAGCTATGAGTTTAAAGATGGAACACCTTTTTCGTTTACTGATCCCCGTTATAACCCGAAAGACGTCGGCGAAAACCGCGATCCGCGGCTGGGTTACAACGTGCTCTATAACATGCAGACATTCAACGGCCGTACGTATGTCTCACATCCGGATTCCACCAAATCGGTCGACCAGCTGACGCTCACCCGTCAGGCTACGCGTACCGGCTACTGTATCCGTAAGTACCTGCCCGACAATTTCTCCGGTGACTTACAGAACTCCGGTATCGATATGCCGGTGGTACGTTATGCGGAAGTACTGCTCAGCTACCTCGAAGCGAAGCTGGAAGCCGGCGGCCCTGTCGACCAGGCGCTGCTGGACGCTACCATCAACCAGGTGAGAGGCCGCGCCTCCGTGGCAATGCCGAAGGTGACCACCGTCGATCCGGTAGCGCTGCGCACCATCCTGCGTCGCGAGCGCCGGAACGAGCTGGCCAGCGAAGGTCTCCGCTACTGGGACCTGCTGCGCTGGGGCAACATTGCACAGGTGCTGAACGGAGATTTTTATGGCGCACCATTTCCCGGTGCCGTAAATTTGCGCAAGAAAGGTTCCTCCGTGGACCCTTACAGCCGTTGGTTCGTCACCACCAAGGCTTTCCGCGCCGGCACCGATGAAAAGTGGCCCGTGCCGCAGAGTGAACAGGACATAAACCCTAATCTGAGATAACATGCATTACGTGAAAAAATTATTGTTTACCGCCGTCCTGACGGGCATAGCCCATACGGCGGTAATAGGCCAACAGAAAGGACAACAGCCCAATGTGATCATCATCTATGCAGATGACCTGGGTTATGGGGATATCAGCTGTAATGGCGCCACCCGCGTGAAAACACCGCATATCGACCGGCTCGCGTCGGGAGGTATCCGTTTCACGAACGGTCATGCTACCGCCGCTACGTGTACGCCTTCCCGTTATTCCATCCTTACGGGTGAATACGCCTGGCGTAAAAAAGGCACCAACATCCTCCCCGGCAATGCGTCGCTGATCATACCTACAGACCGCACCACGCTGGGCAATGTGTTCCAGCGCGCCGGCTACAGCACCGCCTGCATCGGTAAGTGGCACCTCGGCATCGGCGCCCAGGGAGAGCCGGACTGGAACGGGGAACTGAAACCCGGTCCGCTGGAGACAGGCTTTGACTACGCCTTTTTCTTTCCCGCCACGGCCGACAGGGTGCCTACCGTATATGTGGAAAACCACCGCGTAGTAGCCCTCGATCCGAAAGATACCATACAGGTCAACTACCACCAGAAAATAGGGAACGAACCTACCGGCAAAGAAAATCCGGAACTGCTGAAAATGCATTCCACTCCCGGGCAGGGCCATAACCAGACGATCGTCAACGGCATCGGCCGCATCGGCTGGATGACCGGCGGACAACGCGCCCGTTGGACAGACGAGTCGCTGGCAGGTGATTTTGTCAACCAGGCACAGCTCTTTATCGAAGAACACCACCGCAAACCTTTCTTCCTCTATCTCTCGCTCAGCGATATCCACGTGCCCCGCATGCCGGGCACCCGCTTCAAAGGAAAGAGTGAAATGGGCTACCGCGGCGATGTGATCATGCAGCTGGACTGGTCGGTAGGAGAGATCATGAAAACGCTCAACTACCTCGGCATCGCAAAAAATACCATCGTTATTTTCAGCAGCGACAACGGTCCCGTGCTGGATGACGGCTATATCGACGGCGCCGTGGCCCAACAGAGCGGCCACCAGCCCACCGGCGCCATGCGCGGCGGTAAATACAGCATCCTCGAGGGCGGCACCCGCGTACCTTTTATCCTTAGCTGGCCCGGTACCGTAAAACCCGGCGTTTCGGGTGCACTGGTAAACCAGGTCGACCTGCTGGCGTCTTTTGCAGCCATGCTCCGTCAGCCGTTGAAAGAAAATGAAGCGCCCGACAGCTGGAACATACTGGGCACACTGCTCGGAAAATCGCAGCAGGGCCGCAGCAGCATGGTGGAACAGGCCGGCACGCTGGCGCTGGTAAAAGGCGACTGGAAATACATCGTGCCACAGCGTGGGCCCAAACTGCTGAAAGACGTGAACATCGAATCAGGGCTGGACACCATCCCGCAGCTGTACAACCTGAAAGCCGACCTGGGAGAAAAGAACAACGTGGCAGCCGCCCATCCTGAAATGGTAAAAGAAATGGCTACCATGCTGGAAACCATCAGGACCAGTGGCCGCAGCCGCTAAAAAATACCGGTCATGAAAAAGTATCTGTTATGCCTGAGCGCTTTCCTTGTTGCTGCCACCGTGCAAGCGCAGCAGGGGAAAGCGCCCCGGCCCAATGTCATCTTCATCTACACCGATGATATGGGACGCGGTATGTTGTCGGCGTATGGACAACAGATTGTCCAAACACCCAATATCGACCGGCTGGCGCGTGGCGGCATGCGCTTCGATAATATCTACGGCAGCATGTACTGCGCGCCCGCCAGGGCCAGTATGCTTACCGGTTACAGCGATGTGCGGAAAGGAAAATTTACGCTCAACCGCGCAGGGATCTATATCAATTACCTGCAGGGCAAACTCACGCTGCCGGAAGTAGACGAACACCTTGCGCCGTTTGAGCAGTCGGAACATCCGGGCATGGTGCTGCCGCAGGTATTTAAGAAAGCCGGTTACGTGACCGGCGAAATAGGTAAACTGGAATGGGGCTTCGCCACGTCGCGCCGGCAGATGGCCGCGCATGGGTGGGACTACTACTACGGATATCTCGATCATCGCATGTGCCACGGCTTTTACCCGATGGTGATGTTCGAAAACGGGGAGCCGGTACGTATCGCCGGTAATACGCGGCCGGACTCATATCCCGACAGCGCTGCTTTACGGAACGGCAAAGAAAAGCCGCAGTATGCGGAGCATCTGTTCATGGACAAGGCGCGCCGCTTTATCGTCAGCAACAAAGACAAGCCTTTTTTCCTGTATTATCCTACCAACCTGCCACATGGGCCGGTGTCGGTACCCGCTATCGATCCGGTGTTTGCCAACAATCCCCGGTTGACCGAACGGCAGAAGATGTATGCCACCATGGTGAAAATGGTAGACGACAACGTAGGCACCTTCGTGCACCTGGTGGATTCGCTGGGCCTGAGCAAAAATACCCTGATCATTTTCGGGTCTGACAACGGGCACTGGTTGTACTATGAGGGTAAACAGGCGCGGTATGACAACATCACCACCCGCTTTTATAGCGATGATGGCGTTGATGTTTTTAATGGTAATAACGGGCTGGCAGGCCTGAAAGAAACCAACTGGGAAGGCGGCGTCAGGGTGCCGTTTATTTGTTACTGGCCGGGAAAAGTACCGGCAGGTACGGTCAATCGTAACCTGGTGGCCAATTATGATCTGTTGAGCACCATGGCGGACCTGCTGCAGGTACAGGTGCCCGACCGCAAGGACGGCCGTTCCTATCTGCCATCGCTGTTAGGGAAAAAGTCCGCAATGCGTGATAAAGTGGTGTTCTCCTCGTTCATGGGGCCGGCGCTGGTAACCCGCGATGGCTGGAAACTACGCACCTACCTGCTGGATAATAAAAATATCTTCCAACTATACCATCTGCCAACAGATTATAAGGAGATGAAAGATTTATCTGCTCAATATCCCCAAAAGGTGGACTCGCTCAAGCGGGAGCTGACAAAAGCCTGCGACGGGCAACTGCAGAACGGTATATTTTACTTCTCCCGGCTGCCGGCCACGGAGTTCTTTCACGCAGAGCGCGCAGAGGTTTTACAAAATAAGTAAGAGCGCAAAGGAGCGG
>NZ_CAMLHC010000004.1 GCF_946479755.1 uncultured Chitinophaga sp. | reverse complement strand
TGAAGTCGAAAGACAGCGGATTTACAGTCCGCCCCATTTGGCCGCTCTGGAACCTGCCCAAGTTTTGTTTTGATTTTGACATCTGGTTACTTCGAGTTGCTTAAAACTTCAAAGCCAAATTAAAATCTTCTGAGCCAGCAGAGGGATTCGAACCCCCGACCCACTGATTACAAATCAGTAGCTCTGGCCAACTGAGCTATGCTGGCATCTTTCAAAAAACATTCTTTCAAAAAAGTAACTCGTTGAAAGAGAGCGCAAAATTAAGCGATTTTTTCAAATCTCAAAATCTTTTTTTCAGTTTGTTACAAATATTTAAAAATTTATCTGTCTCCCTGAAAACGCCCTACCATAAAGAACTTTGCTACCTTTACCGACCCTCTTTTTGAATCGGGATGGCAAAGGTAGCAAAGAGATTAATATTTCCAAAATTATTTTAAAAAATTATTGAAATTTCTTTTCCTTTTGTCGTTTTACCTGGTTGACTAAGGAATCAAAGGCAAGATCAAAGGACTCTTCGAAGGATTTGGATTCATGCTTGACAAAGAGGTCCTGACGGGGGATTCGTACTCTTATTTCGGCAATTTTATCTTTAACCTGATGCGCTAAATTATCCAATTTTAAAAATACATCCACACTGACAATCCGGTCATAAAAAGTGTTCAGTTTCTGCAGTTTCTTATTCACGTGATCAATCAGTTTTGAATCAGCATCAAAATGCACAGTTTGAATTTGAACGTTCATAGCACTAATTTTTTAAATATTTAACAATCTAGGTTATAGTGTGTAAACCATGGTCATAGGCATTCTCTTAGTTGTGAAAGAACTTCTGTATTAAATATACTCACTTTTGTAATGCAATGCTGTTCTAATGCGTAATATTTTGTTAAAATGAAAAAATAATGCACTACGCCTTCGGGTGCGCCTGCTGATATACCTTCTTCAACTGCTCGATGGTAGTATGTGTGTAGATCTGTGTAGACGTAAGACTGGCGTGGCCTAACAGGTCCTTGACCGCTTTCAGGTCGGCCCCGTTATTCGTCAGATGCGTGGCGAAAGTATGTCGCAGTAAGTGCGGACTTTTTTTCCTGTAGGTAGTAATTTCATGGTCTGTCAGGTATTTGCGTATCATCAGGTATACGTACTTGGGATACAACCGCTGACCGCTGTGCGGATGCACCAGCAACACCGCCGGCTCAAATTCTTCCAGTTCACGCCGCTTCTGCTCCATATAGGCAGTGAGCTGCACGCACAGCTGCTGGCTGATCGGGATAATCCGCTCCTTCCCTCCTTTACCCATCACTTTTATCGACAGGTTGCTCTTATCTACCCGGAACTCCTGCAGAGAGATCAGTTCCGACAAACGGATACCGGTCTGATAAAAGATCTCAAAGATCAGTCGGTGGGTGGTTCCTTCGAAATCATCCGCAAAAATAACGGGGGTGGTCACGGAAACAGGGCTGCGGTTATCTTCCAGTGCCTTCATCCCTTTCTCGTCGATAAACCCCGGCAGGCGGCGGCTGATTTTAGGCGCCACGACTTTGGCCATCGGCGTCTGTTGCAGCAGCTCCTGACGGATACAGAATTTAAAAAAGGATTTTAGGGTGGAGATCTTGCGGTTAACGCTCTTGGCGGTCATGGCATCTTCCATGAGGCTCGCCAGCCAGCTACGCACCATGATATGCGTAACGTCCCCTATGGTCACAGGACCGTAGGCAGCCGTAGTATAGTCAAAAAATTGAAGGAGGTCATTGCGATAGGCGGTGCAGGTGTGCTCTGAGTATCGCTTTTCGAGCTGAATATAGGAGATGAATCGCTCGGCTAAGGAATATAATACTTCGTTCAACGCAAAAAGATTGATGATTGTAAAGTTATTAAATAACCTTACAATCATCAAATATTTTGAGTTGATAAGCCTGTGATGGCTACAACAGACTAAGCTTCCAATTTACCACTGGCCAGCTGTTGTTTGTAAACAGCTTTCAACACCTGTGTACGGCGTTTTACAGATGGTTTAGTAAAAGACTGGCGTGATCTGAGTTGCAGCAGGATGCGTGCTTTCTCAAATTTCTTTTTATATTTTTTAAGCGCCTTGTCTATGTTTTCGCAATCTTTAGAATCAATGATCAACATAATTTTTGCCTCTTATTTTTTAGGAATGCAAAGATAAGACAACATTTTATAAAAACAAAAACCAAACCGGCCTGTTGTCTTTTTTTTCTTTCCACCCTTTTTATGTTATGCTTAAATCCCCGGAAATGAATCGCTTATGCGCCTTCAGCGTCCGGGCTTTTTTCGAAGAAATACCATTTTAATACGGGTGTTTTACCGGCATTCCGGCAAGCCAAAGGTGCCCCCGGCACCAAGACCATGGAGACCAACCGTACATTGGTAGCCAAACAGCAAACGGAGGCGCGCCGGGCACTGCCGGAGGGTGGCAGTGGATGAAACAGCGTTTAAAAGGGTACAGGCCCCTGCAAACTCCTACCCGCTTCTACCAGGCCCACAACAATACCTGTGCGCTGCGGCAATAATGCCCACCAGCACAACACTGCTGCAAACAACTCCTTCTTTAGTCCTTGATTTTCTTTTTCAGCAGGCTTACCTGGTCCTGAAGGTGGCTGACCATGTCGGCCAGGTGGTTAACGCTCATGCGGCTCTGCTGGTTGGATTTGCTGATCACCGCATCAGACTGCCACAGTTCCAGTACCTCTTCCATTTCCACCGGATAGGGCTCAAACTGGGGATTATCAGACACCAGTGTGATCCTTGACTTGGCGCGGTTGCTTTTCAGCACCCTCTTGAAGACGATACCTTCGCGGGAAGTCACCACCACATAGGTTTCATTGTTCTTGATCTCTTCCCAGCCGTCTACTTTGTGACATACGATCACAGAGCCGGAAGGAACAGGCAGCATGGAATCCCCGGCGATTTCGAAAGCGCGGTAGTCGCCGGCGCCCAGCATTGGCAGGGTAAACGTATTCAGTTCCTCGATAAACTCGTCATCGTTATAACCGGCCAGGTAACCGGCGGCAGCTTTTACCGGCACAAACTGGATAGCCTGACGGGCATTGCCCAGTTTCTGCTGACGGCGTTTCTCCAGGAAACTGTCTTTCTGGGAGCCCAGGTCCCGGCGGAGCAGGTCGTCAATGGAAACCCGGAACATGTCGCTGACCTGTTCCAGCACTTCCGTGCGAGGCTCTGCACGTTCCTCTTCATAGGCACCCAGCAGGGAACGCTTGATACCCAGTTTGTCTGCAAACTCCTGTTGCGTCCAGCCTTTTTGCTTACGCAGATATTTTAAATTCTGGCATACTACGGACATAACCTAAATAATTTAGTACCTTGCTAACAAAATTAGCAAATAATTTTATAAAATCCCAAATATATTCAAGACGCTTCGCTTATTTTTGCCCGGTAAAATCAACTTGTTATGGTACATCTACATTCTATTCTGAGATGGGCAATCGTATTGGCTGGGCTTTGGGCAGTGATCCGCGCATTTAAAGGCGTTTCCGGAAAAACCCCATTCACAGCGGCCGACAATAAAGCGGGACTCTTTTTTATGATCTTCTGCGATATTCAGCTGCTGGTGGGACTGCTGTTATATTTTGTATTTAGCGAGAAAGCAAAAGCCGGACTGGCTAACATGGGCGCCGCGATGAAAGATTCCGCGCTCCGCTTTTTCACGGTGGAACATACCCTGATGGCCGTGATTGCCATTGCCCTGGTGCACATCGGCAAATCCAAAGTAAAGAAAGCTACTTCCGATGCCCAGAAACACAAGCTGGCCCTTATATTCTACGGGATCGCATTCATCCTGATACTGGCCCTTATTCCATGGCCTTTCCGTCAGGCGCTGGGTGCTAACTGGTTCTAAGCACAAACTTATTTAACGTGAAAATGGCGGTCAGTTGACCGCCATTTTCTTTTGTTATGATTGACCACTATGAATAAACTTATCCTTTGTCCTTGTTATATAACCGGAACGAATAGATGTACGGCAACGCTGCCAGCACGATCGCCGCAAAAAAGATCAGGAACACCCCGGTAACAAGCGACAGGAAAAAACCTGCTATCATCATCACCACCCCGGCACTCACCCAAAGCGTACCGGCCATACGGTGAGTCTCCCGCCAGATCTCCTTGCTTTGCAGTGTCCAGGGCGTACGGACACCCACATAATGGTTCGGTTCCAGCTGCAACTTCCACAAATATAGTCCTATCGCCGCAATCAGCAAACCAACTCCCACAAAAGCCCAGCGCTCCATCGCAAAAGGCTCTCCCCGGCTCGCCATAAAAATAAAAACACAGGTAAAAATCGCCAGGTATGTATGTATTATGAAACGGATGCGGTAAAACTCCCGCTGCTCCACACTGGCCTGCGCCGGGCTGTCCTCCGCCGTTCTGGGAATAAAACGGAACAGCGCGTAAATCAGCGCATTGGTCACAAAAAGGAAAATCATCAGTAACAGAAATGCATTACGGCCTTCCGTCTGCTCAGATACATCCTGATCGGTAGGAATAGTCGCAGGCAGGTAGTTCCACACAGCGGCCAGATAAGCCATGGGCAAGAGTAACAGAGCCAGGATAAAGATTTCCTTCGAAGCATTGGTCTGTTTCATGAGATGACGGTTTAAAGATGAACATTCACGCTTTACTTATACCTTCATTTCCATTCTCTTATCTACTACAGATGGGCCCCCGGATATGTTGTATCAAAGTTAGGAAAATTGAAACCGGTAATAAAATCTGAATAAAAAAATGCTAATAATTTTAGTAAAACTAAATAAATTAGTATCTTTACAACAGATCAAAGTGATTACGGCTGGCAGGCCCTGCTGATCACTATCCGTGCTGACCCTTCGCCCGGCCTGCCATCCGCTTATCGCTTATGAATAGGGAGACACCGCTCTTGTAAACAGAGCGAAGGACTGCAGTAATGCACCCAAACAAGGAAAAAGATTACTCCGGTAAACGGAGGGGAAAGGACCGCACAACGATACATTAAGCATGCAGGGCTAACTATATCCGCATAAATGATGCTATAGGAAGGACCGCATAACGACATGTTAGACATGCGGACTGATTATGCCGGCATAAACGATATTATAGGAGAACGCACAACAACACTTTAAACATGCGGACGGATTATGCCGGCATAAACGATACTATAGGAGAACGCATAACAACACTTTAAACATGCGGACTGATTATGCCGGCATAAACGATACTATAGGAGAACGCATAACAACACTTTAAACATGCGGGACTGACTATGCCCGCATAAACGATATTATAGGAAGGACCGCACAACGATACTTTAAAACAGGGCAGCATGATTACATTACAACAGCGAGCGATCGCGCATTTCGATCTGGATTGTTTTTTTGTGTCGGTGGAATGCCTGCATGACAGCCAATTGAAAGGCAAGCCGCTGCTGATAGGCGGCAGCAGCGACCGCGCAGTGGTAGCGGCCTGCAGCTATGAAGCCCGCCGCTACGGTATCCACTCTGCCATGCCCATGAAAACAGCCCTCCGCCTGTGCCCTCACGCCATCGTCCGCAGCGGCGACATGGACCGGTACAGCGAGAAATCCCGCGAAGTAACCAGTATCATCGCTGACAAAGCACCCCTATACGAAAAATCCTCCATCGACGAATTTTATCTCGACCTCTCCGGCATGGATAAATTCTTCGGCTCCCTCAAATGGACCACGGAACTGCGGAAAGCCATCATCAAAGAATCCGGACTACCCATCTCCTTCGGGCTCGCCTCCAACAAACTGGTGTCTAAAGTAGCTACCGATGAAGCCAAGCCCAACGGGCAACTGGAAATACCGTTCGGCGCTGAAAAAAATTTCCTCGCCCCCATGCCCATCGAGAAAATACCCATGGTAGGCAAAGAAACCGCTGCACAGCTCCGGCGGCGCGGCGTGGAAACCGTAAAAATACTCAGCGAAGTACCCCCTTCCCTGCTGGAAGCCTGGATGGGGAAAAACGGCATCTCCCTCTGGCGCAAAGCCAACGGCATCGACGATTCCCCCGTTGTACCCTACTATGAACAGAAATCCATCTCCACGGAAAGCACCTTCCCGGCAGACACCATCGACATGGAATTCCTGCACGCAGAACTGGTACGGATGACGGAAAAAATAGCGTTTGAACTGCGGCAGCAAAACAAACTGACCGGCTGCGTGACCGTCAAAATACGGTACTCCGATTTTGAAACCGTCACCAAACAAATGACCATCCCCTACAGCTGCTCCGATCATGTGCTGCTGGAAAAAGTAAAAGACCTGTTTAAAAAACTATACGACCGCCGCCTGCTGGTACGCCTCATCGGCGTACGTTTCAGCCACCTCGTACAGGGCAACTATCAGATCAACCTCTTCGATGACAGCCAGGAGATGATCTCCCTCTACCAGGCCATCGATCATATCAAAAACCGCTTCGGCTGGGACATGCTCCTGAAAGGCACCAACGTAGTGCCGCCGGACAAAAGAAAACATCCCGTACCGAAAAAAGACATCATGCCATACTATAAAGGATAACATGTACCTGAACTGCAAAACATTCTTCAGTCTGCGCTATGGCACCATGCCCGCCGAAATGCTGGTGCGGAAAGCCGCTCAGCTGGGCATCACCACGCTGGCCCTCACCAATATCAACATCACCTCCGACGCCTGGGAATTTGTGGAACTTTGCCGCAAATACCTTATAAAACCTGTACTGGGCCTGGAATGCCGCAACGAATCTACTTTCATGTACCTGCTGCTCGCCCGCGACCAGGAAGGCTGGCATCAGATCAACCGCTTTCTCTCTGAGCACCTGAGCAAAGAAATACCTTTCCCCGACAGGGCCCCCGCCCTGCCCGGCACCTGGGCTGTCTACAACTGGGGCGCTGTAGCGCCGGCTCAACTGCAGCCACACGAACTGTTGGGCATCAAACCACGCGACCTCAATAAACTCTTCCGTGTAGACACCGTCAGCATTCATCATCGGTTGGTGGTGATGCATCCGGTCACTTTCCAGGACAATGATCACTATGAACTGCATCGCGTACTTCGCGCCATCGATCAGAACATCCTGATCTCCCAGCTGGAACCCCATACCACCGGCACTATCCACGACCAGTTCATCCATCCGGCCAAAATGGTGGAACACTTTGAACAGTATCCGCATATTGTGGGCAACACCCTGCGCATCCTCGAAACCTGCGAGGTGCAAATGGAACTGCATACACCCCGCAACCGCAAATCGTTCCTGGGCAGCGTGGAAGAAGACCGGGCATTACTCCGGCAACTGGCTTACCAGGGCATGGAATACCGCTACGGAAAAGATCATGCGGAAGCGGCACGGCGCATTGAGAAAGAGCTGGATATCGTAGCTCAACAGGAATTTGAAGCGTACTTCCTGATCACATGGGATATTATCCGCTACGCGCAGGAACGGCAATTTTTCTATGTGGGACGCGGCAGCGGCGCCAACTCCATTATCGCCTACTGCCTCAAAATAACGGATGTGGACCCGATAGAACTGAATCTCTTTTTTGAGCGTTTCCTGAATCCCTACCGCACCTCACCCCCGGATTTCGATATCGATTTTTCCTGGCGCGACCGCGACGCTATCATCCGGTATGTGTTTGATAAATACGGGGATGCTCATACCGCGCTGCTGGGCACCGTCACTACCTTTCAAACCAATGCGATCATCCGGGAAATGGGCAAAGTGTATGGTCTCCCTAAAAAAGAAATCGATCAGATACTGGAAAACGGCTTCAACATACAGCTGAATGAAGACCATATCCAGCGCAGGATCCAGCACTTCAGCCGGCTAATGGACCAGGAAAAATCTTTTCCCAACCACCTCAGCATTCATGCCGGCGGGATCCTCATCAGCGATGCGCCCATTCATCGATACTGCACTACCTACCTGCCGCCCAAAGGATTCAGTACCGCCCAGCTGGACATGCACCAGGCAGACCGCATCGGCCTGTATAAATTTGACATCCTCAGTCAGCGTGGCCTGGGACATATCCGCGACGCCATTGACATCATCCGGAAAAACAAACAGGTGGAGATCGATATCCACCAGGTAAAAGCATTTATGGTAGATGAGCAGGTGAAGGAAAACCTGAAAAAGGTGAACACGATTGGCTGCTTCTACATAGAATCGCCCGCTATGCGGCAGCTGCTGCAAAAACTGGAATGCGACAATTATCTCACCCTCGTGGCCGCCAGCTCTATTATCCGGCCCGGCGTGGCGCAATCCGGTATGATGAAACAATACATCCACAGCTACCGCCATCCCGATACTGTCACGTACCTGCATCCTGTTATCAGGGAGTTGCTCAGCGACACCTTCGGCATTATGGTGTACCAGGAAGATGTGATCAAAGTAGCACATGAATACGCCAACATGGAGCTGGCTGATGCAGACTCCCTGCGGCGCGCTATGGCAGGCAAATACAGAGGGTCGAAAGACTTTGAAAAAATACAGGAACGTTTTTTCAGCAACTGCGCGCAACTGGGGCGGCCGTATGATGTATCCCTGGAAGTATGGCGGCAGATCGCCAGTTTTGCCAATTTCTCTTTTTCCAAAGCCCACTCCGCCAGCTTTGCGGTGGAGAGCTATCAGAGCCTCTATCTGAAAACTTATTTCCCCGCTGAATTTATGGTGGCGGTGATTAATAATTTCGGCGGCTTTTATAACCGTGAACTGTATTTCCGGGAACTGAAAAAAACCGGCGTTCATATTCATCCGCCCTGTATCAATAACAGCGACTATCCCACCAATATTAAAGGACAGGACGTATATGTGGGCCTGATCCATGTGGAAGGACTGGAGCAGGCCCTCGCAGAAAGAATACTCGAAGAGCGCCGCCTGTGCGGGCCCTACCTGCACCTGGAGGATTTCTGCCACCGCATTTCCCCCGGGGCGGAACAGCTGGAATTGCTGATCCGGATTGGTTGCTTTCAGTTTACCGGTCAAACCAAAAAAGAACTGCTGTGGAAAAGCAGCCTTTTAGTACGTCAGCAAAGCGCCGCCATCCACAACCTGTCCTTATTCAAACCCGCCGCTGTCAACTGTGAATTGCCGGAACTGGCTTACCATCAGCACGAAGATGCTTTTGATGAAATAGACCTTCTGGGCTTCCCGCTGGCATCTCCCTTTGAAGTGCTGAACCATGACCAGTCGGCGTATATCCCTGCCCGTGAGTTCGGCCGGTATATTAACCGGCCGGTCACCACGCTGGGATACCTGGTGACGACCAAACCCATGCGCACCGCCAAGGGGGAACCGATGTGTTTCGGCACATTCCTCGACCGGGAAGGACATTTTATCGATACCGTTCATTTCCCCGACAGCTTGCGTCAATATCCTTTTCAGAAGGGCGGCTTTTATATCCTCCAGGGAAAAGCGATCGCTGAATACGGTGTTATCACCCTGGAAATCAACCAAATGAAAAAAATCGGGTATTTCGAGGATAAAAAATTCTAACGTTAAGTTTTCCTAAAGAAAGCGGAAAAGATGCAAATCACGACAAATTGTTGTATTTTTGTGTCAAATGTCGGGAATTATGAAACATGCAAGAAAATATCAGGTACAGGAAAATACCCTGATGATTGTGGAAGACCCGGGTGCAGCGTACGTTTCGGGTAGTGGATATTATGATTTTATTGAGCTTTCCCGCAGTGGGGTGCTAAAAAGAGCCTTAGTAAACCTCAGCCGGCAGCTTTCTTTTTCACTGGCAGAGCTGGCGCAGGTGCTGCATATTTCGGAAAGAACGCTGCAACGTTATGCAGACGACGCCAAACTGTCTGCCGATACCTCTGAGCGGGCTATCCTCCTTTCCCGGCTCTACCAGCGGGGTACAGAAGTTTTCGGCAGCCTGGAAAACTTCAAGGAGTGGATGCGCACGCCGCTTCCCGCCTTCAACTATCAACTTCCTATTTCCCTGTTAGACACCACTTTCGGCTTCCAGCTGATTGAAGACGAACTGGGACGCATTGAACATGGAATATTCGCGTAACTATCATGGATGTTTACAGGATCAGCAAATGTGCCTATATCAATGACCTGACAGGCACTGGCTCCCGTTTGTACGGCGGCCGGTGGAACAGTACGGGACATTCGATCGTATACACGGCCGGCAGCAGGGCGCTGTCAGCGCTGGAAGTATTGGTGCATATTCCGCTCAAAAATATCATTCAGGACTTTTGTATCGCCACCATTCACATTCCCGACGATATCGCCATCAAAGTCCTTACAAAAAAAGATCTTCCCTCCGGCTGGCAATCACTGGCGCCGTTTCCGGCCCTGCAGGCCATCGGCGACGAATGGGTGGACACCGCACGTTATGCCGTGCTCAGAATTCCTTCCGTAGTCATTGCCGAAGAAAATAACTATCTCATCAATCCGCAGCATCCGGATGCCGGTCGTATCACAATTACGGACACCCAGCCATTTATGTTTGATCAGCGGCTGAGAAAAGTATAAATGAAAAGGGCGCACCGGTTGGCACGCCCTTTTTATGTAGTAATGTTGGGATGCAGCGGTCTACTCCAAACCAAACAGCCCTTTATTCAGCACCTGCAGTGTCTTCTCCTTGAACTGGCCGTTGACCAGGATGGAAATATTATGCCTGCTGCCGCCGTAGGAGATCATCCGCAAAGGAATACCTTCCATGGCATCAAACAGTTTGGTGATGATAGAAGGCGTAGCAGCTACTTCGTTACCCACGATAGAAACAATGCTCTGGTGGTGATCCAGTTCCACGGTACCAAACGGTTGCAGTTCCTTCAGGATCTGGTCCAGATGGGTCTGGCTGTCGATCGTCAGGGATACGGCCACTTCGGAAGTGGTGATCATATCGATCGGGGTGCGGTATTTTTCAAATACTTCGAATATTTTCCGGAGGAAGCCATAAGCCAGCAACATGCGGCTGGACTTGATTTTGATAGCGATGATACCGTCTTTCGCTGCGATGGCTTTCGCACCGTTGCCATTCGGCATTTCAGTGATGATAGTACCTTTCGCTTCCGGCTGCATGGTATTGAGCAGCTTCACCGGGATATTAAAATGCTGGGCGGGCCAGATAGACGCAGGGTGCAGAATTTTAGCGCCGAAGTAAGCCAGCTCGGCAGCTTCGTCGAATGACAGTTGCTCGATCGGGAAGGTTTTTTTCACCACACGCGGATCGTTGTTATGCATACCGTCGATGTCTGTCCAGATCTGAATTTCTTCTGCCTGGATAGCTGCGCC
The DNA here is from genome assembly GCF_946479755.1 of uncultured Chitinophaga sp. The sequence continues at coordinate 319,159 of NZ_CAMLHC010000004.1, read as the reverse complement.
GATCAGGGAAGCGGAATAGTCGCTGCCACCACGTTTCAGGTTGTCTACTTCGCCTTTTGCATTGCGGCAGATATAACCCTGTGTGATGAAAACGGATTGTCCTTTATGCTGGTTGATCAGGTTGCCCAGTTTGATTTTGATTTTAGGGATTTCCGGTTCTTCGTATTCATCGATGCTCATGAAATCGAGCGCCGGCAGCAATACAGCGGCCACACCGGCTTCTTCGAGGTATACGCAGAACAGGCGGGTGGACAACAGTTCGCCCTGTGCGAGGATATCTTTATTCAAAGCTTCATTGAAAGATATCTTCAGGATGATGTTCAGAAATTCGAAGTGTTCATCAACGATGGCTTTAGCGCTGGCACGACCAGCCTCCTGCTTCACCAGCTCATCGCAAAAAGACCTGTAATGGCTTTCCAGCTTGTCTATCTGCTGCTTCGCCTGTGCTTTCTTACCTTCTGACAAGGACTGGCTGATTTCCACGAGTGCGTTCGTGGTGCCTGACAGGGCAGACAGTACCACAATTTTCTGATCATTATCTGCTGTGATCAGTTGCGCTACTGAATGCATGCGCTCTGGTTTTCCCACGGAGGTTCCACCAAATTTTAACACTTTCATCTGAATATATTGTTTTTGCCTGTTACCGGGAGATGAGCCTGTGGGCCTGTCTTCCGGCGGTTTATATGAATGATTGAAATTTAAAAATTCAATTTGAACTTAGCAGCTACCTCCTGCATATCCTTCACCACCGGCGCCAGTACGGGAATGCCGTTCTGCAGCCTGTCGCGGTGCATTTCCCTTTCAGGATCACCGGGGATGAGCACTTCTTTCCCTTCTACCGGCACTGCCGCTCTGAAGCGGTTGATCCAGGTGTCCATATGGGATTTAAACTCATCGGCCGGACGGAACGCATCTACGCGCATTGCGCCGAAGAAATGTCCCAGTCCCTCTCCTACCGGATCGGGGGCCAGTGGCAGGAAGCTCACAAAAGGAGGCGCCCATGGTCCGTAATTGGCCCCTGAAAGGACGGCCGAAAATATATCAACTATTGCTCCCAAACAATACCCTTTATGACTTCCGTGGTCACGGTCGCCGCCCAGCGGCAGCAATGCCCCGCCATCCTTGAGTTCGTGCGGGTTGGTGCTGGGGTTGCCATCTTTATCCTGGATCCAGCCGTAAGGCGCTTCCAGGTTTTTGCGCTGCAGGATTTCCAGTTTCCCGTTGGCCGCAGTCGTCGTGGCAAAATCCGCCACAAACGGCGGTTGCTCTTTGGCCGGGATGGCTACTGCAATGGGATTGGTGCCCAGCATTCTCTCTTTCGCAAAAGTGGGCGCTACCAGCGGGCTGGCATTGGTCATGGCCATTCCGATCATATCGTGGTCCAGCGCTTTCATAGCGTGATAACCGGCGATACCGAAATGGTTGGAGTTTTTAACGCTTACCCAGCCGGTGCCGGCTGTTGCTGCTTTCCGGATGGCTACTTCCATGGCAAAAGGCGCCACCACCAGGCCGAGGCCTGCATCACCGTCCACCACCGCGGTGCTGGGCGTTTCATGTACGATGCGGATATCCGGGCGGGCGTTGATCCTTTTGGCTTCCCATAAGCGCACGTAACCAGACAGCCGGGCTACACCATGGGAATCTATTCCGCGAAGATCTGCTGCCACCAGCACTTCGCTGGCCAGCATAGCATGTTCCTGAGAACAACCCATTCGAATAAATACTTCGCGGGTGAACTCCGTCAGATGATGATAAGAATAAATATGTTCCATGGTATAATCAGGCTTGAGCGGTGGGACCACCAAAGTTCATGGGTACAGAAACCGGTTCCTGGTCCTGGATGGTGCCGTGAACAGATTCATATTTTTTGATATTATCCTGTAAGGCTTTCATGAAGCGCTTGGCATGCTGTGGGGTGAGAATGATGCGGGACTTGACTTTGGCCTTTGGCAGACCGGGCATCACGTTTACAAAATCCACTACGAATTCGGCATTGGAATGGGTGATTATAGCGAGGTTGGCATATTGCCCTTCTGCAATCTCTTCGTTTAACTCGATGTTAAGCTGATTCTGCTCTTCGTGCTGATTTTCCATATCTGTATGATTTAGCCCTACAAAAATAGAAAAAGAGGGCTCAATGAGCCCTCTTTTTTTATGGAAAGCGGTTAAATGGCTTTTTTTATTGGTCCCACCACATCTTGCTGGTGAGTGAAATACCGGTCGGTACATTCGCTTTGTTATAGGAAAGCTCTGTCTGCGGGTAAGGATAACGCCTGGGAATTTCCTTGCCGGCATTTTTGGAGGTCAGCACCGGGAAGCCTGTGCGGCGCCAGTCGGTGAAGTTCTCTGACTGCAGGTACATAGCGTAATATTTCTGCGTCATGATGAGCTTCAGTTTATCAGTAGCGCTGGCAGCAGGGTTATATTTTACTTCCGGTTTGGTGAGGTAGTCGGTTGCATCCAGCTTCACGGAAGCAAAAGACGCTTTTACCGCTGCTTCATAGAAGCTCTGCGCCTGCGCATCATGCCCCAGGCGGGCATGGGCTTCTGCCAGGATAAAATTCAGCTCATACACCGTCATGAAATACACCGGTGAATTTTTGGAGTCGTAGAAACCGCCGGTCAGGTAAGCATCTACCCTTGGATCTCCCAGCGCAGTCATCTGTTTGATCATAAACGACTCGTCATATGTAACGTATCCCGGACGCTGGGCGTTGAACTGCTGTATGGGATTAGCCCTGGTGGGATCGTTCAGGAAGGCTACTGCGGCCTGCTCCTCTACTTTCGTAATGAAGCCGCCGGCTGCGTTAGAAGCGTCCACGACCTTCTGGGCATAACCAGCAGCATCTTTTTTGGTCAGGTGGATCAGTGTCCTCATCCGGAAAGAGTTGGCAAACTTAATCCAGAGATCAGCATCTCCGCCATAGATCACGTCATTGGCGCCGGGCAACGGTCCCAGCTGCGGCTGCTTCAGGTCAGCGATCGCCGAAGTCAGCAAACCATCGATCGTTTTATAGATATCTTCCTGTTTATCATACTTAGCCTTGAATTTGGCATCCAGCCCCTGGAAAGCGTCGCTGTAAGGCACATCTCCCCACAGGTCTGTAGTAGTTCCCAATACATAGGCGGTCAGCACTTTACTGGCACCACTGTAGAAATACCATTTCTTGGGTTCTGACATTTTACGCAGTTCCACCAGGTCATTCAGCGTACCCTGGTAAATACTGCCCCAGCAGTTGGAAAGGTTATCTGCCACAATCTGGTATAGCTGATAGTTTTTGAATTGCTGGCTGGTGCCATCCACCTGGTTGGAGAGCAGGCTGGAAGTAAGGGCTACGTCAGCGCCGCCGAGCACAAAGCCTGCAGTCACTTCCGCACCGGTGAGGATCGCGGCAGGCGGTGCATCTACCGGTCTGTCCGGGTCTGTATTCACATCCAGGTACTTTTTACAGCCGGTACCCAATGTGAGCAGGGCAGCGAAACCAGCAGCGACAAGTGTTTTATTAAGAATAGTCATAACTTCTGTTTTACGATTTTTCAATTAGAACTCAAATTTTGCACTGAAACCATAGGTTTTGGAGCCGGGGTTGTTGAAGTAGTCAAACCCTTGTGCTTCCTGGGTACCAAACAGGCTTGTTTCCGGGTCCACACCAGTGTATTTGGTGCTTAACCAGAGGTTTCTTCCAATAGCCGTCAGCGTTACTGCATTAAACCAGGGCTTTTGTTTTTTGAAAACTTTGGAGCCTGCCAGTCTGTATCCGATAGATACTTCACGCAGCCTTACCCAGCTGGCGTCCTGAACAAACGGTTCGTTTACCACAAAGCCGCTGCCCACGCCGCTGTAATAGTCTGCATTGAGGTCTGCTTTGATATCGTTTTTCTCTCCTTTGGTCACTACATTGTTGCTACCGTCCAGGTGGCCTTTCACGCCTTCAAAGACAGTCTGTGTACCTCTTGCCAGTGTATTGGCACTGGTACCGAAGTTGGTCATAGCACCCCAGGTACCATTCCAGATGCTCTGACCTTGTTTGGTTTCAATCAGAAAGCTGAGGATAACACCTTTGTAATTGAGGGTGTTGCCTACAGATCCGGACCATTTGGGATTTACATCGCCCAGGTATTGCAATGGATCGTATACGATCGGGTAGCCATAGGAGCCGTCGCCGGGCGTACCTTCATCGTTGATCACCAGACGGCCCTGTGCATCTTTCACATAGCCGGTACCGTAGAGGGAACCGTATTGTTTACCTACGATCGCGGAAACGAAAATACCGGTGAAGCCGTTGAAGTCGAAGCGGTCAATACCTTCTGCCAGCGCCAGCACTTTGTTCCTGTTTTGTGCGTAGTTGAAAGTGACGGTCCAGTCCAGGTCTTTACTACGGATGGGAGATACACCCAGTGTTACTTCATGACCGTGGTTCTGCATGGAAGCCGCATTCAGGAACGCAGAGCTGTAACCGCTACTGGGAGCGATGCTTACCTGGTTCAGCAGGCCTTTACTTTTACCGTTATAGTAGGTATAATCCAGTGTAACCCTGTTGTCGAAGAAGCGCAATTCCGCACCTGCTTCAAACTGATTGGTTTTTTCCGCTGTCAGGTTACGGTTACCCAATGTGCCGCTTTTGGAATAACCTACGAGGCCGTTATACGGGAAAACGATACCGTTGGTCCAGCCATCGCCGGGAGCGGTGCGGCCGTAGTATGTCTGCAGGCTGTATGGATTCAGGCCGCGACCTACGCTGGAGAAAGCCACACGCACCTTACCATAGGAAAGGATATTGCTTTTGATCCCCAGCCCTTCGGTGAACACATAACCAAGGCTACCGGAAGGATAGAAGAAGAACTGGTTTTGTGTCGGCAGCGTACTGTTACCTTCATAACGGCCTGTCAGTTCGAGGAACAGGTAATTGTTAAAGGCTACGTTTGCTTTACCATAAAAAGCGACCCTGCGCTGCTGGGAGTTACTGATCGACAAAGTGTTGCTACCGGTATTGGTTACCCCCTGGAAGTCGTTACCACTCAAGCCATCACCCTGTGTGTGCAGGTATTTGGTTTTATAGTCGTAAACGTTCTGGCCAACGAGGAAGGAGTAGTCAAACTTACCTGACTTCTTGGTAAAGGTGGCAAACAGGTCGTTGTTGATCACCATTGTGCTCAGCTGATCTTCGAAGTACTGGCCGTCAGGGAAACCGCCGGACCCTTTGGAATAGATCTGCTTACGGTTGTCCAGGGAATAGTCTCCACCGAACCTTTCCGTGATGCTCAACCAGTCAAACGGTTTGTAAACAGCGCCTACCGTACCGAAGAAACGTTGTACGTTATCCCTGTAGGGGTTCATGTTTACCGTCCAGTAAGGGTTGTCATAGATACCCCTGCCGCGGTAGCTGCGCTGATCGCCGCTGTTGTCGCCCAGGAGATAGGCTGACGGATCGGTGGGATCTGTAACGCCGTTGGAGTTATCGAAAGTAGGGGTTGTTCTCAGGAGGCCCAGCATGATGCCGCTCAGGTTACTTCCCTGTTGCGCGCGTTTGCCGCCTGAATTCACGTAGTTCATGGTGGAGAACACGGTGAATTTATCGGAGAACTTATAATCTGTGGAGAAAGCGATGGTATTCTTTTTAAAATCAGTGAGCGGGATCATGCCCTTCTGATTGTAGATAGAGGCAGACACGCGGTAAGTGAGGTTGGGTGTGCCTCCGCTGATAGCCAGGTTGTTCTGTGTACCTACGCCTGTCTGGAAGAAATCGTAAGGGTCGTAAGCGATCGCCGCTTTTCCGCCGGGGTTCTGGCTTTTGCCTACCAGCATCCCGTTTCTGTCCCACAGGTACGGTTTGCCGTCAAATACGAGGGTATCGATGGCTGGTCCGAAAGAGTAGGCTTTGGGGCCGCCGTCATCACCGGGGTGAGAGAGGTCGCCGTAACCCTGTGCGTATTTGTTTTGCCTGTCCGGCAGCTGACTTACTTTATCGAAGTTGACGGTAATACCATAGGAGATATTAAAGGACCTGCCGTCAGGGTTTCTCTTTCCTTTCTTCGTAGTGATGATCACTGCGCCGTTGGACGCCATGCTACCATATAACGCGGCAGCAGCTGGTCCTTTCAGGATAGTGATATTTTCGATGTCATCAGGGTTGATGTCCACCATCCTGTTGGATTGCAGTACACCGGCGGTACCGGCACCATCACTGGAGGTGTTGGATTCGCTGTTATCTACCGGTAAACCATCAATTACAAATAGTGGCTGGTTGCTGCCCATGATGGTAGTCGCGCCACGGAGTTGCACTCTCACCGGGGCGCCGGGCGTACCGGATGAAGTAACGATACTGGCGCCTGCTACTTTACCGGAGAGGGAGCTAAGCGGGTTGGAGGGAGCTGTTCTGACCAGTTCTTCCCCTTTTACATCCTGTGCGGCGTAGCCGAGGGCTTTTTTCTCCTGGCGTATGCCCAGGGCCGTTACCACTACTTCCTGCAATGCTTTGGTATCTACCGGCAATGTGATGTCTAATGTAGTATTCTCTCCTACCGTCACTTCGCGGGTAAGGAAGCCTACGCTCCTTACTACCAGTACTGTTTTCGCATCTTTAACGGTGAGGTGGAAATTTCCTTGTTTATCAGTAGTGGTACCGGTGGTCGTCCCTTTGATTTGTATGGTCGCCATTAGTACCGGGCTTCCGTCGCTGCCCTTTACTGTGCCTGATACCTGCCGCTCCTGCGCGTAGGCCAGACTAACAATTGCCATAGGCATGGCAAAAAGGAGTAAAACCTTTTTCATAAAAAGATTCAAATTTTGGTTGAAAAAGAAAGCGGACACACGTCCGACATTTTATATCGTTGTCCTAGACCTGGTATATACAATGCGATTGTATATACCACTACCGGCATATAGTTCTCCTGATCGGGCGCTGATTAAACGTTACGGTGTGACAAGCAAAAACACTTCTATAAGGTCACAAGCAAACAAGCAAATAAGCAAATAAATACGTTGGAATAGCCACCGTTAGAGGGCACAGCTTTTCTAAGGTAAAAGCGGCTCATTGGTTTGATTAGTTTTTTAGGATTTAGATTTTGGTTGAACATCCCCAAGTTATAAAAAAAAACCTTTCTAGCTCCTTTGCGCTTAACATTTTTTTAACAGCAAAAGACACTAAGTACATAACTAAATAATAATCAACATCTTAATAGACATAAATTTAATATAGGATTCTGTAATACTTACCATGACCGGAGCAGCTGGAACTGAAACAGCGTTTTTTTGCTGCCATCTACCATTTCAGGCCCTGTTCCGATTGTCTGCTGCCCGGGATACATTACCTGGTGCAGCCGCAGCCAGCAAGCCAACCGGCGGTTTACCTTCCATTTTATATTCAGGTAGTATTGCCAACCATTACCATACAACAGCGACACTGCGTTATCATATAACACACTGCGTTCATAAGCGTATATGCGTGAATTGTAGTCTGCCGTTCCAAAGCGGACAAGCCTTGCATTCAGCGCCAGCGGGCAGGCGCGCGGATGCCAGGCGGCCTCCAGGTATCCCATCCAGCCTGTTTTCCTGCCGCTGTCAGCGGCGTAAATACTGTACTCCCCTCTTCCGCGAAACTGCCAGCTCCGGCCGCAGGCGATGTCTGCCTGCGTACGTATATGCGTTGACGTTACATCCGACAATATATTCAACGCATTGCCGGGCGACCGGCTGTTTTCAGCGTGTGTAGCCTGACTGACCCGCAGCAGCCACTTTCTGCGTTTATCGGGCGTATACACCGCCTGCGCAGAAAAATCATGTCCATTGGATGGTGCATCAGCGCGGTATTTCAGCCAGGGGAAGTGAAAGAAATCGGCATAGCCTTCTATCTTCCACCGCCTGCTGAGCAACAGGCTGATGCCGGTATACCATCCCTGTTCATTCACCGTCCGGGAACCATCGCCGAAACCGGCGGCATAAAAAGACTGGTAGGCTTTGTCGTAATAACGGCATGCCATCGCCACATCTACCGTGGGCGCCACGCTGGCCAGCGCTCCCTGTACAAAAGCAGGTTTGCCGTTATCGCTGGCCGCCAGCTCCCCGAATAAGTGAACATTTTTCCAATAGGCCGCATAGTCCATACTGGCGCCGGCCAGCTGCGCGCCGGTAAACTCAAAACTGCTGTACGGCTTCAGCTCCCGTTGCAGCGCAGGATTAAGCCGGTGAGCCGTCATATTGGCCCCCACCTGCCAGCGATGGCACTGGTAGCGGATATTGGCCCCGCTGCTCCATTGCTGCACAGCGCCCTTACGGGACAGCTCCGCCACCGTACGGTGATAACCGCTGCGCTGCAAAGCCGTAGCATTGATATCCTCTTCATCACCGGACGGCGCCAGTGTACCATCCAGCCGCCGCCACGAAACAAAGGCTGTAGCCTGCCACGCTCCCTGCTCCCAGGTAGCGGCAGCCCCGCGGAAAAAACTGTTCTCTCCTGCCGAAGTGTGTGGCCGCAAAATATCGCCCTCCCTTTTAATCTGCATGGGGGCGGCGCCCTTTCCATAGGCCTGCGCCTGCCACTGCAGCAGCCCCTGGCCGAAGTTCACCGTATAATCGCCCAGTGCGATCGTCTTGAGCCATGCGGTATTGCGGACAAATACATGCGCGCTGTAATAGTCAAATCCCCGTTGCCGCGGGAAACCGCTCCAGGGTTCGCCTGCATCTTTCTCCATGGTAACGCCCCAGCTGATGTAACGCGGAAAACTATACCGGTAACGCAGTAATACTTTGTCCGGGCTCCCCTGGTACGCTGCCGTCGCGGCAGCACCTGTGCGCCGGTATCCGCGTGACTTTTCAGGCTGCCGGCCGTACCGCAGCAGCAGCGTATGCCCGCCTTTATGCAGATAGTCCCGCAAAGTATAATGCGGCATCAGGTCGTTCCCCACTTTTACGTAGGGCAACAGCTGCTGTATCAGTCCGGGCTCAAACCCCGGCACCGCCTGCAACTCGTAGATACTGACCAGGTCTCCCAGCAGACGGCGGTATGTCAGCAGTTCGCCGATCTGTATATCTGTCAGCATACCTAACGATTGCAGCGTAGCTTCGTCAGCGGTATTCAGCTGTATTTTGTGCCGCCTGAAATCCTCCAGCTGCTGCCAGTTTTCATCATCGTCTGAAGGAACGTCCGCCACGGCCGTTTCATTTTCCAGCGCATTTTCCATGACGGCGGGCAGCTCGGGCTCCTGCCTGGCCGCCGCCTTCTCCCAGCTACCACACAACAGCAGCAGCACCGCGGTTATTCGGCACCATCCCGCTGCCATATGATAGTGGTTGAAGGAGTGATGCCCAGTTGCGGATGAAAGCCCGCTGCAAACATGATCTGCAGCATATGCCAGTGAATGGTGATACCGGCATGCTGAAAGGGCGCACAGGTGGCAAATCCCCATTGCAATGCCAGCGGCGGAGCTATCCGGTAGCTGGCTGTTGCTCTCAGCCAGGCGGTTTCATGGCCGGCTTTTCCTATTTCAGCGCTGAGCAAAAAAGCGGAAGATGCTTCAAAGCCAATACCGGCGCTGTATACCGTCGTTCCCGGCCGGGAGTGGCTGATACGGATACCTGTATGCCACTGCCCACCAACATGCCAGAGCAGTCCACCGGTGACGGCCAGGCCGCTGCTGCTGCCGTATCCGGGCGTTACCTCCGTCAGATAACTGCCCTGTAGTCCCAGCCCTACGCTGTGCCCCAGCCGCATCCCATAGGCCAGGCCTGCCAGCTGCCGGTAGTAAGCACTGCTGCCCAAACGCGCCAGCTGCACACCGAAAGCGCCGGCCCCCGCCGGGATAGCTGCCATGGCCTGATAGAACGGTATTTCCTTTAATAAAAAACGTTGTTCGGCATAAATGCCTGCGGTGAAAGTGTGCAGGCAGGACAATCCTGCCGGATGATAAGCCGCAGACGCCACCTGCTGAAAACGGCGGCTGTAACTGCCTGCGGCAGCGTCTTTTCCGACAGGCGTCAAAAAAGATTGCGCATACGTTACGAGAAAGTATGGCACACAAACAATGGTCAATAACATTGGTTTCATGATGAGGGTTTAACAAACAATTCTGGTACGGCAAACATACAACGGGGAAAAATGAAGAATGTTAATTACTTCTTAACGCCGGAAAAAATTTCCTGAAAAAACAAAAACCCAGTCAGGCCGTAGCCTGACTGGGTTTTAATAAAATATTGTTACCGGATCAGAAAAGTCCGTACAACTGGGAATCTATTTTCGAAATAATCTCCCCGAGATCTTCATCGCTCTCCGGGAATTTATTTTTATCGATATCAATCACCAGCAGCGGTCCTTCTTCGTACTTCTCAATCCAGTTATTGTAATATTCGTTTAGCCGTTTGAGATAGTCAAGCCGGATATTCTCCTCATATTCCCTTCCCCGTTTCTGTATCTGCGCTACCAGCGTAGGCACGGAAGCCTGCAGGTAAATCAGCAGGTCCGGCGGCTTCACCATGCTTTTCAGCGTCTGGAAAAAGTTGAAATAATTGTCGAAGTCCCTTTTGGTCATCAGCCCCATCTCATACAGGTTGGGCGCAAAGATATGCGCATCTTCGTAGATGGTGCGGTCCTGTATCACGGTCTCCTTTCCGTTCTGGATTTCGAGCAGTTGTTTCAGCCTGCCGTTCAGAAAGTACACCTGCAGGTTGAAAGACCAGCGGGGCATATCTTCATAGAAATCATTCAGATAGGGGTTGTGCTCTACATCTTCATACTGCGGATGCCATTTATAATGGCGGCAGAGCATTTCGGTGAGGGTGGTTTTACCCGCGCCGATGTTGCCGGCGATCGCGATATGTTTGATTTTATTTTGTTTTGCCATGCTAATGAAAGGTCGTGAATACTGAAAAATTGCTGACAGCTGTGGTTACTCAAAATAGTTTAAACCCATAAGGTTTCTCGCCTGTTGCAAAGTTTGTGCCGCATTTGCCCGCGCTTTTTCAGCACCCTCCTTCATGATCTTATGCAGATAGGCCCTGTTTTCCTGCAGGTCTTTGGCTTTTTCGCGGATAGGTGTGATGAATTTCACCATATCTTCCCCCAGCTGCGTTTTCATATCGCCATAACGGATCGAGCCTGCGTTAAAGGCATCTGTATAAAACTGAACGGTATCAGGTGTAGACACCAGTTTCATGATCTCTATCAGGTTGGCCACGGATTCCGGCATGGGTTCACCCGGCACACCGCTACCACTGTCTGTTTTTGCTTTCCCCAGCTTTTTGCGGATCTGGTCATCGCTGTCAGACAGGTAGAGGGTAGACATCTCGTTTTCGCTCTTGCTCATTTTACCGCCTTTACCATCGAGGCTCAGGATACGTACCAGGTTGTCGCCATAGTTGAAGGCCACCGGCTCGGGGAACAGGTTACCATAACGGTTATTGAAACGTTGTGCGAAATTACGGGCCATTTCCAGGTGCTGCCCCTGGTCTTTGCCCACCGGCACTTTCACGGCGCGCTGGATCAGGATGTCCACGCTCATGAGCACGGGGTAGGTCAGCAGGCCGGCATTTACGTTCTCCGGCTGTAATCTTACCTTGTCTTTAAACGTAGGTACTTTCTCCAGCTCACCTTTGTAAGCCAGCATATTCATGAGCAGGTACAGTTCCGCTATTTCCGGTACATGGCTTTGCGCGTACAGGGTCACCTTCTCCGGGTCCAGCCCGGAAGCGATGTTCTCCGCCAGTACCCGCATCACATTGGCCTGCAGGTCTTTCGGGTTCGGATGGGTCGTCAGCGAATGCCAGTCCGCCACAAAGAAGTAGCAGTCAAACTCTTCCTGCATCCGGATATAATTACGGATCGCGCCAAAATAATTGCCTAAATGCAAATAACCGGTGGGGCGTATGCCACTCACCACAATTTCTTTTTCTGTAGCCATAACAGGGCGCAATTTAAAGAATAAGCGGTTAGCTTTTGATATTCCTTTATCCACCTGTCTGTAAAAAAAATATCATAAAATGACCAAAAAGGCGATGGCAGGCAGTTGAAAGCTCTCCGTTTATCCCTATTTTTGAGATACCATCCTTTTTGGTCATTACATTTTATTATTTTTTGATTTAATTTGATTATGGAAGTGAACGACGCCCTGGTACAACAGTTAGCCGATCTCGCCAGACTGGAATTCAACGAGCAGGAGAAAACCGCCATCCGCGGCGACCTGCAGCGGATGATCACCTTTGTGGAGAAACTGAATGAACTGGATACTACCCATGTAAAACCGTTGTTGCACCTAACTGCTGACTATAACGTTTTCCGGGAAGACAAGGTAATCACCACCATCACCCGGGAAGAAGGCCTTCAAAACGCACCTGCGGCCACCTCTGAATACTTCGAGGTACCAAAAGTCATAAAGAAATAACCACATGCAAAAGTCCGTTATCCACCTGGAAGACATCAAAAAAAGCTATTTTTTAGGTAAAAATGAGCTACCTGTACTCAAGGGGGTATCCCTGGACATCTTCAAAAACGAGTATGTAGCCCTGATGGGACCTTCCGGCTCCGGCAAATCCACCCTCATGAACATCCTCGGATGCCTGGACACCCCTACCAGCGGTAAATATATCCTGAGCGGCCACGATGTAAGCAAAATGGAAGACAACGCCCTCGCCGGCGTACGCGGCAAAGAAATCGGCTTCGTTTTCCAGCAGTTCAACCTCATGCCACGCCTCACCGCTCTCGAAAACGTAGCAGTACCCCTGATCTACGCAGGCATCGGCAAAAAAGAAAGAGAAGAGAAGGCCCGCATGATGCTGGAAAGAGTGAAACTGGGCGACCGCTACAAACACAAACCCAACGAACTCTCCGGCGGTCAGTGCCAGCGTGTGGCCATCGCCCGCGCCCTCGTCAACGACCCCTCCCTGATCCTGGCCGATGAACCTACCGGTAACCTCGACACGAAAACGTCCATCGAAATCATGGAAATATTCGGCACCATCCACGCTTCCGGCAACACCGTCGTGCTGGTAACCCACGAGGAAGACATCGCGGACCACGCCAGAAGAATCATCCGGCTGAGAGACGGCGTCATCGAGTCTGACAGGGTCAACGAGAAAAAAGAAGCCCTTCTCAAATCATGACCGCTGCGTAATTCGTATTTTGCAGAAAAAAACATGTCTCTTAAAATATACACCAAAACAGGGGATAAAGGCAAAACCTCCCTGATCGGCGGCACCAAAGTACCCAAGAGCGATCTCCGCATTGATGCCTATGGCACAGTAGACGAACTGAACTCCTATATCGGGCTGGTCAGCGACTACACGGCAGATCCGGATACCAAAACCCTCCTGAAGGAAATACAGGACCGCCTGTTCACCGTCGGCGCAGCACTGGCCTGCGACCCCGACAAGGAAACAAAAATGCGCATCCCCGATCTCCATGAAGCAGACATTCAGTTGCTGGAATCCAGCATCGATAAAATGAATGAAGAACTGCCCCCCATGAAACACTTCATTCTCCCGGGCGGACATGTAGCCGTGTCTACCTGCCACGTTGCCCGCTGCGTATGCCGCCGCACCGAAAGGCTCTGCGTTGGCATGCAGGAACAGGAAATGTTCATCGAACCGCTGGTACTCAAATATATCAACCGCCTGAGCGATTACCTCTTTGTGCTGGCCCGCTGGACCGGCCACAAGCTGGGCGTCGAAGAAATTCCCTGGAAACCGAGGGTATAGTTTTTTTCTTAAATTCGCTGCATGTTCACAGGAATCATTGAAACAACAGGAGAAGTTATATCCACCCGCAAAGACGGCGGTAATCTCATCATCAATATCAAGTCGTCTATTGCCGGTGAACTGAAAATAGATCAGAGCGTTTCCCACAACGGTGTATGCCTGACCGTTACCAACATACAGGGCGATACCTACGAGACCGTAGCCGTAGCGGAAACACTGCAGAAAACCAATCTGTCGCTGCTCGTGCCGGGCGCAAAGGTGAACCTCGAAAGAGCCATGGTATTCAATGGCCGCATCGACGGCCACCTGGTACAGGGTCACGTGGATGGCACCGGTACCTGCATTGCCCGCGAAGAACAGAACGGCAGCTGGCTGTACCGCTTCACCTACCCCACCGCCAACGCAGGCCTGATCGTGGAAAAAGGAAGCATCTGCATGAACGGCATCAGCCTCACCGTGTTCGATATCACCGAAAAAGAATTTTCAGTGGCCATCATACCATATACGTTCGCATTCACCAACGTACAATTCATGCATCCGGGACATCTCGTTAACCTGGAGTTTGATATCCTGGGCAAATACGTAGCCCGGCAAATGGCAGTGCGATAAACCATACGGCTTTGAAGAAACACCTGCTGCTGTCCATATCATTACTGCTTTGCCTGCTGGCTCACGCCCAGCAGGCAAAAGTGGCACGTATCAACGTATGGTACGATACCACCGCCGTGGCGGAACTCTACGACCGCGTCCCCCTCGGACTGGAACTCGTATACACCGACAGCAGCAGCCGCCAAACCACCGGCATGTTACGCGGCAACCTCCGCTGGAATAAAATACAGGTGAGCGCTTCCAATGGCAGCATTCAGAACGGGGTCCTTTATTTCAACCGCCCTCAACTGGTAAAGGACCACTATCGTGTAACCATCACCGTTAACACGGAAGGCAATACGCCACTTTCAAACACACTCACCCTGCCCTACCTGACAGGCATGCGCTTCAATCATTATACGGACAGCATCAAACGCAACATCCGCTATTATATGAACGTAGAAGGGAAATTCAGCAGCGGCCGTATATTACCGCTGGATACCGTACACCTGCGGTTCCGGACGTCTGCCGGCGCTGTTATCGGACAAGATGTACTGGTGGAACAAAATGACACCGCAAAAGCAGTGCTCATGGAAGCATGGTACAAACCCAACCCGGACCTCTACATCCGTTCTGAAGTACCTATCAAAATAATGCCCGACCCCGATCTGCCACCACCGGCAAGCCAGCCAAGATCACGGGGCCGGCGTCAATAATATTAAATCAGCGTACGCGCCTTCAGCTCCAGGTATTTATTCACCACGTTCAGCGTCAGGTGCTCCGGCGTACTCAGCAAAGACATAATGCCATATTTGGCCAGCTCCTTCACGATCAGCTTTTTATCGTAGGCAAACTTCTGCGCGATGGTCTGCTTGTAAATGGCCTCCACATCTGTCGCCGACTGCTCTGTTACCCGCTTCAGCTCTGTATTTTCAAAGAAGATAACCAACACAAGGTGATATTTCGCCAGCCTTCGCAGAAAAGGCAACTGCCGCTGCAGACTGGACATCGATTCAAAATTCGTGAACAACATCAACAGGGAACGATGAGACAAATGACTGCGCAACTGCACGCTCAGCGCTTCAAAATCACTTTCCTTCCACTGCGTTTCCTGCGCATATAACTGCTCCAGTATCTTGTTGAGCTGTACTTTTTTGTTGCTCGCCGGCAATACCTCCACCGTACTTTCATTAAACGCCGCCAGCCCCGCTTTATCGCCTTTGCCCAACGCCACATTGCTGAACACCAAAGATGCGTTGATGGCGTAGTCCAGCAAGGTAAGCCCGTCAAAAGGCATCTTCATGCTACGGCCTTTGTCAATCACACAATATACCTGCTGCGATTTTTCCTCCACATAGTTATTCACCATCAGGTTACCGGAACGGGCCGTCGCTTTCCAGTTGAGCATCCGCACATCATCTCCCTTGGTGTAGGGTTTGATGTGATCAAATTCCATACTGTGCCCGATGACACGGCGCTTATGCACGCCTATCTCATTGAGCCGGTTCATATACGAATACAGCGAGAAATGCCGCAGCTGCTGAAAGCTGGGATATACCTGCACCTCCTGCTCCGTGTTAAAAACAAAACGACGATTGACGATGCCCAGCGCACTCTGTACAAAAATGTAAGTATACCCGAACTGGTACACCCCCCTTTCCACCGGGCGCAGCTTATACTTAAACACGTATTCCTCGCCGGCAGAGAGCTTAGCCTTCATGGAGAAATTACGGTCCTGGAACTGAAACGGCAGCTCTTCCAGCAGGGTGACAAACACAGGAAAAGGATACCGGTTGGTGCAGGTAACCGTCACCTCGTTTTCATCTCCGTTACTGAAACGTGCACTGGCTGTGCGTACCGCTTCGAGGATATTGGCCGGCCTCAATACCAGCAGTATGATATCGAGCAGCAGCAACACCAACAGCACCACGAAAACTAATATGGCAACATTGAACAGCCCCGGTACAAAAAAGGAGATGATGAACAACAGGATGTTGGCACCCAGTCCCATGTACAGGCGATTGCTGAAAAACAGCTGCTGATACAAGTTGTTTTTTACAGTTGAAGACATATATAATCAGCTTATCTGGGAACCTCTACCATCTTGATAATCTGTGCGATCACATCATCGGTGCGGATACCTTCCATTTCTTTTTCCGGTGTCAGCATAATACGATGACGCAGCACATGCGGGATCATTTCCACGATATCATCGGGCACAACAAAGTCGCGGTTGCGCATGGCCGCCATGGCTTTGGCACAGTTCATCACCGCAATGGACGCACGCGGTGAAGCACCCAGGTACAGGGACGCATTCATGCGGGTTTCCTGGATAATAGACGCGATATAGTGCAACAGTTTCTCTTCGATTCTCACCTGGCGTACCAGGTTCTGGAACTCGATCACCTGCGTGGCAGTCACCACTTTGGCCACTACTTTAGACAGGTCAGTGGCGCCGTTCAGCCGCTGCACGCTTTGCAGCACCGCCACTTCCTCTTTCAGGTCGGGATACTTCACTTCCACTTTAAAAAGAAAGCGGTCCAGCTGCGCTTCGGGCAAACGGTAGGTACCTTCCTGTTCTATCGGGTTCTGGGTGGCAATCACCATAAACGGACGGTCCAGCTGATAAGTCGTTCCATCGTTGGTGATCTGTCTTTCTTCCATCACCTCAAAAAGCGCCGACTGTGTTTTGGCCGGGGCGCGGTTAATTTCATCTATCAACACGAGGTTGCTGAAAACAGGTCCTTTTTTGTATTCAAACTCCCGTGTCTGGGGATTAAATACAGACGTGCCCAGCACATCCGCCGGCATCAGGTCGGGGGTAAACTGTATCCTGGAGAAATCAGCGTCGATGCACTGTGCCAGCAATTTAGCAGTCAGTGTTTTAGCCACGCCCGGCACCCCTTCAATCAGTACATGCCCTTGTGTGAGCAGGCCCGCTATCAGCAGGTCCACCATCTGGTGCTGTCCCACAATTACTTGACCAATCTGTGCTCTGATAGCTTCCACGCCTTCATGCAGGGTGGTAAAATCAGTCCTGGGTTGAAAGGTATTGATATCCATTATTTCGTATTTAAATAAAAATGTTGAATGCGTTGATAAAAATGTTGCAGTTGTTCGTCGCTCACTGTGCCGGCCAGCTGTATGTTATGAATCATATCGATCAGTTCCCGTATTTCATTTTCCGGCATAGCGGCTTTTTTCGACAATGCTTCGATGAACTGCGCGTTCAGATGGTTGGTATTCAGGTAATAACGGGTACGAATATACTCCAGCAGATGCAGCGTCATTTTATGTGCCAGGTTGAAGTTGTTATGCTGCTGGTAATACAACTGTCCGATGGCATCCACAAATTCAAGGGAATTGTTGGCCAGCACGGGTTTCTCCGGGATGATACGCTGCCTTCTTTTCCCTTCGAAGAGCACATACAGCAGCAGCAGTAATACGGCGAGCCATAAAGCCCACCGCATGGAAGGATAACGCATCAGCACTTGCCACTCGCTGAAGTCGCCCGACTGTGCGCTGTACTGGTGACTGTAAAAATCGTCCCAGTAAATATTGGATGCATTATCCGGCATATAGGACATCTGTGTTTCCAGTGCTGCGATATTATTTTTTTCCAGCAGGAAGTAGTTGGTGAAAGTGTAAGGGTTCAGCGAAATAAAAAAGCAGCCGCGCCCATGCACCACCCGGATAAAATTGGGTTTGCCTTTAAAATTGGAGCCCAGCACTTTCGTATAGGCGCTGTCGATAGCAGAGAAATGACTGGCAGCAATCATCCCGTTATAACTGTAGCCCGTATCCAGCGGCACTGTTTCATCTTTATACTGCTGCACTTTATTAGAGACACCGGGCTGATAGTTGGAACCCGCCATCACCTCACATTTCAGTTGCTTCGCCAGCAACGGATCGATTTTGTTAACGCTCAGAAACAGGTAGTTGCCGATGGCTACATACTCCATCATAGCTTCAACGTCTTTCTCTGTGGTGAACAGGTCGTTGGCCACCAGGATGTAGTTGTTGCCCGAATAACGCAGTTCCGGTTCCTTGGCATAAGTGGTGGCGAAAGGTTTGGTCACCACCTGTATGGAATGGCGGATAAATAGTTCCGGTAATATTTTGAATGCCACGTAAGCGCCGCCTGCTTTTTTATCTTTGCTGGAGAAAGATGATTTATCCATCCTGGTGGACAGCTTGTCATCGCCCAGGGAGCCCTTTCTGCCGACGATAGCCAGCAGTATTAGCAACAGCAATACAACGCCGATGATGATATAGGTGATCCTGTTTTTCACGAAGCTTTGCCTAATTGGTGATTAAAATCCCTGAACTGCTGGTCCATGGTCCTGAAGTTATCTTCACTGATATCAAATCCACCGTACCAGATGTATTCATAATCCAGTGTTAATGTGGAAAACGTTTTATAGTAAGGTGTATTCCGCATGCTGCGGAGATAATCGTTGTTGGTTTTTTCCCTTCCGGGTGTGATCAGCTGTCGGCTGGCCAGCTGAAAGAGCGTGTACAGGTACCACCAGCGGACAGCCTGCCTGATTTCTCCGGCAGCGATGGCGACACGGATTTTTTGTTCGTACTCTCCTGCGCTCTGCAGGTCTTCTTCCTGTATTTCCTCCAGGCCATCGATCAGTTTTGGTTTCCGGAAGACACTCAGGCCATTGGTTTTCATAAAACGGTACAAGAGGTAACCGAGGCCCGCCAGCAGCAGCACGAGGATCACCCAGCTGAACTTCCAGAGGACATAGAGCACCATCGCCATAAAAGCGGCAAACCGTTCATTGCTTTTGCTGTTGGCTTTTTCAATGGGCTTGTCGCGGTACTGCATGTTTTTATCTGCCTTCAGCTTCTCGACAACGCCGGCGTCTACCGCCCGTTTATCAAAGGGAGGCAGTTCTATTTCGTTTCCGTATTCATCTACAAGAGGGCTGGTTTGTACCGGTGTTGTTTCCATGGCAGCATCTTCTTCCACAGGCATTGCCGGCACGGCTTCCACCGGCGCCTGCGGCGGCGGCTCTTCTGCTGACGGAGGCAGCGTATCCTGGCTGATCGCTGTCAGCGGTACACTCAGCAGGCATAACAACAGCAGTCGCTGACCATATTTTCTGCAAACTCTTCTCATCATATTAACTTAACTGCTTTGGACCGGGCATCGGGACGATCACTTTGCCGGCCTCGCTTAAACGATATCCCTGACGGTGTAAACGGATCGGGTATATGACAAAGTAACCGACCATGAACAACAGCGAGGCGGCGAGTATAAAAAGACTAAGCCACAGCGGCATTTCTGTGTACCGGGTAACAAAGCCTTCAAGGAATGCCGCCACCAGGAAAACGGGAATCAGCGTCACCATGGTTTTGATACCGTCTTTCGCGCCTTTGCGCAGGGAGTCCAGCCGCTTGCGTGTGCCGGGGAACAACAGGCTTTTTCCGAGAATAATACCGGCACAACCGGAGATAACGATGCTGGAAATCTCCAGCGTTCCGTGTATCCAGATCACCAGTATGGATTTGAAGCCGAGGCCATGGGAAAAGAAGATATACTGGAATACGCCGAGCATAATACCGTTGTGCAGCAACAGGTACAGGGAACCCGCGCCCAGGAAAATACCGCCCACGTAGCACATCAGGGATACCCGTATATTGTTGACAGCTATCTGCAGGAACATCAGCAGCGGATTGCCTTGCTTATATACGCCAAATGGATCATTGTTGGCAATGTTCCGTTCCGTCATATTCACATATTCATCTCCCAAAAAACCTCTGACAAAGGTTTCATCATGTGCGGATGAAAAAGCGCCGATAATACAGAACAGCAGGAAAAAGCAGAGGGTAAACAACAGCAGCCGGTGATACTGGCGGAACAACAGTGGCAGCTCATACCGGAAGAACAACTGAAAACGGCCTACTTCTTCTTTGCGGTTCTGGTAGATACGCTGGTAAATACCGGCCGCCAGTCCGTTGATATATCGGGTGACTTTACTGAAGCTATAAAATGTTTTGGCATAAGAGAGATCATCCAGCAAGGAAACAAATCTTTCCGCCATTTCGTCGGGGTCCTCGGTTGGCTCCTCCTGGATTTGTTTCCAGCGGGGCAAATTTTTCTTGATAAACAATGATTCTCTCATAGTGAGTCAAATTCCCATTTAAAATCCGGATATCTTCCTACAGCACAAGGGGAGTATCGGGCAAACATACTAAATCGTTTAACAATATATAAACTAATATGTAAATTTGAGTATGAGCAACATAAAAATACCAACTTCCTTCAACATTGACCTCGAATTTGAAACGGCGGAGGCGATGACGCGTTTTCTGGCGTGGCTCATTGATTTCGCAATCCGCGGGGTATATGTCCTGGCGGCGTTTATGGTGATTTCCACCTTTCAGATAAACAGCGATGCCCGGATGGTACTGGTTATATTGGTAGCGATGGTACCTGTCATGTTGTATTTCCTGGTCACAGAGATCATCATGGGTGGTTATTCTCCCGGCAAAAAGATATTACATATAAAAGCGGTGAGCCTGACGGGCAACCAGCCTACCGCGAGCCAGCACCTGATCCGGTGGATATTCCGGATGATAGAATCCCCGCTCATGGCAGGGCTGTTCTTTATTCCGGTAATCATGCCAATTATAGTCATGGCCCGCACGCCCTACAGTCAGCGCCTGGGCGACCTGGTGGCCGGCACTATTGTGATCAATACCAAACGTAAGGGCAGCATTGAAGAAACTATTTTCCGGGATATGTCTGCCTCCGACTACCAGCCGCAGTTTCCGCAGATCATGCGGTTATCTGACAGGGACATGAACAAGGTGAAAGACTTGCTTGACAAAGCGTTAAAGGCCGGTGATGAGGTGCTGGCGGCCAAGGTGGCGTTTCGCGTAAAGGAGGTGCTTCATATTGAATCCGAATTGCCCAATACCAATTTCCTGGAAACGGTATTGAATGATTACAACTACTACACCACACGCGACAACTGACATACATGATAAGTAACAGGAAGGCCGAAGCAGATTGCTTCGGCCTTCCTGTTTTTAAAGAAAAATTTTCGTGCAGACTTATTTGCCTTTTACTACAGCGGTATCCGTCCAGGTGTCATGCCAGGGAGCATCACCAAACAGCATGCTGAAAGGTTCGAAAGGCACCCATCTGCAAACGGTGCGGAGCATGATACGGCCGGTGGTCAGCGGTTCACCGTTAGTGCTCACTACGTGCGTACCGGTAACCATTTTGCCAACGGTACGACCGCCGGCAAAGCCTTCCATAACGGTGTAATAAGCGAGGTTGATGACCAGGCTGAGCAAAATAGATTCCATAAGCCCGAGTGTCAGTACCGCGGCAAGGATGTTCTGGGCTACGCCCACAATGATGCCGTCGATAAGCAGATTAGCAAAACGCTGGCCTTTGGAGGCGTGCTCCAGGTTAGCGGTTTCCTGCAGGTCGGAGAGCAGGTCGGAACTTTTGTTTTGGTTAATTGTATCCATAGGTTAAAATATAAAGCGGTTAAAAAATTAAACGAGGTTTTTTCCAATTGTGTTGATGTCCTGTTGCGGCCGGGGAGCGTTGGGATCGCCTGCCGGGCCCTGGTATACGATGGTACGGTCGAATGCCAGGATAGCCAGGAAGATGAAGTTCAGGAAGATCAGTCCGAGGGTAAAGCCCGTGCCTTTTCCAAAACTTTTGCTGAGCAGGTCCATTGCCATGATCGCGAAAATAATGTTCACGACAGGAATACAGAACAGCAGCAGCCACCACCATGGTTTGCCGATGATTCTCAGCAGGATGATCGTGCTGTAGATGGGAATGATAGACTCCCAGCCTTCAAAACCCGCTTTCCTGTATACTTTCCACATACAGATAATCGAGAAGACGGCGAGCGCAAGCCCGAAGATAATAAAGGGGAGCATTAGGGCGAGAACGGCCGCACTACTGGCGTTGTCCATAAGAATATAGTTTTGAATGAAAGATAAGACAGCGGCTGTCACATGTTCAGCTTACTGCCGGGGATTAAAACGTCAACAAGATACATAAAAATTCAAGTATAA
Organism: uncultured Chitinophaga sp.; assembly: GCF_946479755.1. The sequence goes on along the minus strand of NZ_CAMLHC010000004.1, from coordinate 296,829 downwards.
CAAATGAAGTGAATACATATTTAGTTGATTTTTTAAACAGAAAATCACATCGCCAGGGAGCTGATCCAACATTTTTTTTGAGATTTCTTTTATAAAATTTGGATTTTCAGTGGATTGCATTACCTTTGCAACCGGCAAGTCTTATACGACCAGCTCCTGCTGAACTCCCCCAGGACAGGAATGTAGCAAGGGTAGGTGGTTGAAGCGGTGCGATATAAGTAACTTGCCTTTTTTCTTTTTTAAAGGTCATTAGTCGCTCGTCAGTAGTCATCTGGTTACTATTTGCTCACCTCTTCACTAATGACAGTGTACTCCACAAATGACGCAAATCGAGTCCTTACAAACTAATTCTTAATAGTATGAAATTCTTTATCGATACAGCTAATCTCGATCAGATAAGAGAAGCTCATGATCTCGGCGTGCTGGATGGTGTAACCACTAACCCGTCGCTGATGGCCAAGGAAGGCATCAAAGGGGAAGCCGCTATCCTGAAACATTATGCAGACATCTGCGAAATCGTAGACGGTGACGTGAGCGCGGAAGTATTCTCTACCGATTTCAAATCTATCGTGGAAGAAGGAAAGAAACTGGCCGCTATCCACCCCAACATCGTGGTGAAAGTACCGATGATCAAAGAAGGCGTAAAAGCCATCAAATGGTTTTCTGAGAATGGTATCCGTACCAACTGCACCCTGGTGTTCTCTGCCGGTCAGGCGATCCTGGCTGCCAAAGCAGGTGCTGCCTACGTATCTCCCTTCATCGGCCGCATTGATGACAGCAACTGGGACGGTGTTGAACTGATTGCACAGATCGCGCAGATTTACAGCCTGCAGGGCTACAAAACAGAGATCCTCGCAGCTTCCATCCGCAGCGCACTCCACATCGTTAAATGTGCGGAAGTAGGTGCTGACGTATGTACCTGCCCGTTAGATTCCATCCTCGGCCTGCTGAAACATCCGTTAACGGACATCGGTCTCGCCAAGTTCCTGGAAGATGCCAAGAAAATGTAATTTCAAAGATATTTTTTAGATGGTGTATCCCCGGTGCAGTTCTTGCGCCGGGGATTTTTTTTGTAAATTGTTAACCACTAAAACCATTAACCGGATGGGGAAATACATTCTTGCGCTGGACCAGGGCACCACCAGCTCCCGCGCCATTATCTTCGACCACGACGGCAGCATCAAAGCGACTGCACAAAAGGAATTCAAACAGATATTCCCTCAGCCCGGATGGGTGGAACACGATGCCATGGAGATATGGACCTCCCAGGCCAGCGTGGCCGCAGAAGTACTGCTCAAAGCACGCATTACCGGCGATAACATCGCTGCCATCGGTATCACCAACCAGCGGGAAACCACCATCGTATGGGACCGTAAAACCGGCAAACCCGTTCATCACGCCATCGTATGGCAGGACCGGCGCACCGCCGCCTACTGTGACAGCCTTATCAAAGAAGGTAAGGAACAACTCATCAAAGACAAAACAGGCCTGCGGATAGACGCCTACTTCTCCGCCACCAAAATAAAATGGATACTGGACAATGTGCCCGGCGTCAGGGAAAAAGCGGAAGCCGGCGAACTGGCGTTCGGCACGGTAGACAGCTGGCTCACCTGGAACTTCTCCAACGGACAGCTGCATATCACCGATGTGAGCAATGCCTCCCGCACATTGTTGTTTAATATCCACGACATGAAATGGGATGATGAACTGCTCTCCCTCTTCGGTATCCCGGCCTCCATGCTGCCGGAAGTAAAACCTTCCAGCGAAGTGTACGGCTACTCGGAAGCAACGCTCACCCCCTACCGTATTCCTATTGCCGGCATCGCCGGCGACCAGCAGGCCGCCCTGTTCGGACAAATGTGCACCGAACCTGGTATGCTGAAAAATACCTATGGCACCGGCTGTTTTATGGTACTCAATACCGGTGACAAACCCATCCCGTCCAAAAACAACCTGCTCACCACCGTAGCCTGGCAGATCAACGGTAAAACCACCTATGCCCTGGAAGGCAGTATCTTTATCGGCGGCGCCGTAGTGCAGTGGCTGCGCGACGGCCTCGGTATCATCCGCCACTCCGCCGACGTGGAAAAACTGGCCGCTACCGTGCCTCACAGCGACGGTGTATATTTCGTACCGGCATTCGCCGGACTGGGCGCCCCCTACTGGAACCAACACGCCCGCGGCACCATGGTGGGCATCACCCGCGGCACCAGCGCCGCCCACATCGCCCGTGCCGCGCTCGACAGCATCGCCTTCCAGACCATGGACGTGCTCAAAGCCATGGAAGGCGACGCCGGTATGCCTATCAGCGAACTGCGCGTCGATGGCGGCGCCACCAGCAATAACCTGCTCATGCAGTTCCAGTCAGACCTGCTGCAGGTGCAGGTGGTACGCCCGCACATCACCGAAACCACCGCGCTGGGCGCTGCCTACCTCGCCGGACTGGCCGTAGGGTTCTGGGACAGCATCCCGTCTATCGCCCGCCAATGGAAAGTAGACGCCACCTTCGAACCAACTATGGAAACATCACAACGCCAACAACTTTGTAAAGACTGGAAACGCGCAATCAGAGCGGCCCAGGCCTGGACTGCAGAAGACTAAAAATTCCACACATGTCACCATTCTTAGCCGAAATTATCGGAACAGCTTTTATTATCGCCCTCGGCGACGGCGTAGTCGCCAACGTAGTACTCAACAAGTCCAAAGGCAACCAGGGCGGCTGGATCGTCATCACCATGGGATGGGCCATGGCCGTATTTGTCGGCGTATTCTGCGCCGGACAGTACAGCGGCGCACACCTTAACCCCGCCGTCACCATCGCCCTGGCTGTGAAAGGCTCCTTCAGCTGGACACTCGTACCCGCCTACATCGCCGCCCAGATGCTGGGCGCCATGCTCGGCGCCCTCCTCGTATGGCTCTGCTACAAAAAACACTTCGACGCCACCACAGACGCCGCCAGCAAACTGGGCGTGTTCTGCACCATCCCGGCTATACGAACACCCGGCTATAACTTCCTCACAGAATTTATTGCCACCCTCGTTTTCATACTGGCTGTATTCTATATCACCAAGCCCGCTACTGGCATCGGCTCCCTCGACGCCCTGCCCGTAGCTTTCGTGGTACTGGCCATCGGCCTCTCCCTCGGCGGTCCTACCGGCTACGCCATCAATCCCGCCAGAGACCTCGGCCCACGCATAATGCATGCGATACTGCCGATCTCCGGTAAAGGCGGCAGCGACTGGGCCTACGCATGGATACCCATCGCAGGGCCAATTGCAGGCGCTGTCGCTGCGGCACTGATATATAACGCCTTTCTGGCTTCCTGATAAACATTTTTATGCCCGGGGCATGAGCCCTGGGCTATGTTGTTGTTCGAATCCTTGTACAGCAGCTGGCTCAATGATGCATCCCCTTTTATCACAACCCACTCCGGCAAACCGCGAAACCATGGCCTGCCAGCTCCGCCAACCGCTAAGTATAACCACAACTTTCAGCCTTCATCAGCTGTATCAACCAGACCAGTGCTAATCCATCGCCAGCAATATCACCTTCCAGATCAAAACACAGCAGAACCACAACAATAATCATAGGCTTCCACCCAAACATGAAGCATTCCCCTATGCCAGCCCAACCACAGCTTCTCTCCTGTCCAATGCGCTGTGCAGCCTTAACCATCAACGCCAGCATACACAAGCGGAGCCATTTTACGGCAACGACTACCCTAAAAACGCCTCATTAAATTTTTGAAAACCTGATATTTATCATGTCCTTAATTTTCATTTTTTTCTGAAAGTTTTGTAACTTTGATAAAGATTACTACTGGTACGGCGTTTGAACTGCCGGTAGTATCAGAATGTTATAACGAGGTATGCCATATCCAACACAAAATAAACAGATGAATTATGATCCAGCCTAACATTCCGGAGTCTGCCCAACCGCGCGTAGTTATTGTAGGAGGAGGATTTGGCGGTATAAACCTGGCCAAGCAATTGAAACATGCTCCGGTACAGATCGTACTGCTCGACAGAAACAATTATCACCTTTTTCAACCGCTGCTTTACCAGGTATCTACTGCCGGCCTGGAACCGGACAGCATCGCTTTCCCACTCAGAGGTATCTTCAGAAAACAGAAAAACCTCGTCTTCCGCATGGCGGAAGTGACCGGTATCAGGACCGCAGAAAACATACTGGAAACAGGTATCGGTGAAATTCGCTACGACTATCTTGTGTTCGCCACCGGCAGCAATACCAACTTCTTCGGCAACAAAGCCATCGAAGACAACGCCATCGGCATGAAATCCCTCATCGAAGCGGTACAGATCAGAAATTATGTAGTGAAACAATTCGAGGAAAGCCTGCTGCTGAAGGACCCGGAAGAAATAAAACCTAAACTCAACTTTGTCATGGTCGGCGGCGGCCCCACCGGTGTGGAACTGGCAGGCGCCTTTGCTGAACTGCGGAAATATATCATGCCCAAAGACTATCCCGATCTGCCCCAATCCCTCATGAATGTTTACCTGATAGAAGCAGGCCCCAAACTGCTGGCTTCTTTCAGCGAAAAAACATCCGAACGCACCATGAAAGCGTTGCAGGAACTGGGTGTAAGAGTGATGGTCAACACCGGCGTAAAAGAATATGATGGTCACACCATCACCCTCAGCAACGGGGAAACGATACAGTCACAATCCCTCCTCTGGTCTGCCGGCGTAAAAGGCGTACCGGTAACAGGTCTGCCTAAAGACATCCTGCTGCCCAACGGCCGTATCATTGTCAACGAGTTCAACCAGCTGAAAGGATTTGACAACGTATTTGCCATCGGCGATATCGCACAGATGACCAACGACCAGCGCTTCCCGAAAGGGTATCCCATGGTGGCGCAGGTGGCCATCCAGCAGGGTAAAAACCTGGCGCACAACATCCGCCTTATGCTGGAGAAAAAAACGCTCAAAGGCTTCTATTATAAAGACCTTGGCAGTATGGCCACCATCGGCCGTAACAGGGCCGTCGCCGAATTCGCCAATATGCGCCTCAGCGGCTACTTTGCCTGGATCGTATGGATGATCGTACACCTTATGAGCCTGCTCGGCTTCCGTAACAAACTGGTGGTGTTCATCAACTGGTTCTACCGCTATTTCACCTACGAAAGAGGCACCCGCATCATTATCAAACGCGGCGCCGCCAACATCGTGAAACTACGGCAAACCGTAGGCGTGTGACCCAAACATGGTTGTTTTGTTGTTATATATAATAGGTGTTTTATTGTTAAAAATGCAAAAGACCTGATGAACAATTCATCAGGTCTTTGCTTTTTATCTTATCGCAAACGCCTATTTGCGGTTCAGGATCGAATTCAGCGTAATGCTGGACACCAGCTCATCTGCACGGCCGCCCAGCGGACGGAAATACAACAAAATCGTATAGTTATTTTCCGTTTCCCACCAGCTACCTTCCGTTAACTCCGTATTGAATTTACCGTTAGGCACTGTTTTATCCACCAGCCCGTAAATATAGTTGTAGTAGCCCTGCTTCAGGAACAACGTTCCTTCATATGACCGGCTGGCAGCGTTATAAGTGAGCCTGCTATTGTCGTTCAACTCATAGTCGGTCATCTCCCCGAAAATATACATGTCATAACCAGCATAAGGCTCAGGAGCCGCAAAAGTGAAATGCACAGAAGCATAATCCCCCTCAAAGTTAGGGTCATAGTCATCCAGCGTAGCAAGGTAATACTTGCCGTTCACGTCTTTGATAAACTGGTACAGCTTGTCCGCCCGCTCAAAATCCGTGACGGCGTATACATCTGTACTGTTGGCGTGATACTCGGAATGCCGGACCCTTTCCGTCTGTAAACGTAAACTCCGCAGGTCTATCCACCGGAACTCTTTCCCGGCGGGGATCACACAATCCAGCTCCGCATTGTATTTGATTACGTTGCCATTGATAAACTGCGGCTTCAGATTAGTAATCGCATTGTCCCAGCGGTAGTTCTGCAGGATCACCACTTTGATCTGGTCAAAAGGGTTCTGGATGTTCAACGAGCCGGTATTGATCTCAAAATTTATCTTCTGGTGCGTGCGGAACAATTTCGGAGACACCGGCTGCTGGATAAACCCGGCGATACCGGCCTTCGATTCCACCACATACATCCGGCGGGTAAATGCCAGCTGCGTGGTGTCGCTGTCCAGGTACACCTTCAGCAGATAGTTACCGGATTTGATCGGGTAACTACCGGTGCCCGGCAGCTGCACACTGTAATGTGTATACCGCTGCAAAGCCACGGCCGACATCTTATAGTTGAGGATCCTCGTTTCAGAGAAACCGCGCATATAATCAAACTGGTTTACCTGTGCGGGCGTCCAGTCTGCATTACACATTACAAAGGAGTAATAGTAGTTTTTCACATCATTGTCCATATCATCGAAAGACAGCTCCAGCTTCTCCCCGGTACCAATGGTATACATGGGCATACTCAGGGGATCTCCCAGCTGATTGAATTTGACGGATCTGATGTTGTTGTGGTAGACATGGTCCGGCGTAATGACATTGGCCTGCGCCATCACCCTGCCGGTAAACAGACAGGCGGCCAGGACCACCCATAAAAGAAAAGCTGCTGTACGCATACTGGCTATTTGGTTGTATTCAAGTTACGATTATTTGCTTATTTAGAGATTTGATTTTTGATTTCCTACATTTGTCCTAATCGAATTCAGTTCAATGGAATTATCTGCTTTTATTGCCAGAAGGATTGCTTTCAATAAAGCCTCCTCTTTTTCGAAATTCATCATCAACATCGCTGTTGCTGCTACCGCAGTCAGCGTGGCGGTCATGATTCTGGCAACAGCCCTGGTCAATGGTTTCCAGCAGGTCATTCAGGACAAAATTTTCAGTTTCTGGGGCCATCTTCACGTCAATCAATACCAGCCCAACGCCGGCCCCCTGACGGAAGAAATACCCTTTACCTCCACCCTCACCCTGATGGACAGTATCAAAAGAGTGCCCGGTGTGAAGTCGGTAAACCCCTATGCCACCAAATCGGCCATCATCAAGTCCGAAAAGGAAATCAACGGCATCATCTTCAAAGGAATAGATAAAAGTTACGACTGGCCGCAGCTGCAACGTTTTATGCAGAGCGGCCGCCCACCCCGCTTTAATGATACCAGCTACGCACCGGAAATTATGATTTCCACCAACATGGCGCAGGACCTGCAATTGAAAGTAGATGATAAAGTGATCATCTACTTCATCCAGGGAGGCGGATTGCCACCCCGCGCCCGCAAATTACAGGTGTCAGGCATCTTTAAAACCGGCATCGAAGAATATGATAAGACCTATGTCATCGGCGATCTGAACCTCGTTCGCCGGCTCAATGACTGGGAACCCACACAGATAGGCGGTTATGAGATCATGCTGTCAGACTATCACCTGATGGACACCACCGCCCGCATCATCGATAACAACGTACTCCCCGATCAACTCTTTACCCGCACCATCCGCGATATCTACCCCAATATTTTCGACTGGCTACAGCTGCAGAACCAGAATGAACTGATCATCATCGTGATCATGACCATCGTGGCTGTTATCAACATGATCACCGCTATCCTCATCCTGATACTGGAACGTACCAATATGGTGGGCATCCTCAAAGCATTGGGCATGCGCGACTGGCAGATCCAGAAAGTATTCGTCTTCCAGGCGGGTTACATCATCCTCATGGGGGTACTGATCGGCGACTTTTTCGGGCTCGGACTGGCTTTTCTGCAAAAGGCCACCGGCATCTTCAAACTCCCGGAAGAGTCCTACTACATGTCGGTGGCCGCTATCGATATCAGATGGCATGAGATACTGCTGATTAACCTTGGTACCCTTGCCATCTGCCTGCTGGTACTGCTGATTCCATCGCTTATTATCCGGAGGATCACACCGGTAAAAGCGATCCAGTTCAAATAACTTTATTTTCCGCTTTTAATATAATCCCGCAGGTAACTGCATTGTCCGTATACCTCCTGGTACAGCCGTGTCTGGGAATAGTTGCTCTTCAACACGGGGAAGTAACGGTTACGCACCAACGCTCCGTAGTATTTATCGCTGTCGTCCATCGGTGGCACATGTTTCTGGTAACAACGCGCTGCCATAAAGAAACATTTTGCCCTGAACTCAGGATCTGTGGCCGCCTGCGCGGCTTTCAGATAGTAACTTTCCGCAGCATAGGTACCAAAATACTGCCGTTCGAAAGGATCTTTTTCACAGGCGGTAGTATACCACTGAGTGGAAGGACGGAATCTTCTTACAAAATTCCACGTTCTGCCGTAGTAACTGATATTAAACAAGCCGGTAGCATATTCATAGTACACCTTCGCATCCACCGGCGTTACCTTCATCTTATCCTGCAAGGCCAGCATCCTGTCGCAAAACTGTAACTGCGTAATCACTTTGGGATAGGCTTTCTCCGCGCTATCCAACCCGAAGTCCTGGAACAGTTCTTTAAACACCAGGTAAGAAGTTTCCATATTACCGGCCTTTCTGAACCATTGCTGCGCATTTTTAAAATCATGCACGCGCAGGTAACTTTCTGCGATGCTGGCATTCATATCCACTGTTTTCGGGAAGAAGCTTGCGAGATAGGCCTCATAAGGCGTTTTATCGGTGGACTTCATGAAGTTGTGCAATTGCAGCAGCTGCGCGGTGTTCATCTCATCACGGATCTGCTCCGTAGCGGATTGACCGGAAAGGAAATAATCATATACATGCAGGCTGTCGCAACGGCCACGGACCAACGCTTCTTTCGCATAGTCTTTCTGCTGATGATATTTCGGCGCCAGGATAGCGCCCAGCAGATTGCGGTAGGTTTTGCTGAAAAACCTGTCACGGCCGCTCGCCCACCAGTCTTCCGGCCGCGGTGCAGCTCCCAGCTGGCCATCCAGCCATTTAAAGGTGCCCAGTAATTTATCTTCCAGCGCTTTATCGATGGTTTTATGTTCGTTGATGTTGATCAGCAGGTTGACTACCTCCCACTGGTTACGGATAGCCGGCTCTTTGCTGGTCACCTTGTTCAGCTGGGCTCTTGCCACATCGTAGTCGCGGCACATGTAAGAAAGATAAGCGGAGTTCACCTGCCAGAAAGCGGGGTCTTTCACCTTTCCTTTGTCGATCACACTGTTCATCCAGCTGATCATCGGCCGTATTTTCGTATTGGCGATAGTGGCCATCTCCGGCGGCAACGCCACGATGTTGGCCATAGACGCCGAATCGGTGGAAGTGGAAACAACCCTGTCGAGAAAACGGGATTCCAGCTTGCTGATCTCACGGCCGATTAATACGGTCAGCGCCGGGGACGCAGGATCAAAATCGTATACTTTCTTCAGCGGCTCCAGTGTTATCTCGTCCTTCCTCATGCCGTAGATAGCCGCCACCATAGACTTCTCCCGGTTATCTTTACAAAGATTGTAAACCGCTTCTTCCGGCGCATTGCCCCATTTCATACTGGTATAACAGCTGACGCGCAAGGCAGGCGCTTTGTCAAACACACGGGAAAACAGGTAAGCGCCCTGCACAGAATCGCCCATATGCTGCACGGCGCCCGCTTTCAGGGCCAGTGCTTTGTAATACATCAGCGAAGAGCCGGGTTTCTTAAATAATTTATCAAACGTAACGGAGGCGTCTTCATACCGGCCGCTGTAATGCAGCAGCCTTACCTGCTGAAAAGCATAACGCTCGCGGAGTTCTTTATTACCGGTTTTTTCATAAAGCTCGGCCGCTTCCTTTCTTAAAGCTTCCATCACGGACTTGTCACGGTCCGGCGGCGTCCAGCGATCGGCCACGTTCACAGACGGTTCGCAGCTTTTCGCGAACAGCAGGTAGCGGGCAGCATCCTGGTTACGCCCCTCCTGCAGGAAACTGGCAAAGGTGTTGCTGCGCACACTGTCGGGCAAAGCAGCCGTGCTGCGGGTCACCACGGCCGACATCTGGTCTTTCGTATACGTGTAAACGTACTGGCGGATATCTGCCGCTTTTACCTTATCCCCGGCAAACCGCTGCCAGTCGCTTATATTCTCCTCCAGTTCGGAAGGCGATGTGGCTTCGTCATAAAAAGGGCTCATGCCGGTATAATAAAACGGCTCATATCCTTTCCCTGACTGATAAGGGTTAAAGAAAGAGATGTAATAGTCATAGGGATCTGCATCCGGTCCGCAGGACAGGGTATAGATCACATTGCCGAACAGCACAGCACAGAAGCTAATGGAAAAAACGATAAATTTTTTGTAGTTCATCCAACGGATAATTATGAAGGGTTACTGAATCCAAATGATAAAAAATAACGACCGGGTTATAGTCCTGCCGTTGCCGGGCCACCATGCGGGATACTTTTTCCAGCACCGCGGGATCGCTGGTTTCGCGGCGCACCACGTTACCGGCCTTGAGCAGGTAACCGTTTACCACACTGTCTTTCCGCACCGTATAGAGATTGCCGGAAGGCGCAAACAGGGCGGTGTCGCGCAGCGCGGCATCGTCTATGCTGCGGAGGATACCGGCGTAACGGCCATCCCGGAACAATACCGACCAGTCGAACAGCGGCAAAGCGATATCCAAAGGTACCGGATATGCGGATACCCTGTCACTGCCGATATAAGATTTCATGGTGTTTTCATCCAGGATGGAGTTGTGGCTGCCCATTTTCCGGAGATCGCCCATATTATAACACATCAGCAGGCCTTTATCCACCGGCGGCACGCCGCTGGCGGTCACAAACTTCACCTGGTGCATCCGGATGGTGGTGGAAAGCGTACGATGACGGAAGAATGGCTGTTTCCGCAACTGTTGCAGGAAAGCGAAGTAGGCGTCCCGGGAACTGCGGGTCCAGTCGCAGTCCATCTGCACTTCGGGGATACGGCCGGCGGGAATGTCGCGGCACAACTGTTCCAACAGCCGGTTCATATTAAAAGCCAGCGCGGTGTCCGGCTTCTCCCACACTTCGTTCACGATAAATACCACCGGGATAATGTCCACACTGTCAGGCAGGGGCGCCTGTTGCCGCAGTATGGCTACCGGCATGGGCTGACCGGTGGCCGGGTCCCTGTCGGTATCAAACATCTTAACATACAGTCTTTTAGCCGGCAGTCCGCGCAGATATTGCATTTCGCTGGCATTGCCGGTCCATGTCTGTTTCCAGTAGTAAAAAGCAGGAGTTACCTGTCGCGGTGCGGGACGTTGGCAGGCGAAACACAGTATCAACAAACACAGAAAAAGATATCGGGGCATCACTTACTATTAAATCAATAATCTGCCACAGATAACGCCGGCGGCTACGGCGGCATTCAGGGATTCTGCGCCTCCAAGGCGCGGGATGGTGATCCGGTGGGTGGCGCGGGCAATGACATCGTCCGTCAGTCCTCTCCCTTCGTTACCGATCAGGATGATCCCTTCGCGGAGGGTGGTAAAGCGGGTGATGTCTTCCCCATGCAGGGTGGCTGCATAGGAAGGCAGCTTACTTTCTTCCAGCAACTGCAGGATATCCATTTCCTTCACCTGTACCCGGGCAATGCTGCCCATGGTAGCCTGTATGGTTTTGGGATTGTACACATCCACACAGTCGGGGGAAACGATCAGCTGACGGATACCAAACCAGTCGGCTATACGAATCAGCGTGCCCATGTTGCCCGGATCCTGGATAGCTTCGAGCGCCAGTACGACCGCTCCTTCCGGAGGGAGACCGGTATCGGCTGCCGGCATGTCCAGCAGCGCCATGGCATTGTTGGGCGTGGTCAGCGCCGACAGTTGTTTCAGGACTGCATTATCCACTTCCTTTACAGCATCCGCCGGCAAACGGTCCACCGCCTCCCGGTGCTGAAGCAGCCATGCACTGGTGGCATATACCGCTTTCACGGGCATGCCCGCCTGTAGTAGCTCCTGTACGATCTTATCCCCCTCCGCAATATACTGGCTGGATTTTTGACGGTTTTTTTTGTGCTGTAATGATTGAATATATTTAATTTGCGCCTTTGACAACATGAGGCCAAACCTACACGATTTCTTTTAATCAGCCAAGAAACAGGCTGGCAGGAGGTAGGGTTCAGTATTACCATTTAAAATATTATAACGTTTTCGCCCGTGATGCAGCCGCCACCCAATTCGAGAATTTCTTTGCTGAGATATTTGCTGCTACTGGTTGGCATACTGGCTTTGGGCGCATGTTCCAACACCAAATACCTGCAACAGAACCAGACCTTATACGTCAGCAGCACGGTAGATGTAAATGGGGACATCCTCAACTCCGAAAAACAGGATATCCGCAGCTCCCTCTCTTCCAAATCCCTGATGACCCAGCAGCCCAACAAAAAACTGCTGGCTACCCGTATTAAGGTATGGCTGTACAATCAGAAATATAACGAGAAAAAATCCAGCTGGTTCTGGAATATGGTGCTCTCCAAAAGAAACATGGAAGAACCGGTGGTTTACGACTCCGCTAAAACCAGGGAGTCTATGGCCCGCATGACCAGCTACCTGCATAACCAGGGTTTTTTCTATGCTACCGTAGAAGCCGACGCCAGCGACAAACGCCGCAAGACCAGCATTACCTATAAAGTAAATACCGGCCGCAACTTCGTACTGGATAAAATTACCTACGAGGTGCCCGATTCCAACATCCTCGCCGTGGTACAGGCCAATCAGAACCTGTCCCCCCTGAAAAAAGGCGTGGCTTACAAGTCGGCCACCCTGTCGTCTGAAAGGGAGCGGCTCACCCGCATTATCCGCGACGCCGGTTACTATAAATTCGGCCGCGACGCTATTGAGTTTGAAGTCGACACCCTCAACAAAGCGCTGTTCCGTAACTCCCTCAATCCCTTCGAAGGATTTGTGAACATCTTCACAGAAAACAAAGGCCGCGAAAAACCGACGATGGACGTGGAAGTGAGGATCAAAAACCCGGAAGATTCCGCCAACGCCACCTGGCAGCGCTATCATATCAGTAAAATATATGCATACCCGGACTTCCCGCTGAACGGCAATCCCAACGATTCCACCCTTCGGCAGGACAACCGTAAATACATTACCATCCGCTCCCACCAGGACATCCTGAAACCAAAAACATTGTCTAAATCCATCCTGCTCAGACCCGGGGAAACCTATTCGCTGCAGCAGTACAATAATACGGTCAACAAACTCTATGACCTCGGCGTATGGCAGTTCGTCACCCTTCAATACAAGGAAAACAAAGACACCGCGCACGGACTGGACGCCTATCTCTTCCTTACCCCCCGCCGCCGGCAGGAGCTGGGTGTCAACTTCGAGGTGAGCAACAGTTCCGACTATACGCTGGGTTCCGGCGTCAGCCTCAACTACCGGCATATCAATCTCGCTAAAAGCGCTACCCAGCTGAGTATGAGCCTCAACACCGGTATTGAGCTGGTAAACAGACAAAAGGAAGGATGGGTGCTGCAATCGAGGGAGTTTGGCGGTGAGGTGGGCTTTACCTGGCCCCGTTTCGCGCTGCCGTTCAATATCCGGCAGGCCGCCCGGTCCAATGTGAAAACCAGGCTCACTTTCGGCGCCAACTACCTGTCGCGTATCGAGAAGTTCGACATCACCAGTATCAACCTCTCCTATGGCTACGACTGGAACGAAAGCCTGTACAAACGCTGGATTGTAAAACCTTTTACCCTCAACTATGTGGGGGTGAACCTCGATCCTACTTTCAAGGCACAGACAGTGGACCCCAACCCTTACCTGAAGCGCAGCTTCGAGCCGGCGCTGATAGGCGGGGAAAGCGTTTCATTCATTTACAGCAACAATGACCTGCTGCACCAGCGGCATTACAGTTATTTCCGGGCAAACATCGAAGAATCGGGGTTGTGGCTGAATGGTATCAACAGCCTGGTGGATATGGCTACCGGCAAGAGATCAAATATCGAGTCCCTCACCAAAGTAAATATTTCCAATTTTGTGAAGATGGAGGCCGACTACCGCCACTACTGGCGACTGGGCGTTCATAGCGGGCTGGCGACGAGGATCTATGCAGGGGTGGGTATTCCTTACAGCACTTCCTCCGTGCTGCCTTATGTGAGGCAGTTCACTTCCGGCGGCCCTAACAGTATCCGCGCATTCCGTTTGCGCACGCTGGGTCCCGGTTCTTATAAAGATACTTCTGCCAGCGCCCAGATCTTCCCGGACCAAACCGGTGATATGAAGCTGGAAGGCAATGTGGAATACCGCTTTGACCTGCTGCGGATGTTTGGCGGCACCATCAATCTCAAAGGCGCTACCTTCCTGGATATGGGTAATATCTGGATGATCAAGAAGGACCTGACAAGGCCCGGCTCCGAATTCCGTTTTGACCAGCTCTATCACGATCTGGCCATTGGCACCGGCGCCGGCCTGAGACTGGATTTCTCTTTCTTCCTGATCCGGCTCGACTGGGGCATCCCGGTGAAAGTGCCTTATTATGCAGACAGCAACAACGGCTGGTATCTCAGCGAGTGGAACCTGGGAAGCGGCAAATGGCGCAGAGATAATATTATCTGGAATATCGCTATTGGTTATCCGTTTTAGGAGCGCTGTTGGCAGCTATAAAAGTTTCCATATCCACCGCTTCTTCCAGCCTGAATGCACCGATACGGGTACGGCACAAACTGCTCAAATAAGCGCCACAGCCTAAAGCAGCGCCATAATCGTTGGCAAGAGAGCGTATATACGTGCCCGTGCTACATACCACGCGGAAATGCACAACAGGCAGTTCTATTTTGGTAATCTCAAACTCCGAAATGGTGATCTTACGCGGTTCTACTTTCACATCCACCCCTTTTCTGGCCAGCAGGTAGATCGGTTTACCGTTTTGTTTGATCGCGGAGTGAATGGGCGGCAGCTGCATAAGTTCGCCTAAGAACCCTTCCGTAGCGGCTTTCAGGGTAGCTTCATCAATACCGGCGATGTCTTTGAAATTTTCCGGCTCCGATTCCATGTCGAAAGTAGGTGTGGTGGCGCCAAGGGTAAAAGTGCCTGTATATTCTTTCTCCTGAGCCTGGTATTCGTTTATTTTTTTGGTCATTTTTCCGGTGCAGCAGATCAACAGCCCGGTAGCCAGCGGGTCCAGCGTGCCGGCATGACCTATTTTGGCTTTCGTTAAATTTCTTATTTTGCGTACTACATCAAAGGAAGTCCATGTCAGCGGTTTATTAACCAGTATTACAGCTCCTTCCTGGTATTTCGTCTTATCGGTTGTTTGCATCCCGCAAAGATAGCTAAATCACGTTTAGCGGACCATATCCTGTATAACTACTGGTTATATAGTAAAATATTGTAACCAATAACTACTAAAAGCTAGAAGCTTTTGCATAAATTCACGCAATTTTGCTAACATGTCATTAGAACACCATAAGAATGCAACGCTCCGTTATCAGCAGCAGGTAGACAACTCCCGCGATTACGTGGTGCCGTTTATCCAGCAGGAGTTTCCGCAGCTGGAGGGCCTGCGCGTCATGGAAGTAGGCTGCGGCGAGGGCGGCGTGCTGACGCCGTTGCTGGAGAAAGGCTGCCACTGTGTGGGAGTAGACCTGGCGCCTGCCAGGATAGAACTGGCCAGAAGTTTTCTGGGGAAATACGAAACCACCGGGCAACTGAAGCTGATCGCCAAAAATATTTATGATGTCGATTTCCTGGGAGAATTCCGTAACTCCTTCGATGTGATCATCCTGAAAGATGCCATTGAACATATACCGGACCAGGAGAAAATCGTGGGTCATCTGAAACAGCTGCTTACGCCACGCGGACAGGTGTACTTTGGTTTTCCGCCCTGGTACATGCCGCACGGCGGCCACCAGCAGATCTGTCATAATAAGTTCCTGAGCATGGTGCCTTATATCCACCTGCTGCCCCGGCCGGTTTATCGTGGTGTACTGCGGATGTTCGGTGAAGAAAATGATATCGTGTCCGAACTGATGGACGTGAAGTCTACCGGTATTTCCATTGAGCGGTTTGAGCGGATCGTCAAACGGCAGGGCTATAAAATCACGCAGCGCCGGTTTTACCTGATCAATCCCATTTACAAATACAAGTTCAATGTCAGCGCCCGCGAACAGTGGAAACCGGTAGCAGCGATCCCATATGTGCGCGATTTTGTGACCACATGTATGTATTATATGATCAAACCTATATAATACTCGCAGGCTCGCGGAGGTTCTCGCAAAGCACGCAAAGGAGCAAAGAGCGCAAAGATTTTTTTAAGTTTAAATAAGAAAGCAAAGGAGCGAAGATCAATTCGATTTGATCTTCGCTCCTTTGCTTTCTCTGCTCGCTTATATAATCTTTGCGCTCTTTGCTCCTTTGCGTGCTTTGCGTGAACTCCGCGCGCTTTGCGTGAAACTACCCGTTCCAGATGTCCCACGACGCTTCCGCCTGCAATATCAGCATCTCATGGCCATTTTTGATGACGGCTCCCTGCGCAGCGCCTTTTTGCAGGAACAGGGTTTCTGCCGGGTTGTATACCAGGTCGTACAACAGATGCCGGGAAGTGATAGAGGCGTACGGAATATCCGGACAGGCGTCTACGTTAGGGTACATGCCCAGTGGCGTAGTGTTGATGATCAGCGTATGGGCTTCCATGGCGGCCTGGTCCAGCGAGCTGTAGGCCACGGTGCCGTTACCGGGTGTACGGCTGGCCACTGTGTAAGGGATGTTCATTTCCTGCAGGGCATACATGACCGCTTTGGCGGCGCCGCCGGTGCCCAGTACGAGGGCCCGGTTGTGATGCGGTTGCAGCAAAGGCTGCAGGGATTGACGGAACCCGATTACGTCCGTGTTAAAGCCTTTCTTTTTGCCGTCCTTCAGGCGGATGCAGTTGACCGCGCCGATATTGGCGGCGGCTTCGCTCAGTTCATCGAGATACGGGATCACCTGTTCTTTGTAGGGAATGGTGACATTCAGTCCGCACAGGTCCGGATGCTGCGCCAGCAGTGCCGGCAATTCGGTGATGGCGGGTATGGGGAAGGTTTCATACTGACATCCGGCGATGTGCTCCTCTTCAAATTTCCGGGTAAAAAAACCTTTGGAAAAAGAGTGGCTGAGCGGATAACCAATAAGACCGTATGTTTTCATGCGTGATGATTTAAAACAGAAAAGGACCTGATTATTTAGAATGTTTTGTTGCATTATAAATAATCAGGTCCCAATATATCATTCCTTTACGGAATAATTATTCTTTGTCGAGAAACAGGTGGAAGGTATCGCCTCTCAGGCCTACGCGCATGGCTTCGAGGGAGATCACCTCATGCGGGGCGAGGTTGCCGAGGTTGGCGTTGCAGCCTACCAGTTCGAGGAAGTACAGCTGTTGTGCTTTCTGTGGCGCTTCCCAGATGATTTTTTCAGCGGGGATCTGGGTCAGGATTTCCTGTACCAGGCCTTCACGTACTTCACCGGTGCCGCGGTAGATGCCTACGTTACCGCTTTCGCGGGCTTCTGCGATCACGTAGGTGGCGCCGGCAGACAGTTCCGCTCTCATTAATTCGATCCATTTATAAGGAGGGATAATATGCTCCGCATCTTTGGAGCCTACTTCACTCAATACCAGACCAATTTTGGACAGTTTTTCGATGTAGCCGCATTTTTCAGCATGCGGGATGATGATAGAGCCATCAGACACTTCCATGTAACTAATACCGTAATCCTTCACCAGTTTCACGTATTCATCAAATTGGTTACGGATCAGAAATGCTTCAAACAAAGTACCGCCAAAATATACCGGAATGTTGGCCGACTGGTAAAGCTCAATTTTCGCGCGCAGGTTGGGCGTGACAAACGCAGTACCAAAGCCGAGCTTCAGGATATCCACGTGAGGTCCCGACGCCGATAAAAAATTTCTTGCTTCTTCCAAACTAAGCCCCTTGTCCATCACCATGGTAAGCCCATGGGTGCGGGGTTTCTGCGTCCTTTCCGGGATTTGTGTCAGATTAAAATTCATTTGAAATATTTTTATCTTCTTATTGGTCAGTAAAACATACACTATTTTTCACCTGGCAAGTTGGGATAGTTTAGCTGCAATTTTAGTAACCGGAAATACAATGGCTTATGTCCATGACAATTTAAAAAGCCGGCGCAAAAATAAGAAGACTATACTTTATTTTAAAAGTAAATAACATTGGTTAACGTTTCCTGCGGTATTGAGCGATCAGGTCTACCACACTCACATGCTGTAAAATGGCTGGGTCCAGCTCCACCAGTTTTTTAAGGGCCTTGGGAGCCTGCTGCAGCGCGGTTTCCAGGTGCAGCAATCCTTCTTTTGTTTTACCCTGGGCTATCAGGATGGCGGCCCGGTAATATTGGAATACCGGTTTACGGCCGGCTTTTTCTTCAGCAGCGGCCAGTTGCTCGAGCGCTTCCTCCAGGAAACCAAACACATACAGGCCTTTTACCAGCTCCTGCCAGGGCTGTATGCTCTTCGGGCGGATACGCACGGCGTTCACGAAATAAAGCAGCGCTTCTTTTTCCTTGCCCATCTGCAGGTAACATTCGCCGAGGCTCATGTTGTATTCAGCGCTTTGTTTGTTTATTTTCAGTGCGTTAAGCAGTGATTTGGCGGCATTGTCCCAGTTTTCCTCCATCATGTAGGCCACGGCGATCTTGTAAAACAACTTATCGTCGTTAGGGCTCAGGTGGGAAGCTTTCCGGTAGTAATAACGGGCCTGGGTATACTTACGCTGCCGCTCATAACAGTGGCCGATGGCCTCATAGATCACGTCTTCGGGTTTGGCAATCTCCAGGTGCTTCTGTAATACTTCGATCGCATCGGCGTACTTACGCAGGCGGATATAGGCGTCGCCCATGTTACGGTAGGCATAATCAAATTTCTCGTCGATGGCTACGGCGTACTGATAAGCGTCAATGGCTTTTTCATACAGTTTCAACCCCTGGTAAGCGGTGCCGAGGTTAAACCAGGCCAGCTGGTTAAACGGATGCTCGTCGATGATCCAGGTATGTAACCGGATACTTTCCTCGTTTCTGCCGGTAAACTCCGTCCAGAAACAGATCTTGTGCAGCGCTTCCTCGTTGTTGGGCTCATGCTCCAGCGCCATTTTCAGGCAGTCGAACACCTTCTCAAACTCCTCCCAGTCATCATATACGTCGGCCAGTTCCAGTAATAATTCCGTCTTGTCCTCCCCCTCAAACTGGTCAATCTGCTCATTCAGCACGTCCGCCGCCTTCTGATGCTGGTTCAGCGCCAGGTATACGTCGGTCTGCAGGATATATAGGTTGATATCGTTGCGGTCCAGCAAAGCGGCTTTGTCCAGTAAATGAAGGGCTTCTTTGTACTTCTTGGTTTCTATCAGTAAGTTGGCCTTTTTCAGAAGGAGTGTAGAGGAATAGGGGAACTGCGCTATGGCTATTTCGGCGGCTTGTAATGCGGTCGGCATTTCGTCCTGCTCGTCATAGTAGTCTATGATCTGCTCAAATGAGTCCTCGTCCAGAAAAGAGTGAGATTTGCCCGCCCTCAGATTTTCAAACTGCTGCAACAAGTCTCTCAGATCATCAAAATCCTCGTTTAAAAAAGAAAAATCTTTACTCATTAATGTAAATATAAGACATTTCTGTATCCACCAAATCGCAGCATTTAAAACCGTTTATAAACTTTTTAACATTTTATTAAGAATTTGTTGTAATTTGCGTTAAGGATTTGTTATATAACAGATCCAATAAGTTTGTATATTTGTGTTACAATGAAAACGAAAATCCACATATCAAAGACTTTTTCATTGTCCTGTTTGTTAGCAGGCGCTATGGCTCTGTTTGCCATTAGCGCAGTGGCAAATACCCTTTTGCCCACCGATAATGAAAAAGAAAAGGCGAAAAAGACCGATAACGTCCATTTCGTGTTGAATACCGCCATGCCCAAAACTAACCTGGCCCTGGACGCCGGTTACAGATTCACAGGCAGCTACAATTCGAATTTTAAGTTCACCAATACCAATGTGATTAATTTTCAATCTGTCATGACCTATACCAAAGGTAATATGACATACGTGGTGCCTTACACTGTACAACCCATACAGCAGCCCAGCAACATGAACTTTCAAAAACTGCAGATTATCCTGCCGCTTAAGAAAGGCTGACCTTAACGTTTCTTCAATACAAATACGGGCCTATCAACAAGTTTAACGACTTCTTGATAGGCCTTTTTACTTTTATATTTGTTTCGGGAGATGGCTACGCCCTCGTCTGATCAGCTTCTGCCTGCCAGAACACCCCTGCAACCCCTCCGGGCCGGGCGCTCCGGCGATCACATTACTGCATATTCTTCAGCTCTTCCGGGCTTACGACCTTATAACCGGTCTTCGGTACATCAAAATAAGAAGCAGGGATAGGATACAATTCCACTTTGGTGGCAATTACCCGCATTTTGGAGCCGGTTTTGGTCACGATCTCGAATTCCAGGGGTATCCCTTTCAGATTGGCAAAACGGCGGTTATAATGCCTGTTTTCGGGCACCAGGTCGGGTGTGTAATATACTTCGAAGGTGGTCACCCCGTCCGGCATAGTGCCAATAGTCTTTTTACAGGTATAGCCTGCAATCTGCCGGGTCTCTGGCTGGTCCTTAAACTGTACATTCTCATACTGCTTCAGCTCCTTTTCGTACTGCCCCTTGCTGGCCCGGATCAGGTACTTGTTGCCATGCTGGTCTATCAGCGTGGTCAGCGTTTCCTCCTTGCTGTTGATCAGGTAGGTGTATTTGACAATGTTGAAGTCCATGTCTATCCTGCTCAACTGCCCCCGCATGTACTGCGTAAGGGTGCTGCCCTCCTGCATAGCGTCCATCTGCGCCCGCTCAGGTGGCAGGTCTATCTTGTAAACGATCTTGGCGTCGGAAATGACGCGCTGTGCCAGTATAGGGCTGGTGATAAAGAGCAGGAAATATGTTAAAAACAACCGGTATGACATAGTCGTGGTGTTGGTGAGTGGTTGACAGCCGGTAGGTTTTACCATACCAGCTTTTCTTTATGCAGAAACGCAGCTATCCCGCGTTTACAATCTTCATGTCCACGGGTGGCGGCATTTAATTCAGCTGCATGCTCCAGCCCGTCTTGTATAGGTAAGTCCAACACTGTGCCAATCAATTTTTTTGTCACCTTCAGGGAGTTGCCGGATGCGTCGTTACATAGACTGGCAGCCACTTTGGCCACATATTCCTTCATTTCTCCGGCAGGTACAACGGCGGTGATCAGCCCGTCGCGGGCGGCTTTTTCGGCGGTCACCAGCCGGCCGGTCAGCAGCAACTCGCGGGCCCTTCCCTCTCCTATTTTACGGACGAGGAAAACAGCCACCAGGGCAGGAATAAAGCCTATTTTCACTTCGGTATAGCCCATCATGGCTTCGGGTACGGCATAACTCAGGTCGCAGACGGTCACCAGGCCACATCCACCGGCTACGGCATGGCCTTCTACCTGTGCTATCACCACTTTATCGAGCTGGTAAATCTCGTGGAACAGTTGCATCAGCTCCCGCGAATCAGCCAGGTTTTCATCATAGGTATTTTGCTGCAACTGCTGCAGGTATTCCAGGTCTGCCCCGGCACAGAAAGCTTCTCCATTGCCTTTCAAAATAATCACTTTCACGTCGTCTGCGGCAGCAGCCCGGGCAAATGCCTGCCGAAGCTCCGCTACCAGCTGGCCGTTCAGCGCATTCCGCTTGTCGGGCCGGTTCAGCGTGATCGTGGCGACACGGGACGCCACCTCATATTGCAACAAGTTGAATTCCATATGGTAAAGAATTACGTAGTACGGATGGCCACCAGGGGTGGTACCATCCGTACTTCCATGAGCAATATAAGGAATAAACTTTTAATGAGTAATCTCCTGGATCACTTGTCCTACGTTGCCACTGGGCATCTGGATACGCAACAGGGCGGCCAGGGTAGGCGCAATATCCGTCATTCCCACGGTACGGTTGGTTTTACCAGGCTTCACACCCCATCCCATCCATACCAGCGGGATGTGTGCGTCGTAAGGATACCATAAACCGTGTGTGGTGCCGGTTTTGCCGCCGTCAATATAAGCGGGGGACAGCACGATCTGGATATCGCCGCTGCGCTTGGTATTGTAACCGTTGGTCATCATGGTCCGCATCGGTTCGGGCAACACTGTTATCATCAGGTCCTTTATCGGGAAAACTTTGGCAACGGCCGGTGATTTCTGCAGGGTGGTAATGATGAACTGCTGAATGTCGTTGTAGTTTTTGCCGGAAGCTTCCAGCACGTCGTGGTTCAGCCACAGCTGGTAATTGTCTACCGCTTTGATGACGTCTTTTACACCGAATTTCGCGGCCAGCTTCTCATTCAGGTCTTTCATGGCGGCACGGTCGTCCCAGGTGCCACCGGGCAGCCTGTTTTCTTCCAGGAACCCCGGCACATGCGCTACGCCGTGATCGGCGGTGATAAAGAAGAGATACTGTCCCTTACCGATGTTAGCGTCCAGGTACTGGAAGAAAGTAGCCAGATCGTGGTCCAGGCGCAGGTAAGTGTCTTCTGCTTCGATAGAGTTGGGACCGAACTGGTGACCCACATAATCCGGGGAAGACAGGCTGATGGCGAGGAAATCGGTCACAGCGCCCTTACCCATGTTATACGCTTCCATGGCTTTTTTGGCAAACTCCAGCGTCATTGTATTGCCGAAAGGAGAAGCGGCGATGGAACCGTTCGCGATGCTGCTCAGGTCGTGCGGGAAAGAGGTGCCGGTAGTGCTGTTTTTATACTTGCCTTCATACGCTTTTTCATCCGCGGTGCTGAGGGTATAGGTAGATATGGGATACAGCGTGTTCCAGGGTTTGGACAGGTATTGCTGCGGCCATTTTTCGCTGTTGAACTGTTGTGCCCAGGATGGCAGTTCGTTCATATAGTAGGAGCTGGTTACCCAGTTGCCGGTGCTGCCGTCGTACCAGAAAGCGGCGTTGGCGCTGTGGCCTGCGGGCAGGATGGCGCCGCGGTCTTTGATGGCCACGCCCACTACTTTGCTCTGGAACTGGTTGGACAGGCGCAACTCATCACCGATGGTAGTCACCAGCATATTGCGCGGGCTCATTTTACCGGCGGCGGAGGCGCTGCCAACGGTGGTCATGGTAGTATCTTCCGCACAGTACATGGTACGGCCTATTTCGGGACTGTACCAGGTGTTGCCGATAATGCCGTGTATGGCAGGTACGGAACCGGTATACACGCAGGTATGACCACAGGCGGTGATGGTGGGGGTATAGTTGATCAGCGTATTTTCGCAGGAAAACCCGTCATGCAGCAACCTTTTAAAGCCTCCGGCGCTGTACCTGTTGCTGTAGCGGTACAGGTAGTCCCAGCGCATCTGGTCTACGACCATGCCTACGATCAGTTTAGGTCTGGCAGCTGTTTTGCTGTTTTTGGCTGCCGCCAGATGATTGAAAGGTTTTGGTGAGGTGGCCTTCTGCGCCCGGGTGCCTATAGTGGCGATGACCAGGGTAAAGGCAAGCAGGGAAATCCTTTTCATTAGATATTATTACTTTTTATAAGATAAACGTACATTTACCGGCAGAGTCCGGCAACATTGTTGCATTAAAAATGACGCTGGCAAAAGTAATCGAAGTTTAGAAAAAGCAATATTTTAATACCTTTGTGTCCTCTTTTTACCAAAGCATTTAACTATTACATAATATAGCGTATGGATATTTTCGAGAAACTGCTGAAACACATGGGCCCCATTGGGGAGCATTCAGACAGAGCCCATGGCTATTTCGCCTTTCCTAAACTGGAAGGAGAAATAGGCCCCCGCATGAAATTCCGGGGCAATGAAAAAATAGTTTGGAGCCTCAACAACTACCTGGGGCTGGCCAATCATCCGGAAGTACGGGCTACCGACGCAAAGGCAGCAGCCGACTACGGCCTGGCGGCGCCGATGGGCGCCCGCATGATGAGCGGTAACACCAACTATCACGAGCAGCTCGAGCGCGAACTGTCCGATTACATGGGAAAAGAAGATACCACCCTGCTCAACTACGGCTACCAGGGCATCATGAGTGCCATCGATGCTGTTTGCGGCCGCAGGGACGTTATTGTGTACGATGCAGAATGCCACGCCAGCATCCTGGACGGCTTACGCCTCCACCCCGGCAAACGTTATGTGTTCAAACACAACGACATCGAAGATTGTGAAAAACAACTGAGACGTGCTACTGAACTGGCCAACGCACAAGGCGGCGGTATCCTGGTAGTAACAGAAGGCGTTTTCGGCATGGCCGGCGATCAGGGTAAACTGAAAGAAATCGCTGCCCTGAAAGATAAATTTGAATTCCGCCTGCTGGTAGACGACGCCCACGGCTTCGGTACCATGGGTAAAACCGGTGCCGGTACCGGCGAAGAACAAGGCGTTCAGGATAAAATCGATCTCCTGTTCAACACCTTCGCTAAATCCGGCGCTTCCATCGGCGCTTTCATCAGCGGCGAAAAAGCAATCATCAACTACCTGCGCTATAACATGCGCTCCCAGATATTTGCCAAATCTATTCCGCTGCCTATCGTTATCGGCCACCTGAAAAGAGTGGAACTGATGCGCAAACACCCGGAAATGAAAGCAAAACTGTGGGAAAATGTGAATAAACTGCAGAACGGCCTCAAAGCCCGCGGTTTCAACATCGGTAAAACCAACTCCCCCGTTACCCCGATCTACCTGCAGGGCGATATTCCGGAAGCCACCGCCATGTGCCTGGACCTCCGCGAAAACTACAATATCTTCTGCTCTATCGTGGTATACCCCGTTATTCCTAAAGGCCAGATCATCTATCGCCTTATCCCCACCGCTGCTCACACAGACGAGGATATTGAACTGACACTGAAAGCTTTCAGCGAAACCAAAGCGAAGCTTGACGAGAAAGTTTACCAGGTGGCAGAAATTCCAATGGTGTAAGCCATCTGCAAACTATTTATATAAAAAGCCTTCCTGTATTGCAGGAAGGCTTTTTTATCGATGCATTTCTGTGAGTAATTAAATCCTGAACCGCCTTCTCTCCACATTCTTTCTGCCATACAATTCGCAGGTTATCCCCTGCTCCTCCCACATCGTAAGAAGTGTATTCATCGCGCTAAGATGTTGGCGGTAAAACATAAGTCCAATCTTAACCTCCTCTCCTTTATACCGAAAGACAAGGCTGTTCATGGCCCCATCACTATAATTCGGCATATCCCCTCCACGCATGCGGGTTGGTTTCAGCTCCATTCCCCAATAACCCAAAAAATGCAGCTTAAGGTCCGTTATAGCGGAAAGCGGATACTTTGTTATTTCCTCCCCCGATGCGACAATAATCTCCTGGTCAGTCAGAGCACATGCTCCTGTTTCTTTATATCGATCGAAAAAATTCTGCGCCACTGTTCCCAACACACAACCACCTAAAGCATAGGGTAATAAAAACTTAATAGCAGCTATAAACGAGGCAGCTATAAAAATAACCGAACCAGCGATGATCAAAAGCCACAAAGCCTTTACCATCCTGGGAACATATCTTTTCACAACTATAAAGCGGACATAAAATTTCACAGGTGCATTATTTTTCGGGTTGAACGTCAAGCATTGATGAGATCGCTAATGCAAAACTACACAAACAAAATATTTGGAGGGCTAACTATCAAAATACAAAAGGGCTGAGTTTCCTCAGCCCTACTCAAATCGTTCTTTCACTAGGTGTAAAATTTCACTAAATTTTCATCAGGACATGGTAGAATATATGGTCTTCATAGAATTTGGAATAACCAAGTGATTCCAAGTATTTTATATAAATATCTTTTTCTGTATTTAGCGTTGTATCATTGCTACATTTCAAAAATAGAGTAGTTTTCCCAGTATCATATAACACCAATGTGGTATTTTGTTAATAGCTTGTTAAAGTATGAGACTGCAACAATAAATCAGCTAACTGTCAAAATCACCGTTTTTAACCCCTGCCTTCAAATAATTTTCCCGATTGCGTAAACGCTTCCGGCAGTACAGCAGTACCTTTGCAGCCACGACTGCAAATAGCTGGTGTAACAGATAACTGATTACAGTCAACCGCCGGGACATAGCACTTTCGTGCCCACCCCTGTCAACCAGCATCAGGCAGCAAGTAAAAACTAATAAGGAAATTGAAACAATACTGGCATAAACAGCTTTTCACTGTTCACCGCATTACCGGCCTCATCGTAGGCATTATGCTGCTTTTTGCCAGCATAACAGGCACCCTGCTGGTTTTCAGCGAAGAAATAGACGAAGCGCTGCATCATGAAACCTACCACATCGCACCAGGCACACAACGGAAACCGCTGTTTGAACTGTTGCAACAAGCAGGTAAGTCACTCCCAACCGGCACGCCCTACCTCTTCTTCTCCCGGCTACCGCAAACACCGGAAGAACCAGCCATCGTCAGGGCCGAATATGGCCCCGATCATAAAGTATATCTTTTCCTAAACCCCTACACGGGGGAAGTCATCCACCAACATTCCAATACCGGCTATTTTTCGGGTTTTCTGATCTACCTGCACTTCTCCCTGCTGAGCGGGAAAACAGGCGCCAAAGTAATGCTGGTGGTCAGCATCCTGCTGTTTACCTCCCTCCTCACCGGTATCTGGGTATACCGGAAGTCAATCTACAAAGTGCTCACCTTCCGCCTGAAGCCCGAATGGGGCAGCCGCACCCGGCGCTGGCGCAACCTGCACCGCATTGTGGGCGTCTGGGCACTGCTTTTTAACCTCCTCATTGCCTTCACCGGCTTCATGATGCAATTGAAAGTACTGGAGAACCGGAAAACCACCGGTCCTTTTCCCAATGTAGGCGCTCCCCTTCCGATTGACTACGAAGCGCTGCTGACCAAGGCCGCGGCGCAAATTCCCGGGTTTGAAGCCATGGGCATCCGTCCGCCTAAAAAAGCCGGTGACCCGGTCCGCATCCTGGGGCATGCCTACGAAGCACCTATCTGGGGCCGCTATAGCTCCTCCGTGCATTTCGACGTCAACGGGCAGGTAAAAAAGACAATCAATTTCAGCAACGCCGCCTTCGGCGATAAATTCAACGCCGCCATGGCGCCCCTGCACTTCGGCAACTATGGCGGTATTCCTGTTAAAATACTGTACGCCCTTCTGGGCCTTGCACCTGGCATCCTGTCCATATCCGGTTTCCTGATATGGTACCGCCGGAAGTACATCATTAAAAAACATCAGCTTTGAAAATGAAACCATACCTGGCACTGTGCTTTATAGCACTCCTGGCTACTTTACAGACAAGCGCACAAAAACTCACGGGCACCATCCGCGACACGGCGCAAACAGCCGTGCCAATGCTGCGCATCTACCTCGCAGGAACGCAGAAACATGCGCTCTCCGGTCCAGACGGCACCTTTAGTATCAACAACATAAAACCCGGCAGCTACAAACTGATTGCTACCGGCATCGGCTACAACACACTGGAACAGCCGGTCACCATCACCGATAGTATCACCACCCTGACGCTTACCATACAACCGTCAGACGTAGGCCTGAACGAAGTAGTAGTCACCGCCAGCCGTAACCGGGAAACACTCGGCACCGTCCCGTCTTCCATCACGATCATCAGCGGCAAACAACTGCGGGAACAAAGCGCCATCACCACCGACATCAACCAGCTGCTGAGCATGAACGTGCCGGGCCTTACGCTGGGCACCAATACGTCTACCAACAAGGGGCAAACCTTGCGTGGCCGCGGTATGTTAATCATGATTGACGGTATCCCGCAATCCACCCCGCTGCGCAACGGCGATAAAGACATGCGCAGCATCGACGTGTCTGTCATTGAAAGAGTAGAAGTGATCAAAGGTTCCACCGCCATTTATGGCAACGGCGCCGACGGCGGTATCATCAATTTCATCACCATCAAAGCCAATCCCAATAAACGTTTCAGCGGCAGCACCGACATCAGCGCCAGCGGCTCGCTCACCAGTGCGGCCAACAGCCTCGGCGCACGCGTGGCGCAGCAGTTCAGCGGCCGCCTCAATAAATTCGACTACGTGGTGGCCGGTACCTACGAGCAAACCGGTGTCAACAAAGACGCCGGAGGCCAGGTGATAGCCCCTTTCCAGTCGCTCAGCCAGAACGAAAACGTAAACCTGTTCGCCAAACTGGGATACAACTTCAACGACAACAACCGCCTGGAAGTGATGTACAACTATTACCGGACCATGCAGAACAGCAGCTATGTTGACTCCGGAGGTAAATTCGGGCAACGGCCCATCGTTGGTATCATCGGCACCAATCCGGGCGACAAGCAAGGCACGCCCTATAACCACAACGCCTATGTGAATTTTACCAGTAAAAATATCTTCCGTAATACATCGCTGAACGTAAACCTCTACTACCAGGACTTTTACACCGTCTTTGAATATTCTGATTTCTATGCGCCACCGGGCAATTCCGCCATTACCTCCAAAAAAATGGGCGCCCGCGTGAACTTCAATACGCTGTTCAATTTCCATCCAAACCTGCATGGCGACGTTACCTGGGGTGTTGACGTACTGAACGATAAAACAGCCCAGCCACTCACGGACGGACGTCCTTTCGTACCGGAAATGAACATGAAGAACCTGGCGCCTTATGCACAGCTGAAAACCTACCTGTTCAGGGACTTCCTCGTGAAAGCAGGCCTGCGTTACGAAAACATCCGGCTCGATATTCCTGACTATACTACCATCAAGTTTGGTAACTATGCCGGCGGTGTGTTCGTAAAGGGCGGCAATCTGCCTTACGAAGCACTGGTGTTCAATGCCGGGCTGCGGTATACCCGGTTCCCGGCGTTCAACCCGTTCGTCAGCTATTCCCAGAGCTTCTCCCTGTATGACCTGGGCCGTACCCTTCGGCTGGCCAAGGCCGTCAGCAATGGCGCCACCAGCATCAATACCATCGAAACCAAAGCGATCATTACCAATAACTACGAAGCGGGTTTCAACAGTAACATCGGTAAATTCAACGCTTCCGGTTCTTATTTTATCAGCACCTCCAACCTCGGTACCAGCCTGAAAGACGTGAACGGCGTGGCCGTCCCGGAGAGAGCGCCGGAACGCGTACAGGGTTTTGAAGTCACCGCGGGTTATCAGTTCCTTCCCAATCTCTCTGCCAATGCAGCTTACACCCATGTGGAAGGTAAAAAGGACGTCAACGGGGTGAAGACATGGCTGCCTACCACCCGCATCACACCGGATAAGATGACCGTCAATGTGAATTATTCTCCGCTGCAACAGTGGGACCTTGGGGTGTATTACATCTACTCCGGCGTACGGAAACGTTTCGATCCCAATCCCAATACCAAAGAGTATGACCTGGGCAACGGGCCGGTGAGTGATTTTTCGCTCGTCAACCTGTATACCGCCTACCAGTTCAACGCCGCCGCCTCTATCCGGCTGGGTGTGGATAACCTGCTGAATGCCGATTATTACCCGGTGATGTCGCAGGCACGGGTGAGAACGGATTCCTATATCAAAGGCAGCGGCGCCCGGTTTAACCTCGGTTTCCGGTATAATTTCTGATCACGCAAAGGCGCAGAGATTTTATAATTTATTAAGCACGCAAAGAAATTTAACGTAGTTAAAAAGCGAAGACCACATTTACTGAATAATATCATCAGTAGAATGTGGTCTTCGCTTCTTTGCGTGCTTAATAAATTATAAAATCTCTGCGCGCTTTGCGTGACTATTTTAAGTGGTCTTCCACAGAAGTATCGTAGATCTGTTTCCAGTCGCTCACTTTACCCCAGTCTTCGCCACCTACTTTCACGTGATCGCCGGTTACAGCGCCTATTTTCACGTAACGTACGGAAACGTCTGTTGCGTCGATCAGACCGTGCATGACTGCTTCGAATTTCTCTTTGTCTTCCGGTTTGATGGAGATCACTACGCGGCTTTGGCTTTCACCGAAGAGGTAGGCATCTTTACGGAATTTCTCGTTCAGCTGCAGTTCAAAGCCCAGGCCTTTAGGCATGGCGCTTTCCATCATGGTTACGAACAGGCCGCCTTCGCTGACATCGTGCGCGGACTGGAGCAGGCCGGCTTTGTTCAGTTTAGCGACTGCTTTCTGCAGTTGCAGTTCTTCTTCGAGATCGAAGTGCGGTGCAGGGCTGTATTCGATACCGATGATTTTGTGCAGGTATTCGGAGCTGTTGATATCATTGCGGCTGCGGCCCAGCAGGTATACGAGGTCGCCGGCTTCTTTGAAGTCAAGGGTGATGCGCTGATCGAGGCTATCGAGCAGGCCCACCATACCGATGGTCGGGGTAGGATATACCGCACCGTCGGGTGACTGGTTGTAGAAGCTCACGTTACCGCCGGTAACGGGGGTGTTGAATTTGCGGCAGGCTTCGCCCATGCCTTGTACGGCGTGTACGAACTGGTAGTATACTTCCGGATCGTAGGGGTTACCGAAGTTGAGGCAGTTGGTGATAGCCAGCGGTTCTCCGCCGGAGCAAACGATGTTGCGGGCTGCTTCTGCCACAGCGATCTGGCCACCTTTGTGAGGATCGGCAAATACATAGCGGCTGTTACAGTCGGTGGTCATGGCCAGCGCTTTTTTGGTGCCTTTCACCAGTACGATCGGAGCGTCGCTCGGAGCGTTGGTAGTGGAGTTGGCAGTACCTACCATGCTGTCGTACTGGTTGTAGATCCAGCGTTTGGACGCGATGTTAGGCAGTGCGATGATCCTTTCGGCCGCGAAGCGGGCATGTTCCGTATCGGGAACGTTCTGGATATCGAACGCTTTGATTTTCTGGAAGTAGGCAGGTTCTGTATACGCGCGGTGATATTGAGGAGCGCCACCGCCGAGCACGAGGCTTTCAGCAGGCACGTCAGCTTCCAGTTCACCGTTCATATAGAATCTCAGGTTGGTGTCTTTTGTAACTTCACCGATCTGAACGCAGTGCAGGTCCCATTTTTCGAAGATGTCGAGGATAGGTTTTTCCTGGCCTTTTTTCACAACGATGAGCATGCGTTCCTGGCTTTCGCTCAGCAGCATTTCCCATCCTTTCATATTTTCCTGGCGGGTAGGTACTTTATCCAGCCAGATGTTCATACCGTGTTCGCCTTTGGCGCTCATTTCGGCAGTGGAGCAGGTGATACCGGCAGCGCCCATATCCTGCATGCCTATGATAGCGTTGGTTTTGATGACTTCGAGGCAGGCTTCCAGCAGTTTCTTTTCCTGGAAGGGATCACCTACCTGTACTGCCGGCAGATCTTCCGCGCTGTCTTCCGTGATGTTGGCGGAAGCGAAGGAAGCGCCGCCGATACCGTCTTTACCGGTAGCGGAGCCTACGATGAAAACGGGGTTGCCTTCGCCGTGGGAGGTAGCGGAAACTGTCTGGCCTACTTTTACGATACCCACGCTCATAGCGTTTACCAGCGGGTTGGTACCGTAGCAGTCTTCGAAATAAGTTTCGCCGCCTACGGTGGGTACACCGAAGCAGTTACCATAGTGACCGATACCGTGTACGATACCTTTTACCAGGTGCTGTGTTTTTTTATCGTTGATATTGCCGAAGCGCAGGGAGTTCAGCGCCGCGATAGGACGGGCGCCCATGGTGAAGATATCACGGTGGATACCGCCAACCCCGGTAGCAGCGCCCTGGAAGGGCTCAATGGCAGAGGGGTGGTTATGGGATTCTATTTTAAATACAACTGCGTATCCATCACCGATATCTACCAGGCCGGCGTTTTCCTCACCCGCCTTCACGAGGAGGCGGTCACCTTCGCGTGGTAATGACTTCAGCCATACGATTGAGTTTTTGTAAGAGCAGTGCTCACTCCACATAACGGAGTACATACTCAATTCGGTAAAGTTGGGATTACGCCCTAAGATAGATTCAATACGTTCAAACTCGTCAGCAGTAAGGCCCAGCTGTTCAGCAATTTCTACGGTGGTTTGCATGTAGTTTAAGTATAAAAAAACGAGTAATTAAAAAGAAGATGCAAACCTACAAGATTTTATGGCAAATGCCAAGAAATGGGGGGATACAACGGCCTTAAAAATGATAGCAGCGCACGGAAAGGAGGAACAATCCCCCGCCCGCCTCTTTTTCCGGCATGGCTCCCTCAGCGCCATCCCCTCCCGCCTTCATCACCGATAATGTCGCCCTTAGCGGTGCCCGTTCCCCTGGCATCCCTTTTCCTGCTGATAATCGCTATACGGGCGGCCGCATCCGTCATTTCATATTATAAAATTTTTAATTTATCAGTTTGAGACCTTAACGAGCTCTTTTTTTTATTCATTTCTCAAAAAAACCGCCTTTACAAACCACGAAATGTAATTTTTTGGTTAAACTGAACAATTTATTTGCATTTACAACGACGTTGCCGTTCTTTTGTGTAAAATTATTACAGCATGCAATCGTTACGTTTCACCGCGCTGGAAGGATTAGCTGGCGTAGACTCCAATCTTCCCGAACACAACGGTAAAATCACCGAAGTATTTGGCAGCAATGTTTTTGCCGGAAGAATTGTAAGAGAATATCTGAGTGACGAGGCTTATAAAAGCCTGATGAACTCTATTAAAAATGGCACCAAGCTGGAACGCAAAATGGCGGAGCAAATCGCTTCCGGCATGAAAGCCTGGGCTATGAAAAAAGGTGTAACCCACTACACACACTGGTTTCAGCCTCTAACCGGCACCACTGCTGAAAAACACGACTCTTTCTTCACCCTGAAAGGTGACGGATCTGCCCTGGAAACTTTCGACGGCGACGCCCTGGTACAACAGGAGCCTGACGCTTCCAGCTTCCCCAACGGCGGTCT
This sequence comes from uncultured Chitinophaga sp., assembly GCF_946479755.1. The sequence goes on along the minus strand of NZ_CAMLHC010000004.1, from coordinate 264,060 downwards.
GAGAGCTACTTTCGAAGCCCGCGGCTACACTGCCTGGGACCCTTCCTCTCCTGCATTTATCCTGGAACAGGGTTATGGTAAAACCCTCTGTATCCCTACTATATTCGTTTCTTACACCGGCGAATCTCTCGACTACAAAGCCCCGCTGCTGAAAGCACTGGCTGCTATCGACAAAGCCGCTGTAGACGTATGTAACTATTTCGATAAAAACGTTACCAAAGTAACCCCTACCCTCGGTTGGGAACAGGAATACTTCCTGGTAGACGAAAACCTGGCGAACGCCCGTCCTGACCTGCTCATGACCGGCCGTACCGTGGTAGGTCACGCACCTTCCAAAGGTCAGCAGCTGGAAGACCACTACTTTGGTTCCATCCCTGAGCGTATCTATGCTTACATGCGCGATTTCGAAGAAGAATCCTACAAACTGGGCATTCCTTTGAGAACACGCCACAATGAAGTAGCACCCTCCCAGTTCGAGTGCGCTCCTATCTTTGAAGAAGTGAACATCGCAGTGGACCACAACTCCCTGCTGATGGACATCATGAATAAAGTGGCCAAACGCCATAAACTGAAAGTGCTGTTGCACGAAAAACCATTTGCAGGCATCAACGGTTCCGGTAAACACAACAACTGGAGCATGGCCACCGACACCGGTGTGAACCTGCTGGCTCCGGGCAAAACCCCGAAAACCAACCTGATGTTCCTCACGTTCTTCGTGAACACCATCAAAGCCGTACATGACTACGCCGACCTGCTGAGAGCTGCCATCGCTTCTGCCAGCAACGACTTCCGTCTGGGTGCCAACGAAGCGCCTCCGGCCATCATCTCCGTATTCTCCGGCAAATACCTCTATGATGTATTGCAGGAAGTAAAATCCCGCGTAAGCAACAAGTTCGACGAACAAGACGAGGCCATCCTGAAACTGGACCTGCACCGTCACATTCCTGAACTGATGCTGGACAACACCGACCGTAACCGTACTTCTCCTTTTGCGTTCACCGGCAACAAGTTCGAGTTCCGCGCCGTAGGTTCTACCGCCAACTGCGCCTCCGCTATGACCGTGCTGAACACCATCGTGGCCAAGACCCTGACCGACTTTAAAGTGGAAGTGGACGGCCTGATCGAAAAAGGTGAGAAAAAAGAGATTGCCATCATGCAAACTCTTCGGAAATATATTGTAGATTCGGAAAAAATATTGTTCGAAGGCGACGGCTACAGCGAAGAATGGGAAAAAGAAGCCGAAAGAAGAGGTCTGCAGAACATCAAAACCACGCCTAAAGCGCTGGATGCGATGATCACTCCTAAAGCCGCCCAGCTGTATACCGAAACCGGTGTTTATACCGAAAAAGAATTACACGCCCGCCACGAGATCCTGCTGGAAGACTACGTGAAGAAAGTGCAGATCGAAGCACGTGTAATCGGAGACCTGGCCACCAACACTATTTTACCCGCTGCGATCAGCTATCTCAATGACCTGATCAGCAATATCCGCGGACTGAAAGAAATTGGCATGGGTGAAGCTGCCTACAAAGCACAAACACAGATCGCTGCCAAAATTTCTGAACACATCAACGTGATCAGCGAAAACGTTCAGGCCATGATCGAGCAACGTAAAGTGACCAACAAGTTGACCGACAGCCGCCAGAAAGCGATCGAATACTGCGAAAAAATTAAACCGTACTTCGATATTATCCGCTACCACTCCGATAAACTGGAGTTCCTGGTAGATGATAAAAGATGGGCACTGCCTAAGTACAGAGAACTGCTTTTCTTGCGATAAAACCGTAAGATTGTTTTGGTGTATGATTAGCCCCGGATTTTTATCCGGGGCTTTGTTTTTCCGGTATTTCTCTGTATATTAATAGTATATCCCTGACCGTTACCCCTCCTGCCTCCTTAGCCCATACACCTGCCCAAGGAAGTTTTTCCTCACCAAAATCAATATACCCATGAAACGACATCCGTTTGCCCTGTACTGCGCCCTTATTGCCGTCCTGTTACTGACGGCCTGCCTCAAACACGGCCCCATTGCAGGCCCTCCCGGACAATACCTGTTCAGGATCTCCCAAATTAATGACATGAGTACTTATCCTGACTCGTTCAGGGTCTACTACAACCGTAAAGGGTACCCCACCCAACTCCTTCCCAGTGTTGTTTCTACCGGCAAACCCATGTGGCTGTTCCGCTATGATGACCATCACCGGCTGATAGCCAGAATAGGCGCATATGACACTGGTATACAGTCATTTGAAATGGCCTATCGTTATGTACACGACCCAAAAGGCAACATTATCCGGGACTCCGTGTATGTTTTCGGCAGGTACGATACCACGGTTAACCCCGTCCGCATCTACGCCCAAGCTATACGTACCACCGCTTACAGCTACGATAACCGGGACAGGATTACCCGGACTGTCACCCATAACCTGACACCGGAATTTCCCCACTACCGCACCACCACCAACTACTATTACAACAGCGACGGCAATGCCTGGAAAATTGAGAACATATATCTTGATGTTTCCCTTCCCGACTCCCTTTGCATACCACATTGCCCACGCCCCGACACTTCCGTTACCTACCCGGTGTATGGCAATAAACCGGATTATCACAACCTGCATCCGGTATGGCAGTTCATCGACAGAAACTATAATAAAAACAACGCGTACAAAATAATCAGTTCCGACCCGTACGGCCTGCCACGGGAAATTGCACCCGCGCCGCCGCTGGAATACATGGAGGTACTGGGTATCTTCATGCCCCGTGCCGGTCTCCGCTATGAGTACCGGCCATAAAACAAAAAAGCTCCGGAGAGGCCTCCGGAGCTTTTCCAATGCAGTATACTTTCTTATACCAGTTTGAAGGTTTCGGTGAACTTGGTCGTAAAGTTACCCTTACGGAAGTCCTCGTTGCGCATCAGCTGCTGGTGGAAAGGAATAGTTGTTTTAACGCCTTCAATCACGAATTCGCTCAGTGCGCGTTCCATGGTATTGATGGCTTCCTCGCGGGTTTGGGCCATGGTGATGATTTTAGCGACCATGGAGTCGTAATACGGAGGGATCACATAACCCGCATAGATGTGGGAGTCCACGCGTACGCCGTGGCCGCCCGGAATATGCAGGGTAGTGATTTTACCCGGGGAAGGACGGAAATCGTTGTACGGATCTTCCGCATTGATACGGCACTCGATGGCGTGCATCTGTGGCGTATAGTTCTTACCGGAGATAGGAATACCCGCTGCGATCTTGATCTGTTCCTTTACCAGGTCAAAATTGATCACTTCTTCTGTCACACCGTGTTCCACCTGGATACGGGTGTTCATTTCCATGAAATAGAAGTTGCGGTGTTTGTCTACCAGGAACTCTATGGTACCTACGCTTTCGTAGTTAATGGCGCTGGCAGCCTTGATGGCGGCTTCGCCCATTTTTTCACGCAGTTCCGGCGTCATGAAAGGAGAAGGAGATTCCTCCACCAGTTTCTGGTGACGGCGTTGGATAGAGCAGTCCCTTTCAGACAGGTGGCATACTTTGCCATATTGGTCACCTGCAACCTGGATTTCAATGTGACGGGGCTCTTCCACGAATTTCTCCATGTAAATACCGTCGTTATTGAAAGCGGCGCGGGCTTCGTTTTTAGCCATGTTATAGGCGTTCTCCAGTTCGCTCTCGTCCCAAACCACGCGCATACCTTTACCACCGCCGCCGGCAGTAGCTTTCAGGATCACGGGGAGACCCATTTGTTTAGCGAGGACTTTAGCTTCTTCGACGCTCTGGAGCAGGCCTTCAGATCCCGGGATAACCGGTACGCCGGCTGCGATCATGGTTTCTTTCGCAGTCATCTTATCGCCCATTCTGCGGATCATCTCCGGAGTGGGGCCGATGAATTTGATACCATGTTCGCCGCAGATCTCTGCAAAACGCGCATTCTCCGCCAGGAAGCCATAGCCCGGGTGGATAGCGTCTGCATTGGTGATCTCGGCAGCAGCCATGAGGTGAGGGATGTTCAGGTAAGATTCACTGCTCTGTGGTTTACCAATACACACCGCTTCATCCGCAAACTTCACATGCAGGCTGTCTTTATCTGCAGTAGAATAAACTGCTACCGTTTTGATACCCATTTCCTTACAGGTACGGATAATCCGAAGGGCAATCTCGCCACGGTTGGCAATCAATATTTTTTTAAACATTGTTTTCCTTATAAGTGATGATAATAGCTAAGTAGCAATTCAGCCATTAGTTCCCAGTAGTTAGCCTTTAACCCTGTAGAAAATATGTCAGAGGCTAAAGGCTAACTGCTAAGCGCTAATGGCTGTTATTACGGTTCTACTAAAAACAAAGGTTGATCGTATTCTACCGGAGTGGCATCGTCAACAAGTACTTTGACGATCTTACCGCTTACTTCACTTTCGATTTCGTTGAATAATTTCATCGCTTCAATGATGCATACTACTTTGCCGGCAGTTACTTCATCACCTACGTTGATGAAAGGAGCTTTATCAGGTCCTGCTGAACGGTAGAAGGTACCGATCATGGGAGATTTGATAGTGATCAGGTTATCTGCTTTAGGTGCAGAAGGCGCTGCAGCCGGTGCGGGTGCTGCTGCCTGTGCCGGAGCGGCTGCCGGAGCTACAGCTGCTACCGCCTGGATCGGCGCTGCGGCCGCAGGAACAGTGATTACCTGCTGTACTTCGTTGTCTTTCTGTTTTATTGTAATCTTGAACTTGTCCTGCTCAATGCTCAGTTCACTGATATTTGATTTGTTGATCATTTTTACCAGTTCCTGAATCTGTTTAAAGTCCATGTAGACAGTTTTTGGTTTATAATTTATGAACGTATATGGTCCTTTACCGGACAACCGGGGCCGCCCAAAGGGCAGCCCGGCAGCCAATAAATAATTTCTGGGAATGAATTACGCCTTTACTCTTTCGATGTATTCGCCGGTCTTTGCATTCACACGGATCAGTTCGCCTTCTTCCACAAACAGCGGCACCATCACGGTTGCACCTGTTTCCACAGTAGCAGGTTTCAGGGTACGGGTGGCAGTGTCACCTTTTACACCTGGCTCAGAATAAGTTACCAGTACAACGATTTTGTCAGGCAGTTCCACCGCCATGTACTGTTCAGTTTCAGTGTTGATCTGAACACTTACTTCCTGGCCTTCTTTCAGGAACTGGGGAGCATCGATGGATTGTTCCGGCATGGCAATCTGTTCAAAGGTTTCATTGTCCATGAAGTTGTAACCGGTGTCATCCTTATATAAATACTGGAATGCTTTCTTCTCGATACGAACCGGGAAAATGGTATCACCGGAGTTCCAGGTGTGCTCTATAGAACGGCTATTGTCAACGCCCTTCAATTTAGCCCAAACTTTTGCAGCTGCACGGGCGGTTTTGTTTTGACCAAACTCTACAACAGAATACAAACTGTTATCCAGCTTGATGATTAATCCTGTTCTGATATCTGCGGTGGTAGCCATAAATTAGGTTACTGATTTTAAGTTAAAAATTTATACGGATTGCAAAAGTAGAAATTTTTGCATATGAACGAACAACAAATTCCTAAAATTAGCCAGATTCGTCCCTTTTCGACCCAATTTTCGTCTTTTTTCTCCAATAAATGACATTAAAGGGCTAAATTGAATTTTAAATCAAGCAAATCAACAGTAGTATGCGTCAGTTTTTATTATTTGTATTGTGTTGTGTACCAATGTTCCTGAAGGCTCAGAATACCACTCCCTCCAAACCAGCTTATTTACAGTATCCTGTCATCCCCGCATTCCCGCTGACACTGCCGGATGGCCATACCATTACCAAAAATGACCTCCGCAAGAACGAAAAAACCATGCTTTTTGTTTTCAGCGTAGACTGTGACCACTGTAAACAACTGACGGAAGACATGTTGAAAAACATGGAAAAGTTCAAAAAAACACAGATCCTGATGATAACACCCTTCAAAGTAGAGCAGATGAAGGAATACTATGATCATTATAACATCAAAAAATACCCCAACATCATCATGGCCAGCGAACCCACCCGCCAGATCATGTATTTCTATGATCTCCACTACTTCCCGGGACTTTACCTGTACGATAAAAAACAACAGTTTATCAAAGGGTTTGAAGGCACGGTTAAACTGGATTCACTGGTGCATTACCTGGGCTATACTCCCATAAAATGGAAATAGTACCGCGGCCGGATCTGATCCCGAATCATTACATTTGTTTATTATAATCATTCTTCACTTTTAAAGCTATCGACAAGATGAAAGTTACAGTAGTAGGAGCTGGGAATGTGGGCGCTACCTGCGCCAATGTGCTGGCCCATAGAGATTTTCTACAGGAAGTGGTTTTATTGGATATTAAGGAAGGAACAGCTGAAGGCAAGGCGCTGGACACCTGGCAACAGGCCCCTATCGATTATTACAGCACTAAGGTGACCGGCGTTACCAACGATTACGCCAAAACCGCCAACAGCGATGTGGTAGTCATCACCTCTGGTCTCCCCCGCAAACCCGGTATGAGCCGCGATGACCTGATTTCCACCAACGCGAACATCGTTAAATCGGTTACTGAAAATATTACCAAACACTCTCCAAACGCTATTATCATCGTTGTCAGCAACCCGCTGGACGTGATGACCTACTGCGCTTACCTGACCGCCAAAAAAGACAGCAATAAAGTGTTCGGCATGGCCGGTATCCTCGATACCGCCCGCTACCGCGCTTTCCTGGCGGATGAAATCGGATGTTCCCCTAAAGATATCCAGGCCATCCTGATGGGCGGCCATGGCGATACCATGGTACCCCTCCCCCGCTACACCACTGTCAGCGGTATCCCGGTAACAGAACTGGTGGCCACCGATAAGCTCGACGCCATCATCCAACGCACCAAAGTAGGCGGCGGCGAAATCGTTAACCTCCTCGGTACTTCCGCCTGGTACGCTCCCGGCGCTGCAGCCGCCCAGATGGTGGAAGCCATCGTAAAAGACGAAAAACGCATCTTCCCCGTTTGCGCATGGCTCACCGGTCAATACGGCCTGAAAGACATCTACCTCGGCGTTCCCGTGGTACTGGGTAAAAACGGTATCGAAAAAATACTGGAACTGCAACTCAATGCCGACGAAAAAGCACTGCTCAATACTTCCGCCCAACACGTGAAAGAAGTAATGGACGTCCTGGATAAAATGCAGTCTGCCACTGCTTAACCTGTATCCAAACTTTATGACGGATTACAGCAACCGAAAAATTTTTCGCTGCTGTAATCCGTTGTCATTTGTAAAACAGCCTCCCCCTCCCGGGAAAAATACCTGCACCTGCCCCTTTGCTAATGTTAACCAGTGTTAAAAAAGATTCGTAATTTTGATCCAGAGCCTGCATAAACTGGTATAAATGAAATACTTCCAAAACAAATACGGGCACCATTTCGCTAACTCATAGCAACAGCGTATGTCAAATCTTGAAAAACTCATTACACAAAAAAATTTCGGAGATGAAAATCAGCGGGGACTTGTGAGCCTCATCTTCGTGGGCAACTGGATCACCTCCCGTCATCAGCAGTTTTTCAAACGTTACGACATCACCATGCAGCAGTACAATATACTGCGCATCCTTCGCGGACAACACCCCAAAGCCGCCAGCATCAACGTATTGAAAGACCGCATGCTCGACAAAATGAGCGATGTGTCACGCCTCGTGGAAAGACTGCGGAAAGCGGACCTCGTGGAACGTAAAAGCTGTGAACTGGACAGAAGAGCGGTAGACGTGAAAATCACCGCCAAAGGCCTGGAACTGCTCAGTGCCATTGACGCGGAAATCGGTCAACTGAATGATACCTTCAAAGCACTGAACGAAAAAGAACTCAGTCAGCTCAATAAGCTGCTGGACAAAATGCTGGAAGCCTACCACTAAATCTCTTCCAGGTAATTCAGGTCCTTGCCAAATGTCTCTTCAATCTTCCAGGCCGCTATCATCGCTATGCCGATGCATATCACGGCTACGATAGCGCCACTCTGCAGAAAAGAAAAAGAATGCTGTACCTGCACAAACAACAGGGATATCAGCGGTAACATGCCCCGTGCAAAATTGGGTACCGTGGTGGCTACCGTAGCCCGCAGATTGGTGCCAAAACTCTCCGCGGCAATAGTGACAAAAATAGCCCAGAAGCCCACACTGAAGCCAAGGATAAAACAAACCGTATAAAATACCCAGGTGGCAGCACCGTACATATTCAGGTATACGGCCACCATAGCGCCTGTCAGCACCAGGAACACCAACATCACCTTACGCCGGCTTTTCCATAGCTGGCTGAGCACACCGGAAGCAAAATCCCCCACCGTGATGCCTGCATAACAGAAAGCCACCGCATCCCCGGGATTGATATCGCCGGCCACGTTCATTTCCTTCGCAAACTTATTGGAGAATACAATCAGGATTCCTACCACAAACCAGGTCGGCGTTCCTAACAAAATACATTTCAGGTATTTGAGAAACCGCTCCCGGCTGGTGAACAAAGCAAAAAAACTGCCCCGGGCCGCGGTGGAAGTACGCACAGCATTGAACATATGTGATTCCATCACGCTCACCCGCAATATCAGCAAACACAGGCCCAGGCCGCCACCTATAAAATAACAGATCCGCCAGTCGCCTACCAGTTTGGCGATCAGGTTGGCGGCAATGGCCCCGGAGACCCCTACAGTGGCCACTATCATGGTACCGTACCCGCGTTTTTCTTTAGACAGGATCTCTGATACCAGGGTAATACCAGCTCCCAGCTCGCCTGCCAGACCGAATCCGGCCACAAAACGCCACAGGATATACCCATTGATACCATGTACAAATCCATTGGCGATATTGGCAACAGAGTAAATGAGAATAGAGCCGAACAACACACTCAGTCGCCCTTTTTTGTCGCCGATAATCCCCCAGACAATGCCTCCTATCAGCAGGCCCAGCATCTGAACGTTGATCAGCAATAAACCTGCGCCCGCATCAATTTCGCTCTGCGGCAGGCCCAGGTCTTTCAGGCTGGGAACACGTACTATGGTAAAGAGCAGCAGATCGTAGATGTCTACAAAATAACCCAGTGATGCAACGATCACGGCAACGTTGAAGATAGAAGCGGGGCGGCTATCAGTTTTCATGTGGACTTTTGGTTGATAAAAGAAATATCGGTAAAATAAAAAATGGGCTAATGAATAGCCCATTTTCAAAAAATTATTACAATGTTGTGTCTGATGTGTTGGTCACTTCCGGCTGATCATGGCCCGGATGATGTTTCGCTTTTCCGAAAACTATTTTGAGGATCACCGGTAAGGTAGTGATCAGGATGATAACGAGAATGATCAGCTCGAGGTGATTTTTCAGGTTGGGGAAAAGCTTGTCCAGGTAATGACCGGCTAGCATCATGGAAAACACCCAGGCAAAAGAACCGATGATATTAAACACCATGAACTTCTTTCTGTCCATCTGCACCATGCCTGCCACGATAGGAGCGAAAGTGCGGATAATGGGGAGGAAACGGGCCAGTAAGATGGCGCCGCCACCGTATTTTACGAAGAAATCATGTGCCTGGTGTAAGTGTTTCTTTCTAAAGAAGAAGGTATCTTTCTTTTTAAATAACAGCGGGCCGGATTTTTTACCAAACCAAAAACCCACCATATTGCCCAGCACACCGGCCAGCGCAATCAGCAGCATCACGAAAAAAAACGGCATATCAAAGAAACTCCGGCAGAGATCTTCACTGTAAATACCTGCTACAAAAAGCAGGGAATCGCCGGGGAGAAAAAAGCCAATAAATAAACCGGTCTCCGCAAAAATAATCGCCAGTAACAGGTACAGGCCACCATGTTCAATAATCCACGAGGGATTAATGAGGTGTTTAAAAAACTCTAAAATCTGGTCCATGCTAAGTAAATTCTGTTCAGAATCGGTAAAATAAGAATAAAACTGTTATCTATTTGTTAACTAACATTCCGTCGCTATCGCCAGTGCCCAGCTTATTCTCCCATTTGGATACCACCGCGGTGGCCATCGCGTTACCAATTACGTTGGTCGCAGAGCGGCCCATGTCCAGCAGGTGGTCTACTCCCAGCAGCAGTAACAGGCCGGCTTCGGGGATGTGGAACATGGACAGGGTGCCGGCGATTACCACGAGGGAAGCCCTTGGTACGCCTGCAATACCTTTACTGGTGATCATCAACACCAGCAGCATGGTGATCTGTTGGTCCACGCTAAGGTGCATGCCATAAGCCTGTGCAATAAACAGGCTGGCAAACGTCATATACATCATAGAGCCGTCCAGGTTAAAGGAGTAGCCCAGGGGTAATACAAAACTAACAATACGGTTGTCGCAGCCGAAACGCTCCAGCTCCTCCATGGTACGCGGATACGCCGCTTCGCTGCTCGCCGTGCCGAAAGCCAGCAGCAACGGATCTTTAATACCGCCCAGCAAACGGAACACGCGCTTGCCGAGGATCAGCCATCCTACCAATGCCAGTACCAGCCATAAGCTGAACAGGCCAAGATAAAACTGAACGATAAATTTACCATATACCAGCAGCACGGAAAGTCCTTTGGTAGCGATGATGGCGGCCATGGCGCCAAATACTGCGAACGGCGCGAAATTCATGACAAAGCCGGTCACTTTCAGCATGATATGCGCTACGCTGTCCATCAGCTTTACGACGGGTTGCGCTTTTTCCCCGATGGCAGCCGCGGCCACCCCGAAGAAAATCGCAAATACCACGATCTGCAGAATTTCATTTTTGGCCATCGCCTCTATCACACTGTCCGGCACCACGTGACGGAAAAAACCTCTCAACGTCATATCAGCTTTGGCAATACCGGAACTGGCATGCGTATCAGGCAGGGGCAGGTTGAGAGACAGGCCGGGCTTCATAATATTTACCAGCACCAGGCCCAGGAACAATGATACAAAGGTTGCACTGATAAACCACAGCATGGTTTTGCCGCCAACGCGGCCTACCGCCTTGATATCGCCCATTTTGGCCACGCCTACCACGAGGGTGGAAAATACCAATGGAGCGATGATCATCTTCACCATTCGCAGGAATATATCCGTCAGGATAGAAATACGGTCAGCAAACACCTCAGGGGTGCCTGGCGTAGCCGCAGCCGCTCCGGTTTTCAACACGTCTTCAGCAGGAGTATAAGCCAGCCATACTGCATAACCCGTACTGATGCCTACCAACATGGCAATAAAAATGAACAGCGTAAGCTTATTTGATGATTTCTTCATGCAACGCCAGGATTTTTTCTTCTTTAAAAAATTTAATAATTGTTGTAACCGGAAAATTTCCCAAAAATAAGGTTCTGCCGGTACAAATAAGCGTTTCAGGCTAAAATAAAAGTATCCGTTCTAGATTTTAGATATTATATTTGACGGATCGACATACAACACAACAGAACTAAACTACCTTAAAACATCAACCACAACTTTTCTTTTGTATGGGTCTTCTATTTTCCAGAACCAAGTCTTTACATCAGCTCATGAATGAGGCGAGCGAGTCAGAGAAAGGACTGAAACGATCTTTATCCGCAACGAACCTGGTTGCTCTGGGTATAGGCGCTATCATCGGCGCAGGTCTGTTTTCCCTGACTGGTCTGGCTGCAGCCAACAATGCCGGTCCCGCCGTTACTATCTCCTTCCTCGTAGGCGCTATCGGTTGCGCTTTCGCAGGTTTATGCTATGCCGAATTTGCCTCCATGATCCCTATTGCCGGAAGTGCTTACACCTACTCCTACGCTACCATGGGTGAATTCATGGCCTGGATCATCGGATGGGACCTCGTGCTGGAATATGCACTGGGTGCGGCTACCGTGGCCATCAGCTGGTCGCAGTACCTCGTAAAATTCCTGCATCATTTCAACATACACCTTCCGGCACAGCTAACGGCTTCGCCGTTTGAAACCGTTACCCTGGTGGATGGCACTACCGTACACGGCTACATGAACTTCCCCGCTATCCTGATCGTAGGCGCGCTGTCCATGCTGCTGATCCGCGGTACCCGGGAGTCTGCCTTTACCAACGCCCTGCTGGTAGCACTGAAAGTAACCGTTGTACTGGTGTTTATCGCTGTGGGCTGGAACCATGTGGACCCCGCCAACTATACACCTTATATTCCTGAAAATGAAGGCTTCGGCCACTTCGGCATCTCCGGCGTATTGCGCGGTGCTGCGGTGGTGTTCTTTGCTTTCATTGGCTTTGACGCGGTATCTACTGCCGCGCAGGAAGCCAAAAGACCGCAGAAAGACATGCCTATCGGTATCCTGGGCTCACTTGTTATCTGTACGATATTGTACGTACTGTTTGCCCACGTGATGACCGGCCTGGCCAACTATAAAGAATTCAAAGACAGCGCCGCACCGGTAGCGATCGCCATTGCGAAAACACCTTATGGCTGGCTGCAACAGGCCATCATCCTCGCTATCCTGGCCGGTTATACTTCCGTGATCCTGGTGATGCTCATGGGCCAGTCCCGCGTGTTCTACTCCATGTCCAAGGACGGCCTGCTGCCGAAAGCTTTCTCCGACGTACATCCGAAATACCGTACACCGTATAAGTCCAATCTGCTGTTCATGGTGTTCGTATCCCTGTTCTCCGCTTTCGTGCCGGTACACGTGGTGGGTGAAATGGTGAGCATCGGTACCCTCTTTGCTTTCGTGCTGGTTTGCGTTGGTATCATCATCATGCGCAAAAAACAACCGGATGCCCCCAGACCCTTCAAAACACCGCTGGTACCTTTCGTTCCGATCATGGGTATCATCATCTGCGTGGTAATGATGGGCGCACTTCCCTGGGATACCTGGTTACGACTGGCTATCTGGATGGGCCTCGGTTTCGTTATCTACTTTACCTACAGCAAGAAAAACAGTAAGATCGGGCAAAGCGAAAAATAGTCACCTGCTGACAACCGTGATCCCGTTATCACTGAAACATATTCACAGCAACCGCCCGGCCATCTTTCCGGGCGGTTTTCTGTTTAAAAGGGCGCTGTTTTCGCCGAAAGTTCTCTAAATTTGCATCTTTATTAGCCTTTTGAGGTGTATTCACCTCCAATTGTTATCATTCACAAATAATTAATTTATAACCCATTATGGGAAGGATATTTGAAGTAAGAAAGTCAACCATGTTTGCCCGCTGGGACAGGATGGCCAAAGCATTCACAAGAGTTGGTAAAGAGATCGCTATCGCAGTTAAAAATGGTGGTCCTGACCCCGACAATAACCCTGCACTGCGCCGCTGCATATTGAACGCCAAAAGCGCCAACATGCCCAAAGATCGTGTGGAAGCGGCTATCAAACGTGCCATGGGTAAAGACAAGACTGATTACGAGGAAGTGGTATACGAAGGTTACGCCCCTCACGGCGTAGCGGTGATGATCGATACTGCTACTGATAATACCACCCGTACCGTAGCCAACCTGCGCATGCACTTCACCAAAGGTGGCGGCAGCCTGGGCAACAGCGGTTCCGTAGGCTTCCTGTTCAACCGTGTCGGTGAATTCAAAGTGAAAAACGCCGGTCAGGACCTCGAAGAACTGGAGCTGGAACTGATTGACTTCGGACTGGAAGAAATCGGGGAAGACAGCGAAGGTAACATCATCATCCGCGCAGCTTTCAGCGAGTTTGGCAATATGGCCAAAGCGCTGGAGGACAAAGGGCTGGAAGTGATCAGCTCTGAACTGAAACGCATCCCTACCACCACGGTGGAACTGAGTGAGGAGCAGGCCAAAGAGGTACTGGAGCTGGTAGACCGCCTGGAGCAGGACGACGACGTACAGCAGGTGTTTTACAATCTGAAATAAAGATTATCTCCATAAAAAAGAACGTCCCGGCAAACACCGGGACGTTTTCTGTTTCAGGTTTAAAAAACAATCAGGCCTCAGGCCTTCTCAATAATGTGGGTGCGGTCCATCTCATTGATGACCAGCATCAGACCTTTCCCGTGAAAGGTCTCTATCCGGATAGAGGGGTCCATGGCAATATGCCGGCGTAAACGACTCAGGTAAACGTCCATTACCCTTTGTGCCAGGTAACCGTCCGCTCCCCAGACACTTGCCAGGATATGCTCCCGTTTCAGTTTTTTGTTAGAGTTTTCACACAGATAGCGCAGTAGTTCCGCCTCTTTGGGAGCAATCCGCACATGATTCTCCGCCTCATTATCTTTATGCCGCAGCTGAAGCTGGGAATAGTCGAAAACAAGGTTACCTACAGTATAGACAATCCGCTTCTCACTCCGAAGCAGACGGCTGCGTTTAATGTACACTTTAATACGGCTGATCAGTTCGTCCGTATTGAAAGGCTTTACCAGGTAATCATCCGCCCCGATATCAAATCCCTGCAATCTGTCCTGCTCCATGTAGCGGGAAGAGGTAAATACGATAGGGATGTTAAAATCCGTGGCCCGTATTTCCCCCGCCAGTGTAAAACCGTCTTTCCTGGGCATCACCACGTCCAGGATGCATAAATCAAAAATTGTTTCCTGGAATTTCTCCCAACCGGCCTGTCCGTCGGCAGCATGTGTTACTTCAAAATTGGCACGCTCCAGCTGCCGCTTGAGCACTTTGGCAAAAAATTCATCGTCCTCTACCAATAGAATACGTGATTTCATATTTCGGTTGAATTTTGAAGGTGACTTCTGAATGTAGCGACTTCCCCCTTCATAAAAACGCGGTCGACCGCGGAAGGTACCGACCCGTTTTTATATATTTTAATTCTATAAGGGTAAAATATACGTTTTCAAAATTATACTAAAACCGGTGGCCATTCTGTTCAAGTTACGGGAGTTGTTCAGCGTATTCATTCGTCAGACAAAAAATAATAGTTATTTATAAGAGGATTACTTAAATATACAAACACATGATAAAAACATCAAAATAATATTTTATTGTATTTTATTGATATTATTTTGACACTTTCCGCGCAAATGTTGTTGAACATTCTCAATGGCGGTGCGCAGCAACCGGCCGCGTGCCGACTGTGTTGCCCATGCGATATGCGGTGTAATGACGGTCCCGGGCGCCTGTACCAGCGGATTATCTGCTGCCGGCGGCTCGGAAGAAAGCACATCCAGCCCCGCTCCTGCTATCACCCCATTTTTTAAAGCCTCCGCCAGATCGGCCTCGTGGACCAGCGGCCCCCGGCTGGTATTGATCAGCCATGCCGTCTTTTTCATCGTCTTCAGCAGCGCTGCATTCACAAACTCGCGGTTGTCCTGGTTCAGCGGGCAATGTAATGAAACGATGTCCGCCTCCCGGAAACAGGTGGCTTGGTCCACGAAAGTCACCCCTTCCATTTTGTCCCTTTCAGGGTGTTTATGGGAGACGATCACCTTCATTCCGAAGGCCAGCGCGATCCTTGCCGCCGCCTGCCCTATCTGCCCAAACCCCACGATGCCCAGCGTACGGCCATCCAGTTCGGTCAGCGGCGTTTTCCAGTAGCTGAAGTCCACGCTGGAGGCCCATTCACCGGCCCTTACACTCTCCGCATGCAAACCGGTATGATGACACAATTCCAATATTAATGCAAAGGTAAGCTGCGCCACTGAAGCAGTACTGTAAGCGGGAACGTTTGTTACCGGTATTTTCCGGGCCGTAGCGGCAGGGATATCCACCACGTTATACCCTGTAGCCATTACCCCGATATATTCGAGGGAAGGCAGGTTATTGATCGTTTCCGCGCTGACTATAGCCTTGTTGGTCAGCAGTATATGCGCGTCCTTCGCCCGTTCCGCCACCTGGCCTGCCGGCGTACGGTCGTAAATGGTCACCTTTCCCAAAGCCTGCAGCGGCGCCCAGTCCAGGTCACCGGGATTTAAAGCATAGCCATCCAGTACAACGATGTTTTTCATATATTTCTGTTTGTACGTTAAATATACATGATGATTAAATAATTATTAACTCGGGCGCGTTTCTTCTGCACTTTGAAAAAATGCCACACCTTTGCTGCGCCATAATCACAGCAAAACTAAGCTTGCAATAACTGCTTGACTACATTAAACACAGAAGCCACCGCATATGCAGATTGGATGCATGTACGGTGGCTTCGCCTATTATGGTGCAAGTCTGTTTGCTATTCTTCCATCATCTCCATGACCATTTTCACCACATCTTCCGCATTGGGTTTGGAGAAGTAATCGCCATCAGAGCCATAAGCCGGACGATGGGCCTGAGCGCTCAGCGTGCGCGGCGCCACATCCAGCCAGCGATAGCCACCCTGCTGTTCCATCACCTGCTGGAACATAAAGGCGGTGCCGCCACCCGGCACATCTTCATCGATGAAGGCGATGCGGTTCGTTTTCTTCAGCGACGCCACAATGCTGTGATGAATATCGAAAGGCAATAATGTCTGTACGTCTATCAGTTCGCAGGAAATGCCCAGTTCCTCCAGCGTCACCATCGCCTCTTCCACGATACGGGTCATGGAACCATAGGTCACCAGCGTTACATCGGAACCTTCCTTCAGCACTTCCGGTATGCCCATCGGCACGGTGAAAGTATCGAGGTTGGAAGGCAGCTTTTCTTTCAGGCGGTAACCGTTCAGCGATTCGATCACCAGGGCCGGTTCATTGGCTTTCAGCAGTGTATTGTACATACCGGCTGCCTGCACCATGTTGCGCGGCACGCATACGTTCAGCCCCCTGAGCGAGTTGATGATCATGCCCATCGGGGAACCGCTGTGCCAGATGCCTTCCAGGCGGTGGCCACGGGTGCGCACAATGATCGGGCAGTGCTGTATGCCTTTGGTGCGGTATTGCAGTGAAGCCACATCGTCGCTCAGCGGCTGGAGACCATACAACACGTAATCAAGGTACTGGATCTCGGCGATAGGCCGCAGTCCGCGCAGCGCCATACCGATACCCTGCCCCATGATCGTTAATTCACGTATACCCGTATCCGTTATACGCAGCGGACCATGTTTCTGTTGTAATCCGGCGAAGGCCTGGTTTACGTCGCCGATTTTACCTACATCTTCTCCGAAAGCGAACACTTTCGGGTTGTTGGTGATCAGCTGGTCGAAATATTTATTCAGCACTTCATACCCGTTGAGCGTAGTGGCGTCATCGTTATATTCCACCGGCACTACCGGTACGTTGTGCACTGAGTTGGCGCCTACGGCGTGCAGGTGGGAACTGTAGTTTTCTTTTTCAGCCTGCAGGTACTGATCATAGTACTGTTGCAAAGTCTGTATGGCATCTTCCCCTTTCAGCTGCCGGTGCCTTATGAGGATCGTGGCAGCGGCTTTCAGGATGTCCCTGCGTTGCGGTTCGCGGTTAGCCTGCAGCTCCCGTATCTGTTGAGCTACCAGGTCCGCGTTGGCGCCGGCCACTGTTGAAACCGGTGTTGCCAAAGCAACAAAGTGCTGTACTTCCTCTTTAATGGGCGTGATATATTTTTCCCATGCAGCCTTACGTGCGTCCTGGGCGGTGGTTTTAGCGTCCGCTTCGATCTTCACCAGTGTTTCCTCGTCGCACAGGGCGTTCTCCATGATCCAGGAGCGCATTTTCAGGTTGCAGTCGAATTCTTTTTCCCAGGACAGGCGTTCCTTGCTTTTGTAGCGTTCGTGGGAGCCGCTGGTAGAGTGGCCCTGGGGCTGGGTGATTTCTTCCACATGGAATAAGGCAGGGATATGTGTTTCCCGTATTTTACGGATAGCCGCTTCAAATACTTCGCACATGCCGGCGTAGTCCCATCCTTTCACGTTATAGATATCAAAGCCGTTGGTGCCGTCCGTTTTGCGGAAGCCTTCCAGTGCGGCGCTGATGGAGTTTTTGGTCGTTTGGTATTTGCGGGGCACGGAGATACCGTAGCCGTCGTCCCAGACAAAAACGGCGAGCGGCACCTGCAATACGCCGGCAGCGTTGATGGTTTCCCAGAAATGACCTTCTGACGTAGAGGCGTCGCCGATAGTAGCGAAACAGATTTCGTTACCGTTATCGGAGAGGTGTTTGAGATCATGCAGCGCTTCCACTTCGCGGAACATTTTGGAGGCGTATGCCAGTCCCACCGCACGGGGCATCTGTCCGGCCGTAGGCGCCATGTCTGCCGCGGAGTTCTTCATCTCCATAAGGTTGAGCCAGTTACCATCCTCCCCAAGGTTGGGGGTCGCAAAATGCGAGTTCATCTGGCGGCCGCCGGAGAAAGGATCATGTTGCTGATCGGGATCAGCATATAATTGGGAAAAGTATTGTTCGGGAGTAGCGATCCCAGTGGCAAATGCAACAGTCTGGTCGCGATAATAACCGGAGCGGAAGTCGCCAGGCTTGAAGTACTTTGACATCGCCACCTGCGCCACTTCTTTACCATCCCCGAAGATGCCAAATTTAGCCTTGCCCGTGAGAACTTCCCTGCGGGCGAGCAGACTCACTTCCCTGCTTTCGCAGGCCAACCTGTAGTCATTTAATACCTCCTTGCGGAATTCTTCGAATGACAACCGGCTTTCTATATTCATAGATAGTGCTTTATTTTCTATCATGCCTCTTGGTTAAAGTACAAAAGTAAGGTTAATTATACAGTTGAAAAATGGCTGGCTGCACCGCATTTAAAATAATCTGATTTTTTTTAATAAGATTTTAATAAATTACAAGGTAACAATTACTTTTTGGCCGTAAATTTGTTCACGGTCGGAAAAGAATTTATATTTTTTAACCAGTCGCGCTAAAACCATCATATGAAAATGAAAAAATTCATCTTGTCCCTATTCGCCAGCTTGTTGATTACTACAGCTTTGTGGGCACAGTCTCAGCCGAATCCGGCAGACACGAAAGTAAAATTTGCAAAGGAAACTGTTGATTTCGGTAAAACAGCACTGAACAAACCGGTAACTGTTGATTTCGAATTCACCAACATTTCCAAGGAACCAGTTTTGATTGAAGCAGCACGTGCCAGCTGTGGTTGCACAACGCCGAAGTGGACACAGGAGCCTATCCTTCCTGGTAAAAAAGGTAAAATCACAGCCAACTACAGTGCCAACGGTTTAGGCCAGCAGAACAAAACCATCTGGGTGAAGTTCAAAGGCGTGGATCAGGACAAAGAACTGCACCTGACCGGCACCGTAGCCAACAACTAGTTCTGGTTAAGAGAAAATATTTAAAAACCTTACAGCAGCGCGCTGTAAGGTTTTTTTGTTGCCCTGCCTAACCCCTATCTTTGCAGGGCAAAAAGATCAAAACAATTTTATGCCTACCATTAGCCAGAGAGGCGTGCAGATGCCGTCTTCTCCCATCAGAAAACTTGTTCCCTTCGCCGAAGCAGCCAAGAAAAGAGGTGTGAAGGTATATCACCTGAACATCGGACAGCCCGATATCGAAACCCCGAAACCGGTGCTGGACGCGGTGCGTCATTCCGACTTCAAGATCCTGGAATACAGCCACAGCGCGGGTAATGAAAGTTACCGCCGCAAACTGGTGGAGTACTACGGACGCTTTAATGTATCCCTTAACCACAACCAGATCATTGTGACCACTGGTGGCTCCGAAGCCATTGTGTTTGCCTTCATGGCCTGTCTCGATCCGGGTGACGAGGTGATTGTACCGGAGCCGTTCTACGCCAACTACAATGGTTTTGCCGTAGAAGCCGAAGTGAAGATCAAGACGATTACTGCTAATATTGAAACCGGTTTTGCGCTGCCGGCCATGGAAGCGTTTGAAGCAGCCATTACGCCGCGCACCAAAGCTATCCTGATCTGTAACCCAAACAACCCTACCGGTTACCTGTACAGTAAAGAAGAGATGGAAGTGCTGAAACAGCTGTGCCTGAAACATAACCTGTTCCTGTTCTCCGACGAAGCTTACCGGGAGTTCTGCTACGCCGGCGCCCATTTCTCTGCGATGAACCTGGAAGGCATGGATGACAATGTGATCCTGATGGACACGATCTCCAAGCGTTACAGCGCCTGTGGCGGCCGTATCGGTGCTTTTGTGACCAAAAACCAGGTGGTGCTGGACGCTGCCATGAAGTTTGCGCAGGCCCGTCTGAGCCCTCCTTCTTTCGCGCAGATCGCCGGTGAAGCAGCCGTGGACCTGCCGCTGGATTATTTCGACGGTATCAAGGCTGAATACCAGAGCCGCCGCGATGTGCTGGTAGAGGGCCTGAACAAGATCCCGGGCGTTTTCTGCCCGAATCCCGGTGGCGCCTTTTATGCTATGGCGAGCCTGCCGATCGATGATTCCGATAAGTTCTGCCAGTGGATGCTGGAGTCTTTTGAATACGAAAAACAAACGGTGATGATGTCTCCGGCAACCGGTTTCTATGCTACTCCCGGCCTGGGCAAACAGGAAGTGCGGCTGGCGTATGTACTGAACCGTGACGACATTCGTCACGCAATAGTTTGCCTGGAAAAGGCGCTGGAAGTATATCCGGGCCGTACCCATCAATAATAAGGTCAAAGAACAGGAGGTGAATCAGGGAATGATCTGTGCAAATAATATATTATAAATAATTATATATTTGTTTTTCAGGCTAAATTCATCATTTTTTAACGTTCACCTCTTGTATTTTTAATATTTTCTTTTGTATATTTGATTCAGAAACGACAACAAAGCAAATAATTCAACAGAAATAAAAATATTTACATATACGATAGATTGCAAAATCTAAACTTGTTTAAGAAAAATTTAACCTGGAGAATTTC
Organism: uncultured Chitinophaga sp.; assembly: GCF_946479755.1. The sequence continues at coordinate 243,412 of NZ_CAMLHC010000004.1, read as the reverse complement.
GACAAACGTTTTTTTGGAGCGAACTTTGAATCCACTTTACAGAAAGAGAATTATCAGCAATCTGTAAAAAGTATAAAGCTTACTAAAACGTTTTAGCAAAATATCGTATTTTTGTATCAGTTTTTCATAACGTGGAATTTATAAAGGCAAACGGCTCTGATCACAGAGCCGTATTTTTTTGTCCTTACATACCGGTTTTCAGCCGGAAACTGCCGAAAATCCCCCTTTTAGCCAGGTTTGCTAAAATTTTCATCTACCCGATTCACGATTACACACCTTTTTTTTATAATATTGTTATGTAATAAAACGGCGGAAAAGCTCATGCCTAGTTGCATAGTATTTTCGTTTGTTTTCATAACGTGGAATTTTAAAATGCAACGGTCCCGATTCCTCGGGACCGTCTTCATTATATTCCGTCTTATAAAACCAGTGTTATTTCTTGTTTGCCCTGATCATTTCGAAGAAATCATCGAACAGATAGCGGGAGTCGAACGGACCGGGGGTGCTTTCCGGGTGATATTGCACGGAGAAGGCCGGTTTGTTTTTGATACGGATACCTTCAACGGTATTATCGTTCAGGTTGATGTGCGTTACTTCCACCTGTTCGCTGGCGGCGATGGCAGCAGCGTCTACGGCGAAGCCGTGGTTCTGGGTGGTGATTTCGCACAGACCGGTTTTCAGGTTTTTCACCGGGTGATTCAGGCCGCGGTGACCGTGGTGCATTTTATACGTCGGGATGTCGTTGGCCAGGGCCAGCAACTGATGCCCCAGGCAGATGCCGAACATCGGCCTTTCCACTGCGAGGATCTGTTTTACGGTGTCCACCGCGTATTTCAGGGGAGCCGGATCGCCGGGACCGTTGGAGATAAAGTAAGCGTGCGGTTTAAATTCCTCGCATACTTCAAATTTGGTATCGGTCGGGAACACTTTCAGGTAAGCTCCTTTATCGGAGAGGCATTTCAGCATGTTTCTCTTCACGCCGTTGTCCATTACCGCAATACGGATTTCCGCTTCCGGATCGCCGATATAGTAAGGCTCGGCGGTGGTTACTTCCTGGCAGAGGGCCAGTCCCTCCATGGAAGGTACCTGTGCCAGCCGGGCTTTCAGCTGTTCCACGTCCAGGATTTCGGAGGAGATGATGCAGTTCATAGCGCCTTTGCTACGGATGTGGGACACCAGTGCGCGGGTATCTACATCATAAATGGCGACCAGGTTATTATCGGTCAGGAACTTTTCCAGCGATTCGTCTGCCATCTTCCTGGAATAGTTATACGCGATATTTTTCGCAATCAGACCACTTATCTTCACACTGCCGCTTTCTACGTCCTCTTTGCGGGTGCCGTAGTTGCCGATATAGCAGTTGTTCATGATAAGTACCTGTCCTTTGTAAGAAGGGTCTGTAAACACTTCCTGGTAACCCGTCATACCGGTATTGAAAGCTAATTCACCGGCGGCAGTGCCAATTTTCCCAAAAGCTTTTCCCTGAAAAACCGTACCGTCGTCGAGCAACAGTATGGCAGGCTGGATGGTTCTTGTCTGAGGCATTTCTGGTATCTGTTCTTGTTTTATATTTTAAAAAAAACCTTCAAGGGTTAGTACGCCCTGAAGGTTCGGATAAAAAACCGTGCAAAGTTATGAAATGCAGGGTTTAATTACAGATTTTTTTTGCCTTTGCCCCTGTTTATTTAATTTTTACTGACTTCACCACGCGCTGTGCGACCTGTGGACCGATGGGGTCGTCATCGCGGTATTGGATTTGGATCTCCCAGCGGTTGGCTCCTTTTACCACTACCAGGTGCTGAAAGGCGAGCCTGATGCCGCCCTGGTAAAGGTAATTGCCTTCCTCCAGCTGTCCCTGTATGCCGGAAACGAGCACCGGAATAGTTTTGGCCTGGATATCGGACAGGTCGTCCTGTTCCATGGCGTGGCGACTGTCTTCTTTGGCGTTGTCGAGGGTATTGGCTACATTTTCGAAGTAGCTGTACATGTTCACGGTGATGCGGATGCCGCCTCCCTCCTCGTTCCGGTAGCTTTTGGCGTATTCGGTGACTTTGGCGGTCTCCGCGTCCATGGGCTGGTCATGTATCCATAGTTTTACGGGGGAACTGATTTCCAGCGCCTGCCGGCCGATGGTGGCTGTTTGCCAGCTGCTGTAGAGGTATGATTTAGGCACTTTGGCATACAGCAGTGTAAACACGGCTCTTTTACCGAACAGGGTGCCGGCGGTGGCCAGCAGCGCTACTACCAGGGTGAAGAATATAATGACTTTGCCCTTGTTGGCCGGTTGCAGTTGTTTTTTTACCCAGCTGGCGGTGCGGGCAGGCTTTTTTTCTTTTATGGAGATGCCTACCGTTTGTTGGTATTCAGAGAAAGAGCCCATCGGATGGAGTTTACGCCAGTCGGAGAAGGTGTTGGGCAGTTTTTTTCCGCATTGGTCACAGAAGGTGAGGTATTCTGATTTCAGGGGATTGGCATGCGAGCAGCTTCCGCAAAGCAGGTATTTCATAGGCAATGATTAGGTGTTGGTTACTCCCGTATGGGAAACGTACCATAATATTACAAAATAAATATATTTAATTAGTCATAAAAAAAGGACAAAGCGGGGCTTTGTCCTTTTTTGTTGTATCGTAAAGTACGATTACTCAGCTGATTTTTCTTCAGTGGCAGTAGTGTCAGCAGCTTTTTCTGCAGCGGGAGCAGCAGCGTCAGCTTTCTTTTTAGCACCACCGGCACGACGGGTTTTCTTAGCAGCAGCTTTTTCTGTCGGAGCGCCGTAGATTTCGTTGAAATCAACCAGCTCGATCAGGGCAACTTCTGCGTTATCCCCATGACGTTTACCCAGCTTAATGATACGGGTGTAACCACCAGGACGGGTAGCTATTTTTTCGCTGATCGTACCGAACAGTTCTTTGATAGCTTCTTTGTCCTGCAGGTAGCTGAACACGATTCTACGGTTGTGGGTGTTATCAGTCTTAGCCCTGGTCAGCAACGGCTCTACATATACACGTAGAGATTTTGCCTTCGCGAGGGTTGTAGTGATACGTTTGTGGCTGATCAGTTCGCAAGCCAGGTTAGACATCAGGCTTTTGCGGTGGGCAGCAGTTCTGCTTAATTTGTTTAATTTAACTCCGTGACGCATGACATTTGTTGTTTTACCCCTTACACCGTGTCAGGAATTGTAAGGTACTTATTAAAAAAAGAAGATGCCTTGCCGGATGAGGTCATCTGCAAGGCATCAGTATTGTTTGACTATTCTTCTTCGAGTTTCAGTTTGGACAGGTCCATACCGAAGTGCAGGCCTCTTTCGCCGAGCACTTGTTCGATTTCGCTGAGGGATTTCTGGCCGAAGTTTCTGAACTTCATCAGTTCTTCCTGTTCGTATTGTACCAGTTCGCTCAGGGAGTTGATTTTCGCTGCTTTCAGACAGTTGAAGGCACGCACGCTCAGATCGAGGTCTTCGAGTGGTGTTTTCAGGATCTTGCGCAGTTGCAGTGTTTGTTCGTCCACTACATCTTCTTTTTCCGCGTCTTTGGTATCAAAGCTGATGTTTTCATCGGTGATGATCATCAGGTGCTGGATGAGGATGCGGGAAGCTTGTTTCACTGCTTCTTCCGGGTGGATGGTACCGTCTGTGACAACCTCCATGATGAGTTTTTCATAGTCGGTTTTTTGTTCCACACGGGTATTTTCTATGCTGTACTTTACGTTTTTGATGGGCGTAAAGATAGAGTCAATAGCGATGTAGCCGAATACTGCATCTTTGGGTTTGTTTTCCTCTGCTGGCACGTAACCGCGGCCTTTGCCGATGGTCAGTTCGATGTCCAGTTTGGCAGAAGGGTCCAGGGTGCAGATCAGCAGTTCCGGGTTCATGATCTGGAAAGCGCTGGTGGCTTTTTCGATCATGTCGGCACGGAATTCTGTTTTGCCTTTGATGGACAGGGTGATCTTTTCGTTCGTTACGTCGTTTTCAGCGATCTTTTTGAAACGAACCTGTTTCAGGTTCAGGATGATCTCTGTAACGTCTTCGGTAACACCTCTGAGTGTAGCGAATTCGTGATCGGCGCCTTCAATTTTTATACCCACAATGGCATAGCCCTCCAAAGAAGACAACAGTACGCGACGCAACGCATTACCGATAGTCACAGCATAACCTGGTTCTAATGGACGGAATTCGAATTGAGCTTCAAAGTCGGTAGACTTCTGCAATACGATCTTATCAGGTTTCTGGAAATTTAAAATTGCCATTGATATGATAGATTTATTAGTTTAAATATGAAGTTAGTCCATGGCGATGGCCATGGACTAATATTTATTACTTAGAGTACAATTCTACAATCAGTTGTTCCTTGATGTTTTCAGGAACGCTCTCTCTCTCAGGATAAGCAATGAATACGCCTTTCATTTCTTTTTCATTCCAGTCCAGCCAGCTGAATTTAGGATTTTTACCGCGGATAACGCTGGTCAGAGCGGTATTGTTGGCAGTTTTGTTTTTCAGGCTGATAACGTCGCCTGGTTTCAGTTGGAAGGAAGGAGTGTTTACCACGATACCGTTAACGGTGATGTGTTTGTGGGACACCAGCTGACGGGCAGCAGGGCGGGAAGGAGCGATACCCAGACGGAACACAGTGTTGTCCAGACGAGCTTCCAGCAGTTTAATCAATACTTCACCGGCAACACCTTTTCTGCGGGTAGCTTCGTCAAACAGGTTGCGGAATTGTTTTTCCAGCAGGCCATAAGTGTATTTGGCTTTCTGTTTTTCTCTCAGCTGCAGTGCGTATTCGCCCAGTTGTTTACGTTTGCGGTTAGCACCGTGCTGACCCGGAGGGTTACTGTTTTTACCTAAGTATTTACCATTACCTAAGATAGGTTCGCCAAAAATTCTGGAAATTTTGGTCTTTGGGCCTGTGTACCTTGCCATGATTTAAATATAAGTTAGATTTTTTAGTTAATGATGTATGCTCTTCAAAAAATCTGAAAACCTGATCATACACCCAATTATAAATATAAATTACAAAGTCCAGATACCCAACTTCTGTGGAAGTCCGGTATCTGGAATCTGTTATGATAGCTGACTATACTCTTCTTTTCTTGGGAGGACGGCAACCGTTGTGCGGTAAAGGCGTAACGTCTTTAATCATGCTCACTTCGATACCGGAGTTAGCGATAGCACGGATAGCGCTCTCACGACCTGCTCCTGGGCCTTTTACAAATACATCTGCTCTTTTCAGACCGGCGTCCATAGCAACTTTAGCAGCATCCTGTGCAGCCAGCTGAGCGGCGTACGGAGTGTTCTTTTTAGAACCTCTGAAGCCCATTTTACCAGCAGAAGACCAGGAGATAACCTGACCGTGTTTGTTGGTGATGCTCACAATGATGTTATTGAAGCTGGCGGAGATGTGTACGTCTCCGTAGTTGTCTACTTTTACTACCCTTTTTTTACTAGCAGCAGTTTTTGTATTATTTGCTTTTGCCATAATGATTTAAATTCCAAATATGAAATTCCAGATCCCAAATCTTCCGATCCTGTTGACATCGAAACCAAACCCCTCGTTTGGGAATTTGGGATTCCAACCTGGGATTATTTATTATTTCTTAGTTGCTTTTTTCTTACCAGCCACTGTCTTACGTTTACCTTTGCGGGTACGGCTGTTGGTACGTGTACGCTGACCTCTTACCGGTAAGCCTTTCCTGTGACGCAGACCACGGTAGCAAGCGATATCGAGCAGACGCTTGATATTCATTTGTACTTCAGAACGCAGTTGACCCTCTACCTTAAACTCGCCGTTGATAATGTTACGGATGGCAGCTTGATCGTCGTCATTCCAATCCTTCACTTTCTTGTTTACATCAATTTCCGCCTTGTTCAGGATATATTGGGCGGTAGAACGGCCTATACCAAAAATATAGGTGAGGCCAATTTCTCCTCTTTTATTTTTAGGAAGATCTATACCGGCTATACGTGCCATATTTATATTTTAGATTTTATGATTCTGATTAAAAAATCAAATTCCGTGGGGGAACAGATTATCCCTGACGTTGTTTGAAACGGGGGTTCTTTTTGTTGATCACCAACAGAACACCTTTACGACGAACTATTTTACAATCCGCACTTCTTTTTTTGATTGCAGCTCTTACCTTCATGATGATTATTTTATAAAAGGTTATGTTTTTTGTTAATTTATCTGCCTTAATACACGAATCCGGGTCCCGCCTACTTGTATCTGAAAATTATACGGCCCCTTGACAAATCGTACGGGCTCATCTCCACTCCCACCTTATCTCCGGGCAGAATGCGTATATAGTGCATTCTCATTTTTCCAGAAATGGTGGCCAGGATCTCGTGCCCATTTTCCAGTTTTACACGGAACATAGCGTTTGACAAGGCTTCTAATATAATTCCATCCTGTTTAATGAGTGCCTGTTTTGCCATAAAAATTTTTAGGACTGCAAAGATAGCATTTATCTTTTGAAATAGAAAAATTTCCCTTAATTATTATTAATATTGCCGTTCCGGTGATCAATGCCTGTCTATCGCTATTTAAAACCCCTTCACTATGAACCAAATACACTAACAGATTTTAATAATTTGTGTTCAGTTCCGGGTTGTTTTTCTCCGCTTTTTCGATTTCTGTAAAGGAAGACAGGATATCCGGCTTGCCTTTTCCTACTGCCACGGTATGTTCGAAGTGGACGGAGGGGCTTCTGTCGCGTGTTACTACGGTCCAGCCGTCTTCCAGGTATTCCACATCTTTGGTGCGGAGGTTGATCATGGGTTCGATGGCGATGACGAGGCCTTCTTTCATGACTGGTCCGGCGCCGCGTTTGCCGTAGTTAGGCACCTGCGGGTCTTCGTGGAGGTGACGGCCGAGGCCATGCCCTACCAGTTCTCTTACCACGCCGTAGCCGCGTTCTTTCTCGGTATATTCCTGGATAGCGTAGGAGATATCGCCGATGCGGTTGCCTACCACTGCTTTTTCGATGCCTTTATAGAGGGAAGCCTTGGTGGCAGCCATGAGGCGGCGTACATTTTCCGCCACGTTGCCGATCGCGAAAGTATAGGCGCTGTCGGCGTGGAAGCCGTTCATATACACGCCTACGTCTACGGTGAGGATATCGCCGTCTTTCAGCACGTATTTGTTGGGGATACCGTGTACCACTGCCTCGTTCACTGAAATACAGCAGGCGTTGGGGAATCCTTTATAGTTTTTGAACGAAGGCACGGCTCCGTTTTCCACGATAAATTTATCTGCCACCGCGTCTACGTCCAGTGTGCTCATTCCGGGTTTCAGGCTTTTGGCCACTTCGGCCAGGGCAGCGCTGAGGAGGAGGGCACTTTTACGGATCAGCTCTATTTCTTCCTTCGTCTTATAATGAATCATCTTTCGTAAGCTTTTCGCCGTCTGCCCTTTTGAGGGGGTCTTTGACGGCTTTAACAAAATATAATAGCCACCAAAGCGTGAGCGCTTCTGTGGCTATTTTATTGCGTTTGTACGCATCAGGCACCGGGGCGCCCGGGCGGACAATAACTTATGCATTAGCCGGGGCAGTTCTGCCCTTGATACGGCCGGTGCTCATGAGGCCATCGTAGTGGCGCATCAGGAGCTGGCTTTCGATCTGCTGCAGCGTATCGAGGATAACCCCTACCATGATGAGGAGGGAGGTACCACCGAAGAAGGTGGCGAAGTTGCTGTTAACCTTGAAGGCCGCTGCGAGACCTGGCATGATACCCACGATGGCCAGGAAGAATGCTCCCGGGAGGGTAATGCGGTCCATAACAGCACCGATATAATCAGCGGTTGCTTTTCCTGGTTTAACACCGGGAACGAAACCATTGTTGCGTTTCATTTCGTCCGCCATTTGGGTGGGGTTGAAAATCAGCGCAGTATAGAAATAAGTAAATACAATCACGAGAACAGCGTAGATCAGGTTGTACCAGCCATTGGTGTGGTCGCTGAAGATACGGACAAAGCCGGAGGCGCTTTCAGAGTTGGTAGCGAAACCGATGGCCGTAGCAGGGATGAACATAATGGCCTGGGCGAAGATGATCGGCATTACACCGGCAGCATTCACCTTGAGGGGAATGAACTGGCGAACTCCGCCATACTGTTTGTTGCCCACAATACGTTTGGCGTAGTTAACGGGAATTTTCCGGGTACCCTGAACGAGCAGGATGAGGCCCACGGTGATCATGATGAATACCGCGATTTCGATCAGGAAGAGGATCGGACCGCCGGAGCCGGCCACTTTGGAGGAGAATTCCCCGATCAGGGCTTGCGGGAGGCGGGCGAGGATGCCCATCATGATGATAATGGAAGTACCGTTACCAATACCTTTATCTGTGATCTTTTCACCGAGCCACATCACGAACAGGGTGCCTGCAGTGAGGACGATGGTGGTAGAGAGCCAGAAGAAGAAAGTGCCGTATTCTGGAATAATAGCGCTACCTGACTGATTACGCAGATAAGCTACGTAAGCACTTGCCTGGAATCCGGTTACCACTACCGTCAGTATGCGGGTATACTGGTTGATTTTTTTGCGGCCGCTTTCACCTTCCTTCTGCAGTTTCTGGAAGTAAGGCACTGCTATGGTCAGCAACTGAATAGCAATGGAGGCGGAGATGTAGGGCATGATACCCAACGCAAAAATAGAGGCCCTTGAAAACGATCCGCCGGCAAACATGTTTACCAGCCCCAGAATGCCCTGGTTAGAATTTTTTTCAAAGTCGGTGAGCGCGTTTGCATCAATACCGGGCAAGGCTATATACGATCCAACACGGTAAATGAGGACCAGGAGCAGGGTAGTTAAGATGCGATTACGCAGGTCCTCGATACTCCAGATATTCTTAATCGTTTCGATAAATTTCTTCACAGGAAGATAAAGGTTTAATAGCGCTATTAAATATGAAAAGACGCACTACTCCGTAGGCGTCTCCTCAGTCGTAAAGTCTTATACCAGTTCTACTGATCCACCTGTTGATTCGATGGCCTGTTTAGCTTTTTCGCTGATAGCGTTTACTTTAACAGTCACCTTGGATTTCAGTTCCCCGTTAGCCAGAATTTTCACTTTAGCTGTCCGGTTTACCAGGCCGTTCATGTACAGGTTTTCGAGGTTGAATTCCTGCAGGCCATATTTTTCAACTAAGTGGTCAATCTGACCCAGGTTGAAGATGGTGTATTCCTCGCGGTTGTTGTTTTTGAAACCGCGTTTAGGCATACGGCGCTGGATGGGCATCTGGCCACCTTCAAAGCCTCTTTTGCTGGCGTAACCGGCACGTTGCTGGATACCTTTGTTACCTTTTGTAGAGGTACCACCTTTACCGGAAGCCTCACCACGTCCGAGACGTTTTTCTTTATGTACGGCGCCTTTAGCAGGCTTTAATGAATGCAGATTCATAATTTAATTGTTTTTACTTACGCGGAAATTAACCGCTCGCATTAAAATTGTAAAAAGTATGACTTTGTAAAGTTACAAATGTAAAAGTAAGATTATCAGCAGACAATCCCACAGCAGTGTTACTTAATTATTAAGCGTTCACTGTTTCTACTTTTACCAGATGGTCTACTTTACGTACCATTCCCAGGACCTGAGGAGTAGCTTCTACTTCAACAGTAGCGTTCATTTTAGTCAGTCCCAGCGCCTTCAAGGTCAGTTTCTGCCTTTCAGGACGGTCGATACCACTTTTTACCTGAGTGATCTTAATCTTTGCCATAAACCCCTATCCGCCGAAGGCGGAGTAATTTAATTGTTAATAATGAGTGTCAATATATCCCGGAGGGAATATGTTTACACCGGAAGATCGCCTGTAAGGGAGATTAACCGTTGAAAACTTTCTTCAGGGAGATGCTTCTGGTTCTGGCTACGCTCACTGGTTCGCGTAACAGGCCCAGCGCTTTGAAAGTAGCTTTCACCACGTTGTGCGGGTTGGCAGAACCCAGGGATTTAGCCAATACGTCAGTAACGCCTGCGCTTTCCAGTACTGCACGCATAGAACCACCAGCGATCACACCGGTACCGTGGGCAGCCGGTTTGATCAATACTTTGGCAGCACCTTCTTTCGCGAACTGGTCGTGAGGGATAGTACCGTGCATTACCGGAACCTTGATCAGGTTCTTTTTAGCATCGTCTATACCTTTGGTGATAGCCTGCTGTACTTCTTTCGCTTTACCAAGGCCATGACCTACCACGCCGTTTTCATTACCTACTACAACCAGTGCGGAGAAACTGAAAGTACGACCGCCTTTGGTGGTTTTGGTAACACGGTTGATCGCCACTACTTTTTCTTTCAGCTCCAGATCACCGGCCTTTACTTTATTGAATGAATTCTTTGCCATTTTATTTTATAAGAATTACTTGTTCAGAATGATAAAATTAGGACCCAGGATTAAAACTGGAGACCACCTTCTCTTGCTCCGTCAGCTACACTTTTAATGCGGCCGTGGTATAAATACCCGCTTCTGTCGAAAACGCAGGTGGTGAGGCCTAAAGCGGTTGCTTTTTGTGCCAGCGCCATACCTACCAGTTTGGATTTCTCGGATTTGGTACCGGATTGTGCTTTGATATCTTTATCACGGGAAGAAGCGGATGCCAGGGTAGTACCATTGGTATCATCGATCAGCTGTACATAGATATCGCTGTTGCTGCGAAATACAGACAATCTTGGTGTTTTGGCAGTACCGGAGATCTTTTTACGGATGCGGTAGCGGATCTTTTCCCTTCTGCTAACTTTTGTGCTCATTGTGAGTTTTATTTTATTATCCCGATGCTGCCGGGATATGTTAAAACCAGCTAACCAGCCTGGGGCTGATTAGCTAGTTAAAAATTATTTACCTGCTGACTTACCAGCTTTCTTACGAACCACTTCATCGCTGTAGCGAACACCTTTACCTTTGTATGGTTCAGGTTTGCGGAGGCTGCGGATTTTGGCAGCTACCTGGCCCAGCAGTTGGTTATCGGAACCTTCCAGCATAATTTTAGGGTTCTGACCTTTTTCTGTCAGGGTAGCCACTTTCAATTCTTTTGGAATTTCGATCACGATGTTGTGGGAGTAACCCAGAGACAGGTCCAGCAGCTGACCGTTGTTAGCAGCTTTGTAACCCACACCAACCAGTTCGAGTTGTTTTTTGAAACCGTCTGTAACACCAGTCACCATGTTAGCGATGAGTGCGCGGGTCAGGCCGTGCAGTGCTTTGTGGCGGATCTGATCTGTAGGACGGGTTACAGTCAATACTCCGTCTTTCACTTCTACTTTCAGGTCTCTGTCGATGGATCTTTTCAGTTCACCTTTAGGACCTTTAACAGTAACTTCATTAGCCGGGGAAACGGTAACCGTAACGCCGCTGGCCAATTTGATAGGAGCTTTACCTATACGTGACATAACTTGAGTTTAAGTATAATTTTGATAATTGTTTCGCGGTTATCTGTGTTCAGCGCCGTATAGAAAGCTTAATTGTCAGAAAACCGTTGGGGCTTACCGGGAGCATAAGTCCCTGTAAGCCAATATATTAATAAACGTAGCAAACTACTTCACCGCCTACGTTCTGCGCTTTCGCTTCTTTATCGGTCATTACACCTTTGGAAGTGGAGATGATCGCTACACCGAGACCATTTTTCACGCGTTTGAACTCTTCAGGTTTAGCGTATTGACGCAGACCCGGGCGGCTGATGCGCTGCAGTTCTTTGATAGCGGGTTCTTTGGTTTGAGGATCGTATTTCAGGGCTATCTTGATGACGCCTTGTTTGTTGTCCTCTTCGAATTTGTACTTCAGGATATAACCTTTGTCGTACAGAATTTCTGTAATACGTTTTTTCAGCTTGGAAGCCGGAATTTCCACGATCCTGTGGGTGGCCATTTGCGCGTTCCGGATTCTGGTCAGGAAGTCTGCTATTGGATCAGTAACCATTGTTTAAATAGTTTGAATAATGTTTACAATGCGATATCCAATCGAAAAAGATGGGAATCAAATAACTTAAAATACAGATTTGGGTATTTGCGTGAACAAATACCTAAATCAAAAAATTACCAGCTGGCTTTAGTTACGCCAGGGATTTTACCTGCGAGTGCCAGGTCGCGGAACATGTTCCTGCAGAGGCCGAAGTGACGCATGTATCCTTTAGGACGACCGGTCAGCTGGCATCTGTTTTTCAGACGAACAGGAGAAGCGTTTTTAGGAAGTTGGTCCAGTGCAGCGTAGTCACCGGCAGCTTTCAGGGCAGCGCGCTTTTCAGCGAATCTTGCTACCATGGCTTCTCTTTTCCTTTGTCTGGCTTTTACGGATTCTTTTGCCATAATTATATTATCGTTTCGAATTACTGATTATCTTTTTTCATGTTCCTGAACGGCATACCCATTTCTTTCAGCAGCTCGTAAGCTTCTTCGTTGGTTTTAGCCGTAGTAACGAAAGTGATATCCATACCGGACATTTTTGTTACTTTATCGATATCGATCTCAGGGAAGATGATTTGTTCGGTGATACCCATGGTGTAGTTACCGCGGCCGTCGAAAGCTTTTTCGTTGATGCCTTTGAAGTCACGTACACGGGGCAGGGAAACGGAAACCAGGCGGTCCAGGAAGTCAAACATGTTGGTGCTGCGCAGGGTTACGCGGGCGCCGATCGGCATGTTTTTTCTCAGTTTAAAGTTAGAGATATCCTTTTTGGACAGGGTGGCAACTGCTTTCTGGCCGGAGATGCGTGTCATTTCGTCCACAGCGATGTCTACCAGTTTTTTGTCACCAACGGCGCCATTGATACCCTGGTTCAGGCAAATTTTCACCAGACGGGGAACCTGCATTACACTTTTGTAGTTGAATTTCTTCATCAGTGCAGGAGCCACTTCGTCGAAGTATTTTTTCTGCAGTCTTGGAGTATATTTAGTGTTTGCCATTATTTAATTACCTCCCCTGATTTTTTAGCGATACGAATTAATTTACCGTTTTCCCGCTGTCTGTTCACACGGGTAGGTTTACCAGCTTTGGCATCCCACAGCATCACGTTGGAGATAGCAATCGGCGCTTCCTGCTTAACGATACCACCTTTGGTGTTCTGCGCAGTAGGCTTGGTATGCTTGGTAATAATGTTAACGCCTTCTACAAGAACGCGGCCTTGTTCAGGGTGAACTTCCAGCACTTTGCGTGCTTTGGTCCTGTCCTTGTCGTCACCGGCAATCACCGCAACCAGGTCGCCCTTCTTAATGTTGAATTTAGGCTTAAATCTAGTTTTCATCACTTTGATTTATTTATAAACGCCAAGCGAAACAATTGTTTCGCTTGATTAATGTTTTGTCTCGTTTTGCAAACGGGCTGCAAAGATAAGAAATATTTACAAATTTTGGGATTTACGAATTTTTTGATGGTTATCGCCAAATTCTGAAATCCCAAAATCTCAATATTATTATAATACCTCAGGAGCGAGGGAGATAATTTTCATATATCCCTTGTCTCTCAGTTCACGGGCAACCGGACCGAAAATACGGGTACCGCGTGGTTCGTCTGAGTTATTGAGCAGTACAACCGCGTTGTCGTCGAAACGGATATAGGAACCGTCTTTACGGCGTAATTTGTTTTTGGTTCTTACGATTACCGCTTTGGTAACCATACCTTTTTTAGCGCCGCCACCGGGAATTGCGTCCTTAACGGTCACTACAATTTTATCGCCTACTTTAGCGTAGTCCTGACCGGAGTTGCCCAGTACGCGGATGCAAAGTACTTCTTTGGCACCGCTGTTATCGGCTACGCTCAGTCTTGATTCTTGTTGTATCATCGTAATGATTTTTTAATCAGCGGCTGAAGCCGGGGAGGCCGGCAGCAGCATGAAACACTTGATAAATTATTTTACTTTTTCGATAATTTCTACCAGTCTCCAGCATTTATTTTTGCTCAGAGGGCGGGTTTCCGCGATTTTCACGGTATCGCCGATGCTGCACTCGTTTTTATCGTCGTGCGCCATGAACTTGGTAGTTTTTTTAACGAATTTACCATAGATAGGGTGCTTCACTTTACGTTCCACCTTAACAGTAATGGTTTTATCCATTTTGTTGCTGGCCACCACACCAATCCTGGTTTTTCTTAATTGTCTTTCGGTCGTCATTGTTGAAAGTATTTAATCCTCCGGGGGAGGTTAATTTTGTTATACGAATGCTTAGAAGCCCAGTTGTTTTTTACGCAGTTCGGTTTGCATACGGGCGATATCGCGTCTCACAGAGCGGATGCTCATGGGATTTTCGATGGGCGTAATTGCATGACCGAATTTCATTTTCTTCAGGCGCAGCTCTTCCGCAGAGATTTTCTCCTGGAGATCCTGAATGCTCAGGCCGTTCAGATCCAGCTTTTCTTTTGCCATTTGTATTTTATTTGGTCCGTTTACAGCGTGGGCGGTAAACGGGTGATATTAGTGATTGATAGTAATTAAGCAACGTAGTCGCGGCTGGTTACAAATTTTACTTTGATGGGCAGTTTTTGTGCTGCGAGTTCCATCGCTTCTTTCGCTACCTGTAAGGGAACGCCGTCTGCTTCAAATAAAATTCTGCCTGGTTTTACTACTGCTGCCCAATGGTCCGGAGCACCTTTACCTTTACCCATCCTTACTTCCAGTGGTTTGGCAGTGATAGGTTTGTCAGGGAATATGCGGATCCAAACGTTACCTTCACGTTTCATGTGTCTGGTGAGGGCGACACGGGCAGCTTCGATCTGCCGGTCGGTGATCCACTTAGGTTCTAATGCTTTAAGACCGAATGTACCAAAGGAGAGGGTAGCGCCTCTTTTAGCGTTCCCTTTGATGCGGCCTTTGTGCATCTTCCTGTGTTTCACTCTTTTTGGCTGTAACATCGTCTGTATTGTTAATGTTAATAGTAATTGTTAATGTTTGCTCTGCCAGCAGGGATTATCTGCGGCCACCGCCACGGTTTTCACCGCCTCTTCTGTCTCCACCGCGATGTTCTCTTCTTTCACCGTGTTCTCTTCTGTCTCCACCGTGTTCACGTCCACCGCCGCGGTTGTCACCTTCTTTGCCGGTCAGTACGTTCGGGTTCAGGTCGCGTTTGCCGAGTACTTCACCTTTACAGATCCATACTTTGATACCGATTTTACCGTATACAGTCAAAGCGAACAGGGAAGCGTAGTCGATGTCCATGCGATAAGTATGCAGGGGCACACGACCTTGTTTCACTTCTTCCGCGCGGGCGATTTCAGCACCACCCAGACGGCCGCTTACTTTAATTTTGATACCTTCAGCTCCCATTCTCAGTGCGGTAGCGATTGCCATTTTGATAGCGCGTTTGTAGTTGATACGGCTTTCGATTTGTTTGGCAATAGTTTCAGCAACGATGTTCGCATCCATTTCAGGACGGCGGATTTCGAGAATATTGATCTGTACGTCTTCTTTACCAGTCAGTTTTTTCAGTTCTTCCTTGATGCGATCAACTTCGTTACCACCTTTACCTATGATGATACCTGGTTTGGAAGTATGCACAGTGACGATCAACTTACCTAAAGTTCTTTCAATCACAACTCTGGAGATGCCGCCTTTGTTGATGCGGGCATTCAGATAAGTTCTGATCTTGTTGTCTTCGATCAGTTTGGTAGCAAAATCTTTTTTGCTGCCATACCAATTAGAGTCCCATCCTCTGATGATACCTAACCTGTTACCAATAGGATTTGTTTTCTGACCCATGTTCTGGTTATTTGTCTATTAGTTTAATAGTATTAATTTATCTCTCTTTGGTATGAAACGCTTACTGTGCATTTTTACCATCTACCACAATCGTAACGTGGTTACTTCTCTTGCGGATACGGTAACCTCTGCCTTGTGGAGCGGGGCGCATTCTTTTCAGGGTGCGGCCGCCGTCTACGAAGATAGTTTTAACGATCAGGTTGGCATCTTCTACCCTTGCACCTTCGTTCTTCACTTTCCAGTTTGCGATAGCGGATACCAGCAGTTTTTCCAACGGAACGCTGGGGTGCTTTGGATGGAATTTCAAAATATTCAAAGCTTTCTCCACATCCAGGCCGCGGATTAAGTCTGCCAGCAAACGCATTTTGCGGGTAGATGTGGGATTATTGTTCAGCTTAGCTACTGCTTCCATTGTTATTAATTTCTTTTATTATTTAATGTCTGACGTCTGGAGTTTGAGATTGGGCTTGAGCCTTCTCAAACCTCAAACCTCAGACTATAATTTACATTTTCTTGTTAGCGTGTCCTCTGAAGTTACGTGTAGGTGCAAATTCGCCCAGTTTGTGGCCTACCATAAATTCCGTTACATAAACCGGAATGAATTTGTTGCCATTGTGCACTGCGAATGTG
This sequence comes from uncultured Chitinophaga sp., assembly GCF_946479755.1. The sequence continues at coordinate 227,117 of NZ_CAMLHC010000004.1, read as the reverse complement.
TGACCAACGAAATCAGGCGTGATAGTAGAACGGCGGCTCCAGGTTTTGATAACTGTGCGCTTGGTACCAGCGTTCATTTTTTCAACTTTAGTTTCTAATTTCTGGTCTACGTAAGGACCTTTTCTTATGGAACGAGCCATGTCTTCTTATTTATGATTTTTCAAATTTGGGTCCCGGGTGAGCGGGACCCGAATTCCGAAATATTATAATTTTTTACCGTTTTTCCTGCTGATGATCAGTTTATCAGAGCTCTTATGCGGCTTCCTGGTTTTCAGACCTTTCGCATATTTGCCTGTTCTGGATCTTGGATGGCCGCCGGAAGATTTACCTTCACCACCACCCATCGGGTGATCTACAGGGTTCATGGCCACACCACGGTTGCGGGGACGGATACCTCTCCAACGGTTGGCACCTGCTTTACCGATAGATTGCAGGGCGTGGTCGGAGTTGGATACTGTACCTACGGTTGCCATGCAGGTGTTCAGCACTTTGCGCAGTTCACCGGAAGGCATTTTCAGTACAGCGTATCTTTCTTCCTTGTTCGACAGCTGAGCGTAGGCGCCGGCGCTTCTTGCGATAGCACCGCCTTTACCAGGCTGCAGTTCGATATTGTGTACCACAGTACCCAGCGGCATGTTTTTCAGCGGCAGGGCGTTACCTACTTCAGGAGCAGCAGTTTCACCGCTAACAACGGTGCTGCCTACCTGGAGGCCTTGTGGTGCGATGATATAACGTTTTTCACCGTCTGCATAGCTAACCAGTGCGATGAAGGCGCTACGGTTTGGATCGTATTCGATAGATTTAACAGTAGCGGGGATATTTACTTTTTCACGTTTAAAGTCTACCACGCGGTAGGCTTTTTTGTGACCGCCACCGATGTAGCGCATAGACATCCTACCCTGAGCGTTTCTACCGCCGCTTCTTTTAGCGGGCTCGAGGAGGCTTTTTTCGGGGGTATCCGTGGTCAGCTCAGCGTAAGCGTTGCCTATTTTCCAGCGGGTACCGGCCGTCATTGGTTTGAACTTCTTCAGTGCCATTACTTCCTAAAAAGTTAAATGTTATTGATAATTATAAATCGTGATCTGTATATACATCCACATCCCGGCTGTTCAGGCCGGAACGGCACTACATGTTAGCATACAGATCTATAGTTTCATTGGATGCGAGGGTAATGATCGCCTTTTTGTAAGACGGTTTTTTACCTGCAATGAAACCGGCTTTTGTAAAGCGGAATTTAGCTTTACCCGGCATTACGGCAGTATTCACATCCTGTACAGTTACACCGTAGAACTCTTCCACTGCTTTTTTGATCTCCAGTTTGTTGGCTTTTTTGTCAACAATGAAGTAGTAGCGGTTGAATTTTTCGGTGGCTTTGTTCACCTTTTCGGTTACTACCGGTTTGATTAAAACGTCTGAAAGTTTCATCTTCTTTATAGCTTATAGCTTTTAAGCTGTGAGCTTGTAGCTTTGTTATTGAATTGGTTTACAACACCTTACGCTTCTGCAGGCTCTTCTGTGAAGATTTTAGCAGCGCTTTCTGTGAACACGAGGTAGTTGCTGTTCATGATATCATAAGTATTGATATCGCTCAGCATGGCGCCGTCCACAGTAGGGATGTTTCTTAAAGACAGATAAACGCTATCGTTGTATTCCGGCGTGATGAACATAGTCTTCTTACCGTCTACATTGATGTTCAGGTTCTTTAAGATACCAACGAATTGTTTGGTTTTAGGAGCCTGCAGCGCCAGATCTTCAACGATGATGATGCTGTTTTCTTTAGCTTTTACTGACAGGGCGGAGATCTTAGCGAGATCTTTCACTTTTCTGTTCAGTTTGATGCTCCAGCTGTGCGGTTTGGGACCGAAGATGGTACCACCACCTTTATACAGCGGGTTACGGATGTTACCTTTACGGGCACCACCGGTACCTTTTTGTTTGTGCAGTTTGCGGGAAGCACCTTTTACTTCAGCTCTGGTTTTTACCTTGTGGGTACCCTGACGCTGAGCGGCGAGATACTGTTTAACAGCCAGGTAGATGACGTGGTTGTTAGGTTCTACACCAAAGATCTCCTCAGGAAGTTCGATGGATCTTCCGGTTTTCTTACCTTCTATATTTAAAATATCAAGTTGCATGTTACTTCTGGATTAAAACGATTGAACCATTGTGGCCGGGAACGGAACCACTTACCAGGATATAATTCTTTTCAGGGAATATTTTCAGGATCTTCAGACCTTTCACTTTCACTCTTTCGTTACCTGTCTGGCCGGCCATACGCATGCCCTTGAAAACGCGGGAAGGATAGGAGGAACCGCCAACAGAACCAGGAGCCCTGCTTCTGTCGTGCTGGCCGTGGGTGGCTTCACCCACACCGCTAAAACCGTGGCGTTTTACAACACCCTGGAAGCCTTTACCTTTGGAAGTGCCTACAACGTCAATAGATTCACCTTCAGCGAAGATTTCGCAGGTGATAATTTCACCGAGGGCTTTCTGTACGTCCGGGTTGCGGAATTCTTTAACAAAACGTTTGGGAGAGGTGCTTGCTTTCGCGAAGTGATTGAGCTCAGCTTTTGTAGTGTGTTTTTCTTTCTTCTCACCGAAAGAAACCTGAATTGCATTGTAACCATCTGATTCCAGGCTTTTTACCTGTGTTACAACGTTGGGACCTGCTTCGATAATGGTACAAGCAGTTTGCTTACCATTGGACTCGAAGATACTGGTCATACCAATCTTTTTACCAATAATACCTTTCATTTTATATATGATTTTACCCAGCGCCTGGGGGATTTCTAGCTATCCCCAGGATGGGCGGTTAAATACATTTATTGGGCGGCCGCCCAGAAGGCGCGGCCTATGTGTTATTTGTTAAAATTGTTATTGATTGATAATCAACCAATAACCATAAAATCAGTAAAAGGCGGGCCTTTTGCCCAGCCTTGCTGTTGTCCTTATGCTTTAATTTCAACTTCTACGCCAGAAGGTAAATCCAGCTTGCTCAGCGCATCTACAGTCCTGGAAGAGGAGGTATAGATGTCCAGTAAACGTTTGTGAGTACACAACTGGAACTGCTCGCGCGCTTTCTTGTTTACGTGCGGAGAACGCAATACCGTAAAGATTTTCTTTTCTGTAGGTAAAGGTATTGGACCTGTTACCACGGCGCCCGTGTTACGCACGGTTTTAACGATCTTCTCAGCAGACTTGTCTACCAGGTTATGATCGTAGGACTTCAGCTTGATTCTTATTCTCTGAGACATATGCAATGAACTTCTTCGTGTTTTTTCCCTTTACAATTTGGGAGGGCAAAGGTAACCCGGTTTTTTTGAATTGGCAAATAAATCTCAGGAAAAAAATAAAAAGATACCCGGCAGAAGTTTGCCATGGTCACGGGAAAGCGGGTAATGAGGGGCGGATATTATGCGGTTAAGCCTCCGAAAACATTCATTTTGTGCGTATTAAGTCTTACGCTTAGTTGACATGCTGATTTCGACAAATATAGGAAAACAAACATCAAAACAAAAAATTTTTCAGGGCGGCTGTGAAAAATTCCACTTTTCCAGAACCAGCATAGTTCCGGAGGCGAAAACGATCCCGGCAGCGGCCGCTTTTATGCATATTGGAAAGGTGACATACTGCCCCACTCCTCTCCTTCCAGTTGCCAACATGACCTGGTATTGCCTATGGCACAAAAGACAACCGCTCCATCTCGCGAAAGCAAGATGAAGCGGTTTCTGAATTAGTTAAAGCAGATACGGTGCATCCGGTTGCCTCTTACAGAGGTAAACCGCCACCGATACCGCCCAGTAATGATTTTACTAATCCTAAGATCAGTGCGAGCAATTGGTTCAGCAAATCCATAGTTTTAGGTTTTCATTGTTATGCCTACTCTATTGACTGGTTTTCGGCAATCCCAGTGGTAATGTTAACATCCGGTGCCGAATTTAAAAGCTCTCCCGCAATTAGCATGAGCTCATTTTGTTCATTTTCAGCAGTAACGGTCATTTTGTTCATTCCTTTACCAACACGGGCCAGCGGCCGGTTTAACAGCTCATCCGTATGTGCTGCGCCCGGTTCATTTCTATAAATAAAAAACTCCGGGAACAGGTCCCGGAGCTAAATGCGTTGCAAGGGAAATCGAACTAAGGATAGGACAGTTCCCTTACGGAGTGCCGTAATTACAGGCCACCCAGCAGAGACTGCAGCAGCGCAACGATGGTTGCGAGCAATTGGTTCAGTAAGTTCATAAGAATGGATTTTCTCCTGTTATGCCTACTCTTTTTTTGGTTTTCGGCGATCCCAATTAGTTACATGCGATGCAAGGGAAATCAGACGCTAAGGATAGGACAATTCCCTTTCGGGCGGTTCGTTATTACAGGCCACCCAGCAGAGACTGCAGCAGCGCAACGATAGTTGCGAGCAGTTGGTTCAGTAAGTTCATAAGAATGGAATTACACCTGTTAAGCCTACTCTTTTTTTGGTTTTCGGCAATCCCAATTGGTTTCACAGGACAACCAACGAGTTAAAAATAAGGGCTATTCCCACAAAAACACACATTCATTTTGTTCATTGTGCCGATAAAAACAAAGTATTTGTTCAATCCGCTGAACACGCTGTTTACAGGCACTGTGGCCGTCTTTCAACACTTAGAAAAATAACATCATATCTATAAAAATCATCAATAAAAAAGGAATCCTAATAATTTCCACCCGATATCATGTATTAAAAAAGCCGCGAAACATTTCGCGGCTTTTCCGAAATACAAGTAAAAAAATGTCATTCCGGCAATCACAGGATACATGCTTAATAAAGGTCCTGTAGCTGCACTGTGGATTACAGGGCGCCCATTACAGTGTGCAGGAATTTCAGAAAGGCGTCGAGCATTGTTTTTAACATAGGAAAACGATTAAGACTCTGAGCTTACTCTTTTATTGGTTTTCAGCGATCCCAATGACCGGCACCTACCGGCCACACTGCAAAATAGCGCATCCCGGTAAAAACTGCCCGTTCAGTTAATTCATTCAAACAGCGACTATTCATTTTATTCAACGCAGTACCAGCGTGAAAAAGCCATGACGTTAGTCATGGCTCTGCGGGTAACAAACACGACATGCTCTCCGGCCGAATGCCGCCCAGTGCGGACATCAGCTACGTAAATCACCTTTCAGGTAAAGAGTATATCGAGGACCATTGAGAAAAGGGTTTTAAATCTCAGCTACGCTTTTACATGGTTCCGGCATTCTCATTGTTCGTATGGTCTGGGAGGGGGCAATCCGGCCTGGGGTTTTCAAGAGCAAAATTTCATAACGGGGTGGCGTTTAGCAACGACGGCGATGGCAGCGATAGTCATCATCATCGTCACGACGGCGGCAGCCACCATTATTACCGTTATTGTCGTCGCCGCAAAGCAGCCGACGAAGCCATTCAAGCAATCCACAAAGGAGCATAACAAATGGTTTTAGGGGGTTAAAGCCTACTCTTTTATTGGTTTTCAGCAATCCCAATGACCGGGTGTTAACCGGCCATGTTACAAATGTAACCGCTTCTCTCAAATACAATCATGATACAGGTCACCCCTTTGGTATTTGTTAGCCGACCTGCTTTTGGTGTTGATAATATCTTCCAGCGCCCGTAATGAGGGTAACCATAAAAAAGCCATGACGTAAGTCATGGCTCTACGGGTAACAAACACAAACATGCTCTTCAGCCGAATGCCGCCCAGTGCGGACATCAGCAACACAAATAACCTGTTAATAGGTAAAGAGTATATCGAGGACCATGAGAAAAAGGTTTTTGATCTCAGCTACGCTTTTACATGGTTTTCGGTAGGCTCATTGCTCGTGCGGTTCTGGGGTAGCAAACAGGCTATGGGGTTTTAAGAGCAAAAAATTTCAGGGGTGCTTAGCCACGGCCACAACCGCCGCCATGACCACCATGACCACCGTGGCCACCATGTCCACCATGACCGCCGTGACCACCATGATCGTCATCGTTGTTGTTGCATCCGCATAAAAGTCTGCGCAGCAGTTCCAGTAATTGATTCAGTAACATAACAGAGGATTTAAGATAAAAGCCTACTCTTTCATTGGTTTTCAGCAATCCCAAATGACCTGTATTAACAGGTCATGCTGCAAATGTAAATGCTTCTACTACTTCCAACCAATGACGCAGGTCACTCCTTTTCTGTTATTAATACTGTATAGCAGGATTCCTAATTAAAATAAAAAAGGGCCCCGGCCGTCATGATGAATGACTACCGGGACCTTTTTTTCACTTGCCAGTGTATTATTTTCCGCCTCTTTCTTCCCTGTAAATAGCTTTTGCTTTAGCAGACGGCAGATAGATCTGGAAACCTATGCCCAGGCTGAGGTTGTTAGCAGTCGTGGAATTCCCTCCACCTACAGTCAGATCATATTTCAATAACCCTTCCAGGCCAACGTTTGGTGTGATGAAATAAGAAATACCGGGTCCGATACCAACATTAAAACCATTGGTAGAAGCGCCACTCGCCGGGTTTTGTCCCGCAAATCCAGCATTAGCTTCCGCAAAGAATCTCACTCTCTTGGAGAACTCCAGTTTGCGGACGTTTTTATCCTCTACAAAATAACGGGCAAAAGCACCGACACCATAATTCGTATTCGAAGCCCTGATATCCGTTGTCTTATTTTTGGTAGTATTGGCGCCAAAATTAACATAACCTCCGATTGCCAGGCCATCTTTGATAAACCAGCCAATTTTGGGAGTTAAGTTTGCACCGAAAGCAGTGCTTTCCTTTTGGAAAGTTACATTGAGGTTGGTAAGGCTGGCCCCCACCATAATATTACCTTTCTGGATCTGTGCTTTAACGGTTGATCCCATCAGTACGCTCACTGCAATAAGGGTTAGGAGACGAATTTTTTTCATAGTGTGCATTTTAGTTTTAACATTTAACATGCTGAATGAATAAATATGCCGATCGCGCAAAACAGCAAATCAGTATTTGAGGTTTGCAGCTATAGCAGGTTGCTAATGAATAATGAACTGAAAAATTAGCGGCAGGGGATAATGGGTTGCTTAACAAAAAAGCATCAAACAATCACAAACAATCAAAAGCACATCTTCGACTAAATCTGAACTTGAAACAAAACTACTGAAAATGAATCATATAAGTATTCATCTTGTTAAAAAAAATATAATTTTTTTTTCACATTGCACAGCTTGTAACGCTTCTCTTCTGATTTACACTTAAGGCTTATAACAATTACACACGACATGTTGTTGCATAAAAATCTTTTGCCACTTGTGCTTTTTTTTATTTGTGAGATGATTGGCGGTGATGGGATATAGTTTGGAAGCCTGACCGGATTCCGGAGTAGCTGTTTTCCTTCCGGTGGATGCAGGCATGGTAAACCGGTGGTTGCAGGCGTCCACGTTCCATTTTAAGAAGGCAGGAAATCAGAGCATATCGATATGTGCACAGAAGCGGCCCTGTTGCTGCAGAAAGCGCAGGAAGCCGTCCATTTTCTGCTCCATTCTGGCACCGGAAACGCGGCTGATATAGGAAGGCAAAGCGTAACCACGGAGATCTACCAATTCCCAGGGATGGAAATAAAAAGAGAGGTAATGATCTTTCCGGAGAATGGTTTTACTGAAATGGCGGGTTACCCACAGTGGTGCATTTTTCACGCTCAACCAGAAAACGGGGTACCGGATAAGGGGGGATACGGAAGAAGGGATGATCCACATATTATTGTCCCGGAACATGGTGCGTGGCAGGTGCCGGTTGTTGTAGCGACCGGGCAGCCAGGTGGGGTTCAGAGAGGCGTCGTAGAGGTAACCGGCATCTTTGAGTGCCTTCATATTCACTTTCCGGAGGCGGGGCATACGGAAACCGCGTACCTGTTGCCCGCTGATTTCCTGCAGGGCCAGGCGTGACCCTTCCAGGTCGGCATCGGAAAAAGAGCTGTGGTAGTAGGCGTGGGAAGCTATTTCATGTTTGGCGGCCACCTGCCGGATCAGCTCGGGGTAGTGCTGTGCCCAGTAGGCGGTAATGAAGAAGGTAGCGCGTACATTGTACTGATCAAAGAGATCGAGGGTAGTTTGCAGGCCTTTCCTGGATATTTCCAGTTTTTCCTGCAGGGGTACCTGCCGGCCGAATTCTTCGGGGATATCAAATTCTTCCACGTCTACACTGAGCAGTATCCTTTTCTCCTGGTTCATAATTAGTTAGCTGCGTTAGCACTGGTAATAATCCGGCAATAGTTCCTGAGTTCTTTCAGCAGCAGTTTGATTTTAAAGGCGCTGAAGCTGATTCCGGGGCGGCAATATACATCTACTGCGCCGATTTTGAGACGTGGATTTTTACCGGCTTTATACAGAAACTCGCTATCGTATAAAAAACCGTCGATGGTGGTATTGAGCAGTACGGACCTGCCGTGGGCGTTGAACCCTTTCAGGCCTGCCTGGGCGTCTTTTACCTTGAGGCGGAGCACGACCTTATTGAGCAGGCGGCTGATGCGGGTGATGATCCTTCTTTTGCGGGGCAGTTCTTTCAGGTAGGCGGCGCCTCTTTCGCCGGCCACTACGTCGAGGCCGTGCTGAAGCTGATCGTAGGCTTTTTTAACAGCGTCCACACCAAAGGGGAAATCGAGGTCGGTATACACCTGGTAGGCGTAGCGGGAGTTTTTCACGCCTTCGCGGACCGCATGGCCCTTACCCCTGTTCTCTTTGTAGTTGACGATGATAATGCCCGGGATGGCAGCTTCCAGCCAGGAGATATGTTGACCGGTGAAGTTACGGAGCGAGCCGTCATTTACAAGGATGAGCTGTACGGGAACCTCTCCCATAAGGCGGATGACTTCATGATAGTGCCTGATGAGCGATTCTACCCAGGGGCCCGACGGGTTCCAGCAGGGCAGAATCACATCGAGGCCAGGAGCCAGTATGACCTCTTCTCCTGTTTCATATCTAACAGTTGTAGGTGGTGCTTGTGTTACTTCTAAGTACATATGGTGGTCAGTCGGCTATCAGTAAAAAAATACAGGCTCAGTTAGAATTGCATTTTCATATAGTATGACGGAAAAAGCCGGCCCACCCCCTACTGCCCTTTACAGGAAAACAAAAAAAAGGTCCTGACTGGCAGGACCCTGGCATTTGGCAAAAAGTAAGTTCAGTTGCAGGTTATAATGTCACCGAATTTATCGAAAAACTGCCACCTGGCAATAACATGTTCATGTAAGCAAAAAAGGTTGTCCCGCTTTCGCAGGACAACCTTTTTCTATGGAGAAAGATGTAATTAGGCGTTTACTTTACCTTTTACTTTCGCTACCACTTCTTCAGCCACGTTGTTCGGAGCCGGAGAGTAGTGAGAGAATTCCATGATGGAGCTGGCGCGGCCGGAAGACAGAGAGCGCAGTTGGGTTACGTAACCGAACATTTCGCTCAAAGGCACTTTGGCTTTGATCACCTGTACACCATTTCTGGAGTCCATACCTTCCAGCATACCGCGACGGCGGTTGAGGTCACCGGTAACGTCACCCATGTACTGGTCAGGTGTTTGCACTTCCACTTTCATGATAGGCTCCAGCAGTACTGGTTTAGCTTTGCGGGCAGCTTCACGGAAAGCTTGTTTGGCGCAGAGTTCGAAGGACATCGCGTCGGAGTCCACTGCGTGGAAGGAACCGTCGAACAGGCGTACTTTCAGGTTTACCAGCGGGAAGTTAGCCAGTACACCCTGGTTCATGGATTGTTCAAAACCTTTCTGAACAGCCGGGATGAACTCTTTCGGGATAGCACCACCGAAGATATCGTTCACGAACTGGAAGGATTTGCCGTCGTTTTCTTTCAGCCATTCAGCATCAGCAGGGGAGATTTCCACCTGGATGTCGGCGAATTTACCACGACCACCAGTTTGTTTCTTGAACACTTCGCGGTGTTCGATTTTAGCGGTCAGGGCTTCTTTGTAAGCAACCTGAGGCGCGCCCTGGTTAACTTCCACCTTGAACTCGCGTTTCATACGGTCTACAATGATTTCGAGGTGAAGCTCGCCCATACCGCTCAGTACGGTTTGGCCGGTTTCTTCGTCGGTTCTCGCTTTCAGGGTAGGATCTTCTTCTACCAGTTTAGCGATAGCCATGCCCATTTTATCAACGTCGGCCTGTGTTTTAGGTTCGATAGCGATGTGGATAACCGGCTCAGGGAATGTCATAGATTCCAGGATGATCGGGTTGTTTTCATCGCACAGGGTATCACCTGTTTTGATATCTTTAAAGCCTACAGCAGCTCCGATGTCACCAGCTTCGATGAAGTCGATCGGGTTCTGTTTGTTGGCGTGCATCTGCATGATACGGCTGATACGCTCGTTTTTGCCGGTACGGGTGTTCAGGATGTAGGAACCTGCATCCAGGTGACCGGAGTAAGCCCGGAAGAACGCCAGACGGCCTACGAACGGATCGGTCATGATTTTGAACGCCAGGGCAGCGAATGGTTCTTTTGCGTCTGGTTTACGTTCAATTTCGTCACCGGTGTCGGGGTTGGTACCTTTTACCGCTTCGATGTCCATTGGAGAAGGCAGGTAACGGCAAACCGCATCCAGCATTTTCTGAACACCTTTGTTTTTGAAGGAGGAACCGCACATCATCGGGATGATAGCGATGTCGATGGTCGCTTTACGGATCGCTTCGTGGATTTCAGCTTCGGAGATAGAGTTAGGATCTTCGAAGAATTTTTCCATCAGGGTATCGTCGTATTCAGCAACGGCTTCTACCAGTTTAGCTCTCCATTCGTTCGCTTCTTCCTTCATGTCTTCCGGAATCTCGATTTCCTGGTAGGTAGCACCTTTACCTTCTTCGTCCCAGATGATACCTTTCATGGTGATCAGGTCAACCACGCCTTTGAAGGTATCTTCAGCACCGATAGGCAGGGTCAGGGGCACGGGGTTAGCACCCAGCATCTCTTTCACCTGTTTTACCACGTTCAGGAAGTCGGCGCCGGAACGGTCCATTTTATTAACGAAACCGATACGGGGTACGCGGTAGCGGTTAGCCTGGCGCCAAACGGTTTCAGACTGAGGTTCAACGCCGGATACAGCGCAGAACAGTGCCACCAGACCGTCCAGTACACGCAGAGAGCGCTCTACTTCCACGGTGAAGTCCACGTGGCCCGGAGTATCGATGATGTTGAATTTATATTGTTTAGTGTCCGGGAGAGCTTTACCCTGTAAGGTTGGGAAATTCCAAAAACAAGTGGTAGCAGCAGATGTGATGGTAATACCTCTTTCCTGCTCCTGTGCCATCCAGTCCATGGTAGCAGCACCCTCGTGCACCTCACCAATCTTGTGGGATTTACCTGTATAATACAGGATACGCTCTGTGGTAGTGGTTTTACCCGCATCAATGTGCGCCGCAATACCAAAGTTCCTTTGAAATCTTAAGTCTGCCATAATATTAAAATGACTAAATAATGCAATTTGGGGGGCAAAGGTAATTTATTTTTAGCAATAAATAAAACGCGCAATATTGTCCAAATGTTATTTCTCATTAACGAGCACGGGCGTTCTGTCACATTACTTAAATTCAAAATAAGTACCTGATAGTCTAACCAGTTTTTAGGTGGAATCCGCCATTTTTTTAAAAAATCCTGCCGGAGACAAAATCTGTATTTTAACTGAACAATAAATCTTCCACATTTGTATCATGATTTAATAGGTTTGCCCCCCAAAATGTCCTGGTTTATCCCTGTGTATGTTGTTGAAACCGAATATTGTTGTCGGACCGAATACTGAGCATCAACCATCATAAATCAAAACGTGGTATACAGAACGGCCTTATTGCGAATTATTATCTATAAAATCCAAAAAAATACTGTCATGAAGGGAAATATACTTTCTTCCTGAGCTGCCGGCTGTTGATAACAGCCGGGCCATATCATACGTACATTTTCTAACCCGATTTCATATGACATCTTACATCTCCAAGTGCATCTCTGCGCTAGTGGTACTGGCATTGCTATGCACCACGGCGAGGGCTCAACTGATCCTGAACAGACAGGTGGTGGCCAGCAACGGAGGCAGTGGTGCGGTGAATAACGTCCTGATACAGTATACCATAGGCGAATCAGTGGTAATGCCTGTGACAGACGGCCGGCTGCTCCTCACCCAGGGCTTTCAGCAACCGGAAGAACTTCCGGCCCTACCTCCCGGCGCTAATCCGGTCAAGAACTACATCATCTTCCCTAACCCGGCCGTGACCAACGCCAAGGTGCAATTTGACCTGCTCCGGGGCGCTACGGTGACCATCCAGGTACTGAATCCTGCCGGCCAGACCCTGTACCATCAGTTTGTGGAAATGGGCGCGGGCAAAACCACCGTCATACTACCGGTGAATCATTTTGCTGCGGGCATTTACACCGTGGTACTGAAGGTGAACGCCAGTATTTACTTCGAGAAGCTGATAGTCCAGTAGTGCCATCCATTATTGCTCATCCTCTTTTTTTTAAAAAACGTAATCATGAAATATGGTCGAATAATTCTACTGTTATGCGGCATGACAGCCGTAAAACCGGCCGTACATGCCCAAAAAGCGGAGCAGAAAGCGCCTAATATCGGCGCCAGCTTCCTGCTGGTAAACCCCGATGCCCGTTCCAGCGGGGCCGGAGACGCCACCATCGGGCTGGAAGCCGATCCCAACTCCCTGTTTTCCAATGCTGCGAAAATTGTTTTTGCCGGCGACTGGGGCGTAAGCGCCAATTACTCCCCCTGGATGTGGGAATTGAATAACAACCAGTCCAACATGGCATATGTGTCTGCCTATAAAAACTTCAATACTGTGGAGGGTGTTGGTGTGTCCATGAAATACTTCAACTATGGCGAAGTGACCTTCAGGGACGACAATGGTACCGTCCTGCAAACCTATTCGCCTAAGGAGTTTGCGGTGGATGCAGCCTACGCCCGGAAGCTGGGACAGCATATGTCGCTCGCCATCAGTCTGCGGTATGTACGCAGTCAGCTGGGACAGGGCTCCTTCAACGGTCTGCAGCAAAAACCGGCATCGGCCGTAGCCGGGGATGTGGGCTACTATTATCAGAACAGCACCGACAGGCTTGAATTTGGCAACCGTTACTCATTCGGGGTGAGTTTCACCAACATCGGCACCAAGCTGCAGTACACCGATGACAATACCCGCAAGAGTTTTCTGCCCATGAACCTGCGTATCGGTGGTGGCTATACGTTTGTGCACACCTACGATCATGAATTCACCCTTGCAGTAGACATCAACAAGTTGCTGGTGCCTACTCCTCCCCTTTACGCCGTTAATGACGCCGGTATTCCCACCGACGAGATCCTCAAAGGGAAAGACCCCAACCGGGGAGTAGTCAACGCCCTGTTCTCTTCCTTTGGCGATGCGCCGGGCGGTTTCAGTGAAGAGATCCGTGAGTTCACTGTAGCCGGCGGCCTGGAATATGCCTACAAGCAGGCCTTTTTTGCACGGACCGGCTATTTCTACGAGCATCCCCAGAAAGGGCTGCGGCAGCATTTCTCCGCAGGTCTGGGGGTACGGTACTCCAACATAGAATTTGACGTAGCGTACCTGGTCCCCACCGGCACCAGCCTGCGGGAGCGGCGCACGCTGAAATTCTCACTGGTATATAATATCGGCGCCCGCAGGGATGCCGTTGCCGAATGAATTTGCTGACATCTTTAAAACGCCTATATGAAACTTTCTATCTTTCTCTTCCTGTTGCTGGCAGGCCTCAGTATACAGGCTGCCGCACAAAACAAAACCCGGGACATCCTGTTTCCTTCTTTTCAAAAAGATTTTTCGAAGCTGCAATCTTCCGCTCCCGAAAAGAATTCCAAAGAAGCCCAGTTTCGTGGCCGTTCTACCAAAGAGCTGATCTTCAACGATTATAAACCTTCCACTCCCCGCAGTACCGCCAGGATGGCCGCCCCGGCCGCCGGCAAGAAAGCGGCGATCCCCTCTGATGTTAACAGTGAAGCTGCTGCTGCCGCGATCCAGAAATCTGCACAGCCTGCGGTTCCGTTCAAAATACCTGACCAGGGAGAAGAACCCAGGAACAATGGCAGCAAACCCCTGAAAAACAAACCTTAATACAGTCCTTAAATCAGCCGATATGAAAAAAAGATACCTGCTTTCCCTCTTTTGCAGTATGCTGCTCTTCACACAGTTGACATACGCACAAAACGGGTTAAAAACGATCAATTATCAGGCGGTAGCCAGAAACAGCAACGGTACGGTGCTTGCCAATGAAAGCATTAAAGTGCGGATCTCTATTCTGGGAGGTTCCGCTGCCGGTCCGGTGCAATACCAGGAAACGCATGACGCCATCACCAATCAGCTGGGGTTATTTAACCTGCAGATTGGCGCCGGTGCGCCGGTGAGCGGCACTTTTGCAGCGGTGCCCTGGGCTAACGCCAACCAATATATCAAAGTAGAAGCCGCCGTGGGTGGTGGCAGCTTCCAGGTGCTGGGCAACTCGCCGCTGGCCAGTGTGCCTTTTGCGCTGTATGCAGCCAATGGTAATCCCGGCCCGGCAGGACCAGCGGGCCCCGCGGGACCAGCAGGGCCGCAGGGTGTTCAAGGTGTTCAGGGACCGGCAGGTGCTGCCGGCGCTGTAGGCCCGGTTGGACCGGCGGGACCGATAGGACCAGCGGGTGCTGCGGGCGCTGTAGGACCGGTGGGACCAGCAGGGCCTGCGGGACCAGTTGGCGCTGATGGTCCGGTTGGACCCGTTGGACCGATAGGACCGGCGGGAGCTGTTGGCCCGGCAGGGCCTCAGGGGCCACAAGGACCGGCAGGACCTATGGGACTTCCCGGAGCTGTAGGACCGGTGGGACCTGCAGGACCGATTGGACCGGCAGGACCAGTAGGCGCTGACGGACCGGTGGGGCCGGTGGGGCCTGCAGGCGCTGATGGCGCGGTGGGACCGGTAGGGCCCGCAGGACCGGTTGGACCTGCAGGACCAGTGGGGCCTATAGGGCCGGTAGGGCCAGTAGGACCTGCAGGGCCTGCCGGAGATATTAACGGTGTGGCAGCAGGTGGTGACCTGGGGGGCACCTATCCTAATCCGGTAGTGGTTAAACTTCAGGGAACGCCGATGAGCAATACAGCACCGCTGGCGGGGCAGCTGTTAAAATTTGATGGCGCCCAGTGGGTAGCCGGTGCAGCCGGTGGCGGGCTGACGCTCCCCTTTGTAGCTACTGAAAACAGCGCTACTACACTTTTCAGTATTACCAACAATGGTGATGGCACTTCGCTGGAAGGCGTGAACAATACGGCTACTTCCAATATTGCGGCTATCAGGGGTATCGTATCCTCTGCCAGTCCGGGTGGTTTTTCTGCTGCCGTAAGAGGTATCAATAACGGCACCGGTGGCCTGGGCGTGGGCGTATACGGTTCACAGGCCGGTTCCGGCTGGGGCGTTTACGGTGTTACTCCTAACGGACTGGGTGTGTATGGCAATGCTTCCGCCAATGGTTATGGCGTTTACGCCAACAGTAATACCGGCACGGGGCTGAACGCCACCAGTAACAATGGTATCCCTGCCAATATCAGTATCTACAACAATGCGAATAACAATAATGCGCTGGTGGTGAATTCTGTGGGTAATGGTACCGTCGTAAACGTGACTACCAGTGGCAACGGCGCCGGCGTACGTTCCAGTACCACTGCCGGTTTTGGCATACATGGCATTACCTCCAGTGTTACATCAGCCGGCGTGGTAGGTGATAACAACGGTGGTGGCGAGGCTGTGGTGGGCCGTACCACCAGCGATATTGCAGGTGCTGTGGTAGGCCGCAATGATGGCGGCGGTTACGGTGTAAGAGGCTTTATCGCTACCAGCACTGCCGGTACGGGTATTGGGGTGTTGGGCCAGGTAGGTCTCAATAACAGCACCGGCCGGGCCGGACGGTTTGAGAACTTCAATACTACCAACACTACCGGCAATACGCTGGAGGTGGAAACCAATGGTAATGGTAATATTCCGGACAATACACAAGGTAATGCCGCTTCCTTCCTCGTAAAAAACAGCAACAGTGTGGCTGCGGCCGTGCGTGCAGAAACGCAGACCATTTTCGGCAACTTCGGCGCTGCGGGCATTTTCGGGATATCCTCCGGTACCGGTGGTTTTGCGGGTCTTTTCCATTCGTCCAATCCATCCGGCAACGGGCCGGCGCTGGTATCGATCCAGGATGGTAATGGCAATGCTATCACTGCCAACGCCAGTAAGGATGGCAATGCCGTGGAAGCTAATATTGACGGAGCGGGCAACGCCTTATATGCCTGGGTGCCTTCTTTCGCTACCGGCAGGGCCGGCAGGTTCAATATTTTCAATGAATCCAGTACCAGTGATGTCATTACCGTTACCACTATTGGTAATGGAATAGCCGGTAATTTTAAGGTAGACAAAACCACCGGCACTTCTCCTGCTATTAAAGCGGAAGTAAACTCCCAGTTTGCCAATTTTGGTACTGCGGCTGTTTACGGTGTTTCTTCCGGAACCGGTGGTTATGCCGGGTTGTTCTATTCTTCCAATCCCGCCGGCAACGGGCCGGGGATAGTAGCCCTCTCAGAAGGCAGCGGTAATGCTATTACCGCCAATGCCGGCGGTAACGGCGACGGTGTGGAAGCCTCCTGTGATGGTGGTGGTAACGCTATTTCCGGCTTTATTCCCAATTTTGGTACCGGTAAGGCCGGACGGTTTGCCAATTTCAATAACGCCAACGGTCAGCCGGTGGTGCATATTACCACCACAGGCACCGGCAACGGCATGTTGATTAACCACCAGGGCCCCAGTGGCAGCGTTGCTGTTTTCCAGAGCGCCAGTGTGAATGTGGCGCGTATCAACAAAGCCGGAAGGGGTTTCTTTAACGGCGGTACCCAGAACAGCGGCGCTGACGTGGCCGAAGCTTTTGACGTGACCGGCGCTATACAGCAATATGAGCCGGGAGATGTGATGGTGATAGCCACAGATGCAGACAGGACCATTGAAAAGTCCTCCGAAGCTTATTCTTCGCTGGTGGTAGGCGTATATGCCACCAAACCGGGGGTATTGCTGACAGAGGAAGATATTGAAACCGATCTTTCCGACAAGGCACCTTTAGGCGTTGTAGGCGTGATCCCGACCAAGGTATGCAATGAAAACGGGCCTATCCGCCGCGGCGATCTGCTGGTGACTGCCAGCAAGCCAGGATACGCCATGAAAGCGGACCTGGACAAACTGAAACCAGGACAGGCCATCGGCAAAGCCTTGCAGGAGTTTGACGGAGCGCAGGGCAAGATCAAAGTGCTTGTAAATGTGAGATAATATAAGCAGTATACCACGATGCATCCAGGCCGCCGGTTTTATGCCGGTGGCCTTTTTGTTTGGAGTTGATGCGCTGCGCCGGTATCGCAGGCATCTAACAAACATAAAAAGGCAAACAGCTCCGGAGAGGAACTGTTTGCCAAATATATTGAGTGGCCCTTTCGGGCTATAACTATACTCTGAAGTGAGAGAAAGCTTTGTTAGCTTCAGCCATACGGTGAGTATCTTCTTTCTTCTTGAACGCTGCGCCTTCACCTTTGCTTGCTGCTACGATTTCGTTTGCCAGCTTATCAGCCATGCTCTTACCGTTTCTTTCACCAGCGTAACGAACCAGCCATTTGATGCTCAGGGATACTTTTCTATCCGGGCGAACTTCAGCAGGGATCTGGAAGGTAGCACCACCGATACGACGGCTTCTAACTTCTACAGCAGGAGTTACGTTGTTCAATGCTTTTTTCCAAACTTCATAACCGTTTTCACCGGTCATCTGGCTTACCTTATCCACGGCATCGTAGAAGATTTTATAGGCAATGCTCTTTTTTCCTTGTTCCATTACGTTATTGACAAAGCGTGTAACCAGCTTGTCGTTAAAGCGAGGATCCGGAGCCAGAGGCAATTTTTTTGCAGCTTGCTTTCTCATTATTGAAAATTACGACTATTTATAATTGATTATTTTTTAGCCTTTTCCTTTTTAGTACCATATTTGGAACGGCTCTGCTTTCTGTCTTTCACACCGGCAGTATCCAGGGAACCGCGAACGATGTGGTAACGAACACCTGGTAAGTCTTTTACCCTTCCACCACGGATCAGTACGATGGAGTGCTCCTGCAGGTTGTGACCTTCACCCGGGATATACGCAATCACCTCAACTTTATTGGTCAAACGCACCTTTGCAACTTTACGCAAAGCGGAGTTAGGTTTTTTAGGCGTGGTTGTGTACACACGAGTACAAACACCACGACGCTGAGGGCAGCTATCTAATGCCCTGGACTTGGACTTAGCCCGGATAATTTCTCTTCCTTTTCTTACTAATTGTTGTATAGTAGGCATTCTTTACCTAGTTTTTTATGTCGGTTTACAATGACATCCAAATTTCCCATATGGGAATTTTGGGAGGGCAAAGGTAAAACTATATATGTGAATAACAAAATTGTTTCGAATATTTTTTGCCGGCTTTGAAGTTCCCAGGTAGTCGAAGACTGGTCAAATGCGATCTGGTATAAGCAGGATTATCAAAATCCGGATTGCAAAGGTATGCTTTCCTTTAGAATCTACCATAAAAAAATAGGGCCGGTTGCCAGACCCTATCTTTTAATATTTTGATAATATGTACCTTCTTATTTTTCACCCACATGGTAATTCCACTGGCGGCTATCTTCTTCGCGGCCGGTACGGATGGCGTCCAGGCGGCGGATAACTTCTGCAGCGGTTTTATAGGTAGCGGAGTCCAGTTTGATGTGGGTATCCAGGTAATCCAGTTGCTCCACATAGGCCAGTGCAGCGGCGGTGCCGGTACCGAAGACTTCGCGGAGGGAGCCATTTTTGTAGGCAGTCACCACTTCATCAATAGACACGGGCCTTTCTTCTACGGTGAGACCGAGGTCTTTCAGCAGATCGATGACACTGGCGCGGGTAACGCCTTCCAGGATGGTGCCCTGTGCCAGGTCGGGAGTGATGGCCGTATTGCCGATAATGACAAATACGTTCATGGTACCGCATTCCTGCAGGTATTTGTGTTCATAGCCATCTACCCAGAGGATCTGATCGTAGCCCTGTTTTTTAGCCTGCATGGTGGGGTACATGGTACCGCCATAGTTACCCGCAGCTTTGGCGTATCCTACGCCGCCGGGGAAAGCGCGTACATATTTATCCTGTACCAGCAGTTTGATCGGCTTGTTGAAATAAGGACCTGATGGTGAGTTGATAATGGCAAAACGGTAGGTATCAGAAGGACGTACCCCGATGAACTCGTCTGCCGCGATCATAAACGGGCGCAGGTAAAGGGAACAACCTTCGCCTGTAGGGATCCAGTTGCGGTCCAGATCGATCAGCATGTCCATGCCGCCGATAAAGAGCCATTCCGGCACTTCGGGCATCCCCATTCTTTCGGCGGAGGTATTGAATCTTCTGTAGTTGTCATACGGGCGGAAGATCATCGGGTTTTCCTGAGGATCTTTATAGGCCTTGATGCCTTCAAAAATAGCCTGACCATAGTGCCAGGCGGCATTGGAGGGACTTACAGAAAAGTTCTGAAAAGGCAGGATTTCGGCATTTTTCCACTCTTTTCCATCAAAATCGGCTACCAGCATGTGGTCAGCATACTTTTTACCGAACACCAGATTATTAAAATCTACTTCACTTAAACGGCTATGCGTAGTTTTTGTGACTTTGATCTTCTGCAATGCTTCTTCCTTTACTGTTGATTTAGCTACCATCATGGTTAATCAATTTTATCTCAATATTTTTACACTTTCTTGCGTTGGATGGCCGCACTTGCGGATACGGCAGTGCAAATAAACTGATTTTTCCCCACGCGGGACTTTGATATTAAATTAAATTATAATAATATGTCGCTCGAGCAATTAGACCTTGATCCGTACTATCTGGCTAAAATCTTTACCCAGCCGATCATTCCCGGGAAAAGCGAACCACTTGCAGCGCCGCAAATTGAGGTCCCTAAAGTCAAATATTTAGGAGAAAATCAAAAAAACGTTGCGCTCTTCATACAAAACGAAAATGAAGCGTACTTAAATGATGAATTATTCAACCTCCTCACTAATATATTAAATGCCTGTAAACTGGGGATGCAGGACGTATCCCTGATGAACACCGCGCCATATCCGCAACTGGACTACGCTTCGTGGAACACAGCCGTGAAGATAGAGAAGGCCATTGTATTTGGGGCCGCATCGGCACCGCTGGGCCTGACAGATGCACCCCTTTACCAGCTGCTGACCGTGAACAGCACTGCCCTGCTGCTGTCTGACGACCTTCAGATCATCGGGGCAGATAAAGTGCTGAAAGCGAAGTTGTGGGCGGGACTAAAGCAATTGCTTGGCATTTAATTATTTTGATATTTAGCTATTTTATTATTTGATTTCGGGATTTAGAACTTTTTATAGATGAAATTGATTTTTGCCACTAATAACGAGAACAAGGTGAAGGAATTCCGCTCCATGCTGGGCGATCATTTTGAGATCATCACCCTGCTGGAAGCCGGTATCGACATTGACATTCCCGAGCCGCACGACACCCTGGAAGAGAACGCCCGCGAGAAATCCACTACTATTCACCGGATGACCGGCCAGAACTGTTTTGCGGAAGACACCGGCCTGGAAATAGATGCGCTGAATGGCGCCCCAGGCGTATTAAGCGCCCGTTATGCCGGCGAACAGAAACTGGCTTCCGACAATATCGTGAAAGTACTGGCAGAAATGGAAGGCGCCACCAACCGCAGCGCCCGGTTCCGTACTGTTATCTCCCTGATACTCGACGGAAAAGAATACCAGTTTGAAGGCATCAGCCAGGGCACCATCGCGGACCATACTTCCGGCAACAAAGGTTTCGGCTACGATCCTATCTTCGTTCCCGAAGGAGCCGACCGCTCCTTCGCCGAAATGGACCTCCCCGAAAAAAACCGGTACAGTCACCGTGGCCGCGCCTTTGAGAAATTCGTCGCCTTCCTGAAAACACTCCCTGTTTAACAGCTATCTAAACATCTACCTAAAAAATAATGGCAAGAATAAAAATAGACCTACCGGCACAATTCGGATTCAGCACAACGATACCCATCAGGATTCAGGATGTTAACTACGGCGGACATGTTGGCAACGACGCCATCCTGTCCATCATGCACGAAGCCCGCATGCAGTTCATTCAGCGCGCAGGCTACAAAGAACTGGACCATGAAGCCGGCACCGGCCTGATTATGGCCGACGTAGCCGTCGCCTACAAAGGCGAAGGGTTTCATGGCGATATCTTCACCGTAGCAGTAGCCGCCGGCGAATACAGTCCCTTCGGCTTTGAACTGTTTTACCGGCTGACCACCCAGCGCAACGGTCAGACCATCACCATCGCCACCGCCAAAACCGGGATGGTATGCTTTGATTATAACGCCCGCAAGGTCATGAAACTGCCCGCCGAGATGAAAACAGCATTGGAATCGCTGGGGTCCCAGGGCTAACGTCCCGGGTTACGGTTCTTTTTCATCGATAGCTGCAAGCATCGGAGCTGTTATCTTTGAATGTTAATAGTGGGCTATTATCATCGGAGCCTTAATATTGGAAACCATCATTATTATAAATAGATCATTTAATGGAAACAAACACAACTACCAGTTACCTGGAAAAAATAATCGCCAGCCGCCGTACCGTGAAGCCGACCAGCATGAATGGCCGGAAAATAGCGGATGAGACCGTGCAGCAACTGTTGCAAATGGCCGACTGGGCCCCTACGCATGGCTACACAGAGCCCTGGTATTTCGTGGTATACGGTGGCGACAAAGTGCAGGAATTCTGCACCGCCCATGCCGATCTGTACAAACAGTTCACCCCTGCCGACAAGTTCATCGCCGGCAGTTACGATAAGCTGAAAAGTCAGGGTGACCTGGCGTCCCACGTCATCGCCATCTGCATGAAAAGAGGCAGTAATCCTAAAATCCCGGTTGTAGAGGAAATTGCAGCAGTATCCTGCGCCGTACAGAACATGTGGCTGAGCGCCACTTCCCAGGGCATCGCGGCCTACTGGGGTTCCGGCGGCATGACCTTTCACCCTGCCATGCAGGACTATCTTGGCCTGGGAGACGACGACCAGGTGCTGGGCTTTTTCTATCTCGGCTACACCGACGAACCGGTACAACCCGGCAAACGCCTGAAGCCTCTGTCTGAAAAGGTAAAATGGATGTAACTATTTTTCAATTTTGATATTTAGATATTTGATCATTTGATTTCGGAGATTTTTTGATTGGCGGGTCATCAAATGGCCAAATATCTAAATATTTAAGATAGGATATATCCTTTGGCAAGCGTTTCGAATGTTTGCAGTTGTTGTTCTATCCAGTGCCTGTCCCTCCCCAGTTCCCGCGCCATGATCTCTGCTACGGCCGGGGCTATACGTAAAGCTTCCCGCGCATCCAGAAAAAGGAGACGCACCCTCCTGGCCAGAAAATCGGCGATGTTCCGCGCCATCTCTTCCCTTACCGCCCATACCACCTGTACTTTCCGGATACCGAACGGTTCACTGAGCATCTCCTGCAGGTCCGGCTGATCCTTCATCAGTAATTGTAAACGGGCAATATCGCTGCCGTAGAAGTACCAGGGATCGTCCCAGTTCATCCCTGTGGCGGCGCCGTGGACGGGCATGGCATGGGTAACGGAGGCCGTCTGTTTCCATCGTAGTGATTTCTCCAGCTGGTGAACTACGTCTTCCGCCATGCGGCGATAGGTAGTCCATTTACCGCCGATGATGGTGACCAGTCCGGAAGCGGCCACGATGATCTTATGGCTCCGGGAGATCTCTTTCGTTTTATGTCCTTCCGCTTTAGCGGCGGCCAGTGGGCGGAGGCCGGCCCATACGCTCAGCACATCGCTGCGTTGCGGCGCCCTGGCCAGGTATTGTCCGGCGGTACGCAGGATAAAGCTGATTTCTGCTTCCAGCGCGTGCGGCTCGAGGCTGATATGGTTGACCGGCGTATCGGTCGTACCCACGACCACTTTGTTATGCCACGGCACCACAAACAGTACGCGGCCATCGCTGGTAGCCGGGATCATCAGCGCGTTATGCCCGGGCAGGAAGCTATTGTCCAGCACCACATGCACACCCTGGCTGGCTGCGATCGACTTAGGAGCGGCCGGGTTGTCCATCTCCAGGATATCATCTGCAAAAACACCGGTCGCATTGATCACCGCCCTGGTGTTCAAAAATATTTCCGGGCCTTCATTCAGTGTATCCCTGACTGTTAGTCCGCTGATATTACCGCCTTCATCTTTACGAAGGCTGGTGATCTTCATGTAGTTCAGCACGGTACCACCTTTATCTGAGATGGTTTGTGCCAGGTTAACCGCAAGGCGGCTGTCGTCGAACTGGCCATCATGGTACAGGACGCCGCCGGCGAGGCGTTCCGGTTTCAGGGTCGTCAGTCGTTCCAGCGTATCCCGGCGGGAGATATGAACTGACCTGCCCAGGCTGAGGCGGCCTGCCAGCCAGTCGTACATTTTAAGTCCGATCGTATATTTCAGGTTTTCCCACGCGTTGAAGGTAGGGATCACGAAGCTGAGGTTACGCACCAGGTGCGGCGCGTTATGCGCCAGGCGGCCCCGTTCCACGCTGGCCTCCCGGACGAGGGAGACATCGCCCTGCGCCAGATAGCGCACCCCTCCGTGTACCAGTTTCGTGCTTTTGCTGGAGGTGGAAGCCGCAAAATCGTTCTGTTCCAGCAGCAGGGTACGGTACCCCCTGGTGACAGCTTCCAGTGCAGCGCCCAGGCCGGTAGCGCCGCCGCCGGCAACAATAATATCCCAGGGCTCAAGGTCTTTTCTCAGGGCTGTAACAATAGCTTCTCTTTTCATATACGAAGTTTCGGGTACTACAAATTACTGCGGAAATACCGGCTGCGCAAACAGCAACGACTTCTGCCCTGAAAATTAACGGACAGGTAAAGGGAAAAGTTCTGGCGGCCGGAACATTTAGGCACAAAAAATGTTCCTCAAAGTGACGTAACTTCCTGTTCCATATCCTTTATTCATATGTCCATTCAGGTTATCACCAAATCACGCGCTTTTTGTTGGCCTTTGCTGGCATTGCTATGGCTGGGCCTTGTTATGCCGGCAGCCGCACAGCGCACCAAAAAGAAGACACCTCCTCCGGACACCATTCACATGGCGGTAATAGACAGCGCCGCTATCAGTAAAAGCATCAACAAGCTGGCGCAGGACACGTCCAAGATGAAGAAGTCCGATACCGCAGTAGCCGTGATCATCAACAGGATAGAGGGATACACCTTGCTGCTCAACCAGCTGATGAGCAGCCTGCGACGTGGATTCGACACCATGAACATCACCCGGGAGGTACCGCTGGTAGATACCTCTCTCGCCCTGATCAAAGAGAACATCGCGGGGCAGGACCGAACACCCAACATCAACGATATTTACACCAACAAGGTGATGCTGGAACAGCTGCAGCGCAAGCTGGGCGGCTGGCAGAACAACCTCTTCTCCTATTACAACTCCCTGGTAGCTATTAACGATACACTGCACTCCCTGCGGCGCGACACGTCTATGCGCAATATCCCCGCGGAAGATGAGCTGTATGGCTTTTATATCGGTCAGCTTACCCGGCTGATCAAAAAATACCGGTCCGTCGACAGCGCCAATAAGGTGAGCCTTGTTAAAATAGGGCTGTTACAGAACAAGATCGCCAACCGGTACATAGACGTGTCCAACCTGCTGGAAGACAGCAACTACCAGCTGGAGCAGTTCTCTGCCAATATGTTCTCCCGGGACTACCGGTATATCTGGAAGCCGCACCGCGACAGTATCAATCCGCTGGAGTTCTTCCCGGTGTTTAAACGATCGTTGCATAAAAGCACCCGGGTACTCAGCATTTTCTTTTCCATCCAGTGGCCTATTTTCATTGTGTGGATCGTGCTGGCATCGTTGTTTGCCTGGTGGGTATATGCCAACGTACGGCGTATCCGGCGCAACCACCCGGAACAGGAAGGTGAAGCCATCCTGCAACATGCGCAGTATGTGTACCGGCATCCGGTGGCCAGCACCGTCATTTTTGTGACGACCCTGTCATCCGTATTTTCCGTACGGTACCCCATCCTGTACACCGAAATTATCTGGGGGCTGACCATGATTGCCCTCACCTATCTTTTTCGCGCTCATTTCCCCAGGACCCTCTACCGGTACTGGCTCATGCTGATGGCGCTGCTCTTTATGTACTGCATCAACAACCTGCTGATAGAGGTGACCTACGCCGAACAATGGGGGCTGCTGATCTGCGCCGTACTTTGTATAGTGCTGGGTTTCCGGCTGCTCAAAGAGACGTCGCTCACCACCTTCGCCCATCCGAAATACACGGCGCCTACCATCAAACTGTTTATCGCCACCAGCGCTTTTTCCATGCTGCTGGTGATACTGGCGCGGGTAGGCAGCGCTAAAATATTCGGGTCCAGCGCCGTGGTGAACACCGTTCTGGCCCTGAACCTCTACGTGCTCGTGAAGATATTGCTGGAAGCGGTATTTCTGCAGGTAGAAGCCAATAAAAACTCCAGCACTTTCATCTCGTTTATGGACTACCAGGACGTGCAGGCCAAGCTGAAAACATTCCTGACCGTGCTGGCTTTCGTGGGGTGGCTGGTCATCATTTCGCGTAACCTGTACCTGTACGACGCCATCTATGAAGCCATCAGCGAGCTACTGTCTACCACCCGCCATATCGGCAATTCCGACTTCACCTTCAGCAGTGTGATCATCTTTGTGCTGGTTATCTGGATCGCTTTTGTCGCCTCCCAGCTCATCGCCTATATGTTCGGCAATACCGGTCAGAGTACCAGTCCCGCCCAGAAGCCCCGCTTCGGCTCCACGCTCCTGCTCCTCCGCCTCGCCGTGCTGGCGGGCGGTATCCTGCTGGCTTTCGCCGCCTCCGGCATCCCCATGGACAAAATTACCATCGTGATCGGCGCCCTCAGCGTGGGCATCGGTTTCGGTCTGCAGAATATCGTCAACAACCTGGTGTCCGGTATCATCCTTGCCTTCGAAAAACCGATTGAAGTCGGCGATGTGATAGAGCTGGGAACACGCTCCGGCGTAGTTAAAGAGATCGGTATCCGCTCCAGTAAGATCTCCGCCTACGACGGTTCCACCGTGGTGGTGCCCAACGCCGACCTTATCTCCCAACAGCTGATCAACTGGACCATGACCAACCGTGTCCGTCGTGTTAACTTCGTGCTGGGCGTCGGTTACGGCAGCAACATCACCCAGGTGACCGATATTATCAAGAGCGCTTTCGTTGACCAGGAAGGCATTCTCACTAATCCCGAGCCGATCGTACAGCTGTCACAGTTCGGGGATAACGCCGTCACTTTCCAGGTGTATTTCTGGATCTCCGACCTGGGCAACGCCGGGACCCTGCAAAGTAAAGTGCTCACTTTCATCTACGACGCCCTCAACGAAGCCGGTATAGAACTGCCTTTCCCGCAACGGGACCTGCATATCCGTACCGTCGACGAAGCCGTACTGAACAAATGGAAATCCAATAAGGAAGCGCCATCCGGGTTATCTCCCGAGGACGGCGAAAAAAATTTGTAAAAAAACGGGCTGTACATTTTGAATTTTCATTTATAAGCTGTTATCTTTGCACTCCCGTTTTGAGAATGAATATTCAAGACAGACAGGAAATGGCGAGGTAGCTCAGGTGGTTAGAGCACAGGATTCATAACCCTGAGGTCTCGGGTTCAAGTCCCGATCTCGCTACACGGAAAAGGCTTTTAAGCATCTGCTTAAAAGCCTTTTTATTTATAGATTTTAACAAGATTGAAATCACTATTTTTCCAGCTTCATTACACCAGTTAATACCCTGAAATACGGCTGACCGAATTTTAGGGATGCATATTAATTTGCAGAAATATCAGGTTACTGTTTCTATTTCCCGATATAGCTGGCAATAACATTCACTCCTATATCTCTCGCTACATTAAGCCCCCAGGATCCTAACTTCCGCAACGCGCTTCTCATACCAGGTCCATTTTGGTTTGACGCCGCTTCTTCAGCCTGAATAAGGGCAGATAAGGCTACTATTTGCACATCGCTTTGAGGCATTAAGCGAATCTGATCTTTAAGTTTCGTAATTTCCTCAAGCATCAAATTATAATCATAATTTTCTGATGAGGAAGTTACATTACCGTAGTTAACAGCACCGCTTCCTACCGCACCGATGGCGGAATTGTTTATAATTATTTTGTCTCCCATAACTTCATCATTCATATTCATGGCGTTTCAGTGTTATTATTGAAAGTTCCCATCTGACCAATAGTTGAGTCATTCACTTCGTATTTATCACGAGCTACATGGTCTCCAAACACGATCTTGTCACTGTTAAAAGTTACGGTCGTATTGACCGGAGCTTCACTCATCATAGCAGCGGTAAGCCTTCTATGGACTTCATAAATACCTCTTTCATCTGTACTACTGAAGGTATAGCGGGATGAAGAATTTAATTCGAGCTCCAATGCATATAATTTAGGCCGAAAATATTCATAGATTCCAAATGCGGCAATTGCTCCTGTAATAATTGCAATAAATCCCATGCCTTTCGATGAGAAAGACAAGAAAAATATTACGATAGCGATTATAAGTAATAGTGGCGATATCCTGTGAGATCGTTTCACATTATAGGTGATAAACCGACTAACATTTTTTAGCTGAATAGTAGTTCCTTTAAATGAAAGTGTAGTGTTGGTGAAAATTAACGAACCCTGGTACGGACTATTTCCACCTTCGTTGTTAACACCCATGGTGCAATTTTTTGGGTTAATAATCTACAGATGCTACTTATAACGAATATAAGGAAAATATCTCGTTATAACGAATTGACTCCCTACCGTGACATTTATCACCTAAACTTCTTAACAAATGTCCTTGTGCGCATACCCTCCTCCACCTCAACTTTGTCCAATTAAATCCATAAAAAATGAGACTAAAAGACAAAGTAGCCGTGATCACCGGCGGCAACAGCGGAATAGGCCTGGGTATAGCAGCAGCTTTCAACAACGAAGGCGCCAGGGGCGCTATTACCGGCAGGAACCAAAAGACGATCGATACAGCTGTTCAGCAGCTGGGCAACAATTTCATCGGGCTAAGCGGCGACGTGACCAACCTGAACGACCTCGAGAACATCTTCAGGACAACATTCGAAAAATACGGCAGGATTGACACTGTCGTGGTGAATGCAGGAGGCGTTGTGGAGGGCAGCCAGATGGGGACTATTACGGTGACAGCAGAAAACGATTACGATCAGTACATGGCGCTGAACCTGAAAAGCGTCTATTTTACTGTTCAAAAGGCGCTTCCATATTTACATGACGGGAGTTCCGTTGTATTGATCGGGTCTATTGCGGGGCATCGCGCCGCACCGGGAATGGCCGTATATGGCGCCGCCAAGGCTGCGGTAATATCCCTTGCTAAAGGACTTTCGCTGGACCTGCTGGAAAGAAAGATCAGGGTAAATGTAATTTCGCCCGGTACTATTGACACGCCGGTATTTAACAAATTTGCGCCCGGGGAGGCGGAACAGATCAAACAATTCTGGGTAAACCATATCCCGGCCGGTAGGATCGGGCAACCGTCTGACATTGGAAAAGCGGCCGTATTCCTGGCGTCCGACGAATCGTCGTTCATTCTTGGCTCGGAGATCATTGCAGATGGCGGTATGACGACGATCAGCCTCATGCGTTAGACTAGTGTATACCTGATAAAGGATTTTGCATAGCTTTGCCGAAAGCCATCAAATGATGTTTGAAGCATTAGCCAATTATCTGAGAGAAGGAGCAGGTTTGAGCGATGAGGAGCTGCAAATGGTGAAACAGGTTACCAAAGAGAAAAAACTACGCAAGCGTCAATACCTCCTCCAGGAAGGCGATGTATCCTATTATAACAGTTTTGTCGTCAAAGGTTGCCTGCGACTGTACCGCATCGGGAAAGACGGAACGGAGCATATCTTAAGGTTCGCCATCGAGAACTGGTGGATGAGTGACTATGAGAGTTATAATTCAGGTGAACCTTCAAAAAGCCATATCGATGCTATGGAAGACAGCGATTTATTGCAGATCAGGAAAGAGGATTTCGATATGTTGTCCAATACGATCCCCAGGTTCCGGCTGTTCAGGGAAAGACTGGAGGCCAAAAGTTTTGACGCCGCGCAGCGCAGAATACTGAGTAATATCAGCGAAACGGCCGAAGAGCGATACCTGAGTTTTATCAATACCTGTCCTAAAATCTTTGAACGGGTGCCACTGCACATGATCGCCTCCTTCCTGGGCGTTTCCCGTGAAACGCTCAGCCGTGTCAGGCAGCAGCATTCAAAGTCATGATACAGCAAGCCCCCTGAGAAAAACTGCAGGGGGCTTGTCTATATAGTATTTATTTACATTAAAGTCCGCCGGCCAACGCATCATTGATCAACTGCTGCCAGTTATGTCCATCATAATTAGTGGGTAAGCCATTCGTACCAAACCAGTAATAGTTACACGTATAGCTATTGTAATGTATACTACCGGCTGCATTGTAAGGATATTCCGCTACTGCAAACCCAATAAAGTCCGTAGTGGGCCTGCCGAGGGCATCACATAACTGTTTATGCATTGTTTGACCGGCCACCGGGGTAAAAGGCCCTCTTACGTGGCAATTTATCGATACCTGGCCCTGATAAGGTGGTGGATTGGAGGCATATGCCCCCGGAAACAGCCATACGAATCCCGGGGTGACTGCGCCGTAACAGGCGGACTGCCAGGAATTCATGGCCATTAATCCCGTTAATCCATATACGCCCGGGTTATTCTGAAGGGTGGCGTAGTTGGCAACGGACTCAGCGACAACCTGGGTTGAAGCAGGCCATGGTGGATTGGGGACAACGAGTTCTCCCCGTTTTTGTTCTTGCTCATAACCTTCTGCAAAGGTGGGCGCCTGGCTTTGTTCAGCCAGATAGCCTTCTAAAAACGTGGTTACCATGGTTATTTTTTTAGGGTTGTTAAGAATCTGGTTATTTTGAGTATAATCCAATTATAATTTACCACATTTTCAAGACATCTTCCATAAAATAGTTAGGTTATCTAACAATATTTTTATTCCAGGAAAAATCCCATGAGCGGCTCAGTGCGTCTTCCATCCGGAAGGACGTTACCTCCCCTGACTGCAACGCCAGCACAGTGAATACAAAACTTTCTTCCCGCGCATAGTTGTATGTAAATGTGAGGACCGTCTTTTCCGGATACTGTACAATTGACCAGGTCCCCAGCTTCTCCCACCCAACTCCTTTCCACTCCATCCAATCTTCATCTCCTTGCCGGAAGAAGCGTATTACATCTCCGGACACCGCATCATGGTAATATCCACTTATAAGTAGTGACATGATATTTTTATATATTATCCGTAATAAACCTTACATCTAAGGTCGCTAAAAGTCAGCAAAGTATATTAACCCGGTGACAGCGATGTCTTAAAATATTGAACCATGCAGGAAGGTAAATTTCTAAAGCAATATGAAGTCATCACCATTGACCCACCTTATGCTACTGTAAAATCGGGAGATAAGCTGTTCCAGGTGCCGGTGGAAGCCCATCTTGATACCTGGCAACCGCTATCAGAAAACTATTCCAAAGACCACAAGGGCGTCCTCTGTAACAGCTCCCGTGTATTTACCCGGCACACCAGGTCAATAGACCTGGACACCTTTGAGGTAATACAGGAAAATGATACGCCGACGACTACCTATTTCAGGGATAAAAACAATATTTACATTTACAGCTCCATGTGTACCTTCTCCGCACTGGACGGAGCAGTTCCCGGCACATTTGAGATCACCGATATAAAAATGGGGTTTAGCTCAGACGGACACAACGATTACTACTATGCGCAACGGTTACCCTACCGGCTGGCTGACGCCCGCTTTCTGAATGAGCATTACGCGGAGGCCAACGGAAAGATATACGCCGCCTATACCAGGCTGGTACCAGCTGACGCAGCCACCTTCGTCATTCCCGAACCCGAGCTTATCAGCAATGTTGCGCTGGATAAAGATCACGTATTCTTCCGCGAGCAGATAGTTGAAGAAGCAGACCCGCAGACGTTCCGTTTCCTGGACGGGTGCGTGGCTACAAACAGGGATTACTACAGCAACTGGGACATTGATTTTTATGCTAAAGATGAAAGATTTGCCTGGTTCGTACGCACCATCGACAAATCATTCAAAAAAATCCGCTCCAAAAGTATCGATGCATTTGATTTTAAGGTGGAAGATGAAACCGGTTACGGATACGATAAGGAAAACCGCTACAGACAAGGTAAGAAAGCGTAGGTTATTTACCAGTAGGGACAACCGCAGTCGCTTCAATCTCCAGTAACACATCCTCCCGAAACAAGCCGCTGACCTGCACCAGCGTACTGGCCGGCGGATGCTGCACGTCAATATATTTATCCCGGACAGCCCGGAGCGTCTTCAGGTTCTTCGTGTCCAGGATGAAATAAGACAATTTAACGATGTCGGACATCTTTCCGCCGGCAGCCGCTATCATCTTTTGAATATTGACAAAAACCTGCTCCGCCTGTTGCTCAAAATTATCTTTCCCAATCAATTCCCCTTTGACGTTCAGCGGTACCTGCCCTGAAAGTATGACCATCTTACTGGTTCCCAGATCAATAACGGCAGCTTGTGAATATCCATTGGGCTTGACAACTTCAGGTGGATTTATTAACTGAACGGCGGACTTAGCTGACTGGGCATGAACGAGGGAGGTTACCAGCAACAAGGCTGCGGTGCTTAAAAAGAATTGTTTTCTCATAGCAATGGATAGTTTATTTCAAGATAGCCATTTACGGCACATAAAAAAAGTGTGCGGCGCAAACACCACACACTTCGGTAAACTATGGATAATCGGGCAGTAACTATTCTTTCGGTCTCTTGAATAAACGTATCACCTCCAGCTGCGCAGCGCCGGGCGTCACAAAATAGGAACGCACCAGTCCTCTTTGTTCATTTTTCGGGAGCACCAGGCTAAACACATCTACCGCACTTTTGCTTTCACTGTCCTCAAAATACCAACTATCAACAGTACCGGTTTTAGTAAAGCACAGCATATATCTTTTGTTCTCCTCCTTAAAGCCCTCACCTGGTAAATAACTGGTATGTACCCAGCTTCCGGGTTTTACGTTTTGAGCGATGCCCATCATTTGTCCGGCTTCGTTCTTCAGAAAGATGTCCAGCGCCTCATTGCTTTGCGGATAATGGATATAGAAGTCCAGTTTATTAGTAGCCGGATCTGCAGCGGATGACATTATTTTCATAATATTCCCATTCATGAACACAAATGGGAAAAACAGTTCCCGCTCACTGCTATTCAAGTCCAGTTGTTGCTGATACACTTCTTTGCCCGAGGTCTTGTCTTTTATGCTGAGTGATGCTTCTTTTTTGGCGGAAGGAAAGGTATATATCCTGCTAAAAGTGACGGGTGTATTGGGAGCTGTGATGAACTTTCGATAAACAGTGGTATCAACAGACATTTCCAGCTCAGCATCCCCAATATTATAGCCCCACACCTCCACATTAATGGCTTTTGTCTGTTCTTCTTCTTTGCTGCAGGCATTCAGTATGATCAAAAGGACCAGCAGTCCGAGTAACTTTATCTTTGACATAATCGGTTCTGTTTTTAGTAATCCAGGCGGGTAAAAAACCTCATTAAATTTCCACTGGGCGCTTCAGAGAAGATATATAGCTTAGAAGCAGCGACAGAGGATACCGGTTTAGGCGCGGTAGAGGAAATGTCGTTCCAGGTATAGTCCGTACCATCTACATAAGGTGTATTGGTTCCGGTTTTGTATATCCTCACCTGAAAAGAAACGGCGGTCACGACGCCATTGTATTCCTGCCGGCCTGTGAGAAAAGTGGGAAATGTTGCAGGCTGACTAAACTCATTAGGCTTTACATTCTTGATACGGGTGACTTCCTCAAATACCTTTGGCACAACAAAATATTTACCAATGACAAAATCCACCGGTTCGCTGTATTGCGTAACAGTCGGGATGAACATATAGACAAGACTGAGCTTTTCTTTTACCACTGCCGGCTTTTCGGGCATACTGCTCACCTTGCCATCCATATACAGAAAACTGAAGGCGGCGGCGCTGTCTTCCCTGGTGAATTCTTTTTCCCACACCGGTTTCCCGGTACTTTCTTCTGCAATGCTCACCTTTACTGTACGCTGATGCTCCTCAAACGTGAAAGCATCACTTTGTTTAAACGCCCCCTGTCCCAGCTTCCCTGGTAAACTAATGGTATCCACTTTCACCGTAAGTACCTCTGTGGTAGCATTATATCCGCTGATAACAACAGGCAGTACCTGCTTTTTGTACAGCAATTTATCATTGTCTTTATTACAGGCAGCCAGCACAAAAGCCACTAAACCCAACAGCAACCAGCTTATTTTACAGACTTTCATTTCTTTTGTTTATGATGGTTAGAAATTATAAGAGATGGAGAGACTGAAAGAAGATCCTATCTTACGGATAAAAGTATCTGTATCGCCTACACGAACTTTCGCTTTTCCGTCGCGGTCATCCATGTAGTATCCCTCCTCATATTTCTGGGAAAAACCTTCTTTCCATTCGTACACATCCGACCATTCTTTCATAGTCATGTCGTTGGCACCCGGTTTCAGGCTGTAGGTATTTTTACCGTTGACAAAGAAGCGATAAGGACTGTTCGTCAGGTTGCTGATATTCAATCTTACCTGTAATTTTCTGTCCTTCAGGAATTTGTAGCTTACCTGTGCATCTACCTGGTCGCGTGGCCGCTCCATTTCTGAATAGTGAGGCTGCATGCCTACTGTAAAGGTTTTATACCCGGAGTGGTTGAAAGCAATGTTGGCGCCCAGCCGGTCTCCCGCGTACTGCAGACCGATATTGTACAGTACAGGCACCTGACCG
The DNA here is from genome assembly GCF_946479755.1 of uncultured Chitinophaga sp. Next base: position 193,125 of record NZ_CAMLHC010000004.1, on the reverse strand, counting down.
TACAAAGGCCGCTTTTCCCTCAGGTATGTCTTCCTGCGGTAAGCGTAAGTTACACCGTTGACATCAACGCCCGACCCCATACTTCCATAACGGAAAGCACTCGCCTGTACTTCAGAGTTCTGCAGGGTCAGATTGCCGCTGAAGTACAGGTTGTCCAGGAATTTCGATCCTTTATAGATAAATCCGAGGCTTTTACGCAGGTCCACTTCAAATCCGTTTACGTTGGCATAGTCGGAATTGGCGGTAAGCAGGTCAACAGCGCCGCTGGTATTGGTAATATCCAGGTACATTTCCACGGGGTTTTTAAAGTGCTTTCTGAAATAACCTGCCGAAATCACTTCTCCCGGCTGCGGATACCATTCCAGCCGCAGATCGTAATGCGTGATTAATGTTGACACTACGCCCGTATTACGCTGTATGCGGCCATAGAGGTAGTTAAAACGGGCAAAACTGGAGTTCTCTATCAGTGCCGGGCGGATGGCCGATTGCGCGAAAGACGCCCTGATATTGAAGTTAGTAAACGGCGTAACAGTCAGGTTGGCCGAAGGTAGGTACAGCCACTTTTTATCTTCGGCGCTGGCATCGAGGGTCTTGTGCACCAGGTTGCCGGTCTCCGGGTCTACGTATCGCCGCTTATCCGAATCATCCAGGTTGGCCTGAGAAATCTTATCCGCCGCCTCGTCCTTTATCTTTTTATAACTATAATACTCTGCCCTGATACCCCATACCAGGCGGAGCCAGCTGGCAAAACGGTTGTCCATCATCACATACCCCGCCTGGTTGTTGTTCCTGCCCTCATAACTGTTGTTATTGAAAGCAGCAGGATAGTAAAACGCACCTCTCAAGGGATCTCTAAAGCTCATATCCCACTGGTGTACCGGCTTAAAGATATCTTTAAAGTCGCCGGCTGCACCCACGGGTAAAACGCTCCAATCGTAATGTCCTCTTTTATCCAGGTACTGATAGCCGGCTTTGAACACCTGCGCCTGCTTTCTGACCTGGAACCGGTAGCTCAGCGCCGCATCCGCCATCCAGTTGGTTTCCACATACCGGTAGGAAGAGCGGCTCAACGGTCCGGGGTTGGCAATATAGCCACCAGGTACATAGTTGTAGACAGGGCCGTTCAGCGTTGTCAAAGGTATTAGGTTGGCGTCGATGGCATCCTGCTCGTGGTTGGCCACCTGGTTGCGGGCCACGGCCCAATCGAATTTAAAACGGCCAAAGGTATGTTCTCCGTTTATCCTGTTTTGCAGCAGATCGATAAACTTAGGCCGGTCGTATTCATTAATGCCGGGATTATCTCCAAAATTGATTTCATCTCCCCAGCCCGTTACCCGGAAAAACTGGTTGGCAAACACCCTTGCATAGAAATTGCGGGAGATGATCTGATGGTGTTTGCTTTTCCATCCCGCATTCAGCAGCGCTCCCCAGCTGGTGGTGAAATTATATTGCTGCGCCTTTGACTCCTTGATCTCGGCTCCCGTTCCAGGGTCATAGAGATTGTTGCCCTGCTTGCTGAAAGCGCCGCGTTCAAAATGCAGGATATCATCTGTGGCCTGCTCGTTGCGGTAGCTCAGTGATCCTACGAGCCCGATGCGGCTGTCTTTCAGGTTATAGCTGCGTCCGAGGCTAAACTGGTAGTTCTGCCCGGGGGCTGCGCGATAGGTGCGGGTCCCCAGCCTGTCCAGGCCGCCGATTCTTTTGTTCTGGTCCGCGATCATTTCAGGGGTCACTTTTTCAATCCCCGCAGGCGGGATGTGATCATAGGGATTTTTGGGATTATAATTGCCCGGCGTGAGCGTGAGCACCTCTTTGGGAAAATGATTCCTGCCACCGTCATCAAACCCCAGGTAATCATTTTTTCCCCGCTGGTAGCCCATAAATTCCTTGCCGGTGCTCCCATGGATGTATTTACTACCTACGCTGACAGTGGTAAAATTATTATCGGCGATAGCCATGGTGTTAATCTGTACCATCCCGCCGCCAAAACCAAACCCCATATCGGGAGTTGCTGTTTTAGATACGACTACGTTATCCACCAGGTTACTGGGAACGATGTCAAATTCAAAGTCACGTACCTGCACGTCCGTGCTGGGAAGGGCGGCTCCGTCCATCATGGCCATGTTATATCTTTCGGCAATACCACGTACCACCACGCGCCTGTTATCTGTGGTGCTGACGCCGGAAATACGCTTCAATGTCTCCCCGATGTTTTTATCGGGTAACGCCGCCATCTGTTCATGGCTGATCCCGTTGATGATACCGGCTTCGTTTTTCTGACGGCTGTACAAAGCCGCCGTGGTTTCCTTTCTCACAGAAGACTTTACCACTACCGTGGCCAGGTTTCCTTTCTGCCGCTTCAGTGTAGCATTTAAAGTAAATGTTTCGTTTTCTTTAATGACAACACCACTCACCTCCTTAGTGCCATACCCCATGGACCGTACCATCACAGTATAACGCCCTCCGGGCAGCGGCAACGAAAAATTACCGGCATCGTCTGTAATCGCGCCCGCTTCACCGATACGGATGGTGGCGCCAATTACCGGATCACCGTTTTCCTCGTCTATGACTTTACCGATAAGACGCCCCTTGTCTTTTTTAACGGGTGTTGTTCGCTCTTTTTCAAACAATACAATTCCTCCGGCTACTTCTTTGTACCCTACATTTGCCTGCTGCAACAGATACTGCAGGATTTCAGACAAATCCGCCTGTTTAAATTCTTTCGGAGAAACGTTCCACTGCGCCAGCTGTAATTTACCGGCGTCGTAGGCGATATTCACCGGGCTGGCCTCTTTCACCTGCCGCATGGCGGCATCCAACGCCACATTTGCAAACCGGATAGACAGCTTTACCTTTCCGGGCGTCTGCGCTTTTAACCCGGATACCGCCAGCATCAGCCAGCACAGCATCAGCACAAACCTTCGTTGGGTCAGGGTCGACGTCCCTGTTCCTTTTTTTTCCATACCTTTATGATTGATTTTTTTAGATGGTAATGTTGCTTTCGTCAAAAAATGGCATTACCGGAATTTTTGGCAAATCCCGTTACCAGCGGGATTTTGCTTTTAGTATAAGATGATTGTTTTTCCCTGTATTTTATATCGTATCCCATGCACCTCTGCGAGGGTGGCGATGATGTCGTTTACAGAAGTCTTACGTATAAAGAATTTAACATCATAATGCTGATCACGGATATTGACGTCAGACGTCAACAGCGTTACGCCGTATATTTCCTGTAATTCATCAGCCAGTTCAGCGAAGGTGGCTGAGTCCAGCAACAAAATACCCTCGCGCCAGGCCAGCACCTGCTTCCAATGGAGACTGTCCACCCGGAAATGGCCATCGTTGATATTCCATTGCAGCCTTTTTTCTTTAGACAGCTCCGTTAACACCCCTGTGTTATCACTCACCTGTACCCGCCCCTGTTGTACCCACACCTGTACAGAAGGACGGTTGCGGTATGCCTGCACATTAAAAGCGGTGCCCAGTACCTTTGTTTCAAGCCTTCCGGCTTTTACAACAAATGGTCTGGCATCATCTTTTTGTACCTCAAAAAAAGCTTCCCCCGTCACCAGTTCCAGGTGCCTGTATTGTTTTCCGTATTGGGAGCTGTATTGCAGCGTAGTACCGGATTTCAGCCACACTTTTGAACTGTCGGGCAACAGTAGCTGCCTGATTTCCCCGGCAGGCGCTGTTATGGTAAAACAGGTAACGGGATGCCTGTTGTGATTCACCAGGAAAAACCAGTACGCACCGATCAACAACGATACCATACAGGCCGCAGCCACCAGGCGGCTACGCATGGGCACAACCTTCTTCCTGTTTATCTGCTCCAGGATCTGCAGGTGAATCCCTCCCTTGATGGCGTTTCTTTTTCCTTCTTCATCCCAAAGCCCGATCGGCCTGGTGTCATCCACCGAATGATACCAGTCATCAACAAGCCTGTTCTGCGCCTCGTTGGTCTTCCCCCATAAGTAATGTCGAAGTAGTTTTAACCGGTTGTGTAGATTCATATAACAGTCCTCCTGCTATATACATACCGGTTGGGTGGCGTGGTACTATCTTTCCAATGTTACCAAATTGTGAACTCCCGGAACGGGCCTGGTTACAGGATAAAGGGCAGGTAAACCGATTGGCCCTGCAGCCGTAAGCGAAGCCGTTTGAGGGCGTTGTGGACCTGGTTTTTGACCGTCTGCTCCGAAATAGACAGCCGCAGCGCTATCTCCCTGACGGACAGTTCCTTTTCATAACTGAGAATAAAGACTTCCCGCATCTTATCCGGCATGGAAGCGATTTCCCACTGAACTCTTTCTTTTAATGTGTCGAATTCGTAATGATCTTGTTTTCTTTGCTCCGTTTCGTCGGGCAGGCTATAAACAGACAATGGCAAATCGGTGGTGCCCTGTTTGGCTTCCCGGTAAATATGGCGGATAACGCTGTACTTTAAAGCAGTAAACAAATAGGGGCTTAACTTATCTTCAACGGTTATCTGCTGGCGGTTCTCCCAGGCGTGAATAAAAATGTTCTGTACAAAATCCTTGGCCGTCGCTTCGTCGGCCAGTCTGCGGTAGGCCATGGAAAACATTTCATCCCAATACCGTTCAAACAAACACGAAAACGACGCTGTATCTCCCCGTTTTACCTGTTGCCATAAGGCGGCATCATTTAAAATGTTTCTATCCATGACAAATTACCTTGCGTCCGCAAAGATATAGCGCTCGCTTCAGGCATGGCCTGCCGGATATTATCTTATTATTAATTTGCTTGCCTACGCAATAAAGGAAGAGAGTATGAGGGTCGGCTACTTCCGGATAACCTATGACAAGCGAACCATTTTACCAGGACCAGGACAACTTAAGCTTGGAGTTATCCTGCAGACCTGAACTTTCGCAAGAGAGCACCGCGCTACCGTTCACTATTCGTAATGAAGGAAGCTGCCTGGGCTTAACTACGTTATTGTAATCCTCATTTACGATAATTTCAGCTTTATGGGTTATCGGAGGGCGTTTTTGATGAAAAAAAACTTCGATTTTATAGTTCGTATTATTACCGTAATAGTATTTCTGGGATATCCAAAACTCATCTGTTGCCGGAAATACATTAGTGGTGTCTGCTGTCAGCGTCACGGATTTAGTTTCATCGACCCTGCAGGGTGCATCAAATTCAACAAAAATATCTTTACCGGCGGCAACGTTATTGATAGCTATAATCCTTCCACACGAGACTTGTATGTTGGAAAAACTATCGCCCGGGAACACACGGAAATAATAAATATTCGCCGAATGCTTCCTGCACTTAAAGGTATGAGTACAGGAGTATTTCGCTTGTGTTGAATCTTCAGAAATGATATCTATTCTTGTGTAATTTGCTATTAATTCGAAATCCATCTTATAAGAAGGGGTGTTCCCGAACAGTCCGAATGTACCTTTGTCCTTCACTATCCTGTAAACACAACCCATCGCCAGGATGGAGGCCACAGATGTTACGGAATAGGAAACCGCTGGCGCTGCATCAACGTAGAAGGAAGCAATTGAACCGGGAACACCAATTAAAGCACCTATGTTAGCCGCCTTTGCTAACCAATCGTTATTCATAAAAATAATTTATACAGTTAGAACTATCTGCCACCTAAAACATATCAACAACTTAAATGCGAAAACCATTTTCAGCTATAAGGCTATTTATTACCGGGTTCAATACAATTTTCCCGGACACATGGAAAAGCCGCCAACTCTTTAAAAGAAGTTTGCGGCTTTTCCTTTTGACAGGTGCTCCTGTAAAATGTTGCGTCTGTACTACATCAGACTTCACCCTGCCGACGTCTAAAAGCACGCTCTCTAGCAATTACATTATTTTTGGTACCGTTGAAATTATGTGTCAGAAGAAAATCCATATTATCTTTTTGATACTTTGGTTAACTTAGAAACGAAGTCGAAGGTAATTGGACTTATTTTCATTTGTTAATGAGATGTTATTGGTGTCGCTGCTGAAAATCAGCCAATGCAGCAGCCTGAAAACCACTTTCGGCAGCAGTATTCAAAACTATAACCAGACGAACCTTGAAAGCGATCATCACATTATTGAAAACATTACTCCTGAGCCACTACCCTTCCGGCTCCGCCATCAACTATTACGACGGGCACCTGTATATCATTGGCGACGATGCCAATCAACTGCTGGTCATGGACAGTAATTATCATGAAGTCAATACAGTAACACTGTTTCAGTATGAAGAAAAGCGCATCCCCAAAGCTAAAAAGTCTGACCTGGAAACAGCAGTCATAGTGCATACCGGCAAACAGAAAAGGCTGCTGGCACTCGGATCTGCCGCTACAAAAGAACGGGAAACAGGTGTATTGCTACCGCTTCCGCCTCATGACGGCAAACCTGTCTATATTTCATACGCTTCCTTTGTCAAACGTTTACAGCAGCTGCCGGAGATCAATATTGAAGGAGCTGCCGTAGCAGGCAATCATTTCCTACTTGCCAACCGGGGCAATGAAAGCCATCCGGTCAATCAGCTGGTGATTACTACGCCGGATTTCTGGGAGCGGCAGGAAGACGCCCCTGTCAGCATTTCAAAACTGGTCAATCCTTTTCCTATGCCCGGGTTCGCCGGTGTTTCCGAATTGTGTTACGTGGAGCAGCAAGATGCGTTGCTCGTTCTTCTTTCCAGTGAAGCCACCAGCAATGCCTATGACGACGGAGTTATCGGCAACAGTTACCTCGGCTGGGTAACACATATCAGCCAGCAATTGAACGGTGGTGACATACAGCTGGATGGTATCGTTAATCTGTCAGACATAGATCCCGTATTCAAAGGAGAAAAGATGGAGGGTGTTTGTTTATCGTCTATTAAGGGTAATGATTGGTATCTTCATTTGGTAGCGGATAATGACCAGGGAGCCAGCAGGTTGTTTTATGTGAAGATGGTAGTGGAGGAAAATCAGGAATAGACTGCTTTTTTTGCCTAAAATCTCCTAAATTTGTTAAAATTAGGAGATTTTATGAAACTTCCAGAACCTACTCCATTGATTCCCAATGATTTTGATTTTAATAAAATAATCCAAGAATTACATAACGGCGATCATTTTCAGGAATTTCTGGACATTGAAAGTGAGAAATACTACTATTTTAATAAATGGAAATACAAGGCGCAAGAATGGAATTTAGATCCAAGGCAACTGTGGGGCGCTGTAAAAGCACATCGAATTATATCCAATAAACGATTAAATATTGGTAATGCCCGGGAGATGAATTTTCAGGTCGGCTCTCCATCTGTTGTCCAAAAACACCTGCATGAATTCGATTTGAATCTTGGAGGATCTTTACAAGGCGATAGCATTATTCCTTCACAGGATAAAGACCGGTATTTAATCAGCTCTCTTATGGAGGAGGCTATTGCATCCAGCCAATTAGAAGGAGCAACCACTACGAGGAAGATTGCGAAAGATATGCTGGAAAAAAACCGGAAGCCTCAAAACCATGCAGAGTTGATGATTTTCAACAACTATCACGCCATGAAATGGATTGTTGAAAATAAACATGAACCCATTACAGTCGCATACATCAAACAGCTTCATACTATTCTAACCAGGCATACCTTACACGATGCGAATGAGGAGGGAGAATTCAGAAACGACGATGAGGTAAAAGTTGTAGATGTTCAAACCGGTGTTGCAGTCCATATACCGCCTAAAGCTGCAGATCTGCAAGTGCTGATGAAGGAATTTTGCAACTTTGCCAACGACAAAGAAAAACCTTCATTTTTCCTGCATCCAATTGTAAAAGGGATCATTTTGCATTTTCTTGTTGGATATATCCACCCTTTTGCTGATGGGAATGGAAGAACAGCCAGAACTATTTTCTATTGGTATCTGCTAAAGCATGGCTATTGGCTAATAGAATACATGTCAGTTTCGCGGAAAATACTTGCTTCCAAAGCCCAGTATTCCAAGGCCTATTTATACACGGAGAGAGACAATAATGATCTTACTTACTTTATCATTTACAATTTAAAGTGCATCAATTTAGCATTAGAGGATTTGAAGCACTATATCCGGCGTAAATCTGCTGAAAAGCAAAACGCCATTACAATGTTGCGTGCTACAAATCTGAATGACCGCCAAATAATACTAATACAGGAAGTAATACAGGATCCCACTTTGTATTTCACTGTAAAGCATATAGAAAATAAATTCGGGGTAAGTAACCAGACAGCAAGGACGGACTTAAATGGTCTGGTAGCAGATGGCTTTTTTGAAGAACGCCGGGTTGGCAATCGAATCCAATATCTTCCCATAAAAGGTTTTACACAAAAGATATTTGACAATAAATTATAAAATTCGGAGATCATCCCGCCGGCGATCTATCAAAAAGGCGGCACCCTACCCGATGCCGCCTTCCGCTCACTATACTTAAAAAGAATACCTCACCCCCAGCTGCATCTGCCAGCGGGAGGCCAGCGGATCGATGGAGTAAGGTTTTCCGGGTCTGACAAACTGGTACAGGGGATATCCCTGGGAGGTTTTTCCCGGAACATATGGCTGCAGTCCTACGCTCACGGTTGAATTATAGGTATTGGGGGAGAAATAGGCGATACCCCATTCTTTTGAAATCAGGTTGGTCAGGTTCATGATATCCAGCGAGAGTGTCAGCGTATGTTCTTTGCCGTAGTTAAAATGAAAATCCTGCGCCAGGTGCAGGTCTGCGTTATTATTCCACGGTGTCCTGCCGGTATTGCGCTCAGTGAAATCCCCTCTTCTGCTGCGCAGGTATTTATCGCTGTCTATATAGCTGTCAAACGCGTCGGCCTGCGCCTGTGGCGACACCAGTACGGTCGTTCCGTCTTCTGCCATTATCGGGGCGAAGAAACGGACCGTTTCCCCTTTTGCGGGGATATACGCCAGCCCGACCTGCTGCGGCGTATTCTGCGGCGTGAAGTTCACAAAACCGTAGGTAAAAGGGCTGCCCGACTGGGCTGTTATCAGCAATGAAATATGGCTGGTAAGCGCTTTCGACCACTTCCTGTTGTATCCGATGGTAACAACGATACGGTGCCTGATATCAAAATTGGAGTACGCCAGCACCGGGTTGTTGGGATTCAGGGCCTGGTTCAGCTGCCAGTTGGATTCCATGGAATTACGGATACCGTTGGAGATATCTTTCGATACGCCATAGGTGTAAGCAGCAGAAAAATTTAGTCCGCCGCTGAAGTTATTGCTCACCTGTGCGGTGACGCTATACCTGTATCCCTTGCCGGTATTGCCGAGTTCATAGGCATTAGCCAGGCGGGGGTCCACACTGCCGGAAAAAACCGGCTGCTTGCGGAGCTCCAAAGCGGTATCGTATACATGATAGGCAGGCACATCTTTCAGATTGATCTGCCGGAACACCACGTCCCGGAGTGTTTTGGTGTACAACCCTTCGATGCTGTATTTAAATCCTTTCCTGTCGGTATAGTCCAGCGCCACGCTGGTCCTCAGGACAGACGGCATCACAAAACCGTTGTCAATCACGTCGATCTGTGTCTGTCCGGCATCGCGGCTGTTCACCACCCTGCCTTGCTCGTAGGCGAAACCGGCGATACCCGGATAGGGATTGCCCGGCGAGGCCTTCAGCGGATCTGTGCCAGGACGGTAAGGGCTCGGCGGATTACCATCTGTACGCAGATCGATAGAACCGTAGCTGCTACCGGTATTGTAATAGGCGTATCCGAGCCATGCCAGCGGGATCCTGCCGGTAAACATTCCCACACCTCCTCTCAGTACCAGCGACTGCTCATTATTCAGCAAGGCCCTGAAACCGAGGCGCGGAGAAAGCTGCGGCTTGCTCAGGTAGTCGCGGGTGATCATCCTCAGCGGCGTATAGGTATAGGTATTGCCGAAGTCGGGGTCGGTGATGGCGTTGGCTGCCCTGTCACTCAGTTCCTGCTTCTGCGGCATATACGTATAGTCGATACGCAGCCCGGGCGTGATCCTGAAGCGGTCTGAGATACGGATTTCATCCTGGATATAGGCGCTCAGGAAGTTGATGTTAAACCGCGCAGCAGGATGCGCCAGCTGATATTCCCTTGAATTGTCCGTATAGTTGAAATTGCCCTGTACCCGCTGGGGCTTTCCTGACAGGAAATCGTTGATGCTCTGGTAGGTAACCCTTCCGTTCCATCCGTTCACAAAACCGTAACCGATATTGTAAAACTCGTTGTGCGTACCGGCGGAAAGGGTATGTCGGCCCAGGCTCCACGTAATATTATCGGTAAATTCAAGGGTACGCTGTTTCAGGTTAAATATCGAAGCTTCCCTGTCTGTGCCCAGGAAGATGGTGGTACCGGGCGTTTTACCAACGATCTGCACCTGCGGGAAAGCGGCGTCGCTGAGGGGAGTGCGGTAGTCGTGAATATTCGTATAGCCTATCAACAGGCTGTTGGACACCCGGTTACTGAGACGGCTCTTCAGTTCCAGCACACTGGATGACTGGTTATTGGTCTGCTCATAGGCGATACTGCCAAAGCGGAAACTGAACTGGTCCCTGTCCATATGCACAGCCCCGGAGCGGATGGTGTTGTTACGCAGTATCAGCTGATGTTTGTCACTGATGTTCCAGTCAATACGATTAAAGAATTTATTGGAATGGGTGGTGGTGTTAAAAACGCCTGCCGTTCCCGGATCGAAATTATATTTCTTCAGCAGATAGCTGCGGATATTATCGGCATCTGCCTGGTCAAGGATACCGGCGGCGGCCACGCTGCCGGCCACCTGCTGCGTAGGGTCCTGCCGCCTGGTGATTTCTTCGTTGGTAAAGAAGAACAGTTTATTCCTGATGATGGGGAATCCGGCGCTAATACCGGTCTGGTAGTCATAAAATGAAGAGGGCATCTTTTTCTCCAGTTCGGTCCCTGTTCTGTCTGGCCCTACCAGGCTACTGTTACGGCCGTACGCATATAATGATCCATGCACTTCGTTTGTCCCGGACTTGGTCACGGCATTAATGCTGCCACCGGTAAAATTACCAATCTTCACATCATAGGGCGCCAGGTATACCTGCATGTCCTCGATGGCATCGAGCGATACCGGGTTGGTGCGGGTAGAGCTGCCGGGCATATTGGAAGTACCTGTCTGTCCGCCGGTAGAAGGACTGAAACCTATCGCATCGTTGTTGATAGCACCGTCAATGGTAACGTTGTTGTACCGGAAGTTAGTACCGGCAAAACTGTTGTCTTTGGACGACTGTGGCACGGTGCGGGTAATGTCTGTGAGGCTGCGGCCGATGGTGGGCACCTGCCGCAGCTGTTGACGGCTGATATGCGTGCCGGCGCCGTAGGTATTGGCCCTGGCGGTTTTACCGCCGGTAACCACCAGCTCCTTCAGCTGTTTCGTATTCTCCCTTAAAACGACCGTTATTACCGCCGGTTCTCCCAGCGACACTTTTGGAATGAGCCGGGATTCTTTCTCCATTCCCATAAAGTTCACTTCCAGCAGGTAAGGCCCTCCGATACGCATACCGGTCAGCAGAAAGCGTCCGTCGTTAAAAGTACTTACGCCATACCGGGTGCCGGACGGTTGGTGGATGGCTATCACGGCCGCTCCCGGCAAAGCTTCACCGGCAGCATTCGTGATGCGGCCCTGTAAGCCACCGCTGGTTTCCTGTGCCCGGATACGTTGTGCCGTTACCGTTATCAGCAGGACAACCAGCAGCAATACCGGCTGTCGATAAAAATTTGTAACTAATAATTTCATGGTAATCGCCTCCGGTGGTTAAGGTTTAAGAATCTGGTCCAGTACCTGCAAAACGCCGTTGGAAGCGGTAATATCAGGATGAATAATACGCGGGTTGGTGATGTTGCCGGCGGTCCGGAAGGTAGCGCCTCCTTCCAGCACCTGGTATCCCCTGCCGGTACCGGCACCGGTAAACTGAAGGAAAGTGCCGTATTCCAGTGAGCCGAGGCCATCCATCATATCGGCCACGTAATACCGTTCAGCCACAAGAATAGTTGCCATCATCTTCCGCAACACCTCGGGGTCCTCCGCGTCGAGGGCGGCTACGGATGGATACCCCATGGCCCGGAAAGCATTATTGTCCGGGGCCCAGATGGTCATTCCCCTGAATCGTTTACCACTGATCTGTTTGAGGGTATCCGGTTCTGAAAGGTATTCCTGGTACGGGGGCATTTTATTGATGACGGCCGACAGAAAAGTGAGGTCGGCTCTGCTGCGGATTACTTCCAGCAGGTTGCCGGCGGGAGGAAGGGCTATCTGGTTGACTTTATGCATCACCCCATCTCCGGCTTCGATATTGGCTTCCGCCATGCTGATGCCATTCACGAAAATGCCGTGATAGTTACGTGTTACCTTTAGACTGACATCCGGATGTAAGGTGTTGACATCCTGCCAGTAAAAACCCACCAGCGTTTTGCTGCTGATGCTGCCGGGTACGATGTGGCCCTTCAGCAGCAAGGAAAGAAGGGCAGGATCGTAATTGGCGATAGTGGCCATGGTGATTCCGGCGCGGGCAAAGGCACTGTCAGTAGGTGCAAAAAAAGTATAGGGTCCTCCGTTACTAAATGCACTGTCTTTGTCCAATCCCGATTTTATGATGGCTGCCTGCAATACCCGCAACTGGCCGTCTCCTTTGATATATTCTTTCAGTAAAGGCGCAGGCTTATTGGCGGACGCATCTTCCTTTTTAGTGCAGCTGTAAAGCCATACAGCCGCCAGCAGCGGAAAAAAAGTATATTTTCTCTGTTGTATGATTGCTAATAACTTCATCTTACTAAGGTTTCATCAGGGAATCAGGACGTTGTTTATTTTATGCAGCACGCCGTTGTTACAGGGAATGTTGCCATTATTTTCATAATAACCGCCGTAGATAAACACAATGCCTGCCGTAATACCGCCGGCAGACCTGAATGTATTACTGTTGATAGTTGCCGGGTTGCCGCCCAATGTAATACTGCTGCCATTACGCATGGCCATATCGGTATGTCCCTCTTTCATGCGTCTGAAAAAATCGCCGAGGAAATATCGTTCCCCGATGAGGTGATACCGCACCAGCGACGCGACTTCCTGTGGGTCTGCAGCAAATATTTCATCTATCGAACGATATTTCGCGGAGCTGCGAAAAGCCGTATTGACTGGCGCCAGTACGGTATATACTTTTTCAGGGCTGGCCAGTGAGTCTTCCAGGCCACTGCGTTGCAGGGCGGCTGCAAATAAGGTAAGGGCAGTATCGCTTCTGATGCGGCCCAGCAGCAAAGGCTGCCGGCCGATACCCGGCAGTTCCCGCAGTACCTGTATCAACCCGTTGCTGGCAGGGTTATCCGTGCTTACCAGCCGTATACCGTTATAGGTTATCACCGTATCGGTTCCTTCCAGGTATTTGCTGATATAAAGATTCACCCCGGTAGTAGTCATATACGCCATGTTGTTACGGAGGGGTAGCTCCTTTAACGGCAGCCGCCCCCTGATGATCATACCGGCGGCCAGCTGCTGCAGACTTTCCTCCCCCAGCCGGTAGCGCAGGTTGCGGGCGGTGATGGGCAGTGGTAGTGACAGCTGCTCTTTAAATACATCGGTGTGCAGGGCGAAAAAAGTAAAAGGACCTTCGTCTATCAGCACATCTTCCAGCCCTGCTGCCGCTAGCATCTGGGTATTGGCCTCCAGCACAAAATTATCTTTGAGTATAAAAGGGATGCGGCTACCGTAACCTGGCGGAGGTGTCACCGCTTCGGGATCTTTTGTGCAGGCTGCCATTGTTAGCAGCAAACATCCCAGCAGGTACAGCATCCTCCTTTCAACTGATTTTCTGTTCATCATTATTTTTTTAATACGGTGGAAAGAAAAGCTGATCTGTTTTATACAGGGCTCCGTTATCTGCAATTCCCTCGCTGCCGGTGCGACGAATAACCGCTGTCCTCGCCGGGTCATTGCTCCATTGCGCCCTTACCTGCCCGTTTTCTTCCCTGAACCTCAGCGGCTGCGGATAGCGGAGGGTGGTGTATCCCATTCCCACGAAGTCCGCGATGGAGATGTTCAGTGCACTTTTGTTCACACCTGGCTGCAGGAGGTCGGTATACACCAATGGGGAACAGGCAACGGGCGTAGCGCCTCCTGCAAACAATATATGACGCTTCAACAAAGTATCGAGCGGCGAAAAATGATATACCCCGATGTAGGTCTCAAAATCTATTTCCAGCCATGTGCGGGCGCGGGTGGCATATTCGCGTATATCCGATACCGTATGAAGCCCTGCTTTTTGAAAAGCGGTATTGGTTGGCGCCAGCAGCGTAGGCCGCATCATGATGGTACCGGGCAGATCGCGTGGTACGACAGACAGCAGATAGATACCGGACGTAGTGGTTTCATCGTAAAACCAGCTCTCCTCAATCGCTGCCTTATTGATACTATCGCTGATCGCCAGGGCTTCTTTAAAAAGGCTGAGTTCCGGATCTGTACTGATCTTGTTGTAAAGCGTCTCCCTTTTTGTTGGAACGGGTATGGCGGTGATGGGATAAATACACCCGTTGGATGTTCTGATCACGTCGCTGACTTTTCCCACCGGGATATCGTTCAGGCAGAGTGTTACCTTTTCTGAAATGTATAAGGGTGGGGCATACAGTTTATAGCCGTTTGTCGGATCGAAGGTGGTATCTCTCCGCAGGGTGGTGGTGATAACGGAGGTCCCGCGGTTGATCAGGGTCTGATCATCCAGGGATATATCGATGATGCAATAGCTGATCATCTGCCGCAGCGAGTCCAGCGGCATGGTGTTAATCCTGCTGCTGTTCAACCCTGCTGCTTCCATCGCCTGATCTGTCAGTGCATATACGGTATAGGCATGATTCTGCGCGATCATTTTGTCCAGCTGCGTCCTGATGAACGCTTCATTAAAAAGATGTAATTCCTTTTTTTCCGCCAGCGTGCCCAGCAGGTCTCTCCCATCGAATTTTGCGGGGAGTGAGATATTCATGTCTGAATCTGAAGGCCGCAGGCAGGCGGCGGCCAGCAGCATGATCAGCAGAAGTATGCAATATTGCTTATGCTTCATTTCTTTTTATTTTATTTTGACGCTGTCCGGTAATACCATCAGTCCGTTGATTCCATGTACCACTCCATTAGTGCACAAATAATCGCTGTTGGTGATGTCCACTGTTTCCCCGAGAGTATATAAAATACCTTCTGGCTTTCGCTGATAGTCGAGTGGCAATACGCGAAGGCGCTCATTTTCCACCAGCAATATGCTTTCCTTCAGGATCAGCACCGGCGGATTGATCACAGAGCCTTGCATGGGTGCATCTTTGAAATCTGATTTAAAGAAAAAGCGGGCAGGAAGCAGGTAATTATTGAAGAGCATCTTTCTGTAATGCAGGGTGTCCATCGTTTCCAAGGTGGCGTCGTCCAGTCCCCATTTGTCAAACACGTCATTGGAGGGCGCCAGCACCACTACCGGCCCTCCAGTGGCCAGCGCTTCGAACATGCCAAATTTCTTCAGTGCTTTTACAAACCGGCTGTATGCAGGCGCGTTTTCCAACCAGGACTTTACAGACGGCGCGGGGTAGTTCAACACCTTTTCCAACGCATGTATCACACCATTACTCGCCATAATATCCGCCTTGTTTACATTGACGCCGTTTACATGTATCATGGGGTTACCCGGGGAGGGCCGCAGCGTGCTCCAGGGCATCGGTACCGACGTGTACAACATCGGTCCCGCCATGGAAACAAATCCATAGTCTATCGCCTGTGGAATGGCCGCCGACGGCAAGGCGCCGCGGATGATATGGTAGCGCAGCATTTTCTCCAGTGTAGCTTTATCTATCCGGGAAAGGCTGTCTGCATTGATACCTGAGCGAGCGAAAGCGTCGTTATCTGGAAGCAACAGTGTGTAGCTGCCGCTGCTGGTGGTGATCGTATCCAACCCTGTACGTTGCAGCGCCTGGTAAAACATGCTGAATGCAAAATTATTCTGCAGTATTTCCTTTAATACCCGTTGTTCTTTCGGCGGTTCGGGCAGCTCCTCACGGATGCAGGCGCTGCAGGCTAATAAGCATATAAGGAGGATCTGCAATGGGAATCTGTTCTTTTGCATGGTAATCTGATTATGGAACTTCATTGAATCCTTTTTGTATCTGCATAAGATATACCCTGTCGTATACGATCTCCAGGATATTCAGTGCCGGATAAATGTGATAGGCATTATTGCTGTTGACGATCAGGTTCAGATTGGGTGCATAGAGCCTGGCGAACGTAGCTTCCGGGTTAAAGTTGTTGAATGTCCTGGGGTTAGCGGTGCAGGTGATCATTCCTGGTCTTCCGGGCCGCTCTATATCCATGAATGAAAAAATACACTGAGGGAGCGTACCAGTGCCTCCATAACCATTCATAATCATCCCATCCGGCATATAGGGCCGCAGGGTGTCCTGCTCAAAGAAGTCTTTTCTGGGCAATAGTGGCAACGACTGGTATACGATGTTGGTATCCATTCTGCCCCCGATAGTGGCAAAATAAGCGTTGTTATAGCCGGGCAAAGGTTCCATCTGGTCCCGTGAATGATTCATCGCTACCTTATAGGTACAGTATACACCGGCTCTTGCCGGATATACCGAGCCAAAGCCATAGTCTGCGGATACGGGTGTTTTTCCGGAAAGGTTCACAAACCCTACATACATTTTATCCGGCTCAAAGGCCTGGTGAATAAATTGTTCCCGCCGTACATACAGGCCGTATTGGCTGTTATCCAGATCACGCGATATAACTTCCAGCGTATATACTTCCCCTGGTAAGAATTCCAGGGTGGTGTCCAGCAATACATTGCTGCGGATAACTTCCGAGAGCTGTCGGAAAGGCGTGTTGTTCTGCGGCCGTGTCACAAACATGATCCGGTGTTTCCCCGAAGGCGCCTGCGCCCATGCCGACAGGTCGAATCCGTTGATGGCGGGGGCCGTCAGCACATGTTCATTACCCGGATATTCATAATTCACCGGGTACAATGTTCCGCCACCCGGGCCTCCGACGGTACCAGACATCCCGTTATTGGCGGAGTTGATGGGATAAGACAAACTAAAAAGCTGCCGGGGCCCCAGGAAATCGCCTGTTACTTCCGCCGATACCGGGATGCCGGAGGCATTCGTTACGGGATCCATCAAAAAAGTCAGGAAAGGCGCCACGCGGCCGCTGTGAATAGCGCCGGTACCGGATGGCAGGTTGTTAAATACCCGGATATAAGCCGGGTTGCTGACCAGCGGCGACTCTTCATATTTCTTGCAGCCTGCGGCCAGTATCAGTAAGTTGATATACAGTAAAAAATAAACCGGTTTCATGTCATGTGTTTATTGGTGGTGTCTGACAGCGATCAATTTTGCTTTTGCGGCGCCCTGGCCATTCATACGGCCCACCAGCGCCACAGTGTAAATGCCCGTTTCCATGGCTGGCGCCTGTCCGCCTGCATACAGTGCCGGATTGGCGATAAAAGCCCTGCCTGCTGATAACGGGGCAATACTGGTAATCAACCGGCCAGGTACCTGTCCGATGGTTCCCGGAGTGGATTCATACACTCTGATCTGCCGCGGTGCTATGCTCATTTCACTTCTCGGCGTCAACGTCAGGGTAGCCGCAAACCGCGAGTACTGCGGTATGGTATAGATAAGGCTGGCGTTACGGACAGGTAGTTGCCCAGAGGCCTGATTAACATAGGCAGACAGGTACCGGATGCTGTCTGAAGGATTGTCCGGCGACATCGCCGGCAGGAAGAGCGCTTCATCATTGGTGAAAGTTGCATAGGGCAGGTTCGGACAAAGATTGATGAAACGCGACTGCCAGGCATAGTTATAACGCATTCTCCGGGGTGTCCCGTCCGTACCGTCGTCGATACCGGTCCCACTCTGCCAGGAGGAAGCATACAGTGTGCTGGTCATATCATTGGAAGAAAAGAGCAACCCTGGTTTACCGTCCGGCTTTTCGTGTACCCATATGGTATAGTTGTCATACGGGAACAGCCTGACAGCCGCTTCCGCCAGAACGCTGCCGTTTTCGTCCAGCGCCTGTACCTGGTGGTTTCCCTGTATAAATACTTTATAGGGAGACTGTATAGCGGCAGCAGCAGCTTCGTTACCGGCATAGTCCAGCGGATTTCCCAATGTGCTGCCGTCAACAGTAACCCGCACTTTCTTCCCAGGCAGGGCATTCACGGCCTGCATACGGGCAAACGCGTAATTCACGCCGGGATCATATTCTGTAACAATCCGGTAGGCATTTACATACATGTTCGTCCTGATCGTCAGATCGCAGTTCCAGAAAGAAAAATTATTAGCGGTCACCACGAGGCTGTAGATACCACCGGGACTGAAAGTACGCACCCTTGGAAAAATCCCCTGCTGTGGCTGCAACACGGAGGGGTTACAGCCATCCACCAATGGCGACATCGGTAACTCGGCCAATTGTTTAGCAGTGTTGATACCTGCGCCGCTGCCTGCAAAAAGTTTAAACTGGTAGGCGCCGTAAGGCAGTTCAACATAGTCGGAAGCCGTATTTATGCGAACGCCGCTCAGTTGAGGACTTACGGGCGTACCATCCGCATAGGACAACGTCAGCGGACCGTCCAGCAGCAACGGGTCGTTGTCCTGTCCGAGGTGGATGATGCGTATCTTAAAATTCTCCGGGCCTGCAGGCGCGGTCGTTTGCCGGGAAATGGCTTTGAAGCTACCGTCGGCTGCAACATAGTAGTCTACCGGTTTCAGCACATCGTTTACCAGTACGGTGTCGGCCACGATTTTCGCCTGGAAATAAATGGTGACACGCACGGTACCGTCTTTGTTCACCAGGCTGTTAGGCACTGTAAACGGGCTGCCGTTGTCGCCGGAAGTCCATTTGCCGGAAGGGAACAGGGCCAGACCGATGGCCGTACCACCAGCACCATCAGCGGCAAAAGAGGTAAGCGATATGTTGTTGATAATGACATCTGCATCATATCCCAGGAAGTTGAAAAACCGCAGCGAGGAAGAGGATTTGACCGAAAGGTCCAGCGGATTAATGGCACTGTCTTTTTTTTCCTTCATACAACCGGCGGCCAGCCATATTACAGCGGCAAACAGCAGCAGGTTTGTTAGTTGTTTTATCACGGATTGCATAGTCCTCAGAATAATTTATAGGTTAA
Organism: uncultured Chitinophaga sp.; assembly: GCF_946479755.1. The sequence continues at coordinate 173,979 of NZ_CAMLHC010000004.1, read as the reverse complement.
GCCCAGCGAAACTTCAGTCCCTTTTTTATACTCGCGGTAGATGTAGGTATTGCCATGATACTTACCGTTGTTGCCGGGATTCGTATATACCTGCCGGTAAGCGGGATCAAGTATATTTTTAGCGAACCCTCTTACGAGGAATCTTTTACCAAGGCGCTTGCTAAAAACCAGGTCCAATACAGGTACCGGCCGGTCGTAGAGATCGGGCGTACCATCCATTTGTACCTGGATCAACCTCGCTCCCACTATGTTAAAGCTGGTGGTGATATTGATCCCGTTCCGCTGGTTGTCGTAATCGAGATAGGCGTTCACGGAATAAGGCGCCTGTTCAAATACCGGGCTGGTGGCCGGTGATCTTCTGTCATTGGTACGGGCAGCCTCCAGCCGTTCCGGGTTCTTGTTGATGGTGCTGGCAGCCAGGAGGCCGTTTGCGCCCAGAAACACATCGCGCAGCGGACGCCAGTAACGGCCGAGGTGATGCCTTATCTCCAGTTCTACGCCATATACGTGACCGTTATTGGGATCATTCTGAAAAACGATGAGCGGAAACTCCGGCGCGGTGGACATTGTTCCCTGTGAGCGGTAGATAAACACCCGCTGCAGCTGCTTTTCAATCGTTTTATTGAACGCGGAAACAGCCAGCACTTCTCCCGGCACAGGAAACCACTCCCAGCGGAAATCCAGGTTCCGCGTGTGCTGGTTCACCAGCCCCGGGTTACCGCCTACTACCGCAAACTGAAAAGGATCATATTCATAGATGCTGATCAGCTCACGGATCTCCGGTCTGGCCAGCGAGGTGCTGTATGCCACTCTCACATTCATGTCCCTGCGCCAGGTGTAGATAAGGTTGAAGGAATAAAAAGGCTTATAGTTGCTCATGTAGCGGTTGTCGGGCTTCAGCGTGCTATAGCGCAGACTGCTGTTGTTGACGCCCGTAGTGACGGAAATATTCGCCGGCACAAAGATCTGGCTGGTATCCACATGGGTATTGATATCTGTGGATTCGAAACGTACACCTCCTGTAAACCGCAGAAAGCCCGTCAGGTTAACGTCTACCATGCCATAGAAAGCCCTTGTTTCATAGGTACCGGTGTAGTTGTTGGGCGACTTCCGTATCTGGTAAAGAAACCCTCCCACCCTGGGCTGTCCTTCTTCGTTGAATGTTCCCGGCGCCTGTAAGCCTACGTACCGGGAGGAAATCAGTTCGTTGAGATTACCGTTTACTTTGTTGATCAGGTCACTGTTACCGCCGCCGAGACTGGTGCCGGGCAATCCCAGTATATGGGTATTGAAATCTCTGTCCCGCTTCAGGTAATTGGCGCCGAACTTCAGTTGCTGCGTTAATCCTTTTACTTTAAAAGGCAGGGTGATATCCACTTTCCCGTTATAGTTGGTTTCATTCAGTTTTCTGAACTGGCGCCCGTTGGGATCAGCCACCATAATACTGGCATAGTCGTCGCCCACGCCATGCACCAGCCCCGTTACGAAACTGTAGGCGTCTTTACCGATGCCTACGCCATCGGGGTCCTGGAAGCGTATGGTACGGAGATTGGCCAGGTTCGTCGAACGGAAGTCGGGGTCGTTCTGTGAGCTGACGGAGGAGCTTAAGTTGTAGCTGATCCGTGGCGACCAGTCGCGGTTCAGCAACTTATGATCGCCCTGCAGGTTCCAGGTATCAAAAGTGCGGTAAGATTGTCTGAGCTGGTTGATCACATTGTAAACCGGGAAAACGAGACCTGTATTTTGCCACGCGCCGGTCAGGTTGCTGGCAACGGCTTCCGCGCCGCGGCTGCCCACGTACTGGAACTGTACAATATTCCGGGCGTTGAAGCGGTAAGTAATACCGGCCAGCGCGCCATAGTTAAGGGTTTTCTTACCGGTATTTTCCGTATAGCCCAGGTACTTCGTCAGGCGCGGATAAGCCGGCGTAATAAAACCAGGGATGGTCAACTGGTTAAAAATGTTTTTATTACCGGTCACCACCCCCTGAAACAGGCTGTAGTTGTTACGGGTAGCCTGATAAATATCTTCCGTGCGCTGGTAGTAGTTGGCATTCAGCACCACTCCCAGCTGATGGCCGTTACGTAAACGGAAAGTGTTTCCCAGGGACGCCGTGTACACCTGGTTGGGGCTCGCCTGCCGGTAGGAAGTCACCAGCACCGGCTCGAAGCGTTGCATGATATCGCTGACGCGGTATGCCTCGGCAGCCACGGCAGGATCGTACCGGCTGCGGATGAACATCTCCTGTATCTGTACCAGTCCGTTTGGGTATTGTTTTTTCAGGTCGAGGAAGTCCTGCGGCAGGTCATGTTTTTTCACGTGCTGCCCCCAGAAGCCCAACTTGTCATTATAAAAACCGTTGTACTTGCCGTTGATACCGATGGCGGTGTTAAATCCTGTCTGCGCGGTAAACTCCAGCGTCAGGGAATCCGGGATGGATTTTGTTTTCAGCTCCACAATACCGGAAGAAGCGTCTGCCGGCCTGTCGGGGGAGAGGGTTTTATATACGGTGATATTGTCCAGCAGTCCTGCCGGTACCAGGTCCAGCGGCACCACGCTGCGGTCCGGGTCGGCCGACGACAAACGGGCGCCGTTCAGTTGCGCAATCACGCTGCGGTCGCCAAGACCTCTTACCGCCACATATTTATCATCTGAAACTGTTACGCCGGTCACCCGCTGCAGTGCCTGCGAAGTGGTAATGCTGGCGCTTTTGGTAATCTGCGCTGCAGAGATGGCATCCTGCACTATGCCTGCATTTTTCCGTTCATTCAGGATAGCCGCTTCTGTATTCAGTTTTCTGCTGGCAGACACCTGTACTTCTCCCAGTTGTGTGAGGCTCTCCTTCAATAATATCTGTAATACGGCAGCACCTTTCGCCGCCTTTATTTCCGTGGGCTGGTAACCGATATAACTCACTGCCAGCGTTACATTTTCAGAGGGCGCCTGGATGGAAAATACGCCGGCCGCGTTGGTCAGTACGCCGGTGGCGGTTCCTTTTATTTTAATGGTAACGCCGGGCAGGGCGGTACCGCTTCGGGCATCGTTGACCCTGCCGGAAATAACGACTTTTTTGCCTGCGTCGCTGAGGATCACAAAATTTCCATTCAACGTATAGTCGAGACCGGTAGATGCTTTCAGAGCATTGAGCGCCTCCTGCAGGGAAACGGTGCGGGACGGCAGGTGTACCATGCTTTCCAGCTTACCGGCGGCGGCGGTGCCATAGGTAACCCTCAGCCGGCCCTGCTGTTCTATCTGGCTGATCAGCGAGCGTGCTGAAAGATCGTTGCTGCTGAGCGTCAGCGTTGTTGCCTGCCCTTGTGCAGTCGTATGCCGCAACAGCAGTAATATCCACAGGCAACCATACAGTACCGGGAAAACAGGTGATAATAGTGACTTAATCCTACGGAGTAGCCGTTGTGTCATAATAAAAGGTTTATAGAACGTTACCGGTTGTTTTTCCGGCGCTTATTTCAAAGGCATAGCACAGCCATCAACCGCCGTTATATGTTAACAGCCGCTGTATCCAACAGATGACAATATGTTTTTTAATAGATAATGATCAGTTCCTGTACTTTTTCATATTTGAATCCCAACGTCTGGGAGAGTATCTGCATGGTGGTGTCCAGTGACTGCCCGTTCAGGTTGGCGGTCACTTTTTCCTTTTCCCACTTTTTATTCCGGATAACAATTTTCGTTTTAAACCAGTCCTCCACAGTAAGGCAAACGGCAGACAAAGGCATCTGGTGGAAGGACAGGGTGCCGTTGATCCAGCCCAGGGTATCGTCGGCCGTTACTTTTGCCAGCGTATAATCTGCCCGGCTGGAGTCGTACACCAGTTGTAATCCTCTCTCCACATCAGACAGATGACGGGAGCCATATTGTACGTGAACCTTTCCTGTCTGAACAGTAATAGTGGTACGGGCGTCGCGGTCCGCCGCCTTTACTTCGAAGGAGGTACCCAATACGGTCGTCAGCAGGCGGCCTGTCCGTACGCTGAAAACTTTTCCGGGATCGGGCTTTACATCAAAGAAGGCGCGTCCTTCAAGTTGCAGCAGACGATCGCTGCTGCCGTAGTTTTCCGGTACATGCAGGGCAGCACCGGGGAACAGGTAAACGGTGGAACTATCTGTCAGCAACACTTTTTTCAGTTGGCCAGGTGGCGCTTTGAAATACCTGACGGCGGCGGCCAGTGTTGTTTTTTGCCGTTGCCTTGTCGTAAAAAAGAAGAGTGATGTGGCGGTCACTACAGCGGCTACGGCGGCAGCGTAGCGCCACCATATAGGTTGAATTACTTTTGTCTGCGGCATGGGTATGCCGGTGCCGGCTGCTATCTGCGCCCGCATTTCGCGCATCAGTGAGGCGCGTTCCTCACCGGACAGCACTACTTCCGTGTCATCGGTCTGCTGCAGCCAGCGCTGGATGACCAATGTTTCTTCTTCGCTGGCGGTACCTTCCAAAAGGCGGTCTATGATATCTTTAAATTGCTGTATGCTCATTATGCCTTTCTTTCTTACAGATATGAGCGGGCAATAACCGGTTTTAACCAGTCGGTATGTGTTACGAAATTGTTACGCCTTCGTTTAAAGGAAATTATGCACTACCAGGGTGAGTAAGAAAGCTTCTTTGAGGCTGATGCGCAGCTTTTTCATGGCGGCATTCAGATGGTTACGAACGGTTTGTTCAGAGAGGTCCAGCCGTGCGGCGATTTCGCGTATACCCATATTTTCTTCATGGCTTAGCCGGTAAACCTGCTGCATACGGGCGGGTAGCAGGTTTACCTGTTCATCTATCTGAATAAGCAGTTGTTCTTTTTGTAAGGGGTCCAGTAATTGTTCGAGTGCGGGCGTCAGCAGGGCTTCCATATCTTCCTGTCGCTGCTGGTCGCGGATGGCGTTTGAGATACTCCGTAACATTTCATTGCGCACCATGGTAAACAGGTAGCCGTCTGCGTTTTCACTGACAGTGATGGCGGTTTGTTTAAACCAGAGATTGATAAAAACATTTTGCACCACATCTTTCGCGTCGTCCCTGTCTTTCAGTCTTTTAAAAACAAACACATAGAAAGGTTCCCAGAACCGGTTATACAGCTCATTGAATGCATCGGCATTTCCTAAGTGTACCTGGTGCAGCAGTTCATTGGTATTACATGCTGAATATTGCATCTCCGGGCGGGTGTTAATGGCAGAGTGCAAAATAGAGAATGTAAGGGAAGCAGGGGTTTAAATTATTGTTAAGCGTTCCCGGTTATGAGGGCACCTCTCTTTTTAAAAAATGAAGTACCGATGACACAATGGCTTCGGGAGCATCTTCCTGTACCAGGTGGGATGCGCCAGGTACAATCTGTAACGATGCCCCCGGTATACGTTCCGCCAGCAGGCGTCCGCGTTCTAATGGAATCCATTGATCTTTCTCTCCCCAGAGTATGTTAACCGGACAGCGGACCTCATTAAAACGACTTTCAATTTCATCTGTAAAACGGTCACTCATCTGCGCAATCTGACGATAAAAAGCAGCTTGCCCTGTATTCCCCAGCCACGGCTCCATGTACAGCATCATTTCATCCTCAGACAGGGACCGGTGTACGGCGCCGGCAATGTAAGCTCGCAGTATAGCCTGATGAATATAGGCAGGGAGGCCGGCAAAAACTTTTTCGTGGGGCCTGGCCTGTTGAACGAAAGGCGAACCTGATGGACCAATAGCCACCGGGTCTATCAGTGTGAGTGAACGGTAGTCCCGTCCGTTAAGTATATGAGCACGTAAAGCGGTCGTTCCGCCAAAATCATGTGCAACAACATCCGGCTGATCTATATTCCAGTGGTCCATCAGCGCAACAAAGAGCTCGTTTTGGATTCCCAGCGACACGTCGCCTTCATTCATTGCCGACTTACCATATCCCAACAGATCGAAATAGAACACTTCTCTTTCTGTAGAAAGGTACGGTGCAATTCTGCGCCATACTACAGAAGAAAAAGGTGTTCCATGCAGGAAGACCAGGGGGCTGCCTTTGCCGGTTTTTCCATAACGAATTTGCTGACCACGAAAATCATACGTACCCGACAGGTCCCAGGTGGCAGCACTTTGTTTTACCACGTCGTTTTCGGCTATTGTAAGCATAAAATCAATTTTTCGCTTAACACGCTCCAATATCCAGGCCATCTCCATTTCTTATTGATATGCCCGGTTACCGCTGTACACTTCAGCAGCACAGCACCCGGGCAGTATCAAACTTTTATTAACGCTTGAGATTCAGTTTAGTATCAGCGGTAATGAGTGGTATCGGAAGGACAAATTGCGCAATCACAACTACACTGTTATACGTTTTTAGCAGTCCCACCTCCCAGGAAACCAGGAATTATATCCATGAGTAACGCTGTCTTCGTTGTCAGTGCGGTATGCATGGTGCCGGGTAAGATCGCCAGTTGAGATGCCGGCATCGACAGTTCACCGAGACTGCCGCCGCCCAGCAGCCTGAATAATTCCACGGCATGTTCCGGTTGAACGATGTCTGCATCGCCGGCAATAATTAATGCGGGCGCTTGTATTTTCCGGATGTCTTCAGCAGGCCATGCCTGCATTTTTTTGTTGAAAGCCGTTACTTTTTCCAGGTGCCTGGGCCAGTCTTCCGGCCGCGGGGCGGTGCGGAGATATTCCGCTTCATAGGGGGTGCCTTTCATGCCTTCGGCGGTGAGCAGGAATTCCAGTCCGGCGAGTGCCGGATGGCGGCCGCTGCTGTTGAATGTGCCGGAAGCCAGGATGAGTTTACCTACCAGCGCAGGCTGGCGCATAGCTATCTGCAAGGCTACGCCGGCGCCGGTGCTGTACCCGAAAAAATCCGCCTCTGTAATGTGCAGTACACGTAACAGTGCCATCACATCGTCAGCAAGTTGTTCGTAAGAAAGCGGACGTTCGGGGATATCGGCCGTATGCCCGTACCCCTGAAACTCTACAGCTATTACCTGTCTGTCTGCCGCCAGCAGCGGGATTAAGCAGCCGAAAGCAGTATTAACGCCTGAGACAGCGCCGGGCAATAACAGCAACGGCCTGCCTTCACCATGTACTTCGTAGTACATTTTCAATCCGTTGACATCGGCGTAACTTCCGTGATTTTCTACAGTCATCATCGTTTTTATGTTTAATGAGACTGTAAAAGTCGGAAGCCGCAGGTGAAGCATTCTTGGTGTATACCAACCTCAGAATTTCACCTGGTTGAATAGTTTGCTGAAGTTCGTCGGGTCTATGCCCAGGTAGGAGGCGATGTACTTATGCGGCACCAGGTGCAGCAGCCCAGGGCTTTTACTGCAAAATGCCCGGTACCGTTCTTCGATGGTCATGGAGCGGAGGTTGATATGCATATCCACCATATCGGCCAACATACGCTCGATCATCCGCCGGAAGAGCCTTTCCACAGACCGTGACTGGTCCAGTAATTGTTGCAGCTGCGCATAAGGAAGATATGCCAGTTCACTGTCTGTCAGGCAGGTTAAATAGTATTTGGAAGGCACCTGGAAGGAAAAGGACTCCGCGATAGCACACAGGGCAGGAGGATAGCTAAAGTCGATGACGTAAGTTTTATCGTGAGCGTCGAAGCTGGCCATCTGCACACCACTTTTCACGAAGTAAAGGTCCCGCTGGACCTGCCCCGGCACTACGATGGCCGTTCCTTTTTTAAAGGAGCGGTATTGGAGGTGGTCTGTCAGCAGGTGATAGTCTGCCAGGCTGATATCGTGAAATTGTCTGAAGTATTCGTAGTGTTCCATAAAAATCCAGGCTGGTAGTCAAATATAGGCAACTTCCATCAGCCGGCCGGTTATTCTCCGCATCAACTGCGACTTGTTGCTGAGCCTGTGTATAAAATAACGCACCGGGTCTATTTACCCTGTACCTTTGCGACTAACCATAACAGATGGTATTAAAATAGTGAAGCAGCCCATGAAAGCAATAGACAGTTTTTATCTCCGGCAGGAAGAACCTACGAAAGAGATATTCCTTGCATTAAAAGACATCATTTTATCGGTGGACCCCGAAATCGTCAACGAGCTAAAGTATGGAATGCCCTTCTTCTGCTTCAGGGGAAGGATGTTCTGCTACCTGTGGACGCATAAAAAACATGTACAGCCGTACATTGGCATTGTGGAGGGCAAACACTTCTCCCAATCTTACCTGATACAGGAAAAACGGTCCCGGATGAAAGTGATGTTACTGGACCCGGCCAAAGACCTGCCTGTCAAGAGAATCAAAACCATTGTCCGGCAGGCGATAAATCTTTACAAAACCGGTGTTATCGCCACCAGGGGCCGCTCTTAAAGAGCCGCCCCTTTTTATTTACCCGTCAGGGAAGTATTTTTTGTAACTTCGTTGCAAATTTTAATTCTTTACCATGCAGCAGAAAAACGGGAAACCTGAATTTTGGGAAGCCGCTTTTACGGAAAAGCAGGAGATGTGGGGCTTTGAGCCTTCTCATTCCGCGTTGTTAACCAGCGATTTTTTCGTTGAAAAGGGCGTAAAAAAGGTGCTCATCCCCGGCATCGGGTACGGCCGGAACGCACAGGTCTTCCAGGACAAAGGCATGAGCGTAACAGGCATTGAGATCTCTCAAACGGCGATTGAGATGGCGCGGAAACATTATGGCGACGGCATGATGATCCATCACGGCTCTGTTACCGCGATGCCTTTCGACGATGTTAAATATGACGGTATCTTCTGTTACGCCCTCATCCACCTGCTGGACGGTGAAGAAAGAAAAAAACTGATCAGCGACTGTTACCAACAGCTATCGGAAAACGGTTACATGGTTTTTACCATGATTTCGAAGGCTGCGCATACCTACGGCCAGGGCACGCTTATCAGCAAAGACCGTTATGAAATGTTCGGCGGTGTTAACATGTTCTTCTACGACCGGGAATCGGTCCATGCCGAGTTTGACCAGGCAGGTTTGCTGGAGATCATGGAAGTGAGCGAAAGTTATCCGTTTTATCTCGTTAAATGCAGCAAATCGGCAAAGTGATCAGCGGAGCTGATGGATATCTTCCGACAGCCGCTGCGCTGCGGCCACCATTTCATGGCCTCCCTGCGGGAACGTTCTCACAACCGCCCGGGGCAGGCTGGCAGCATAACGTAAATGATGTGCGAAATCCACCACTTCATCATCTTCCGCATGATAGATAAAAACGGTATCTATGGCGGGCAGACACCTCTCAAAATCAGCCTTAAGCATAAACTCCGGCGACTGCCATTCCGCCTCTCCCCAGAAAGGAACGGAAACCAGGAAAAGCGCCTTTATCTTTTTTTGCAGCTTTTCTTCAGACAACAACTTTAACAGCACAGAACCACCCAGGGAATGCCCGATCAGTACCAGGGGTGCTTCGCTTGCTTCCAGCTCCTGCAGAATCGCGGTTTTCCACAACTGGTAGTTGGGCGCCTCTTCCTGCGGCATTGGCGGATAATGAAAGCTAATACCTGCAAGCAGCTGTTGTTGCAGCGATTGCACCAGCGGCTGGTCCCATTCATAAGCGCCTTCACCGGCGCCCTGGATAAATATTACCTGCATATGTCTGTTAAATTAAACGCCGAACTGTCTTAAATGATGGTCTGCGTGTTTATAGGCAAAAACGCCAATCTGTTCCTTTGTCATTTTACCAAAAAAATCGTGGATAAAAGCAGGATTTGAATAATGTTCGCACTCTCTGATCAAACCGATCCATACCTGTTTTTGTTGTTCCACATCACCGCCTTTTTGCTTGACTGCCTGTTTTCCGGCGGGCATATTTTTCTGCATGGGCCGGTCGTCTTTGGTGTTGCTCTTCAACGCCATTTTCCCGAATATTTTTCCCAGGAATTCCTGTTTGTAGACCATCTGGTGCTTTCCCATGACCCATTCAAACCACTGGCTGCAATGTTTGGTCATCTGCCAGACATCCATTTTACCCCATTGACGGCTGCTGTGCTCGTTGAGCGCACTGATCCTGTTGATGAGTTCCGCTCTCACGGAACGATCAAATATTGTTTTCATGGCTAAAATTATCAATGCTTTGTAAGGAAAAATAGTTGCCGGAATCATCTTTAAACAGGGCTTCGGTACCGTAAAACTCTTTGGTGGGAGGCTTCATAAATTCAACGCCTTTCGCTTTCAGTTCTTCGTAGGTAGCAAAAATGTCTTTACAGGTAAGCACGCCGCAGCCGAATACACCTTGTTTGATGAGCGTGATCAGCATATCTGCTGTTTCCTGGGGGAACATCTTACTTACTTTTACCGGGAAGAGCACCAGTTGCAGGTCGGGCTGTTCAGGTGGCGATACGGTCAGCCAGCGGGTGTCCGGTCCCATGGGAATATCGTCTACCAGCTTAAAGCCGAGTTTGTTTACATAAAAATCATAGGCACTGTCCTGGTTCAGTACATGAATGTTGGTGATGGTCATTTTCGTAATCATAGTCTTTGTTTTTGTTGTTGAAACAAAGATCTGCAACTACGTAGTTATTCACCTCTTCAAAATTGCTATTTTTCCAGCCAGCCGTGCTGGTAGGCATAACAGGAAGGAACAAACGCCAGTGGTTTCTCACAGATTTGCTTTTTCATCTCTTTATGGCGCGCGGCGTAGGAAGAAGGGGATTCTCCCACTATTTTTTTAAAGAGACCGCTGAAGGTGGTCAGGCTTTGAAAACCCACGGAAAAACAGGCTTCTGCCACTGTTTTGTCTTCTTTTAACAGCTGCTGGGCTTTTTCGATCCTGACGGATTTCAGGTATTGATGGGGTGTTTTGCCATAGGCCGACTTAAAAAGCCGGATGAAGTGGAACCGTGAGAAGTAAGCTTCATCGGCAATATTCTCCAGGTCTATTTCGTCCGCATAATGATTGTCGATAAACAGTTTCGCCTGAACGATACGGATATACAGGTACACCCGGGGGTACTCCGGGACCACCATTGTTTTGTCTTCCATATTTTTAGCGGTATTACTCATAACGTTCACAGCTATCCGAATATACGACAATACGGCGATATTGCCTCAACTTACCAGCCTGGAAGGCGCTACCCCGTACATCTTCTTAAACGCAAAGGAAAAATGGGACAGGTCTTCAAACCCGGTCTCCAGGTATACGTCAGACGGCGCCTTCCCTTTCTCCCTTATCAGGAAGTGGGCTTCCTGCAGGCGCCGCTGCAACAGCCAGCGGCTGGGCGACGTATGGAAAATATGCTCAAAGTCCCGCTTGAACGTTGCCAGGCTGCGCCCGGTAAGGTAGGCGAACCGCTTTAGCTGTACATTAAAATGAAAGTTTCTGTTCATGAACTCTTCCAGGTCTATCTTGCCGGGCTCCCGGAAGTCGAACAACACATTCTTTAGTTCCGGCTGGGCCTGCAACAGTACCATGATCGCCTCACGTTGCTTTAACCGCTGCAGGTCCTCGTTGATCAGCTGATCTCCCTGTACATAAGGCAACAATGAATCCAGGAAACTTTTACACAGCGGCGCTGTCTTTAATTTCAATACCGCCTCCCCTGTATTGCCACTGGTCTCCGCCTGGTAGCCGTACTCCAGGCTAAAACTCTTCAGTACTTCCTGGTCGAGGTAAACGGATATTGTTTTAAAAACGCCATCTTCCAGCGGTTCCTTGACAAATTTCACCAGCTGGTTACGCCGGATCAGCCGGAGGTCTCCTTCGTTAAAAACATAGGTTTTGTCGGCGTTGCTCAGCGTCAGCCGGCCGGATACCTGGTAGCTGATTACGTGCTCCTGCACAAACTGCTCACCGTCTCTTTTCCGGGAATAGTAGCAGGAGTAAGCGATGCGCGATGGATTTGTCTTTAAATCGGTCATAACTAAAATTACAAAAAGCAGACGGCATGTGGATGCCGTCTGCCCCGCCTGTCTAATTTGCTTTACGCTGGACGTCCTGGTTAGCCCACCGGCCCATGGGTGAATCGATAAATGACGCAGCCTCTTCGTGATCGGTGGAGAGGCTTACGGGCAGCCACTCTTCCATTTCAGCCAGCCGCATCTTATCGGCGTTTCTCAGGAGCCCGATGGCTTCGCTGCCCAGCACCAAGTGTACCGGCGGAGTAGGGTGTTGCGCCAGCGCTACCATCGCTTTGGCCGCTTTGGAAGGATCTCCCACCGGGATAAATTTCCCTTCTTTGATGTAATCCACCCGCTGTTTCACCATCTCATAGCCGGCTATTTCGGGTGCATAAGTCATGGAAGCGCCTGCCCAGTCCGTGCGAAAACCGCCCGGCTCCACGCTGGTGACATAAATACCCAGTGGTGCTGTTTCTTTGGCCAACGCTTCTGTAAAGCCGCCCAGCCCGAATTTAGCCGCCTGGTACATGGTGAGGCCGGCATTGCCTACCCTGCCGCCGATAGAGCTGATCTGTAATATCCGGCCGCCGCCCTGCTGCCGCATATAAGGCAGCACCGCCCGGGTGATTTCGATAGGCGCATACAGGTTGGTCTCCAGCTGGCTGCGTACCTGCTCTGCTGTATAAGCTTCCGCTGCACCGATAATGCCGAAGCCGGCATTGTTGACCAGTACGTCGATACGGCCAAAATGCGCCACCGCCGCGGCTACCACGACCGGTACGTTTTTATAGTCTGTTACATCCAGCGCAAGGGGAAATATCTGATCGCCGTATTGTTGCAATAAATCATCCAGCTGAGCGATGTTGCGCGCTGTAGCAGCTACTTTATCGCCCTGCTGTAATACTGCCTCTGTGAGGCTCCGGCCCAGTCCGCGGGAGCTGCCGGTTATAAACCATACTTTTTGCATTTTTTTCTTTTTGATGATACACCAAAGGTACACCGGCGTGCAGCCCGTGGCTTTGTTGTACGGCTCAAAGATGGTTTGTTGAAAAGCTCAGGGCAATTTAGCCATAAGTGGGGTAAAAGGGTGGGTTATGGCCAGATTGGTTATTTATTGGACTGGCAAATAATACGAATCCACGGCTTCCTGCCCCGTATAATTAGGACCGGCAGTATCATCCGCTCCCTGGTAGGCTACCTCAAAACGGAGGTCTCGTGTGCCTTTACATTGAATGATTTTTCTTCTGCCATTATAGGAGATGTCATTCTCAGCGAATATTTTTTTCAGGTATTGATGCTGACCGTCGCCTGTTATCCGGATACTTTTCAGGTCGAGGTTGGCCATGAAAAGTCCGTTGCTACTGACAGTCTTCAGGGCTGCCGCCAGTACTTTGAGCTTATCTCCCACATAATGTAAACCGTGTATGCAGGTAACAAGGTCGTATTGTTCATCACTGTTCCAGTCGTCCAGCGGACGGGTTTCGAACGTCACACAGTTAATGTCCGGTGGCAGCGGCTGAAACTGGTCCACCAGGTCAATGCCTTTCAGCCGCACCTTGGCCTGTTGGCCGTTAGCGAGGACTTCCCGGGTGTATTGCAGCAACGCATTGCCTTCACCGCAGCAGAGGTCCAGCCAGGCAGCTTGTCCGTTTTGTTGCAGACAGTTATTCAGCCAGTCCTCCGGTTTGAAGCCCAGTTCTTTTTCATAGCTGTTGATGCCGCTGGCCTGCCGTTTACGGTTCATGCGGTTGTTGGCCACTACCGGCGACCAGATCAATGCGGACGATGACAGTAATTTCATGTACCTGTAATGTATAAAAAATCCCGCTATAAAATTTTAAAAATCATGCGCTTAAATTTTAATGAACGGATCGATAAAACACTTTACCACAGGCCATCCGCATGACAAATTTTCAAATTCTCCCTTGTCATTTTTTCAAGAAAAATGACAAAATGTAATGAATTTTCCCGCTGGCATACAGATTGAAAACGCCTTTTTATAAGCAAGCACCGTCAAGATTGCGACACCCTAATCAAGTGACTTTGTATTTAACCTTAAATTCAAAATCATCAACACTATGGCAAACAATTTAACGGCCACTCCACTTCATGACAGGGTCATCATCAGGCCCGCACAGACAGAAGAAAAAACCAGCGGCGGTATCATCATTCCCGATACCGCTAAAGAAAAACCACAACGCGGCGTCATTGTCGCCGCCGGTCCGGGAAAAAAAGATGAACCCGTCACCGTAAAAGCGGGCGACACCGTCCTTTACGGCAAGTATGCCGGTACGGAAGTCCGTATCGGGAATGAAGACCTCCTCATTATGCGCGAGTCCGATATCCTCGCCATTATTTAATGCACCTTTTTATCTGTACGCTTTCATTTTTTAAACGAACAATCCTATGGCAAAGCAACTTTTCTTTGACCTTGAAGCAAGAAACAAAATGAAGAAAGGCGTTGACACCCTGGCCAACGCCGTGAAGGTTACACTGGGCCCCAAAGGCCGTAACGTAGTACTGGAAAAGAAATTCGGCGCCTCCCACATCACGAAGGACGGCGTTAGTGTAGCCAAAGAAATAGAGCTGGAAGACCCGATTGAAAATATGGGCGCCCAGATGATGAAAGAAGTCGCCTCCAAAACAGCCGATATCGCAGGCGATGGCACTACCACCGCTACTGTGCTGGCACAGGCCATCATCGGCGAAGGCCTTAAAAATGTGGCCGCCGGCGCTAACCCGATGGACCTGAAACGCGGCATCGACAAGGCAGTGGAAGCCATTGTGGCCAACCTGCAGACACAAGCGCAGCCGGTAGGCCATACCGAAGAAAAGATCCGCCAGGTAGCCGCACTTTCCGCCAACAACGACGATACGATCGGTAAACTGATCGCCGAAGCCTTCGGTAAAGTAGGCAAAGAAGGCGTCATCACGGTAGAAGAAGCCAAAGGCACCGACACCACCGTGGAAGTAGTGGAAGGGATGCAGTTCGACCGGGGATACCTCTCTCCCTACTTCGTGACGAACCCGGAAAAAATGCAGGCCGAGCTGGACAATCCCTACATTCTTATCTGCGATAAAAAAATCAGCGTGATGAAAGACATCCTCCATCTCCTGGAGAAAACCGCCCAGAGCGGAAGACCGCTGCTCATCATCGCAGAAGACCTGGAAGGGGAAGCACTGGCCACACTGGTGGTCAACAGGCTCCGTGGCACACTCAAAATAGCCGCCGTTAAAGCGCCCGGCTTCGGCGACAGAAGGAAAGACCTGCTTGCGGACATCGCTATCCTCGCCAAAGGCACCGTGATCAGCGAAGAGCAGGGCTATAAACTGGAAAACGCCGACCTTAGCCACCTCGGCACCGCTTCTTCCGTGATCATCACCAAAGACAACACCACCATTGTGGGCGGCCATGGTAACAAAGAAGATATCGATGGCCGCATTGCCCAGATAAGAGCGCAGCTCAGCACCACAACTTCCTCCTACGATAAGGAGAAACTACAGGAAAGACTGGCAAAGCTCAGCGGCGGCGTAGCCGTACTGTACGTAGGCGCAGCTACAGAAGTGGAAATGAAAGAGAAAAAAGACCGGGTGGACGACGCCCTGCACGCCACCCGCGCAGCGATAGAAGAAGGCATAGTACCCGGCGGCGGGGTGGCCTATGTACGTGCGGTGGCGGCCCTGCCGGACATAAAAGGACTGAACGCTGATGAAAACACAGGCATCGCCCTGGTAAAAAGAGCAGTGGAAGAACCCCTGCGCCAGATTGTGTCCAACTGCGGCATAGAGGGCAGCGTTGTAGTACAGAAAATCAGGGAAGGCCAGGGCGACTACGGATTTAACGCCCGGACAGAGCAATATGAACCGTTACTACAGGCAGGCGTTATCGACCCCGCTAAAGTAACCCGCATTGCACTTGAAAATGCAGCTTCTATCGCCGGAATGTTACTCACCACCGAATGTGTGGTAGCCGACAAGCCGAAGAAAGAAGCTCCTGCCACCGCCCCTGCAGGCATGGGAGGCATGGATTATTAATTCACAAAAGGTAACGGGGGGAGTCGTCCCTCCGTTACCGCCTATACGTTTTTCTTCCGCCCCACAAACCGGATAACGGACCCTCTCCCCGCATGAAAACTGCCCTCATTCAACAACACCTCTTCTTCAGTCAGCCACAGGATATCATAATTTCCGAAATCTCTGTTGATCTCTTCTTTTGAATACAGGTCATCCATCGCTTCAGGGCCGCCCACACGGGGATTGGCTTTCTTAAAGCCCTGGTGATTTTTACTGAATGCCTCAAAAATAATAATACCGCCCGGCTTAAGGTAAGTATCCAGCTGGTGGTGGAACTGTGCTTTTTTATCGCCCGCAAAGTGGGCGTATATCAGGCCCATCGCATCGAAGGAGGCTTCCTCAAAACGGAGGTCTTCAAGATCGCCGACGATGTAATTCACTGTTACTTTCCGCTCTGCTGCCAGTTGCCCGGCTTTCACCTTTGCGGTATCGCTCTGGTCAAAGGAGGTGACCTGCCATCCCTGTTGCGCGGCGTACACGCCGTTGCGGCCCTCGCCGTCGGCAGGCATCAGTATAGCACCCGGCGTGAACTTAGGCAGCCATTCCCGGAAAAACTCATTGGGCTCTTTCCCATAGGCGAATTCCTCCTGCTGGTATCTTTCATCCCACTTCTGTTTCATATGGATCGTTTTCTGTAAAGTTACCAAGGGCTGTCAGCAGAAGAACAGGACAAAAGTGGAATTCAACAGGACGGCGGTTAAATTAATAGCAGGCACCTCAACCCTTACTACTCCTGAACGCCTCCGGCGTGTACCCTGTCTGTTTTTTAAAGAAACGGATAAAGTAAGACACATCTTCATACCCCAGCTGCTCCGCTATCCGGCTTACCTGCGCAGTAGTGGCCAGCAGCTGCCTTTTAGCTTCCAGTATGATCTGTTCGTTGATCAGTGCTGACACGGTTTTCCCCAGCGCCGCCCGGGTGACGGCATTCAGCTGGTACAGCGAAAGATGCAACATCGCCGCGTACTGCGATGCTCTTTTTTGCGTGTGGATATGTGTTTCCAGCAGCGCCAGCAGTGCCTCCAGGCGTTCCTGCGTATAGGTATTGGCGTTATCCGCTGCCAGTTGTGGCTGCAGCCGGAGTAATCTTACCAGGAATATGTGCAGTGAGGACTGGATGACCTCCCGGTATTGCGCCTGTTGCTGTTGATATTCCCGGAAGATGTCTTTCAACACCCGCAAAACTGTTCCCTCCCTGTCGACATAGTCATTGCAGGCCCCTGCCCTGCGCAGCAGCTGTGTATGGTGACAAAAGCCGGCGGTGAACTGCAGCATAAAGCCGGAGCTTCCAGCTTTGAGCCGGAGCTGATGTACCTGGCCGGGTCGCAGGAAATAAACGGCATGATTCCCCACCACATAGGGCACAAAATCTATTTCATGTTCTCCTGCGCCTTTTTCCAGTGCGAGCACATAAAAGAAATCATGCCGGTGCAGCTCCTGCACCATGCCTTTACCAGCCATCATCTCCGCAAGGTCCTGTATACCAAAGTCCCGGGGATGACCACGCCGGATATTTCTAACCGGAATACTTTTCATATTGATCTTTCAAATTAACGATTTCCTGCATCCGGTTTTTCCTTCCTGGTAAAAGAAATTCCCGATTCGATTAACCATCATCAATTATACAAGATAATTTTGCCCAAATTTCGACATCCAACCATGATCACTTCATTCAAAGCCACTGTCACAGGCTTTTTTCTCAGCCTGGTCACCATGGCTGCAGTAGCGCAAACTACCATCAGCGGTACTGTGCAATCTTCCGAAGGACCACTCAGACATGCCACCATCAGGGTCAACGGCACGAAAACAGCCACTTTCACCGATAAAGACGGGAAATATTCTCTTTCCATCAACCGGCCAGACACCTTTTCGCTGACGGTCAGCCTGATGGGCTATACACCGCAAACCCGGTCTTTCGCTGCCGGCCAGGCTACGGCCGATTGGACGCTGGAGCAGGCCACCCGCGCCCTCGGTGAAGTGATCGTATCCGCCAGCCGCAAACCGGAATCACTGGACAACGTCCCTTCTTCCGTGACCGTGCTCACCCGCAAAACACTGGAAGACAACCTGGCTGTCACCTCAGACATCACCCAGATACTCGCTAATGAAGTGCCCGGCCTCGCACCATCGGCACAAACCAACAGCAATGTGGGACAGTCCCTCCGTGGCCGGTCAGTGCTCATCATGATAGACGGCATCCCGCAGTCCACCCCTTTGCGCAACGGCGAAGTAGACCTGCGGTCTATCGATCCGGCAGTACTGGAACGCATCGACGTGATCAAGGGCGCCACCGCCATCTATGGCAACGGCGCTTCCGGCGGATTGATCAACTATATCACGCTTACTCCTAAAGACAATACGCCCATTGCCGGCAGAACTTCCATCAACCTCACCGGTTCCCTCGCCAGCCTGAAAGGCAGCACCGGCGGGCGTATCGGGCAGTTATTACACGGAAAACTCGGAAAATTCGATTACGCTGTCAGCGGTGTATATGAACGCACCGGCGAGTGGAAAGATGCCAAAGGGAAACTGGTAGGCACCAACTACAGCCTCGGAGAAACCGACAGCTACAACGCCTTCGTGAAACTGGGTTACGCTCCCAATCGCCGCCAGCGCATCCAGCTGATGTATAACTACTACAACAGCCAGCAAAACTCCAACTACACCCTGGTGAACGGCAACTTTCTTACCGAACAGCCGGCCACCGGCGTATTAGGCAAACAAACCGGTAAGCCGACGGGCATCAACGGCAACCACAACCTGCAGCTGTCCTGGCATGCCGACAGCCTGATAGGCGGCACCAGCCTGCAAACAGACGCCTACTACGAATCGCGGGATGACGTGTTCTACGTATCCCTCGGACGTTTTGAAGGCGGCGATGGTCAATCCCATACGCTGTCAAAGAAAAAAGGCTTCCGCTTTATGTTCAACTCCCCCATCACCCGCCAGGGCAGCCTCTCTTACGGTGCGGACTTTGTCAACGACATCACCTCCCAACCACTGGTAGACGGCCGCATCTGGGTACCTGAGATGAACATGTTCAACGTAGCGCCTTTTGCGGAAACCCAGTGGAAACTGCTGGATGACCTGATCCTGAAAGGCGGCGTGCGGATGGAAAGAGTGAAAATCAGCGTGGACGATTATACCACCCTGCGCATCACTAACGCCAGCGGCCAAACGATCACCCCCAGCTTTGCGGTAAAGGGCGGCGACCTCACCTACACTTCCACCCTCTTTAACGTGGGTGTCCGCTACAACCGCTTCCCGGCCTTCCAGCCTTATGCCAGCTTCTCCCAGGGCTTCTCCGTGGCTGACGTAGGCCTCGCCCTCCGCGACGCCAAAGTAGACAACATCAGTAAAATCAATACCGAAGCGGTACTTGTCAATAACTATGAGCTGGGCTTCGTCAGCAAAGCGCAAAAATTCCGTTTTGAGCTGACCGGCTTTATCAGCACCTCCAAACTGGGCGCCGAAATGGTGTACGACGCTACCACCGATCTGTTTAATGTGAGCCGTACCCCCGAGCGCATCTATGGCTTTGAAGCCACTGCACACTACCAACCCGTTTCCAAAATAGACCTGAACCTGGCTTTCAGCTATGTGGAAGGTAAAGCCGATACCGGCCGTACCGGAGACTACAACATGTACCTCAACGGCCGCCGCATCGCCGCCCCCAAGGTAGGCAGCAGCATCGCCTACCGGCCGCTGAGCGGACTGGAATTACAGGTGCACTACAACGGCATCCTGAAGCGTGACCGCTTCGATAAACTGCCCAGCGGATTGTACAAAGGCAACGAAGGCATCGTGAAAGCCTATCACCTGTTCAATTTCAACGCCAGCTACCGCGTCACCCGCAGCACCATGCTGACATTAGGCATCGAAAACCTGTTCAACGCAGATTATTTCCCTGCCAGGTCCCAATGGTTCATGATCCCCGGATTCTATTCCAAGGGAAGAGGAACTGCGTTTAATATAGGCATTACCGTTAACTACTAACCCATACGGTACTACAAACGAAAGGCCCTGCAGCAGCTGCTGCAGGGCCTTTCGTTTGTTCATAAGACTTTCAGTTACAGATGACAGACTTTACTTTATAATTGCTTTTATACTTTTCCCGGCAGGTGCTTTAACATCCACAAAAGATATTATCTGCCCGTTGTTATCCGTTTGATGACTTGCTGCCATGGCCACATTTTGTACCAGGATACGGTCATGCTTCCCTGCGAAAGCCGCCCGCCACTGCAATGCCTGTTGACCGGAATACTGAAAAACGGTCTGTTTGCCGGTATGCGTAACCGTCACCATCGTATTCATCACCTTCAATTCACGCACTGCAGCCGTATCCGCGGCCCGCCCACGGTAGAGGGTGGTGATACGCCCCTGCGGCGCATCGGGTTCTATCCCCATTAATCCGCGAACGATCCCTTCCACCACGCCGAAAGACACTTCAGGATACTCCCGCCGCAGGGTAGCGGGATCGGACAGCTGCAGGAGATACTGGCGCGCCTCTTGCCAATAGCCTTGCTGGTAGCAGATAACCGGCAGGTAAGAAGTAGTTTCCACATTCCACTGCCCCGCCAGCAAATGCGCCATCGTCTGCCTGCTCCTGGTGATGTCTTTCAACGCGTCGAACCACAGCAGGAACATCTCCCCTTCCCCGGTTCCAAATTGACCAGCGCCGTTGTACCACGTGTAGTAGCGTTGATCCCCGCTGTTCCACCAATGCGCATCTATTTTCTCCCGGTATTGACGGGCCATGCTTTCATACCTGGCAGCTTTGGCCACATCACCGCTTAACTGTTGTATGGCCGACAATGAAGACAGTCCCCGGTAGATAGCTGCTACCAGGTCCACCCCCATCTTCAGGTCCGGTACATTTTCCACGTAGGAAGCCAGTCCGCGGCAGCGATGAAAATAATCCTGTTTGTTGAAAGGTGATGGCGCATTCGGATGCAGCGGTCGCGTAAAGAGAGAATCCGGCTGCAATACCCACCGGCGGATATATTCGTTCGCCGTTTTATCAAAAAAACGGGTGAATACCGGATGCTGTATGTAAGATTGGTCACCGGTCCACCGGTACAGCTTCCAGCAGGCAAACAGCAGGTCGAAATTAGCGTTCAGGTTGTACCAGAACTCACGGTCGTTACGATAGTCTTCCGGAGCGGGAAGCGCCCATTTGTTGATCTCCCAGTAGGAACACCAGTCTCTTTTTTCCGCAATGTGCGTGGCGAAAGCGCGCAGCATATTACGGTTCTCTTTGTCCAGTCCACAGATAGCGGCGCCGATGGTTTGGTGTGCCACATCGCGCATACAGAAAGCGTTGCGGGCAGGTAGTGCGGCCTCATACCACGGGCCCACAGGATCACCGGGATTACCGCGGTAATGCTGTACCATGCTGGCAGCCCAGCGGTAAGCCTGCTGCACGGCCGTATCGGTAGTAGTAAAAACAGCGCCCTGCGAAAGCGCTGTGAGACTGCCGCAGAGCAGGCTGCCTATGATCAGGAATCGTTTCATATGTACTATTGCTTTAACCGGAACATCACGATATCATGCGGTTTAATCACTGCGTTGAAAGGCTTCCGGGTAGTGCCTTCGTTTTTTCCGGTCCATACGTTGTACAGGGTGTAAGGACGATCCTGTTTCAGCGTATGGTGAAAAACGTTGTCCACCACGGCGGTTTCTTTCCAGTTGAAATGCACCGTAGCATCATGACTGCTGCGGTTCAGGAAACAAACGGCCCAGTCGCCGTGCTGCAGAGGCTTGAACCATATCTGCATACTGTCTTTATCTGAAAATTTAAAACCCTGTATCCCCAAAGGGTCCTGATCGATGGCGATCACGTCTTTGTTGGTGAGGATAGCTTTGGTGGCGGGCGTCATCTTCCGGATATCGTTACCGGCCATCAGCGGGGCGGCCATCATGGCCCAGAGCGAGAAGTGGGTCCTGTCTTCCGTATAGGTCATCCCGTTACCTACTTCCAGCATGTCCGGATCATTCCAGTGGTCGGGGCCGGAATAACGGCGCAGGCTATCCTGTATATCAGCGATGCGCATCACGCTGAGGGCGTCCCAGGTGCCGTGGCTGTGCACGGAGTCAAACACCTGCCAGATATCTTCGGTGGTGCGCCACATTTGCCCTACCGGGGCGCCCCACTCCCATGGCTTGTTCACGCCCCATTCGCACAGGCTGAAGATCATGGGGCGGCCGGCCTTGCGCAGCGCATTGCTCATGGTAGTATATGCTTCTTTAGCGTTGATACCATGGGTATTGCACCAGTCGTATTTCAGGTAGTCGATGTCCCAGGCGGCATAATTGCGCGCATCCTGGTATTCGTAGCCGCGGGTGCCGGGATATTTGGCGCAGGTGAGCGTACCGGCACAGTTGTACATGCCAAATTTCAGGCCTTTGCTGTGTACATAGTCCACCACCGCTTTGAGGCCATGGGGGAACTTCTGCGGGTCGGGCACCAGGTTGCCGAGGCTATCGCGCTCCATGGCCATCCAGCCGTCGTCGAGTACGAGATAGGTGTAACCGGCGTCTTTCATGCCGGAAGACACCAGGATGTCCGCCGTTTCCATGATCAGCTTTTCGTTGATGCCGGTCTGGAAGGTATTCCAGCTGTTCCAGCCCATAGGCGGCGTAGGCGCCAGTCCTTCAAATTTCTGCGCAGCGGTGGTATGCGCCAGCGCTAACGCCAGCATACCGGATATTAGTTTTTTCATTTTTTTGGGTGAGATGATGAACAATTAATCCTGACAAGTGGCGGCGGCTTTCTCCCGGAGGGAGCAGCCCAGCATCGCTTCCGGGCCTATGCCGAGGTAACGCGGCGTGCCGCTGGTATTGACCACGGTGCCGGCCATAAAGTCGCGGTACCAGTCCATCCACGGGAAAACGTAGTTATACATTTCCGCGGCGTGAACGGCGAGGCCGTCGCCGGCTTTACGCGGCAGCTGCAGCCCTTTGTCCTGGTAAAAGTTTTCGCCTACGGTATGCAGCCATTCGTGCAGCCATACGCCCGGATCATTCGTTTTGTAATAGCTGATCCTGTCGGCCAGGCTGGTGGCGGCGTCGAACTTGATAGTGACGTATCCCGTTTTGATAGGCTCTTTGAGCGGGTTGGTCCACGCGAGGCCGAAGTAGCTGCTTTTAAAGTTACAGGCGCCTTCGCTCTCCCGCCAGAAAACGAATACGCAGTCGTAGGCACCGGGTTGTATTTCCGGCATCAGCGCCGCGATGGTGGAAGGTTCTACCGTGAAGTTACCGGATGATGAACGGGTAAGCGTTACCGGTAAAGTGATATCTTTTCGCACCGTCTCCCAATGGACCGTATGGTAGGCATATTTTTCAAAATGCTGCCGGAGGCTCCACTGGAAAAAATCGTAGCCCATGTTCAGTTCAGCCTGGGAGAAATGCGTGCTGCATTCACCGGAAGAGGTAATGCCTTTTGTCTCGTACAGTCCTATCCAGAGGGCTTTCCATACTTTGGGAGCGGGTTTGTCTGCCGTGGTGAAATTCAATGTGGCGGCGGCGGTAACGTTACTTTCTTTCCGCAGGTACTGCCAGGAGTCCCGCAAAGCCACGCCCACTATGTGTTTTCCGTTGGTGACGGCAATACTGCCGGGTGCCTGCACGCCGGTATAGGCGCCGTCAAGGTAGATATAACCTGTTTCCGGTGCGGTAACGGCGAGTTGTATTTTGTCTTGTTGACTGCTACCACCGGCGGGGGCGGTGCTTTTCCTGCACGCCCCCATTATTACCAGCAGTAGTGTCATTATGCATCGGTGTTTCATGCTGCTGACCACTTTAATGGTTATCATTTATATCCTGGATTCTGAGGCAGGTTGGTTCTTCTGATTTCATCGCGCGGGATAGGCAGCAGGTAATGCTCCGGCTTAAACACGCGGTCCTGTACTTTAATGACAGTATAGGTTTTAGTGCCATCTGCGTTCTTTACGATCTTCATGCCATTCAGCGGCTTGTTTTCCGTTTCTCCGGCAATTTTCCAGCGGCGCACATCGTAGTAACGATGGCCTTCGAGGCATAGCTCCACTTGTCTTTCATTTTGTATTTTCTTCAGCAGGGCGGCACCGGCGAGCGTACCGGGAAGATTGGTGGTGATACCGGCGCGGTGACGCAGGAGGTCCAGGTACTGGCGGGCCACGTTTTCATGCCCGAGGTGAAACTCCGCTTCTGCATAGTTGAGATATATCTCGGAAAGCCGCGCTACCACCCAGAATTTGTTGGTTTGTGTTTCCACGCGGTAGTTATAGGTGGTATCCTGGTATTTGCGGAAGCTGTAGCGGGTATAGCTGGAATTCCAGGTATCCCATCCGGTTTCGGTATCAAGGCCGCCTTCGTAGGTCTCTACCACGTTACTATGACCGGCATCGTAACGGTCTTTGAAATACTCCGGTCTGCCATAAGGGAGACCGTCACAAAGGATATCCTGGTAGAAGCGGGGATCGCGGTTGGCGTAGGGGTGCTGCGGATCATATCCGGAAGCCGGATCGCTGATGTCTTTCCCGTCGGCCATACCAAAAGCATCTACCAGACCCTGGCTGGGCGCAAAAGAGGACCAGCCACGGAAACCGTTAGGGGCCAGGAACATTTCAGCGCCCTGGAAAGAAGACCACTGGTATTGTTTATTGGTACCGCGGGTCATGATCAGCTCCGTATTAAAGGTGGTGAACAGGATGGGGTATGCGCCGGTAAAGAGCTGGTAGTTGGGCATATCGATCACCGCTTTGGCCGCGGCGGACGCTTGCTGCCATTTTGCGTTATCGTTGCCGGTATTCCATTGCGGACTGGCAGCGTATAACAGTACGCGTGATTTCAGGGCGAGGGCGGCGCCTTTGGTAGCTCTTCCCAGTTCAGCCGCGTTGTTGCCATAGCTACTGGGAAGTACGGCCGCCGCTGCATCACATTCTTTCACGATGAAAGACACACACTCATCGAAAGTGCTGCGCGACATCACAAAGTTACTGTTAAGATCAAAAGGTTTGGTCACCAGTGGCACGCCGCCATAATCGCTGATGAGTTTAAAGTAGGCATAGGCACGCAGGTACGTGATTTCAGCCTTCAACCGGCCGCGTAGCGCATCATCGCCGGGCACGCCGTCTATCCTGGACAGAAATAGATTACAATCCTGGATACGTTTGTACGTTTCTTCCCAGATGTCAAAATTGCTCAGGTTGTCCGGGGTGAGGGAACCGGAATTCATAACAACGGCATTGTAGTCATCAAACCTGTTGAAGGCTTCATCACAGGCGGAGGAGAGCGCCCAGGAGCGGTTACTCAGGGTGTTCCAGTAGTGACCGGCGCCGGGGAGTATGTTATATTGAAAATCGGCAAAAGCCTGGGAAAGGCGCAGGTCTTTCCAGACAGATTCATCTGAGAAGGAATCCAATGGCACTTTATCCAGCACATTTTTCTGACAGGCTGTAAAAAACAAAGCAGCCAGTAATGCAGTGCCTATTCTCCGGTATATTCTTTTCACAGTAGATAGATTTAAATGTCATAAATGTGATTACAGGCCCATGGTGATGCCAGCGCGATAAATCCTGGTTTGCGGATAGCTGATACCCGTGATGTCGTTGGTTTCCGGGTCGCGGTAAAATTTCTTCATCTTGTCGAGGGAGAAGAGATTGAAGCCGCTTACAAACACCCGGACATTCTCGATGCCAATGCTGCGGTACAGATTTTTCGGAATGTTATAGGAGATCTGCGCGGATTTCAGCCGGAGGAAAGAAGCATCTACCAGCCAGAAGTCAGCATAAACATTGTTCCTGGGATCTTTGGAGTTGAAAGCGCGGGGATATTCCGCGTTAGGATTGTCCGGTGTCCAGCGGCCATCATACAACCATTGCGGCGGCGCTACCACAGCGCTCTGTCCCTGCGGGATGATCAGCTGTTTGGCTGCTGTTTGCCCGGCCCATACCAGGTCTACAGCGAGACCTTTGTATTCGGCGCCCATCGTGATGCCGAATACGATTTTCGGAGTGGCGGATTCGGGTATGCGTACCTGGTCATCGTAGGTAACGGCGCCGTCACCGTTTTTATCTACCAGCCACAGGTCGCCCGCTTTGGCGCCGGCCATATGAGGGGATTTATCCACTTCTTCCTGTGTATGATAGATACCATTGGTTTCAAACACCACCCATGAATCGATCGGCAGGCCGGTAGACTTTTGATAATCGGGGATATTAGGTGCTTCGTCGCGGAACAGCACTTTACTTTTCGCGTAGGTAAAGTTGGCGCCTGCATTATATTTCACGGCACGTGCCTGACCGTTGTAGCTGACAATGAAATCGAAGCCCCTGTTCAGTGTCCTGCCGATATTTTCATCCGGCAGGATAAGGCCGGTATACAACGGTACAGATGCGTTTCTCGGCGCCAGGATGTCTTTCCGCACGTTGCGGAAATAATCGACAGACACGTTTAACCGGTTATTGAGCAAGGTTGCGTCCAGCCCGAAGTTACGCGTGTCCTGTTTTTCCCAGGTGATATTGGCGTTGGGGGCGGAAGCCAGGTACAAGGCAGTAGCTTCTGCATAGGTGGACCCGAAGTACGTATTGTATTGTCTCGGGCTGTAGAAGTAATCGAGGCTCATATTGCTTACCAGCGAATAACGGGCAAGGTAGAGGTACTTGGCCACCGCGTCGCTACCCATGATACCCCATGAAGCGCGCAGTTTCAGGTTATCCACAAACTTAACATTGTCTTTGAAGAAACTTTCTTCAGAGATACGCCATCCCAGCGAAACAGACGGGAACAAACCCCAGCGCCTGTCTTTCGGGAAGTTGAAAGAACCATTGTAACGGCCTACTATTTCAGCGAGGTATTTATCCGCATAGGCGTAGGAGACGCGGCCAAGGTAGCTCTCACGGCCGTCCTGGCTGGCGCTGCCATTGGCATTCTGATCCACGGTGCCACCGCTAAAGAGCTGGTCCAGCTGGTCGCTCAGCAGGTTCTTACGGAAAGCGATGGTTTGCCGGTAGGTGGAAGCTGTTTGTTCATATCCGGCAAAAGCATTGATACTGTGTTTGCCGAATGTTCTCTCGAAAGCGATTTTATAGAAATAGGTGTTTTCGTTATAGGAGCGTTCATCCTGGGACAAGCTAAGGATGGCGGTGCTGGCTTTCTGGTTGTTATATGTGTTGGTAGCAGCGCTGTACGTATAGGCGTCCCAGGGGCGGGAGAAATTTTTACCGCTGCGCTGGCGGTAGTCGAAAGCAGCGTAACCGCTGATGGACAGTCCTTTCACGATGGCAGGTAGCTGCCAGTCGAAACCAATTTTGGGTTGTACGAAGAGGTCCGTCACACGATCATATCCTGCTGCCGACGATGTCATTGTATAGGGATTTCTGCCGTTAGCGATGCCGGCGGAAGGCAATCCATTTGTCCAGTGCGCAGGGATAAAAGGGTACATGCTCACCGTTTCATGCAGAATGCTACCTGCGCTGAGAGCGGGATATTGACGGTCTTCTTTTCTGGCAGCGATATCCAACGTCAGTTTCAGGTTTTTGGAAATAGCCGCATCGATATTGGAACGGAGGTTATAGTTTTTGAAGTTCTCATCGCTGTTGGCCCAGTTGCTTTGCTGGGAGAGATATTGGCCGGAGAGGAAAAATTTCACGGCTTCGCTGCCGCCTCTCACGGAGATGCTGTGATTGGTCTGGGGTGCATTTTTGCGGAACACGGTGCGCAGCCAGTCGGTGCTGGTGTAGTTGGGATCGTTGCCCGCCTTATACTTATCGATATCCGCCTGTTTGTAGGGAAGGGATGTGCCCTGGTAGCCGCTCAGTTCATTGTAGTAGGTCATGTATTGCCAGGCATTCACGCGGTGGTCCATACGGGTGAGCTGCTGGATATCGTAGGTACCTTCGTAAGTGATGGTGGGCTTGCCGGTCTTACCTCTTTTAGTGGTGATGAGAATGACGCCGTTGGCGGAGCGTACGCCGTAGATGGCTGCAGACGCATCTTTGAGAACGGTAACACTTTCGATATCATTGGGGTTAATACGGTCCATGTTCCTGTCGGGGATACCGTCGATGATGATGAGGGGGGCGGTGCCACCGCTGAAGGAGTTAAAGCCTCTCACGCTGATAGAAGAGTAATCGTCGCCGGGGCGGCCTGAGCGGTTGTTGGCGATGACGCCGGGGATATGCCCTGCCAGCCCGTTAGACACGTTGGCCGTGGGTACGCGGGCAATTTCTTCTCCTTTGATGGTAGCCACGGAGCCGGTGAGCGTTGCTTTTTTCTGGGTGCCGTAGCCTACCACGACCACCTCCTGTTGCTGTGCCACAGCGCGTTTCAGTTTCACATCGAGGTGTACGCGTTTGCCGATCAGCACTTCCTGTTTTTCCATGCCGAGGAAAGTGAAGACGAGCACGCCTGACGCGTTGTCGGGCACAGTGATCTGAAACTCGCCGTTGTTGCCGGTTACCGCGCCGGCGGAGGCGCCTTTCAGCTGGATGGTCACGCCGATGAGCGGTTCGCCCGCTTCGTCTGTCACGCGGCCACGGATAGTAGCGGCCTGCGCAGCCGGACGGTCATTGTCTGCCGGCGCTGCTGCCGGTTTGCGGAGGATGATCGTTTTATCGATGATCTCATAGGTGACAGGCTGATGTCTGAAAACCTGTTTCAGCACCTCCTCCACCTGCGCGTTGTTCACTTCAACATTCACCTTGCCGGCCAGCTGCAGCAGGTTGTTGTTGTAAACAAAATTGTAGCCGCCTTGCCGGCTGATCGCTTTGAATACTGTCCTGAGCGGAACATTTTTCAGTGAGAGCGTGATCGTTTGGGCGTTGGTAGCGGCATGGACCTGCAGCATCAGCGCCAGCATAAGAATAGATGTCAACTTCATGATCAACCCGATTTTGGCCATGAATGCCGTTTGCCGTCTTGGTTTACGGGCATGGCAGTCTTTCAGTAATGTGGAATTACAAAGAACATTTTGCATACTTTTGTTAAAGTTTGGATGTAAACAATTAGCAGTCCCGAAAGCGATTGTATAAGTGTCCTGATCCAACAATCCGCCGGGTGGTGCCGCGAACACCGCCCGGTTTTTTATTGCATCTGATAACTGCGCGAATGGTTGTTTTTCTTTATTTTTTTACGATGATTGTTTTTTCATTGATTTCAAAATGAACGCCCCCGCTTAGCTCCAGGAAGCGTAATAGTTTGGACAGGGGCACATCCCTGGATATTTCTATACTATAGGTATCGGTAACCTGGTCTTTAAAGACCACCTGTACATCGTACCATCTGCTGATCTGTCGCATGATGTTTTCCAACGGGATGTCATTACAGGAGAAGCGGCCGCTTTTCCAGGCCATGAGTGCTTCGGTATCTACATTGTCCAGCACCCGGATACCTTCTTTTACCTGCGCCTGTTCCCCGGGCTTTAACGTTACGGTGTGCCCCTGATGGGCCACCCTTACGCTGCCTTCCAGCAGGGTGGTATTGACCGACGCTTCATCCGTATAGGCGTTCACGTTAAAATGGGTACCTAGTACAGTCACTGTTGTTCCCTGTGCCAGTACTGTAAAAGGCGCTGCTGCCTGATGGGCCACTTCGAAGTACACTTCGCCGGTGACTTCCACTTTTCTTTCTCCGGCGGGGAAAGCGGCCGGGAAATGCAGTGACGAGGCGGCGTTGAGCCATACTTTGGTGCCGTCGGGCAGGGTGATGCGGAACTGGCCGCCGCGTGGGGTGGTCACGGTATTATACACCACAGCTTTGCCGTTGGCGCCGGTGCCGTTATAAGCCAGTTGCCCGTTGCCCGTTTGCGAGATGATAACGTTACCTTGCTGTGCCAGCGTGCCTCTGGCGGCGCTGTCGAGTGTGATACGGCGGCCGTCGGCCAGTATCAGCACGGCTTTATTGGCGCCGGGTTGCACATCCTGGCGGGCCAGTGCCGGCGCGTGGCTGGTCCACCGGTGGCCGGCAACGAAATATGCTGCCACCCCTGCCAGCACGATCACCATGGCGGCCACAGCGGCCTTCCAGCTGATACGGCGTTTTACCGGCTGCAGCGTGGCAGGTCTTCCCTGCTCCGCCGCCTTTTGCAGGATGTTCCGGAAAATGACATCCTTCTGTGCAGCGTCGGCAGGCGCGGCATAAGCGCCGCTGGCCAGCGCCTGCTGCACCACCTGTAAAAGTGTATCCTGTGGCGTGTCCTGTTGCAGGTGAACGATCAGTTCCTTCAGCTCTTCCGGCGAAAGGGTATTATCGAGATAACGCTGCAGCAGTGCTTTCAAATGAGCCTGTTCCATGGGCAATGGTGGTTGCTGTGTCTATAAAGACACCGGTAAAAGGTGGTGGTATGAGTTGGAAGTAAAATTTTTTTCAACGGGCGGTCATCGCCATAAAATAAAAGAGCAGCAGCATTTCGATGGTAGCATGTTGCCGGAGATAATTACGGATAAGGTGCAATGCTTTGTTCATATGACTCTTCACCGTATGCCGGGAGATGTGGAGCGCAGCTGCGATCTCTTCCTGGCTGAGGCCCTGTTGCCGGCTCATGCAATATACCGACCGCTGTTGTGGCGGCAGCTGGTCTATCGCTTTGGCCACCAGCGTTTCCAGTTCATGGCATAACAGGCGTTTGTCCGGCGTATCAGCCGTTGTCATGTGCTCGGCGGCATAGTCCAGCAGATGGTCGGTAAAAGAAGCGAGCTGTATTTTTTTGCGGAAAGTATTGAAGATATGGTTGCGCGCCATCATAAACAGGTAGCCTTCGAAATGGGCAACAGCTGTCAGCTTGTCCCGTTTCAGCCACAGTTTCACGAAAACGTCCTGCGCCATCTCTTCCGCCATGGTGGCTGATTTGGTCAACGCCAAAGCAACGCCGTACACGGTATCCCAATATCGGTCGAAGAGTGTCCGGAAAGCCGTTTCATCACCGAGGGCCACTTTTTTAAAAAGGGCCGTATCATCATATAGTTGGACGGTTGGCAATGTTAAAACAGATAAAACCGGCCGGTCATCCTCAAAAACCCATCCGGTATGCGATCAATTATTTTGGTTGTAAATTTCTTCCAAGGTATTAAATTTAGGGGGAAATCAAAGTATGCCCTTCTCATAAATTATCCGCTTCTTCGCAGATATTACCCTCCGGAAACACCTCAAAAAGTGACTTTTTGCAGCTTTTTTCCTGAAAAGTATCAACGCTACCGACGCCGTAGCTGGCTAACTTTGCACCCGGTATGAACGAAATAACCGCAAGCCCGACGTGGTATGTAAATGATGCAGCTTTTGACTGGCTGTACCCGCAACGTATTCAGCAATTATCAAGACGGCACTGGACACCGGTGGAAGTAGCCCGCAAAGCGGCCCGCTTCCTGTCTACCGGCGCAGGCGACCGTATCCTCGACGTAGGCAGCGGCGTTGGTAAATTCTGCCTGATCGGCGCGCACCACTACCCCGAGAGCACTTTCTACGGCGTTGAACAACGCAGGGAACTGCATAATTTCGCCCGCTCCGCCCAACGGCTGACCGGCGTTGAAAACGCGCAGTTTATCCATGGCAACGTTACCCAGGTAGACTTTGACGATTTCGATCACTTTTATTTTTATAACGCCTTTTTCGAGAACCTGGCGGAAGACGGGCATATTGACCAGGACACGGAATATTCCGCCAGCCTGTATCACTACTATTGCCGGCAGATGTTCCAGGGGCTGGCCCACAAACCGGGCGGCACGCGGGTAGTCACTTTCCACAGCCTGGAAGATGAGATGCCGCCCAGCTATCAGCTGGTTGATGCCAGCGTGGACTTCCTGCTGAAAATGTGGGTAAAACGATCATAAAAAATATTATCATGGTAATAGACAGACGTATATCAGAAATTATTGAAGCACTAAAACAGGCGGAAGACAAACAACAGGTAACACAGATCGTTTCCGGCATCACCCACGATGACAGGGCGGCTCAACTGCAGTCATGGCTGGAAACCCAATCCCCGCTGGAATGGGACAGCACCCAATGGAGCAGCTTCCGTTATGCGCTCATCTGCCTGCGGGGATGTCCTGAACTGCAATAAAAGCGCTATTGATCCATGCTGCGCCATACCGGAAAAAAAAGAAGTTACAAGCATAACCTACGACTGGCGGTACTGTTGTGTTTTACCGCAGGGATGGTAAACGCGGCGGGGCTTTTTGCCTTCGCCGTTCTTACCACCAATGTCACCGGTCACGCCGCGCTGCTGGCCCATAAGCTGGCCAGCGGTGATTTCAGGGCGGCCCGCATGGTAGGATTATGGCTGCTGCTTTTCCTGGCAGGCGCATTTTTCTCCAGCATTTTCTCCGGCAAAACCGGTCCTTTCAGGCGATGGGGTTATGTGATACCCATCCTCTGCGAAATGATTATCCTTATACTGGTGGGCACATTCGGGCATACCTATGACCAAAGTATTTTACAGACAGAATATTTTGCAGGCAGTCTCCTGTTTGCCATGGGTATGCAGAATGCGCTGGTGTCCACTATCTCCGGGTACGTGGTGCGCACTACGCACCTGACCGGCATGTTCACCGATCTTGGGATAGACCTTCATAGCGTACTATTCCATCCGCATCAGCACAATACCGATGTCAGGAAAAAAATTATTCTCCGGCTGGTCATCATCTTCTTTTTCCTGGGGGGTGGTATTGCAGGCGGGTATGCTTTTCTGCGGCTGTCTTATTACACTTTTTATCTGCCGGCAGGCGTATTGGTCATCGCGCTGTTCTATGATCTTTTCCGGGTGCGGCTGCGGAAAATGGTAAGGCGTATACAGGCTCCCGCGGCGGCGTAGCTTACGGATAACTGGCAATCGCCATCAGTTGATTCACATCGCGGATAATAATTTTGCGGCCCCGTGTTTCTACCAGTCCTTCTTCCCTGAAGGCTGTCAGCACGCGGATCACATTCTCCCGGGCCGTCCCCACAAGGTTGGCCAGGTCTTCCCGGTTCAAACTAATGACATCGTCCCTGAATTTTTCCCGGATAATCAATAGCTGCAACGCCAGCCGTTCCCTGACGGTTTTCTGGGCGAACATGGTCAGGTTATTCACCAGTACGGCAAACTCATGACTGAGCGTGGTCAGCAGCCGGTTGGTCAGCAAGGGCGACTGGTCCAGGGCGGCAAGAAAATCTTCTTTGGGGATGAAAGCGATGGTGCTCTTTTCAAGGGCGGCAGCGGTGTCGGGGTAACGTTCTTCGGAAAGCACTGCATGATAGCCTACCAGTTGCCCGGTATGGGCCAGGTTCACGATCTGCTCCTTCCCTTCCCTATTGGCTTTGTACTTCTTCACTTTGCCTTTGACAATATAAAATATCCCGGAAGGGAAAGCCCCTTCGCGGAAAAGAATTTCATGCTGTGCATACACCCGCTCGGTCTTATGGGCCGTAAGCCGGTCGTACACCTCCTGCGGGAGGTCTACCAACACGGACTCATTGCTGAAATCCCACTGATGTATCGGGAAGGCGCCTTTGCTCATTGCGGTCAAAACTAGCATTTTAAAATTAAAATTTACCTTTGTCCTGCTATGAGTTTATCTGGCCTGTTTCCCATCGATAAGTGGAATTTCCGGTCCCGGTCTGTGTTAAGCAACCTGCCGGAAGAGGAATATGCTGCCCTCACCTCACTGATGACCACCCAGCGTTATAACAAGGGAGAAGTGATTTTCCGGGAAGCCGCGCCCGCCTTCGGCATCTACTATATACAAAAAGGGAAAGTGAAAAAATACCGGACGGATAAAGCCGGGAAAGAACAGATCATCTATGTGGCCAACACGGGTGAACTGGTAGGCTATCACGCTATCCTTGCCGGCGGCAGGTACCCCGACAGCGCCGCCACACTGGAAGAAAGCACTATCGCTTTCATTCCTAAAGACGATTTCCTGCAGCTGCTGGCCCGCTCTGCCAGCCTCGCCCGGCGGTTGCTCAAAACGCTGAGCCATGAATTTACAGTACTGACCAACAGCATCTCCGCTTTCACCCACCGTTCGGTACAGGAGCGGCTGGCCATCACCCTGATTGTTTTACGGGAAAAGTTTAAAGACGAGACACCGGCGGGAGAAGACATTCTCATACAGGTGCCCCGCACCGACCTGGCCAATATGGTAGGTACCGGCGTAGAAAATGTGACCCGCTTTTTATCTGCCTTCAAACAAGCCGGCGTACTGACTATTTCCGGTAAAAAAATCTGTATCACCGACGTAAAAAAGCTGGTGGATATTTCCGGCTGTGGTGAGCCGTTACCGTCGTAGCAACATCCCTTTTCACCGCCATATCTTTTACAGCAAACGGGGTAATTCCTTCATCGAATAAAATATCTCCGCACCTGCTGCCTGCAGATAGGCGGCGCTGTGTTCACTGGCATATCCCAATGCCCGGAAGCCGCCGGCTTTAGCGGCTTGTATACCTGCGAGGCTGTCTTCCACCACGGCGCAGTGAGCGGGTTCAAATCCCATGGTGGCTGCGGCATGCAGGAAAATACCCGGGTCGGGTTTCCAGCTGTTGATAGTATAAGCACTGAATATCTTTCCTTCAAAAAAAGGCAGGAGGCCCGTCAGCCGCAGGTTCAGCTCTATCTTTTTTACCGGCCCGCTGGACGCCACACAAAAAGGCAATGTCAGTTGCTCCAGCACTTCCCGGATACCTTCCACCGGCTTCACTTCTTTCTCAAACAGTGCATAGGAACGGGTACGGTATTGCTCAATGAAATCGTCTGCAAAAGGGCGGTCTGTCAGCGACTGCAGTATCGCTACAGACTCCACGAGGTGCCGGCCGCTCATCACACGCACGGCCTCCTGTTCATCCATGGTCACGCCGTATTGCGCTGCCAGTCCCAGTAACACGCGGATACCAATAATTTCACTGTCTACCAGTACACCATCACAATCGAATATCACGCATTTTATCTTGTTTGTACTCATATCGCTGTCGTTCGGACCACAAAGATAATTGTGGTACGGTTATTTCTTACATACACTATCACCCAATACCAGTGTTATGAAAATCATGCTTATGCTAATGACAGCCTTCATGATAAGTAGCTGTGCCACCACTTACAACAGTCGTTTCACTTCCGCAGAGGTAAAACCGGGAATCAGTAAACAAGCCGTTATTGCCCGCTTTGGCAAGCCTTTCAAGAAAAGCTTTGAGCAAATCGGGGATGTACTGTACGAAGATTTTTATTACAAGGAAACCATTTACAAAGATTACTGGTTTGAGATCAACAACATCCTGCATTTCCAGGACGGGAAGCTGGTTTCTCTTGAGCAGGGAGAAGAGAGAAAGTTATATCAACCGGCGCCGGTAGTCAGGGTGCAGCAGTGATCCTCAGCAAATTCAGGAATTAAGCATTTTGCGTTTCCATTTCTGCGCAATCTTCGCTGCCGTTTCAATCATAGCGGGGTCCCAGCTTTCTATCTGCCAGGCAGAATGTGCCAGGGAAGACGCTTGCAGCGCTTTCAGGGTGGCGTCGAAAGAAGCTTCCGTTTCCAGGATCTGCGACAGCTCCAGCTGCTGCCGGTACAGCGTTTCATCTTCCAGGGCTGGTGCCGGGACGTGCAAGGCTTCCGGCAGGAAAGAATTCTGCGGAGCGATGGTGGTGTTTTTGTTTTTGATGAGTTGGTCCATTCGGAGGAAATCGTTGCCGAAAGCGCTCCGGCTTTCATCGGTGGCCAGCCCGGTCCCCAGCTGCTCCAATACCACGTATTTGAGCGAAGGACACAGGTCTATCGCTTTATCGAGATAATTAAACACTTCTTCAGGCACGGCATCGTCGTGGGTATCGCGGCGAACAGTCTTGCCCGGCGCGGCTTCCGACGCCTCCCAGCTGCCGCCGGAAATATGTATTTCCCGGACGCGGTGCAGGGGATATAATGCTTTCAGCGCATCAAAAGAAAGATCGAAGTTATGGGCCTGGCAGTAGAGATTATGCAAATCGAGGATAATAAAACCATTGACCGGTTCCAATAACTCGTTGAGGAAATCACCGTGTTTTTTCACCTCTTCCAGCGAATAGGAAAATGCCAGGTTTTCCAGCCCTACGGGGCATTCACAGGCTTCCTGCATACGTTTCAGCCGATCGCGTCCGATATCCAGGGTCGCCGGCGTATAGGGGATATTCAATGGTGCACCATGGTGGAAGTCCTTGCCGGTCATAAAGCCGAAATGTTCTGTCACATGATCGAAGCGGTAATGACGGCTGACGGTCTTCAGATGGTCCAGCCACTGTTGTTGTTCCGGTAACCATCTCCCGGAAAAAAGAGAGAAAAAGACACCATGACCGATCAACCTGTTTTCTTCGCTGAAGGCGGTCAGCAGCTCTTCAAACCAGGCAGGCACGTTCTCCACGGCATACAGCGCATCGAAAGACCATTCGATGGCTTCAACCCTGGCCGC
Source organism: uncultured Chitinophaga sp. (assembly GCF_946479755.1). The sequence goes on along the minus strand of NZ_CAMLHC010000004.1, from coordinate 137,723 downwards.
CTCCATCAAAGGAAGGCAGGCAGCCAGGATGTTGTTGTCAAGATTACAGGCGACTGTTGAAACTAATTTCGACACTATTCACGTTTTAATCAACCCATACCGCAAGCGGGGCAGCCATCAGGAAATCTTTTCTTAAATTCTTCGTCCTGTTTCTTTTTTTCCTCCTGCGCAGTAGGAAGTTTTTCTTTTTTACACGATGTGGCAGTTTGCAGGGTGATACCCACCAGGATGGCTCCCAGTAATGATTTTGGCAATTTCATAATTAAAGGTTTGTAATAATGAACAATACTACAGCGCTGTATGTGTATGAAACGAAGCCATGCGGTAAAAGTTACAGTGAATCTCCTGCTAGATAAGCCTGCCAGCGCCTTAGCCCATGCCGCACGCAGGACAGCCATCCCCTGCCAGCTGTGGCTTTGACGTATCCTGTTTTGCAGGAACGGAGTCGCTTTTTACTTCTTTTTTTTCTTCTTTGGCAGCAGGCGCTTTGGGTGCATTACAGGAAGGGGCAGCTTGGAGGGTAATACCAGCCAGAATAGCTCCTAACAATGATTTCGACAGATGCATAATTTGGGTTTTTGAATGAATGAAAATATTTAACCGTTAAACGGAATGACAGGGTAAAATGTTACCCTTTGAATTTACCGGGAGACACCCCGAATCTTTTACGGAATGCTGTACTGAAATTATTGGGGCTGGTATATCCCAGCAGGTAGGCCACCGTGCTGACCTGCTCCCCTTCCTGCAACATTTTCCGTGCTTTCTCCATCCGGAGGTGGTGGATGTAACCGAATACCGTATCCCCGAACTCACTTTTAAAGCCATTTTTCAGCTTGAAAATGTTTAACCCGGCCTGACGGCTCAGTTTCCGGAGAGAATGGTCCGTTTCCGGTTCTTTATCTATGAGTTCTTTAATAAAATAGAGCTTCTCTATATCCTGGGAACTTTGTAACAGGTAGCCGCAGCCTTTGCCGGCGAACTTATCCCGGAACGCTTCCGTTTGCAACATAAACAGTTCCAGCACCCTGGCCTCCATCAGCATCTTACCGAAATACCCGGTACGCCTGGAAGTGATCATATCGGTCAGCACAGAGAGCATTTGCGGCGTTACCTGCAGCATCCCGGTGTCTTCCAGTTTCATCTCATTGCGGGCCAGCTGTTTGAGCAGCGCGGTATGTACCGCACATTCCTCGTGGGAGATCGACTCAAAATAATGCCGGTCAAACAGGATATCCACCTTCACCAACGGGTGTTCGCCGGTTTGGTATTCGAAGTGGGTAGACAGTTTTTCGGGCACCGGGAAAAGGCTGTGTTGCAGCGCCGCCACCTGCACCGGTTTCCGGAGTTCCTCATTACGGGCCACAAACCGGCCACTCATGGAAAAATGCATCTCCACACAGGACCTGCCGGCGTGCAGCTCCACGGCAGTACGCCTCGAAACCGACAGATGACTGTAATTGATCTCAAATCCATCCAGAACGGTATGTTCGAAGGTGCCCTGCAACCCGGATTCGGGTGACAGCGTATAGGCCGTCTGCCGGTAATCCTTTGCTTTGTCTTCCCTGACTAAAGTCGCATGTGGTAATAAAGCTTCGAGGTACATACGGTAAAATTAAACATTATCCCTTTAGCATACTTTTTTATCCTTTTATCAAACGCTTCCCGGCGGCGCCCTGCCGAGATTTGCTCTCAAAAAAAGATGACACAGGTAGATACCATGACAGAATACGGGATGCGGCGGTTCATTATCACGCTCACCGCCATGCTGTGCGCCATCCTGGAACTGCTGGATACCACGATCGTAAATGTAGCCCTGAACGACCTCCAGGGCAACCTGGGCGCCACCCTCTCGGAAGTCAGCTGGGTAGTGACGGCCTACGGCATCGGCAACGTGATCCTGATCCCGATGACCAGCTGGCTGTCCCGGCAGTTTGGCCGCCGCAACTATTTCGCGGCTTCCATCTTCCTGTTCACCCTCTGTTCCCTGCTGTGTGGCATGGCCGGCAGCATTCCCGAGCTGGCGCTATTCCGCTTCCTGCAGGGCATCGGCGGCGGCGCCCTGCTGGCCACCTCCCAAACAATCATCACAGAGTCCTACCCCATCGAAAAGAGAGGCACGGCCAACCTCATCTTTATGATGAGCGTCATCGTAGGACCTGCCATGGGGCCGCTCATCGGCGGATACATCATCGACCATTACAGCTGGCCGCTGATTTTTTATATCAACGTTCCACTGGGCATCGTCGCCATCCTGCTGACACTGCAGTATATACGGTCGCCCCGCTATGACAATAAGCTGCCTGCCGCCGATGTGGACTGGCCAGGCATCCTGCTGCTCGCCGTCATGGTAGGTTCCCTGCAGTATGTACTGGAAAAAGGACAGGAGGAAGACTGGTTCAGCAACCGCACCATCACGATGTTGTCTGTCACCGCAGGCGTCAGCGCTGTATTGTTTATCTGGCGGGAGCTCTCCTGCTCCCACCCCATCGTTTCGCTCAGGGTGCTGCGCAACCGGAACCTGGCTGCCGGTACCGCCTTCTCCTTTATCTACGGCTTCGGGTCCTACGGGTCTACGTTTATCGTACCGTTATTCACCCAGTCGCAGCTCAACTGGCCCGCTACCGACGCAGGGCTGCTGGTATGCCTTACCTCTCTCACCAGCCTGCTCATCTTCCCGCTGACCAACAAACTGCTGAAATCCGGCATAAAACCACAATACATGATGAGCTGCGGCATGATCATCTTCTTTGTGAACTGCTATATGAGCGCTCACATCCTCACACCGGAAACCGGCTTTCAGACATTCTTCTGGGTGTTGATATTCCGGTATTTCGGGCTCAACATGATCCTGCTGTCCATCAGCGCCATTGCTTTTTCCACTTTACAGACCCGGGAGATAGCCGAAGGCGCCGCCTTTACCGGCATGACGCGGCAACTGGGCGGGTCCTTTGGCATCGCCATCATCACCACTTTTATTGTCCGGAGAAACATGCTGCATCGCAGCCAGCTGCTCTCCCACCTGGGCACAGACGAGCCGGGCATGCTGGCGCGGCTCCAACAGACAACACAGGCCTTTACCTCCCAGGGCTTCCAGGAAGATATCGCCGCCGGTCATGCACATAAATTGCTGGATATGGTCGTCCTCAAACAATCTACCTTATTGTCTTACATGGATGTCTATATCGTTATCGGATTTCTCTTTCTCAGCTGTGTGCCTTTCATCCTGTTCCTCAAAAACGGAAAAGCAGCCGCCGTAGCGGATGCTCACTGATCATTTCATAAGCCAACATTATCATCCTATCATGAATGCAATTAAAACAGGACGGGTGTTGTTATACCTGTCGCTCGCGCTCTGCTGGTCCCTCCGGCACAACGGGCAAACACCGGTGTTTCCTCTCGACACCGCCATCGCCAGGGGGCTGGCCCACAGCCATACACTCCGGCTGGACAAGGCAGCTATCACCGCCTCCATACAGCGGTACCAGCAGGCAAAAGATGCCAGTCTCCCTACCGGCAGTATCAGCGCCACTTTCAGCCATATGGAAGTGCCGGCAGATCATATTGAGCTGGGCAGTCTCGACTGGACGCTGGGCAAACGCGGCGAAACCTACATGGCCCATGCAGGTATCAAACAGATGATCTACGAAGGCAACAAAAACCGTTATGCCCGGAAATCCGCCTTGCTGCTCCTGCAGCTGTCCAACCTGGACCTGGAGCAGCATACCACGGAAGTGGCCTACACCATCGCTGAGTTGTATCACGACCTGTATAAAATCCACCGGCACCTGCAGGTATCGCAACAACAGGAGCTGGCAGTAGACAGCCTCGTGCAGCAAGCCACCCATCTCTATGAGGAAGGTATTGTCACCCAAAACGATGTGCTCCGCTTCCGGCTGCAGCGTTCGGAAATACTAATAGGCCGTACACAACTGGAAGCGGAACGCCGCACCGTACAATACAGTTTCAACCTGTTGCTGGGCCTCCCGGAAGATACGGTGGTGACACCCGCGCCCGTAGCGCCGTCCTTGCAGCTGCACCATACACCGGACAGTTTTCTGGCCAAAGCTTTACGGCAGCGGCAGGAGCTGAAACAATCAGCCGTGCAGTATTCGCTGGACCAGTACCATCTGCGCAGCCTCAAAGCAGGACAGCTGCCCACCCTCTCCGGCAGTATCACCGCTGACTATATCCACGCCGGCGCTGTTTTTATTCCTCCGGCAGGCACTTATATGACACCCTTCTCGGCAGGCGCCACGGTAGCCTGGAACTTCTCGTCTCTATGGTCGGCACGGCATCAGATCTCACAGGCGAAAGTTCAGCAGGAACAAACGCTGATCCTACGCGACCGGCTGAAAGAGCACATCCGCCAGGAAGTAAATGCCTGCTACCAGCGCTACGAACAAGCCGTTCAGACGATACAGCTGCTGCAGGCAGCAATTGAACAAGCCGCAGAAAACAACCGCATACAATCGGACCGCTATCAGTACAACACCACTTCTGTCACTGATCTGATCGATGCCAACAGCCGCCTATACCAGGCGATGGCCAGTATGGAAATAGCGCGTTCCGACGCCAGCCTCGCATGGTTCCGGTTATTAAAAGCCACCGGCAGTATTACAACATCCTACTAAATAGTATATCATATGGAAGAAAACAGGAAAAAGAAAAAAGTGCTGCTGCCGGTTATCCTGCTGGTAGTAGCTGCCGCCGGTGTCATCATCGGGATAAACCGTTACCAGTATTACCGTATACACGAAGAAACCGACGATGCACAGATAGACGGAGACCTCAGTGTAGTCGTATCCCGCGCCGGCGGTTATATCGACTCTATTTATTTTGAAGACAACCAGCGGGTGATAAAAGGTCAGCTGCTCGTCAAGCTGGAAGACAGAGAATACCACCTGAAACTGGAGCAGGCGCTGGCCGCCCATAAACTCGCCAGCTCCCGGATCAACGTCGCCGCTACACAGGTAGCCACGTCAGAAGCGGCATCCTCCGGTTACAAAGCGGAAGTGGAAGCAGCGAAAGCGAAGCTATGGCAGGCAGAACAGGATTTTGCCCGTTATGCCGCACTGGTCGCCAAAGGCGCCGTACCCCGGCAGCAATATGATCAGGCCAAAACCAACAGAGATGCCGCCACCGCCGCTTATGCCGCCGCCAGCGGTCAATACCATACCGCCCTGGAGCAGATCGGCAACCACCGCTCACAACTGCAGGTCACCCATACGGCCGTTAGCCGTGAAGCCGTAGACGTAGACTATGCACAGCTGATGCTGTCATATACGCATATCACCGCACCGGTGACCGGTCCCGTTACCAAACGGAAAGTGCAGCCGGGGCAATTGATACAGCCCGGACAAACACTTTTCTCCGTCGTCGACGAACAGAGCCTGTATGTAACCGCTAATTTTAAAGAAACACAGTTGGCCCACATGCGTCCCGGGCAACCGGTAAAAATCCGGGTAGATGCTTACCCCGGCCTGGAACTCAATGGTACCGTGCATAATTTTGCAGCCACCACCGGCGCCAAAGTGGCGTTGCTGCCGCCGGACAACGCCACCGGCAACTTCGTAAAAGTGGTGCAGCGCATTCCGGTGAAAATAAAATTAGCGGCCGCCGACAGCACACTGCGTTTATTACGGCCAGGCATGAACGTAGAAGTAACCGTGACTACACGATAAAAAAATACCGGGCTGCCTCAGTAACATGAGACAGCCCGGCGGTTGCTGAAAAATTTCTTACAGGAAAGAACCCAGTATCAGCGCTCCGGACACTATTTTATTAGCTACCTCGTTCTTCAGCCTGGCATTCTTGTCTATTTCAACAGCACCGATACGCGGCACCATCTGCCCGAAGAATTTTCCTGAGAGCTGACTTGGTTTACCATTACTGATGGAGATGTATTGCCTTACATAAACCGTGTGAAGCAAGCGCCTGTGCAACGACTTCTGTTCCTTCTCCGGCAGGTTATTCACATAATATCTCAAAAATGGAACATGGGGTGACGTTGTATCCTTTTGCTCGGTTTTAGGTGAGATAAAAACGATGCTTTTTTTTCCAGCCAGTACGTAGCTGCTCACTACATCCATAGGGATAAATTTATCATTATAGGCCGCCCCGGCTGAAATGGATATATTTGAAGTACCAAATGTGACCGTGCCTTATGTATGTCAAAAAGTTACCCGAACTGGATTATGGCGTAGCCACCACCATCAAAGCCCTCGGCGGCAAATGGAAAGCCTGCATACTGGACTGTATCCATCTGGGCATACGCCGTCCCAGCGAACTTTGCCGCAATATTCCCGGCGCTTCCCTCCGGGTGCTGAGCCAGCAGTTAAAGGAACTGGAAGCTTGTCATATCGTTTACAAAAAAGTATATGCGGAAGTACCGCTGCGGGTGGAATATTACCTTACCAGCTGGGGCGAGTCACTGTGGCCCGTTATCGTGGCTATGAACGAATGGGGTAACGCCTACCTGCACCATCACTGCGACAGCCTGCCACAGTCAAGCACCGCCCGCTGCGAAGAATCGTGACCGCCGTTGGTGGAAAAAAGTCAAATAGATACGCTAAGGCGATTTCGTACGAACTTTTTTTCTGCTTTTCTCAGTTCTTTACTGGTGCCAATAAAATGCTCTTTTTGTTTTTCAACCAGCCGATACCAATAGGTAGCAGGTATAGCATTATTCGAATGAAGTTCGAGGCGAATAACGATACTTTCATTCGGGGTCCTGTGATTATTAATCAATTGGCTGAGCATAGTTTCATGAATATCTATCTCAGCGGCAAATTCATTTCTTTTCTTATGAATCAGCTGGAGATATTCTTTCAGGAAATACCCGAACGTCAGCTGCTCATCATATTCTTTTTTATTAATGTACTCTTCCAGACGAAATTTCAATTGTAACAAATTAGCAATCAATCGCTCCCGCTCTGTCATTTCTGACTGTGTCTTTTTCCGGGCTACTGCGAGTTGTCTTCTGGCTTCTGCCTCTTGTTCCGGCGAAAGTTTTTCAGTCATTACCAGATCATCCGCAAGCTCCTCCACTTTTTTCTTTGAAAAACCTTTCTTCACATACATAAAACATATTTTTTTACAATATTCAACAATCTCCATCCGTCCAGAAACAACTGCCAACCTGCATCCTGCATTCCATATTTCTCGATGTAATGATGTCTGATCTCGGTTTTAGGAACCAGAGAAACGCAGGCTATATCTCCATATTTTGTTAAACTCAACTGACAAGCATACCCTATCAAACACCCCACTATCCCTTCATATTTCTTTCTTTTTCCAATGTTTTCTTTTGACGAAGTAATCAACTTTATCTCTATTCTGGCCTCGTCCGGAAAATGGACAAGCCCCATTACTCCCAAAATACCTCGTTTCTCCTTCAGTTGTAACTTATACACAACCAGACTACCTTCCAGCGTTCGCCAGTTAAAAAAGAATCTGTCTTCTGTCAGGCTTTTGAGGTCATTTTTCAGCGTTCTGGTTATTATGACACTTTTTCTTTCTCCTGAAGCAAGTTCAATAATTTCCATTATTGAAGATACAAAAAACTTTACAAAAACCGTAAAGTTTTTCTCTTTTTTCATCTTTTCACCACCCTGAACCCCAGATTGCTAAACGATGCTCCGCGTTTCACACTGCCGATATCCACAGAATTAAAAAAGCTGCAGGCGTTTTTGCTGCACCACCAGGAACCGCCACGAGCATGTATCACCCTGCTGCCGGCCTTGTCTGTCGGCAGGCGGCCATCACAGTATTCAAAGACGTTCCCATATACGTCATACATTCCCCATGAATTGGGCTTAAAACTGGCTACGGGAGCAGTGTACATATAACCGTCGGTGCTATCGGCCTGAAGGTGGTCGCGCCCCTTCCATACATTGGCGTAGGTCGAAAGCGGCGTCATTTCATTACCCCAGAAGTAGGTAGTGGGCGCACCGGCACGGGAAGCTATTTCCCATTCGTCGAGGGTGGGCAGCCTTACGCCCGCCCAGTCGCAGTAAGCAATGGCATCACGGTAACTGATGGTCGTTACGGGATGGTCCATTTTATCTTTTATGCCGCCCCGGGTGATACCGTTGGGATAACGCCAGCAGGCGGTACTGTCTTCCAGCCAGCGGAACTCACGCAGGCCGGGAGTGAATACCAGCGCGTTTTTCCGTCGCTCTGCATCGGTAACATAACCGGTGGCCTGCACAAATTTTTCAAAGTCGGCGTTGGTCAGCTCAGTGGCGGCGATGTCAAAACCATTGGTATGCACCGTCCGCAGCGGATTGTTGATATATCCTTCTCTGCCAAGGGAGTAATCGCCGGCCGCCACATGCACAAAGCGCTGCGACTGGCCATTAACAGCATTTACCCCGGCCAGCAACAGCAGGACCGGGGTAAATCGTTGCAGACAATATGTTAGAAAGCCGCTCATTTACGGATGGTATTATAATAATCAGTGGCTCTTTTAATAACCAGGTCTTCATTCCCCTTGTTGTAGTCGATGTAAGATTGGTAGTTGGCATCCGGTCCATACAACTTACGGAACGACTGAGACTCCATGAACGGTTTATATTCATTGTTCTTCATCAGCATCATCAGCAGGGTCAGGAGATCGCGGTCTTTCTGGTCCCTGTTATACACTTCAATGATATAAGGGATCATCTCTCTTCCATTGATTTCCACGATAGCCATTTTGTAGTTGGCTCCCATTCTTTTACTGCGGTCGGTGGACTCTTTGATCAGCGCCATGACAGAGTCGCGGTTGCTGATCAGGAACTTCACCTGCCGGTCGCTCCATACACTTTCGCTAAAGCCGTCCGCCATCATGCCGAATATTTTTTTGTCCTCGTCCTGAATAGGTGGACGTACGTCACAGTTCTGAGCGTTGATTTCCAGGTGGATCATATGGTAGGTAAACTTCTCCCGGAAGGACAGGGACATATAATCTTTGTTACCCATAGGGGAGCTGTCGTCCTCTGCATAAGGGATCTTTTCGATCAGCGCTTTTACCTTGGCAAGGCCATAGGGCGGTACCGATAACTTGTTCCTGTAAGTTCCATAGGCTCTGCTGGAATTACTGGGGTCTCTCCATTCCGGCCCCATGTCCTGGGCAGAGAGGTGTAAACATCCTAAAATGGCGGTTACAAACATCAGATATTTCATGTATTCGTGTTTAGACTGCTAAAATAATACATCTCCACATTATTTAACTCTCCGCGACTCACTTTCCAGGCCGGAGCTGCGTTCCCTGACCTTGGCCAGCTTCACATTTCCAAACCGGTAGCTGAAACCAAGCCTTAACTGACGGGAATCGTCATATCCCTTGTTGCGGTAATACAAGCCATCGAAGTCACGGACGCCGTACCAGCGCGCCGTCTGAAAGAGGTCGTTGATACCGATGCGCACAGTGCCCTGGCCCTTCAGGACTTTCCGCTGCAGACCAACATTCACCTGCCAGTTATGTTTGCTTCGCTGGAAGCCGCCGTAAATGTCAGGCGACTGGTAATTACCGCTGACTTCCGCCTGCGTCTTTTTATCAAGATCGAATACCTGTTGCACATTCAGTTGCACGGTATTGATGCTGAGGTTTGCCTGCCTGCGCTCATCGAAGGTGAGCAGGTTTTGCTTGTAAAACGCGTTCATATTGGCTGAAATGCTCCACCACGGCAACGGAGACACGTTGGACGACAGGTTGAGCGCCAGTAAATGCTGTGCGCCCACATTCTTCGGCGTCATCACCATTTTGTTCCCGTCAATGCTGTCCGACACCGACACGAACATATCACGGCGATGGGTATACGTTAAAGAGGCGGACAGGATACCGGTGGCGTTATAGCCTACAGTTACGCTGTTGGAATATTGCGGCCGCAGAAAAGCGTTCCCCTGCCAGGAGGAGAGCTCATCCAGCTGGTAGGCGAACGGGTTCAGATCTGTGTAGGTAGGGCGATCAATTTTCCGGTTGTACAGCAGGGTGAAGTGATGCAACTCCGAAGGGCGGAAGGATAACTGCATGGACGGAAAAAAGTCGAGGTAACGATTGTCCACCTGCTGCGTGGTATCTCTGGCGGTAGCCTGGCTTTTAGCGTGCAGCACACCGTCGGCCGCTGTCTGCTCTATCCGCAGTCCCGCCTGCAGCTTCCATTTCCCCCACAGCTGATCGGCCATGGCGTAGGCGGCATACACCTTTTCATCATAGCGAAAAGTATTGCTCCTGCGTTCGTTCAGGTAGTCCGTTTTGTCTCTCACATCAAAAATCTGCACCCAGTTATCGCTTACTACGGCATTGGCTTTAACGCCTGCATAAATTTTACCACGGGGCACCGGCTGTTCATAATCGGCTTTGATGCCATAGATGTTAATATCGCTGTTACTAAAGGTACGCAACGTGTATTGATCTGTTTCGGTAACGCTGTCTGCTTCCAGGAAATGGTTATACAGGATATTTTTGATCCGGGCACGGTAATAGCCGTAGTCGAGGTCCGTGGTAAACAGGCGGCCGGCGGTATCTTTATACTGGTAGTTGACGTTATAGTTTTTCCAGTTTTGCTTTTGCGAATAATAGTCGTTGGTAGCCTTCAGCATGGAAGTCAGCTGCCCGGTGGCTGCATCCGACAGATAGGTAGTGGTATTGGTCATCCCCGGGCCGAAGTACAGATTGGCGTTCATCATCACCCCGATGGTATGGCGGCTGCTGATATTGTAATCTGCTCCCAGTTTAAAGTTGACCGGGTTGCGCATGTCCACGTCTTTCGTGCGGTTATCGATGATCTCTCCTTCCTGTACCCGGTAGAAATCATACTCCATATTGTGATACCCGAAATAGTGGTTGTAGTTACCGTACAGGTTGAACTTACCGGTGCGGTAGTTGAGGTTCAGCGCTCCTTCTGTTTTCGGTGTCTGCCCGAAATGCATCCCTGCGGCGACATCCCCGTTAAGCCCGGAGGCGGTATTTTTCTTCAGGCGGATGTTGATAATGCCGCCGCTGCCGGCCGCATCGAATTTACTGGATGGATTGGGAAGCAGTTCTATGCTATGGATATTGGCAGACTGCAATGACTTCAGTAATGCCGCCAGCGCGTCGCCCTGCATGTAGCTGGGCTTACCGTCGATATACACTGTTACGCCAGACTTTCCGTTCAGGGAGATGCTGTTGGTGGGGTCCACCATCACGCCCGGCGAGCGTTTCAACAGTTCCAGCGCGTTGCTGCCCATGGCATTAACGCTGTTGCTCACATTGTAAATTACTTTGCCTTCTTTAAATTCTACCGCTTTCTTTTTTGATATGATAGCGATTTCTTTCAGTTCTTTAATGGTTGAGTCTTTCTTTTGGGCAGTTACGTAGGCGGGTAAACTGGCCAGCACCAACAAGATAAATTTATGCATACAATACAGTCAAAGCGCACAAAATACAGCAGGGGCACGGATTTTAATAACCGCTTATAAAAAAAGCCGGGAGTGGCTCCCGGCTATTAACAGTTATTTTTCTTCGGTTGTCAGGTCGGATAGCTGCTGCCGGATTTCTTTCAGGTATTTACCATACTGAGATTCCAACGTACATTCTGTTGCTACCGCCAGCAACGTTACTATCCCTACAAAAACCGCCGCTATTACAAGGACCGGGTTTACCTGCAGCTTCTCCCCGATACGTTCCAGGAGGAAGGGAGCGTCTGTCAGCCCATACAGGGTGGCGAACCCGAGCATCATCACCAGTATGATATAGGTATAGGACCTGTACATCTCGATGTGGACCCTGATCTCATAGTAGGTGCTGTACAGATGTTCCCTGGTAGACAGGTCAGCGGTAGACAGGTGCTGATAGAACCGGTAGAATTTATACAGATAGTATCCGCAGATGGCCACCAGCACTGCATAGAGGCTGTAGTAGCCGGCAGTTGCCATCGGGCTGAGGGTGAAGAAGCGGGGCAGCACAGCCAGGAAGCACAGTCCGATGACCTGCAGACCGCCTTCTTCTCTCATGTTTTTGCGGATCTTGCTTAGAGGCTGATGTACAGCGGGGGGAATTAATGGAAGATGCATATGCCGTATTTTTTAGTTGGTTAAATCAGTTAATAACAGGGGTAACAGTATAGCCTTTATCGCGCAGCAAGCTGATAACGCCTGACTTACCGGCAAGGTGTCCCGATCCTACCGCGAAGAAGCAGCTGTTGTCCTTCATCATGGCCGGCATCCTGTTGGCCCAATTGGCATTCCGCTGGTCCAGCAGCCAATAGCTCATTTCGGCATCGTTCATTTCCAGTTGCAGCATTTCTATGTCTTCTGCTTTGTAAGCGTTCACCATACGGGTGGTCGTATGCTGCAGCGTATCGATGGTTTTCAGGTATCTGAAACAGTATTCATCGGAAAACCCTTTGTTCATGTAGTCTACCTGTTCCTGCATGGTCTCCAGCACGGCAAATTTCATTTGTCGTTGCTGCGCCTGCTGATAGAACAACGCTTCCTGGCTGACCGGCTGAGCGCAGGTAAATCCCAGCCGGGCAAATACGCCGACCAGCGCGCTGAGTCTTATGCTGTCAAAACGTTTCATGGACACGCCCATTTTTGCACGTAGCAGGGAATCAATGAAAGCATATCTTTCTTTGGAGAGCCGCTGGCTTTGCGGCATGTCGGATATGACCGACCGTTGGGCGATCTGTAATTCAGCGGCATCAAAAATATTCGCTTCTATCACCAGCTGACCGGCGCCGGCGAATGCCTGCTTTACTTTTTCGACGATGATCACATCATCTTTACAAAGCTGATGGAAGGTGCCAAACAGGTAAGAAGGTTTATCGAGCCCGTTGCCGGTGATTTTCCACAGTACGGATTTCTCTGCGGGCGGCCGGGAAGCCGCTTTGGCGGCGGTAAGGGAACATATAAAAATAATGGCGAAGGAGAGCAACTGTTTCATCGTTAAAAAGTTTATTTACAGTATTAGTTGCAGCAGATAAACTTTCGTTACAGTTTTCTCAAAAAAAAATTAAAAAAAATTTCCGGCACTAAGAATAGTGCCGGATCAGATTCTAAGTGGATACAGTTCAGATATCTATCATTTCCTGTGCAGCTTCCATAGGTACGTCTGTTCCTGCGTCGATCACTCCTATGAGTGAGTATTTTCCTTTGGGTACATTGTCGGGTATTACGAATTCCACCACACGTCTCTGTTCCGGGAACAGCGGGAATATGGGTACATCGATCTTTGTTTTATCGCCCGTGGCGATATTGGACAGTTCCAGATAGCTGGTGCATTCCAGTTGCACCGTCCCGGTGTTCTGACACACGATGTGACATACCCGGGCGCTGGTATCGGCGCGGTCGAAGGAGAGTATCTTTACATCTTTATAGGTCAGGGACGGGGGCGTCTGGTAGAGATGTACCCCTACCCTGACTTTATTATTCACATTGGTCTTCAGCCCGTTGGCGGACTCCACGACCTGCTCCTCCGTGGTTTCGAGGAAGAGCATGGTCCACTTCATTTCACCGGCGGCGGCGGCTGAATCAGGGATCTGCATTTTGATCGGGATATCCACGGTCTGCCCCGTGTCTATCTCCACAAATGTCCTGTCCAGTTTTACCCACCGGGCGCAGGAGCGTTCGGTAGATCCCGGCGCGGTATAAACATGCGCGCCCAGCGAATCTCTCACCCAGTCGGAGAGATACAGTGTAAACTGTTTTTTCTTATTAAGGCGGTTGACGATAAACACGTGGGCGGTACCCGTTTGTCCGCTGTTCAGTTTAAAGTCAATCGTTGACGGCTTTATCGTCAGCCCTCTTTTAACCGTATCGGCGGCGGCTTTGGCGGCACTTCCCAGTGCGGACGGCATACCGGCAGGCATCCGTAACTTACTGGTGTCCACAGCCGGCGGCAGGTACATATTGTTTTTACGGGTAGTATCCTGGGCCTTTATAAATAAGACGCTGAACAACAGGAATAATAATAGCATCAACTGTTTCATAGCACGGTAGCATTTGATGATGACAGGTTAGATATTGGGTTTTCCGTCTGAGCAATAAATCAGGTGTTCCAGCTTTCTGATATCTGTTATAATAATTTTTCCATCCCTGATGCTGATGATATTTTCATCACGCAGATCACTGAGCGTCCTGATCAGGGACTCTTTCGCCACGCCTGCCAATGCGGCCAGGTTACAGCGGCTGATGTTCATACTGAACTCGCCCTGGTTGGACGGATTGTACTTTTTGCACGTGATCAGCAGCGCTTCTGCTACTTTCTTGCGCAGGGGGCTGTAGGCCATCCGGAGCATCTGCTCCTGCTTTTCGGCGATGTTGCCGGCGAGGATGTCCAGGAATTTGCGCAGAAAGCCGCTGTTGTATTCGAAATGAAGCTCCAGGTCGGTACGGGAAATAATAACAAGTTCAGCATCTTCGATGACCTCGGCGGTTTCACGGTACCTGCCGCCATCCAGCAGGGCGTTGAACCCGATAAAATCGCCTTCATGATACAGGCCCGTGATGAGCTCTTTTCCCTCTTCATTCCATTTACTGGTTTTCACTTTGCCTTTGAGGATATAAAAAATGGAGGCTGCGGTTTTCCCTTCTGCATAAATGATACGTTTCTTTTTAATACTGATTACGTTGCCGTCGTCGATCTGCGCTTTCAGCAGCTCGTCTACAGTAGTAACAGGGTTAAAAGCATGCATAACCGGGGTTAATGAATGTTTACAATCAGCTTCCTCTTCAATGAACATTACCTTTTTCATCTTTCTGCAATTAATTGGGACATGACAATGACATACATACTAACGCGTTTTTGGGGAAACGGTCGGGTAAAAGGATATGGTTAAATTTTCTTGAAAGAGATGGTGTTTTCTTTCGGGGTTATCATCAGGATAGAGCTATCAAGACTTATGGTGTATACCTAAATAGGGTGTATACTTAAACAAATTAATCTCAGCTTTTTCATAATCATGGTATTTGGGGTTTAACTTTATTTGTGTGTTTTAAACATTCTCACCACCCTGCTCCTGTCAACGATCTCGAAATCGGCCGTGCCTTCCAGGCGGAGACCTACGTCTACCGCGCAGGACATCACCCTGGGCCTTATTTTATCATTGAACGCCTCGGGGTTCAGCGACACAGCATATTTGCCGGCTGGCACGTTCAGAAAATAACTGCCCATGTCGTCAGTCAGCGTGCTATACAGCATGCCTGTACTGTCTGTTGCGATTACTTTTATATTGCTGCGAGGGAAATTACTCCTGGCCAGAGAATCCGAGCTGATCACGATCCTCCCTGTAATCACCCGGCTCCGCTTGAAGGGGATGAAAACAGTCCGGTCTTTGTTCACTGGAACAGTCTGGGACAAGCCGGAAGCGGGTACTACGCCTCGTACGTTGTTAGCGCTACCAAAATCCAATTTGTAATTTCCTGGGGTGATATTGCGATAGGAGATAGCGCCTCTTTCATCTGAGATAAAGGGAATACTGTTGATATTGATCTGCAGATTAGGGATAAGCTGTTCTCCGGCTTCCTTGGTTCCGTTAGCATTAACATCAAAAAATGGTAAAAGGTTCAGGGTGAAGTATTTTTTTCTGAAAATCAATGGCACATTAAACTTTTTAGTCATTGATATGCTCACGTACTTTTCGTTCAGTCCATTGGGCGTAAGGCTGCCACTCTCCAGGGGCACCATCGCGGAGGCGCTGAAATCCAGCCCCTTCCCGGAATTGCTGTACATCACATTACCGCCCACCTGGTGATACACCCTGTCATCGTACAACGATTTGGAGAAATTGTAATAGACATTTGTTCTCACCTTCTTCCACAATGTAAACGTCATATACGGGCCTGCCAGCATCGTTTGTATATATCGCAGAAAATTCTTTTCGGATGTCTGGTCAAACACCGGTTGTTGCATGTAATTACCTTTCAGTCCGAAGAACCGGTAAGCAAGTGACATGTTTGTATTGGTCAGGAAGACAGCCTTTTTATCTGTCCCGTATGAACCGTTATATCCGCTAATGGAATTCAGATAGAAACTGAATTTTTTGCCCGCCTGCTGTCTCACATACATCTCACCGAACATATAATCAGGCATGGTACTGCCCAATGCTATACTTTGCCGCAACAGGCCGCCGCTGAGGGAGAAGGAGCCATTCTTGAAGCCATGGCTGTACTTCAGGCCATATTTGGCGATGTTGAACTTAAACGCGTCTGAGCTGTAGACCGTATCCCGGAGGGTGTTCACACCGGAACGGTTGTACTGGTAAAAAGCACCCAGTGCGTTGTTGCCGAATTTCCAGCTGAAATCGTGAAAGTGATACATCAGTCCTTTGTTCAGGCCAGGGAAATAGTCACTGTAATACTGTACCAGACTGGAGAAATCGATCCTTTTAGCGTGCCAGGCGAAATTATAGCCCAGCGCCGCCCCCGGTTTGTCGGGAAAGCCCGGCACCTTCGCCGCGAAGAAATCCATACCGGCGCCGGCACTGACAGACAACAGCAGCTTTGGTGTGTTGAACAACTGTAACTCGTTATTGAAAAGATAAGACTGCCGCCGCTGCAGGTGGTCTACATCCCCGGCAATCCCTTGCAGCATGACCATCTTTCCGACCGGGTATTTGGCTGTCATCGTAATATTGTCGTTGGTAAACGATGTCAGCACATTACTATGTTTGGTGGCGCTGACGGAGAACTCCATATTGGCTTTGGGCCGATACGTAAATTTGCCGCCGTTGCCATAAGAAAAGAAATATTTGATATCGCTCATATGTCCGAGATAGAGGTCCCAGTTTTTTGTCCGGTAATTAAAACCCAAAACATTTTGTTCAAGATTGTTACCGAGGCCGTATTGTTTAGTGCGATAAAAGAAGGAAAGCTTGTTGTCACCAATGGGGATCTCACCGTGCATACCACCATAGTAACTAACCTGCTTTCCCCATATCATGACGCCTGTCTCAAGCCAGAGCGGAAAGGTAATATAGGGCGACTCTTTTTCTATTCTCTCATGCTGCACTCTCTCCAGGGTAGCGTAGTGCATATATCCTACGCCTGCGGTATCTTCCACGTTGATCTGCAGCTTCTCCGTTTTGAGCATGCTCAGCGCCTTGTCCTTCAAATGATAGGAAAAAGAATACACCGTGTCTCTGCCAGGCTTTAACCAAAATTTTTCGGTACTGTTGATATCAAGATTGCGGTTCCTGATATTGGCCAGATAAGCTCCGGGAACGGTACCGGTGTTCCTCACCCGGAGCGTAACCTTAAAGTCTTTCTCCTGGCCTCTTAACTGGATAACACTGGTAATAGGGGTAACAGAAAATTCACAGATGGGTTCCGCTTTTACATAAAACCGGTAAGCCTTTGCATCTACCTGCACCTGTACCGGCTTCCAGAGCGCCGGCGCATTCTGCTGCCGCATCAGTACAACAGGCACTACCTCCGATTGATCCGGCTCCAGCACTTTGGACAAGGGTTTTGCAGGAGACATCAACCGCCAGCCGTCCGGGACCGTCACCGATAACTGGAAGGATTCTGCCTGATGGTACTTATTGGTAATCCGGATATGATTATACAGGAAGCGGCTATCCTTATTAGCAGCCAGCGAATCTTTCAGCGTTACAACAAAACCGGCAACTCCCTGCCCGAAAACATACGGACTGTAAGCATTACAACAGAGATGCCATAAAATGCACAACATGGGGGGTAACGATAGTTTCATCTGGCTGACAGGGGTAAAAGGGGTCCATCCAACATAATATCTTTCGGGGCACATCCAGCTTGCTGAGGTAACATCCAATTATCTGAGGTAACATCCAACATAAAACATCCAACAAATATCCGGCAGCGAGCTTGGGAGCAAGTAAGCCTTCTCCGTTGAAAAGGCTTACTTGAGCGTCCAATCTCAGGTATTATAACTGTGTTGCAGTCAGAATTACACCAATACCGTAGCTACCTGCAGCAAAGTCCCATCCCGGATCAGCTTTGAACTTCAGGGAGAAAGGTCTGTTGCAGCCATGTGTACCACAGTTGATCAGCGGAGCAGCAGCTACTGTCAGCGGGTTCCAGGTCATCGGAGTGGCATTGGTACCACCGGTGCCGTTGCTGTGCAGATTGTATTTCAGTACAGTGCTGGGCATGATAGTGTTGCCTACACCGCTACCTACATACAGGAAATTAGGAGAAGAAGATTTGATGGTAACGTTAAAATTCCTGTTGGAGCTAACAGTGAAATTGCTGGTTTTGTGACCATAGAAATCTTCAAGTTCTTCACCGCAGTTATAATCTTCCTTGCATTCGAATTTTGCACACATCACATCAATTGGAGGGCAAATTTCGATGATATTTTTCAATTCAAGGCAAACGAGCACTGTTGCACAATCAGAGAGACCAGGGCCCGGGTTGGGGTATGAGTTGTTGTTGGGAGAAACAGGAGCAGATCCTGATTGCGCGTAACCTGCTAAAGCAGCGATTGCAAAAGCTGCAGACAATAATAGCTTTTTCATTTTTTTTTGGGTTTAAAAGTTTTGAGAAAACAGCAACCTGAATGATGAAATGCGCATTCTTTTATCAAGGTTTATGACACAATATTAGAGCTATTTAAATTTCGTAGAGATGACCATCATCATCATTTTAAAATTCTTTTAACATCTCTTTATCACATCCGGTCACAGGCGCCCCAAAACCGCTACCATACTAACACACAGCCATTAAAAAAAATTTCCCGTTAACCGATGATTAACGGGAAACTACTATCGCAACCGATTGTTTCATATATCTTCTTTCAACTCATCCTTTATCTTTTTTATCTCTTTCAGATACTTGCCATAGCACATCCTTATCCATATCTCGGTAGCCACCACACACCATCCGATAACCACGATAAAAACTGTCACTATTTTAAATACCATCCAGGCGCTGACAGCCGTACCTACCGTATCCATAAATCCCGGCTTCGTTAATATAAAGGTAGTAGCCAGCCCCAACGCCAGCATCATCAGCGCATACGTCCACGAGCGGTACATTTCTATATGCAGTTGTATATCATAATACACTTCATACAAATGTTCCCTGGCAGATAATACAGATGCGCCCAGCCGCCGGTAGAACCGGTAAAAACGATAGGAATAATACACGCAGGTAGCAATCATCACACCATACAGGCAATAATAAATCACCGACATGATCGCTGTTTCCATATATCGTCCCCAAAATCCCGCCAGTATAACCACCAACAGCTGCGTCCGCGCTTCATGCCGCATCGTCTTCCGGATCTTATCCACCGGGTGATGCGCCGCCTTTATCTTCTCCATACTATCAGGCACTACCATCCCTTTTCCACCGTCGTCTTTATTCCACAATGACTGTATATCATCAAAATTCATAGCCTTGTTGTTTTATCAGTTCTTTTAATGTTGTTTTGGCCCGGTTGAGCTTTACCCGCGCATTACCTTCAGAAATACCAAGATTATCCGCAATCTCCCGGTGAGAATAGTTTTCAAGGTGATAGAATATCATCGCCTTCTCCACCCTTTCCAACTGCTGTACTGCCTTGTAGAAATGATACAACTGCAGCTCCTTCTCGGAAGCGCGCTGCTCCTCCTCTGCCAGGTGTTCCGGCATCACATCCGAAGTCTGCAGCTGCCGCCGCTCTTTTTTAAAGAACACGATCGCCGTATTCAGCGCCACCCGGTACATCCAGGTAGAAAAACGGCTCTGCTCCTGAAAGGAACCATAGGACTTCCACAGCTGATACACAATTTCCTGGAACAGGTCCTGTTGATCATCAGCAGTATCCATATACATCTTACAGATCTTGTGAATGATCCCCTTGTTCGTTTCTATATGTGCCAGAAATTCCTGTTCCCTGTTTTTCAAGATGGATTGCTTTAGTACATTTTCCTGATTAGTATCCGGACCGGCAGTTTCGTTACAACATTTTCCAATTAAATTTAAAGAAATTCATTTTCAAAGAATTATTTATATGTTATCTCCCTCTGATTAAAACATTATCTTCGGTCAGCATTTTACCATTGTAAGCATGAGATACCTACTGTTTGTATTGTTATTTGTTAGCCGCATTACCGCCAACGCCCAGCAGCTGCCACTTTCCACCGTTGCCGACATGGCCCGCAGACTGGGACAACTGGAAATTTTAACACCTGCCGGCCAGGAAGAGCTGCTCCGGTTTGCCGGAGGCCAGCCCCTCCAACTGTACCAGGGACTCGATAAAACGCAGATACCGACGCAGGCTGTCTTTGTGTTGGGAGCCGATTTCCTGGACATCCTTCCGGGCCAAACCCGCATATTACCGGCCGTGCTGGACTCCCTGGCCGCCATCGGCCAATACCCCTGGTCAGGGCATGACAACGAGTTTGCCGAAGCCCGTTTTCTCTCCGGACAGTTTCCCTCCCGGCATGACCTTTTCGACTTTCTGATCTATTCGGCCGACTACTACCGGTCTAACTACGACAGCAGCGACATCGTCACCACCCGGCTGCAAAACTGGTTCGGCCCTGCGATGGCGCCCTACATGGAAGACAGCACCATCGAACTGGCGGTCAGCGATCAGACAGATACGCCGGCAGCTCAACAGGAAAGGGTGGCCACCTATGCTCCTTACCTGCGTTGGGCCAAACTTTTCCGTCAGGCAGGTTTCCTCCCGGAAACCGATTCGGTGATCGATGTCTATTATCATAACGGGAAAAATATCTACGGGTCTGTCAGCCATACAAATGCCCTGCGGGACCTGGGGAAATACATCACCTACCTGGATAAGTACCCTTATCTGAAACAACAGCAGCTGCTGCGCCTCGATACGCTGCAACAAACGGGGCTGATCAACGAAGCCGGAAAGCAGCAGATTATCGCCCACTACAAGCCCGGCACGCTGCTGTCTTCGGATGATATCCTCTCTGCCAGCCCAACCGCCGTACCGCTCTATACCGCCACCGACATTCAACCGTACGACCTGGTACCGCAGCATGCCTATGGCCAGATACCGGTAGCGGCTATCCGGGCGCTGTACCAAAGGGTGACCGATAAAATATCCCGGCAGCTGTTTCCTTTAACGGTAACGGATATACGGGTGCAAAAAGCCCAGCCCGATGCCGACGGATTATATCCTTACCAGGCAGAGCTGGCCCTCAGCCGGTCGGCCAAGATACTGTCCGCCACCCTGCTGCTCAACGGCCGCCTGTACCGCGAAACCATCGACGAAAAAGAATTCGAATCGTGGATACGGCCGGAGAACCTCCAATTCCTCAATCACTACCTGGAAGATCAGCATGACCTGCGGCGCTTTTATTTTATCACGCCCAACCGCTTTACCGGCTATGAGCCATTGCAGCCCGATACCGTCTACCTCGCATTGCTCAACCAACAACAGGCGGAACTGTTACAGTCGCCCTACCTGTTTGACCGCATAGAAGGCTGCTACAACGGCAGCCCCGGTGATTACGACTACGCCGTATACCCGCACCAGTATTTTGACACCGCCAGCCGGTTGACCAGGCCGCAGATCGATTCGCTTGTAACGCTTTGCCGGAGCCAGGGCATATTTTCCCAGCAGGACACCACCCTGTTACAGGCCTCCATACGGGAACAAAACCCCGTTGCCTATGAGGATGCGCTGACCTTCTCCCCTGCCTGTTTCAGCAGCGCAGCGGAGCCGCAAAGCCTTGTACCGCGTACACAGGCGGCGTTACAACGGCTGCGCACCCGTCAGTTCCGGTTAACTGTTCCGGAGGAGATAGAAAATGCGAACGCACGTGCCGTTATCAACGGAGTGCTGGGCAAACAGGGATCGCCCTTCCGCCTTTACCAGCTGGCATACAGGGAAGATTTGTATAGATATCAACGTTATATTTTACTGAAACCTGCCGCGGCTGCGGCGTTGAAAAAACTATCGCCCGGCATTTTCGCCGGAGCGGGTAGTGGCCGTTAACCGGCCACTACTTCCTCCCGGGATTGAATAATGTGATTGATACCGTTGTTGATCATTTTTTCCAGCAGCACATAGCCGCCATTGGGTTGTTCATGCGCAAACAACCTTTCCGCTTTGGTGATCGGCGACGCCCAGTAGAGGTTCACCGGATCGTTGTAGATAAGCGGCATCTGGAAGGCAGGTCCGTTATACAGCGCGGCAGACAGCACCAGGCTTTCGTAAGGAGCCGGCAGCTCGCTGAAGCTGATAGTATGCCCCTCCCCCAGCCAGGTCATTTGTTTCCACGGCCTGTCAGCCAGACCGGAAACCATCCCTGCCAGGTTCATCATCGTTTTTTCGTCGAAGTCTTTTTTGTTGATGGCAATACCAATTTCCATGCGGCGGAAACCGGCCGCCTTGTCGTTGTACAGCATTTCCACCCATGGCATGGGCCGGATGCTCACGCCCAGCGTCATGAAATACACGACATCGTCTTTCTCGAAACGGGCCATGCCTATAGGAGGCCACTGACCGCCGTCAATAGCGTAATATTTTTCCACGGGCCCCAGTTGCGCCTCGTAGGCATCGAGATATTGTTGTTGCAGGATACCCCATGTCTGACTGGTTTCATCAGACCAGTCGTCCCAGAAGGCCATGGCGCCCATTACTTTTTTATGCAGCTGGTTGGTGGCGGGCGTTCCCAGGGGGAACATGAGGCTGTCGTCTCCGCCGCCGGTGCAGTCTGCAGCATATCCTACGGTACGTTCCTGTGTGTACAGCGTCCAGCCGGGTATAGCGGCCATCAGCTCACCATCGTAGATCACGGCGGCGCCGTCGCCCTCTTCCATCCATACAATGCGGATCAGCCCGGGGTCTAACGGGGCTTTACCTTCCGGATGATTACAATAACGGGCTTCCAGCATAGGTGCCATGCCTTCTTCCATCGCCTGCACATCCTTGTCCGCCGGCGCCGGCTTCAGGTTACGCAGCCAGCAGGGACGCGGGGAATATTTGTTAGCCAGCAGTTCTGAAGGGTACAGGTAAAAATAAGCTACTCTGTCGTCCTGTTCTACCACCGCATACATGGTATTGCGGCTGTTCGTTTCTTCTATCAGCATAACCGGATCTGCCATAATATCAATTTTTATAGTAATACAGAATTCTCCAAAAATAATGTATTCATCGCTGCGACTAGTATTCCCGGCCGAAATCGATTATTTTGTTGAACATAAACCATCGCACATGAAATTTTCCACGTTCCTGCTGACGGCCCTCCTGCTGGGCTGCATCCAGCTGATGGCCAAAGAAAGGCAACTCTATCAGATTAAAATCTATCACCTGAAAACCGCCGCCCAGGAAGCGCGGGTAGACAGCTTTCTGCAAACGGCTTACCTTCCGGCACTGCATCGCGCCGGTATCAGCACCGTAGGTGTTTTTAAGCCGGTAACAACAGATACTGCCGATATACGCATCTATGTGCTGGTACCTTTCCGGAATATGGACCAATTATTACAACTGGATAAGAAGCTGGCAGCTGACAAAGCTTTTTGGGATTCCGGGCGCCCTTACCTGGATGCCGCCTGGAACGATATTCCTTACAGCCGGCTGGAATCCATATTACTGCAGGCATTCCCCGATGCGCCGGTGATGACGATGCCCGCCCTGTCATCTCCCAAAACCGAACGGATATACGAATTGCGCAGTTATGAAAGCCCTACCGAACAATATCATGTCAACAAAGTGAAGATGTTTAATGAAGGCGGCGAAATTAATATCTTCCGGCAGCTGGGCTTCAACGCGGTGTTTTATGGCTCCGTGCTCTCCGGCAGCCGCATGCCCAACCTGATGTACATGACCACGTTCAACAATAAGGCCGATCGTGATGCCCACTGGAAATCCTTTTCTGCAGACCCCGGCTGGAAGAAACTGTCAGCAATGCCGGAGTATGCACACAACGTGTCCAAATCAGAAATCATCTTTTTGCATCCAACAGATTATTCTGATATATAATGCCGTTTGCCGGTTATCTTCCGTTGACTGAAAAAAATAAAAAAGTTTTTTCAGTCAACTTACTGCTGCACAAACACCAACAGAACATTGCGCTAAAACACACTACCAGTAAGCAATACAAACGATTACAAATTTTCCATCTTCCCGATAATGCTCACATTTTCGTGTGTGTTAACAACAAAAAAACTTTATGTTAAATTTTGTAGTTTGATTTTATTGTCTACATTTGCAACCTCATTGCGAGGTAGAGCAGAGGTAGCTCGTCGGGCTCATAACCCGAAGGTCAGTGGTTCGAATCCGCTCCTCGCTACAAAAGAAATCCCGGGTAACGCCCGGGATTTTTATTTGGTAACCCAATCGTCTTTCTCCTCAACATACCTCCCGGTATCAGAAATAAATAGTATTATTATATTGTAAAATATATCAACGGAGATATCCTTATCACCACAAACGTTCATCCTTTTTATTAACAACAATTAATCCATGAAACAAAAACCATCAATGGCATTTATCGCCACATCCTGGGTAGGACTGCTCGCCGGGGTTGTGGGATACCTTATCGGACTGTGGAATGCTACCATGCAACTGAATGAAAAAGGTTATTATTTCACCATACTGATGTATGCGCTGTTCGCGGCGGTATCCGTGCAGAAATGCGTACGTGACAGGCTGGAGAATATCCCGGTAACGGATATGTACTACGGCATCAGCTGGGTATCCATGCTGATCGCCATCGTGCTCCTGATCATCGGTTTATGGAACGCCACCCTCCTGCCCAGCGAAAAAGGATTCTACGCATTCGCTTTCCTGTTGAGTATTTTCGGAGCTATCGCGGTACAGAAAAACACCCGTGACAGCCAGGCGGCCATGAAAGAGGCCAGAAACAACGATCTGCAATAAGACGCATCACACCAGTTGAATAAGCAAAGCCAGGAACTGTCTGTTCCTGGCTTTGTTGTTTATCGTTAAACATGTTCCTACAACGTATAGGCATTCACATTACCTGAAAAATCCGCCACATACAACATCCCGTTGTAAACGGCCATATCGGCAAATACCGGTGCTCCTGCTGCAATACGGCGCAGCATCTTTCCGGAAGCAAGGTCCACTACATATACAAACCCGTCGGAGGCCCCTACCAGCAACCGGTTTCCGGCTAACAGCGGTGTAGACTCTATCGTTGCGGAAGATGGTGAAGTATAGGGAGCGGTGTAGAACAGTGCTTCTCCCGGCACAAACTGCCATACCTGCGCTTTGGTCTGTTTATCGAAAGCGATCATCCCGCCGGAGGCGGTACTGGTGATGATGTATTGCGCCGTCACCAGTGGCGCCGTCATGGTTTTCAGTTCGGCGGTCACCGGGATACTGTCGATCGTTTTGCCGGTAGCGGGTTCCAGCACATGCAGTTTGTTGATCCCGTGCACATACAGCTTATCGTCGAAGAAAGCAGGCGTACCACTGCGGAAGCGGATGCCTTCATCGTTGCGTTTCCATTGTACGCGGCCGGTAGCGGCATCATGCGCATAGAGGTGGCTCCAGTTGGAACCGGTGATCAGCTGACCGTTGCGCAGGGCCATGGCCGCGGGTGTTCCTTCCCCACCGGTCCAGTCGCGGTTGGTCCATTTCACGGCGCCGGTGCGGATGTCCAGCGCCTGCAGGTTGTGTCCTGCGCCGGTGTAATAAACGCCCTGCTGTGCCACGCCGCCGGAGTTGTACCCGGGCAGCGCCTGCTGATGTCCCTGGTGTTTCCAGCGGAGCTTGCCGGTAGCCGCTTCCAGCGCGTAGGTCACCCCTTCTGCGTCGGTGGCCAGTACCGTTCCTTCGCTGTAGCTCATGCTGTGTTTGATGGAGTTACCGGCGGTGAATTGCCACAGCAAACGGCCGGTAGTAGCGTCCAGCGCGGTGATATAACTGTGGTTGTTGCCTTCGTCGTCGATGGTACCCACAAATATTTTGCCTTCGGCACAGATGGGAGATGACTTCCAGATGTTACCACCAATATTGGCTGTCCATTTCAGGGCCAGCGTTCCCGGAGCAGAAAGACGGGTAACGCCTGTACGTTGTGCGTTTTGGAGCACTTCCGGCCATTCGGCGCTTTTAACTGCCGGCAGCGTTGTCTTTGCCAGCCGGAACGTATCACGGGTAAAGAGAATACGGCCGGTACCAAGGGTGGCCTCTACCGTGGCCGTATATACGTCGTTTTTGCCGGCGGCCGGTACCGCGGTGGCAGCGCCCCAGTTCCAGTCGGTACGCTGCTGCAGCGGCAGCTCCTTCAACAGATGGCCTTTTTTATCGAACATACGGAAACGCACCGCTTTCACCGGAGAAGCGGTATGATAGGCATTTACGCTCACCACCATCTTATCCTGATCAAAGGCGGTACCGTTGACTGTCGGAGACACCAGGGTGAGCTGGTTTTCCACATAGGTATAACGGCGTTGTACCAACGAAATACCGTTTTTATCGATATCTACCACATCGAAGTTGGAGGCGGAGTTATCGATGCCTCCATCGGGCGGCGGTGCCGCGCAGAGCGAGCGGATGCCGGTGTTGCCATGGGTACGCGCGAAGTTGATATGCCAGTGGCCGTAGATCCATGCTTTCAGGTTATGCTCGTTCAGGTTGATGCTGTCATTGCCGGCACGTACGGCAAACAGCGTGTCGTAGGTAAGCAGGTCGTGGTTAAACACGATCACCGGCTTGGCCGGATCGGCATGTGCCAGGTCATTCTTCAGCCACTTCACCACGTCTTCCAGCGTATAGGAAGGCTGATAATCGCCATAACGCATGGGGGTTACAATAAAGTGGGCAGGACCTGCTTCAAAGGAATAAAACACCGGTCCAAAGAGGGATTCGTACAACGCTTCGCCATAAGGCCCTTTCACGAGATCGTGGTTGCCGATGCAATAATAAACCGGTAGTCCCATCGTACGGGTGTTGACATGCTGTGCGTGAAAGGCCATGCCTTTCTCGTAGCAGATATCCCCGGTGTGGATCATGAAGTCGGCGTTTTCGTTGCGGGCATATTCTTTGGCTTCGGTCATCCAGTTGTTGAACTGCGTGGTTTCCGTATCTGCCAGCCTTACAAACTTCGCTTTCTCTCCCACCGCTTTACCGCTGGCCTGCAGGCCAAAGTCATAGGCCGTGCGGCTGCTGTCTGTATGGATATAAAATTCTCTCGTGGTACGGTAACCGGCGGGCGTAGTGATAAACACAAAACGGGCACGTGCATGTCCCGGCAGCCGGAAGCGGCCGGTTTTGTCAGTAACGGTTACAGAGAGGCCGTCAGATACTTTTACCCCGGGGAGACCGGCTTCAGCAGCGTCCTGTTTGCCGTTGGCATTGCCATCGAGGAATACGGCTCCTGAAAAACTTTGCGCCACGGCGGTATGCAGGGTGCAACAGGACAGGAAAGCAAACAAAATCTTTTTCATTGTCAATGTTTATATAAAAAAAATACGAACTACAGATGGCGAACCGCGGATACCTGTCAATATGAAACAATAAGGACTGACAGGCGTCTCCGCAAAATTCGCTATCTGTAATTCGTGTTTTACGGTCTGTGATTACCAGCCCATGATCTGCTGCAACTTGTTATTCAGTACCAGTTGCTGCTTAGGGATCGGGCGATAGTAAAACTTAGGTTCTGTAAAGGTACGTCCTGCGCGGTCTGCGGCAAAAAGGATATGACCGCTGTTACCATTCTCCAGGTAGAAATTGTTCTGACCACCGTTTTTGTCAACCAGGTAGAAACGGCTCAGGCGTGCTCTCACATCCGCAGGCAGTCCCGCGATGGAAGAGGTGTCTGTGGTGTTCGGCAGGATAGCGATATCCGCTACACCGTCGCCGGTCATATCAATACCGCCCATTCCGGCCACATACATGCCGGCAGGAGCTTCTTTGAGACGGGCGCCGGCAGCCCAGCGGTTGATGTCATTCAGCCGTTGCCCTTCGCAGGCCATTTCCACCCTGCGTTCGCGGCGGATCTCGAGGATCACGCCTTTGTTGGCGCTGGTCACGTTATATTGATTGCTCATCACCGGATCAGGGTTGCCGTTAGCGGCCACCATGCTCAGATCCGGCATCTGCACGCGGCGGCGCAGCAGGTTCACGGATTTGTCCAGATCGGCCTGCGACAGCTCCAGCAGTTCGGCTTTGGCTTCGGCGTAGTTCAGCAGCACTTCTGCATAACGGTATACCGGCAACGCAGTGTAGTTAGCGTCCCACCCCTGCCGTTGTTTCGGATCGCGGGGATAGAATTTCAGCTGGTCATAGCCGCCGAGGTTCGGCTTAGCGATATAGGGATTGTTGTCCTGTGTGGTGCTGAAACCGGGATAGGCCACTGTTTCTGCGAGGCGGGGGTCACGGTTTTTAAAGGTAGTGGTGTAATCCATCTTGTTATAACCCGGCTGGGAAGTAAACGGGGTACCGTCTGTCATCAGGTAGCTATACACCAGGCTTTGGCTGAGTGACCACGTCCAGCCCAATACGCTGTGGGTGTTATTGCCCTTTCCAAGGCTCTGCGGATAGTCCCGCCACTGGATCGCCTCTTTGTTATTGGCCAGGGTGGTGCTGGCAAACAGCGCGCGGTAATCGGCGCCGCCTTTACCGGTATTGTAGATGTCATAACGGCTGCTGGCCATGATCTGCTCGGAAGCCCATGCCGCTTTTTTCAGCCATACGTCGGCGGTAGCCTGCAGCTTCAGCTCAGGATGATAGCGGCGGAAAGTGCCTTCAAACAGGCAATAGCGGGACATCAGCGCCAGCGCGGTGTATTTGTTTACCAGCGTACCGTTGTCTTTATTATCCGCTTTGATGTTGTCTACGGCAAACTGCAGGTCGGCCAGTACCGAATCTGCCACGCTTGCCCGCGGGTCGCGCCCTTTATACATATCCGGATCGATGTCGCTCATCACGTGGCCATAGAAAGGCACATCGGAGTAACGGGCGATCATGTCTGCATAGAAGCGGGCACGGAAATAACGGGCCACACCGGTATAGTGTTTTATTTCAATGGCGTCACCTTGTGTTTTATGCACGTTGTCCAGCAGGTAGTTGATATTACGCAGCTGCTTCCAGTTATCCCAGCCGCCCACGGTGGTGGCATCCAGGGTCCCGTGTATCAGTTTATCTATCTCGCTGCCGGTGTTGCCGGAAACGTTGTCTGAGTTATTGTCTTCATAAGGGGCAGACAGGTTATCGTCGTACAACCCATTCACGTAAGTCTGCAGGTCGCCCGGCGTTTTAAAATAGGCATCCGGTGTGATCTCCGTCTGTGGCATTCTTTGCAGGAAATCCTTGTTACAGGAAACCGCTGCACAACCCAATATGAGGAATGGTATAATAAGCCGCTTGTTTTTCATGTTGCACTTTTTTGCTTTAATTAAAAGTTCAGGTTCAATCCGCACGAATACGTTTTCTGATAAGGATATACCGATCCATCCAGGCCTTCCGGATCAATATTGGCTTTCAGGTGGGAGATGGTGAAGATGTTTTCTGCCGCTACGTAGATGCGTAACCGGTTGATCTTCGCTCTTCCGGTGAGTGACTTCGGCAGGGTGTAGCCCAGCGTTACGTTCTTCAGACGGGTGTAAGCGGCATTCTGCAGATATCTTGTCTGCGGTGCGCCCAGTTCGGTAGCATCTTCTGCGATGTAGGATTTCAGGCGCGGGAAGTAACCGTTGGGTGTTTCCGGTGTCCATCTGTCCATATTGTGCACCTGCACGTTTGTCCACGGCTGCGCATATACGCCCCAGAAATAGTGGTTGCCGGCGCCCGGATACCAGTCTCTTTTACCGATGCCCTGTATCAGTGCACGGAAATCAAATCCTTTATAGGAAGCTGTCAGATCGATGCTGTAAGGCAGGCGGGGAGCGCTGTTACCGATGATCCTGCGATCGCCGGGGTTGGAAACGGTATTGTCGCCATAGTCGATCACACCGTCGCCGTTGAGGTCCCGGAATTTCAGGTCACCTACGTAGAACAGGTACTGTTGGTCATCTGAACCTACTTTCGCCTGGTTGGGGTGTGACTTCAGTTCTTCTGCGTTCTGGAAGAAACCTTCTGTTTCGAGGCCCCAGATATCGCCTATCTCCTGTCCATTATAGTAGTTCCGCCTGGTGATGTCGCCGTTGTCGTAGTTGGCGAGGGTACCGGTAGGGTTGGTATAACGGGTGATGAAAGAACGGCTGTCGGCCAGCAGGAGTTTTACGCCGTAGCTGAAATCATCGCTACCGATTTTAAACTGATCGCGCCAGAACAGGGTCATCTCCCATCCTTTGGTTTTCAGGTCAGCGGAGTTGGTCCTTGGAGCGTCTGCACCGAAAACGGCCGGCAGTTCCTGGCTTTTGGCGAACATACCGTTGGTATAGCGTACATAACGGTCATAGCTGAACGATAACTTTTCTTTCAGTACGGAGATGTCGATACCGCCGTTGATCGTCTTAACGGTCTGCCAGGTATAGGTAGCGGTTACAGGTGCCGGGGAGAATACACCGATCGGAATTTGTCCGTTGAGCACCGAGTTGATGTTATTTGTTTTCATCCGCTCCATGTAGCCGTAGGCGTCCCACTGCTGATCGCCGAGGGAGCCGTAGGAACCGCGGAGTTTCAGCAAGTCGATCCCTAAGCGGTCTTTAACGCCACGGAAGAAGTTTTCTTTAGACACCACCCAGGCGAGCGAGCCGGAAGGGAAAAAGCCCCAGCGGTGGTCGGTGCGGAAGCGGGAGGAGCCGTCGTTACGGCCGTTTACTTCCACAATATATTTATCGTCGAAGATATAGTTCAGGCGATAGTAGATACCTCTTACAGCCCAGTCTTCAATTTGCTGGGTCTGGGTAATATTACCGGTGGCCAGCTGGGAAGTAGGATACTGGGTACTGATCAGGTCCAACCTTTTAACGTTGAACTTATCGTAGAAGTGATATTCCTGGTTAAAACCGAGGAGTGCTCCCACATAGTGTTTTTTATTGAAGGTCTTATGGAAGTCGGTATAGATGTTATACACGTTGTATTTCACCGCCTGGCTGAGATTGGAGGCAGATGATTTGTTACCGTTGGTGTACAGGAACGGCTGGTCCGGACCGGTGCGGTAGGCTACCGGCAGCACGTAGGTATTACCGGTCTGGTTGCCTCTGCGGAAGGTCGCATCCCCTTTCAGGGTCCACATGTCTTTGATGATGCCCACTTCAGCGTTGAGGGTGGTCATGAACTCACTCCAGGTGTCTTTGGAGCGGCCGCCGCTTTGCAGGTTGCCCAGCAGGGCGGCTCCGTCGGAAGTCCAGGTACCGTCCGGGTTACGGGGTACGCTGAGAGACGGCGTACGGTTGGAGTTATGGAAAAACAGGTAGTCCATGGTGCTGGACGGCTGCGCGTACGTGGTATTGGTGTACATGGTGTTGCTACCTATTTTGACACGGTCATTGAACGTGTAGGTGGCTTTGGCGCGCAGGTTATAACGATCGTATTTGTCCGGGTTATAACGCAGCATACCATCCTGTGAGTAGTAGTCGGCAGAGAAATAGTAGTTCAGTTTCTCATCGCCGCGGGAGATGCTGACGTTGGCGTTGTAGGCCGGCGCTGATTTCTGGTATACCTCGTGCAGCCAGTCGGTAGTACCGTAGTAGCTCCACTTGTTTTTATCGGTTGGGTTGACAATAACGTTAGGCAGGGAAGGATCGTCTTTCAGTCTTTGTGCATAAGCCCTTTCAGCAGCGGGATACAGGTCGTACAGCGGGGTGGCTGCATCGTGTTTGTACTCCATGGTGGTCAGCGGATCGGTGACGATTTTAGGCACCAGTCCGAGGGTACGTACCGCATAGTTGGTGTTGGCGTTGATGATGAGGCGGCCGTCTTTACCGGATTTGGTGGTGATGAGCACCACGCCGAAGGCGGCGCGGGCGCCATAGATAGCGGCGGAGGCGGCGTCTTTCAGGACGGTGATGCTTTCTACGTCGGCAGGATTCAGGCGGGACACTTCCTCACTGGTGAAGGGGATGTTGTCTACCAGGATAAACGGGTCGCCGCCGTTGATAGAGGTTACACCGCGGATATTGAATTTGGAAGCGGAAGATACGCGGCCGTTATCGTTGGTGATATTCAGGTTGGGCAGCAGGCCCTGTAAGCCGTTGTTGATATTGGCGATGGGGCGGCTCTCCAGTTCCTTACCGGAAATGGCGTCTACCGCACCGCTGAGGTTCACTCTTTTCTGTTTGCCATAACCTACCACTACCACTTCGTTCAGGCCGCTGGAATTGGCTTTCAGGGCGATATTGAAGGAGGCGCCGTTATGGACTTTCATTTGTTGCGGCTCATAGCCTACATAGGAGAATTCGATAATGGCATTTTCGGGTACTTCCATCTTAAACCGGCCTTCGGCGTCTGTTTTGGCGCCGGTGGTGGTACCTTTCACCAGTACGGTCACCCCTATCAGCGGGTTGCCCGCTTCATCGGTGATCCGGCCTTTGATGGGAACGTTCTGTACCGTTTCACCGGCTTCCAGGATCACGATCAGGTTGTCTTTCATGATCTTGTACCCCAGCGAGGTGCCTTCCAGCGCCTTGTCCAGGATGTCCCGCACGGGAGCATCTTTCATGGCAATAGAGATCTTCCGGTCAGGGATGCTGGCATTTTTATACACAAAAGTGTAGTCGCTTTTCTGCCCGATCACATTCAGGAGCTTTCCAATGTTAATATTGTTATAATTAACAGTGAGCCGCTCCTGGGAAAAACCATGTGCGCTAAGCTGTAAAAACCCTGCACAGAGCAATACGGAGGTTAGTTTCATACGCATTAACAGTTTCCTCATATTCCGCCGGGGAATATCAGAAGGCCACCAAAAGCTTTTTTTCATAAATTTGTTTCGTTAGGTTAAAGAATTAGCCATTACCGGATTCTTTCGAATCGGTTTAGATTGTTTAGCCAGCATTTGTAAAAGGGGAATGTTGCCGCATTTCCCTTTTTTGCTGTCTGCAAAAAAATTTACCGGATAGTTATGTCATAGCTGATGCCGCACCTGGCATCTTATTTCCTGATACGTTTTTTACCATATATAGATGACATTTTCTTTCGTGTTCACTTCATAATGAAAGCCGGACATCAGTTGCAGTGCCTGCAACACATCTTCGATGCCCTGTTTCCGGAAAGCACCCGTAAATACTTCCTGTTTATAACGGTCGTTTTTAAACCGCAGCGTTACGTTGTACCATCGCTCCAGATCGTGCGACAGCTGCTCAAAGGTGACGTTATCAAAATCGAACCGGTCGTTGATCCAGGCAGTGGTTGGTTTTTCCGCATCCGGACTGTCTACCGTGCCGGTATTGATATTTTTTACCGGTGTAATGCTAAAGTTGGCTTTTTTATGGTCCTGTACCGGTTGGTATTTATGATTGGCGATGACCAGCTTCTGGTCAGGCTGCAACTGTACTACTTTCTCGCCGCTGCCATTTTCAGGAAAGCTCACTTCTACTTTGCCGCTCAGCAGCGTGGTTTCTACCGTGGCATCTTCGGTATAGGCTTTCACGTTAAATACGGTCCCCAATACGCGGATATTGACGGCCCCCGTCCGGATAATAAACGGATGCGCCGGATCATGTTTGACATCAAAATAAGCTTCTCCCGTAAGGCCCACTTCCCTTTCCCCGTTGAGAAAACGGGTAGCGTCGTATTGCAGGCGGCTGCAGGCGTTGAGCACTACTGTAGTGCCGTCTGGCAGTACCACGCTGGTTTTGGACCCTGTTTTGGTGACTACCTCATTGCGGAAAGCCTGCCTGTCGGGCGATGCAGGCCATAAGGCCCATACGCTCAGTAGTACCGCTACCATGGCAGCCACGCCGGCCATCACTTTCCAGGGCGTCATTTTTCTGACAACGGAGGTATCCTGTGACTGCTGCAGGAACAGGTTCATGCGGTCCAGCCCTTCACTGGCCAGCCGGCTTTCTTCCTCCGGCGTGAAACCGTTGGCCGGGTTGACAGCCAGGATATCTTCCACAATGGTAAAGGCATATTGTAGTTCCGGAAACTGCATCAGCAGTATTTCCAGCTCTTTCAATTCCTCCATGGTGGCCTCGCCGGATATTTTCCTGGCCATCAAAGTATTTATCCGGTTACGCTCGATCATTTATTTTTTAATCCGTGTTTACCATAAGGTCGAAAAGAAAAATAAAAACCCCCAAAGCATTTTTAACATTTTTTTGAGATCAACCGGATAATTTTTTTAATAATATATTTGTAAGGGTTAACCCGTCTCTTATGGAAAACAAACTGTACAGGTACATCCTTGTCCTTGAAATATTGCTGGTAACGGCTGTTTTCGGCCTCTCCTGGCTGGCGGACAACCTTGGCGCCACCGCGCTATCGGCCACCGCGCCGGACATCTCCTCCCGTTATGAAACCATCTCCCTGCCTTTTGGCTGGCTGTATCAGCTGGACAAGCTGCCGAATATGATCTACCGCGATGATCCCCATGGCAGTGTTATCGATATGTTCGTTTCTCCGGCTGTATGGCTGCTGACCAGCTGTTTATGGGGCGGCGTATCATATGCGGTATTGCGCCTGTTCCGTCAAAAAGCGCATACCACCACGCCGGAAGGAAGCTTCTGGAAAAAAGTGTTCCTGTCCAACCTCCTGGTATCCCTGGTAGCATTCGCCTTTGTTTTTGTGCTCCGGTCACGCTATGCGATCACCATCTCTCCTACAGAAGAAATCTATAGCGAGTTCTATTTGTTCTGCCTGGCGGCCATTGCCGGGTCCTTCCTGCTGGGCAGCTGCTGGTGGCTGATCGCCCGGTTGTGGCAGCGTCACCGCGCCATCAGCGTTATGCTGAGCGGCGTTACGCTGACCGGTATGCTGGCGGTCATTGTCGCCGCCTACGCCCTGTCTACCTATGAGCCCTATTGTGTGACGGAAGACGATGCTCCCCAGGCGGCAGCTGCTACCACCGACCTGGTGGAAACTAACGTGGAAACGACCGCTGCGCCGGTTTACGCCACTGAAGCAGTCGATACAGCAACGCCGGAGATCCCGGAAGCATGGAAAGGGCCGGAACCGCCGGGTGACAGCATCCGGGCGGCGCTCCAGTTTATATGCTATGATCAGCTGGAACTGGGCAAAAACAATCCGGACCCGACGGACCTGATACTGAACTGGGGGCTGGGCATCCGGAGCCTTTTCGCGCAGCATGACCGCGCAACCAAAGAGGATGCGGTAAAACAGTTTAACACCACCTCGCTGGCGCCGGTAGTAGAAATATTTGACTTCACCGGCCGCGATGGCCAGCGCCTGAAAGCCTGTTTCGGGCATTTTGGTCCGCACCTAAGACAGGTGATACCCACCGTCGTTTACCGGCGCTCACCGGCTTCCCGTTATATTGATAACCTGCTTGCCACCCATGAGTACCTGCAGGAGATGCCCGACTACCGCGCATCCCTTAAAACACTGTATGAAAAAATGAAAGTACCGCCGGGCGATATAGAGCCGCAGGCAGAGACTTATATTAATGATATCGCTTTTACCGGGGGACTGGAGGATATCGATGCCGCTATCGCGAAAGGCGACCGGCAGGGCAAACGTCTTGCGGTATGGCTGGTTTCTTTCTGGGCACGCCGCTACGAGGAAGGGAATGCAGCAGAAGTACACTATATCCTGCGCAAGATCGCCGACATATATGGTGGGGCCGGATAATACGAGCGCAGATACCATCAACTTTCGCCAAAAAAGCACCACTGCAAAAAAAAATTGCCGGATAAATTATTTTGTTAACTTTAGCGTAATCTGCGTTATCTATTATTGCAACCAATATCAGTGGCTTAAAAAAGGGATGGATCAGTGTATTATCAATGAACTATTCAAAAACATCACAGCGAACAATGACCAGACAGCCTTCAAAGCTTTCTACAATCATTTTTTTATAAAACTGCTGCGTTTTTCTTTTTCGCTCACCCGTTCCAAAGAGGTGGCGGAAGAAATCACGAACGATGTTTTTATGCATTGCTGGCAAAAAAGGCAATCACTGACGGACATAAAAAATCCGCAGGTGTACCTCTTTGTCGTTGCCAAAAACAAAGCCATCGACCATATGCGCAAACAGTCCGCCTCGCGGCAGGTGGCCATTGCGGAAGAAGATAAACTGGAAATCTCTTTTGAGAGCGACCCTGAACAACTGATGATCTCCGCGGAAATGATCCGCAAAATGGAACACACCATCGAACAACTTCCTCCTAAATGTAAAATGGTGTACATCCTCGTAAAACAATACGGGCTGCGTTATAAAGAGGTGGCCACCGTATTGAACCTCTCCGTTAAAACAGTAGAAAACCAGCTGGCCATCGCCATGAAAAGACTGACCACTGCTGTGAACTTCACCCTTGAAAAAATTTAGGATTTTTTTGATTTCCAATGTGGGTAAAAAGCGAAGACCGAAGCGGTTTTAAGCGCTCCGGTCTTTCGTGTAATCATCCGCAAAAAATCAAAAATCCGAAAATCCAAAATTGACTAGTATCCTTCGTTCTGTGGTTTCAGGTTCGGGTTGTTCTTCATCTCAAACACAGGCAACGGGTACAGCAGGTGCTTTTTAGCCAGTGTAGCGTTGTTGGCTTTGTTGACGTGACCAATGAAATCATCGAAACCATTGGTGTCCTCGTTGTATACTTTACGCAGGCGTACCATATCAAACCAAACCACCCCTTCGTAGCAGAGCTCATGCCAGCGTTCGCGCCATACTGTCTGTTCAAATTCAGCCTGGCTAAGACCTGCTTTTGCAGGCAGGCCCGCACGAACACGCACAGCGTTCAATGCCGTATAGGCGGCAGCGTTAGCTGACCCATCTGCACGGTTCTGGGCTTCTGCGTAAGTCAGCAGTACTTCTGCATAACGCATCAGTGTCAGGTTCAGGTTGCTGATACCGGTACCGGGCTTGCCGGGAGCGCCATGACAGATCACATCAAAGAACTTGTAGATATACGGTGTACCCAGTTTGATGGTATCGCCGTTGCCTTTGAAGAAGTAATAATTGTAGAAGAACTGTTGCTGGTCGGGGCGTTTGTCTGTCGGCTCAAACTTCTTATAGGAATTATAAAAAGAGAGCGACGGCACATACGTCCCCTGGCCGCTGCCTTTCGCGGAAATATCCGGTTGAGCGTTGTTGGGCAGCATGGTGGTTTGCACCGGGTTTTCTTCCACACCGCTCAGGTATTGCACCTGGAACAGCAGTTCCAGCTTGTTGTTGGTACCTACGCTGTGCAGATCGTCGTAGCTGGTGAACAGGCCTATTTCAGAGGGATGCGCATTGGCATAATCAATCACCTCCTTCGCCTTGTCGGCGGCCAGTTTATAATACGCCTGTCCTTTGTTGAGCGGAAAACCGGCCATTGTCAGGTAAACTTTGGCCAGCAGGGCTTTAATGGCCGCAGTGCTGGCGCGGCCGGTATTATCTTTCCAGGGAAGGCCGGCGGCTTCTGCTTTCTGCAGGTCGTCCACGATCGCTTTATACACTTCTTCCGTGCTGGTGCGGCTGGGAGAAAAATCTGTAGAAGTAGGTGTCTGTGATTTTAAGATCAACGGCACGTCTCCCCACAGTCTTACTGCATAGAAATAAGACCAGGCGCGGAGGAAATAAGCTTCGCCCATTACTTTTTTACGGGCTGCTTCATCCATGGGATTGATCTTCGGCACATTGTCCAGCACGAGATTTGTCTGGGCAATTTCGCGGTAGATGCCTTTCCACCAGTTACCGATCTGGAGGTTGTCGCCATCATACACCAGGCCCAGGAGGTTGTTCAGGTCTGAGTTCTGGGCAGTTTTGGTGATAACGGTACCTGTAGCTGCATCGAGAAATGCGTAGTTATTGGTGAAGATACCTGCGCCTTCTCCCACGAAGCGTAAACGGGCATAAGCTGCATAGATAGCCGCGTCCGCATGTTCAGGTAAAGTAAAGTAGCTATCCGGGCTGAGGTTGGAAGGGTCCGTTTCTTCGAGGAACTTTTTACAACCGCTGCCCGCACCTATCAGCATAGCGCCGCAGAGCGCCAGCTGTATCGTTTTACGAAAGATATTTCTCTTCATGATAAAGTCTTTTTGAATACTGAACAAATTAGAACGCCACATTTAACCCCAGCTGATAAGTGGTCGGTTTGGGATAGTCGAAGAAAGTCTGTCCCTGTGCGAAAGAGTCGCCGTAAGTACTTACTTCCGGATCGTTGCCGCTGTATTTGGTCCACACGAAGAAGTTCTGTGCGGAAGCCCAGATACGCAGGCGGCTGAGGTGTATTCTCTGCAGTGCTTCAGGTTTGAAAGTATATCCCAGCAGCAGGTTTTTGCCGCGGAGGAAAGAGCCGTCTTCTACCCAGCGGGTGTCTACGTTGGTGACATAACCTGCGGCTACCGGACGGGGTGCAGCGATCGGGGTGTTCTGATGCTGTGGTGTCCAGTAGTCCAGTACGGAACGGAAGCTGTTGGCGATGCTGATACGGTCTTCACCGGAGTGGTGCGACATGTTCAGCACGTCGGCGCCGTAGGAATATTGCAGTTCCAGGGTGAGGTCGAAGTTTTTATACTTGAAGCTGTTGATGAAACCGCCCCATCCTTTAGGGTTACCGTTGCCAATGATCATACGGTCGGCATCGTTGATGATATGATCACCGTTTACGTCACGGTATTTGATATCGCCGGGCAGCATAGTGCCACCGCCGCGATAGCTCTGGAATTTAGCGGCTTCCGCTCTCTCTGCTTCGCTCCAGGTACCTTCACGCACCAGTCCCCAGAAGGAGCCAACGGGCTCGCCTATACGCAGGATATTGGTCTGGTTGGTGAAGTTGGGACCGCCCACACCGAAGATATCTGCCGGCGTGGCGAGGGACAGGATTTTATTCCGGTTGAAGGAAATGTTGAAGATGGTATTCCAGGTAAAGTCTTTTCCGTTGATCACCAGCGCATTCAATGCCAGTTCCAGGCCTTTGTTTTCCATGGAGCCAATGTTTTTGCGGATGGTGGTGTAACCGCTGGTAGAAGGCACCGGTGCATCGAGCAACATGTCTGTTGTTTTGCGGTAGTACACGTCCGCTTCGAGGTTGATCCTGTTGTTGAACAGTCCTATTTCAGCGCCGAAGTCAGCCTGTGCTGTCTTTTCCCATTTCAGGTCAGGATTGGCGAGCCTGTTGGTACCGATACCCTGTACTTTGGCTCCGTTGATCACGGCAGCGTAAGTACCGTTGGCGGCGAGGGTAGCGAGTGACTGGTACGGCGGAATTTCGGAGTTGCCGGTTACACCGTAGCTGGTGCGCAGTTTCAGGTTGGACAGGATGTGGTTGCCTTTCAGCCACGGTTCTTCAGACACTCTCCAGGCCAGCGCGGCGGAGGGGAAAGTGGCGTATTTGTTGGAAGGACCGAAGCGGGAAGATCCGTCTCTGCGGGCGGTGAGCGTCAGCAGGTAACGTTCCTGGTAGGCGTAGTTCAAGCGGGTGAAGTAAGAGAAGAATGAAAACCGGGTACGGTTGGAGCCTACGCCGCTGGCGGGGATCACAGAGCCTGCGCCAAGGTTGTTGTTCTCAAAATAATCCGTAGAATAGTTTTCGCCCCTTGCATTGATGGTGAAATAGTTGTTTTCAGAAGCGCCCATACCAACCATGCCGGTGAAGGAGTGATCAGTACCAAAACGTTTATTATAGGTCAGGTAGTTTTCAAAGGACCAGAAGGATTCGCGGTCATTGGCAACAATGGCGATACCTTTCTGAGAAGCGGAAATATCCAGCAGGGAGCGGCCATTCCATTCGTTACGGCCACGGGTGACGATGTTGGCACCGAGGGTGCTGCGCAGTTCCAGGCCTTTTGCCAGGGTAAGGTTGGCGTAGGCGTTACCGAGGGTAGTCTGCGTGTTCAGGATGTACTTCCTGTCTGTCAGGATCTGTACCGGGTTGGAACCGCCTTCAGCGCCGGGATACATCTTGTTGTTGGTCCAGGTGCC
Organism: uncultured Chitinophaga sp.; assembly: GCF_946479755.1. Next base: position 97,878 of record NZ_CAMLHC010000004.1, on the reverse strand, counting down.
GTCTGCCAGTTTCAGGGGCAGGAAGGGCAGCGCTTCGGTGATCATACGTACGGAGTTGAGGCCGCCGGTACCGATGTCTACCAGGTTTTCTTCCTGGTTGTTATAGCTCAGTGAGCCACCTACTTTCAACCATTCTTTGATTTTTGTGTCGATGGTGAAGCGGGCGGAATAACGTTTCAGGTAAGAATTTTTCAGCAGGCCGTTGTCATCGAGGTAACCGAGATAGAGACCGTACTGGGTATCGGGGTTACCGCCGGAGAAGCCCAGCTGGTGGTTCTGCGTGAGTTTGTGCTGGATAGATTCCTTGAACCAGTCGGTATCATACAGCGGGTTACCGTCTTTATCAAAGAAGCGGGAGTCTTTTCTTTTTAATGCAGGGTTGCTGGCGGCATAGTTACCATTGTCCCAGCCGGCTTTGTCGTAGATCTGTGCGTTCTGCCATCCCAGCATTTCCAGGTCGAGGTATTCTTTGGCATTGAGCATTTTCACACGGTTCGGGGCGGGTGTGTTGAGGCCGAAGTAGTTGTCGTACGTAACGCGGCCACCGGTGGCAGAGCCTTTTTTGGTGGTTACCAGCACTACGCCGTTGGCGCCTCTTGCACCGTATATCGCGGTGGAGGATGCGTCTTTCAGTACTTCGATGGATTCGATGTCGTTTGGATTGATGTAGTCGATCGCGTTGGAATTCTGTGTTTGGTTACCCATGGGCAGCGCTACTCCGTCTACCACATACAGCGGGTTGCTGGTGGTGTTGATAGAGCTGAAGCCACGGATACGTACCCTTGTCTGACCACCGGGGCGGCCGGAGTTGGTGCTTACCTGTACGCCGGGCATACGCCCGCTGAGGGCCTGGTTAACGGAGGGCGCAGGGCGTTCCTGCAGGGCGCCGGCTCTCACAGAGGCTACGGCACCGGTGACGTCAGATCTTTTCTGTGTACCGTAACCGATCACCACTACGTCTTGCAGTGATTTCACGTCGGTAGCCAGTGCCGCGTTCAGGGTGGTGGCGTTGCCCACCAGTTTTTCAGTGGGAGTATAGCCAACGAAAGTAAATATGAGCGTACTGTTATTACCGGGTACTGTGAGGGAGTAGCTGCCGTCGGGGCCGGACTGGGTGCCGGTGCTGGTGCCTTTTATCTGCACTGTCACGCCCGGAAGCGGCGTATTGTCCCGTGCATCAAACACCTTACCGGTGATCTTCTTTTCCTGGGAGAAGGCCAGCAGCGACAGCAGTAGCAGGATGCTGCTCTGCAAGCTGGTCCGTACCAGGAAGGTCAGTTTTTTCTTCATACATGTTTGTTTTTTGGTTAATAAAGGTTCAATGCTGATGAGTTTATGCTAAAACGATTTTGCAAAAGAAGTCTGATAACCTTCCCGGATCAATTTTGGAAAGGAAACAGTTTAGAAAACAGTAAAAGGCAGGCGGCAGTCGATGCCGGTTGTTTTTGTTATACAGATGAATCGTAGCAGTCAGCACCTGTTGCCCCAATGCAAACCAGAGGTATGCCGGTATACGGGGTGCGGCGACAGGCCTTTCGGGAAGCAGCTGGTGTTGTATGAATTACGCGTCTTCCTGGTGCAGCCCGGCTGGCCGGTATTGTTCTTGTGCGGCCTTCTGCTAAGCACCTGGCTGTTGACTACGCGCTGCAACTGGTGCTTACAGGGAAGTTATGCGGCTTCCTGATGCTGCCCCGTTGTTGATCATTTGCAATGCTGCCGGTGCTTACAGGGAAGTTATGCGGACTCCCAATGCTGCCCCGTTGTTGATCATTCGCGATGCTGCCGGTGCTTACAGGAAGTTATGCGACTTCCTGGTTGGCCAGTGCTGTCATAAAAGAAGCCGATGCCCCTTCCGGTAAGTGCCTGACTGTGACCATACGTGGTGCCGGCGGTGCCTGCAAGGAAGTGATGCGGTCTTCCTGATGCGGTGCATGGCTATTCATTCGCGACACAGCTGCTGCTGTTACAAGGAGTTTTTTCCTGGTACAGCGCCTGGGCTGCTGACCGGTGCTGTCATGAAGGAGAGATGTCCTTCTGATGCCTGCAGACAATCTTCTGTACTGGCTGATGCTGCCACAGGGGTAATTACATTTTTATTACCCCTGATACCTGGAAAATGTACACGGAAAGCTGTTAGATAGCGGTCATAGGAGCGTTGACATTATTTACTCCCCCGCTTTCCGGAAAGTACAGCAAAGAACGTGGTACCATGGTGGAATTTTCAAATGCCTTTTGATTTCGTGCTAAAACGATTTTGTTTAATGATTGATCATTCCCCGATGTGCAAAAAACAATTTGGTTTAAGAATGTGATAAATACCTGTTTACACTGCCAGACGAGGCAGTTACCCGAATCAAAAAAATATGGTTTACAACCCTAACGTGAAATGCGGTGGGAGCTGAATCGATTTAGTACTCCAACCTGCCAATAGATTTTCATTACAGTGCTACCATTACAAGTGAATAATTTTTTTAGATTTAGACCTGAGCTGACTTTATTATCCACGTACTTTTTTGGCCTTTTCACAGCAGCTCCGATCATAAAAATATAACTATTTTCAAATAACTAAAACGTTTTTGCAATTTTTTTTCTCTCCGGTAAAAGGTTGATGATAAATTACCCGCGATCTGCCAAAAGATCAGGAAAAAACGAAATAACCCATAAAAACCGGCCAGCTCCCGCTCACTGCGGTCCTATTTCTTTAGGTCACATTCACCTAATTCGTATTTTTTTTTATACCTTATACCCTGATACCTGGAAAAGAGTAGGAAAAACTAATGGTGAGAACCAGCGATATTGCCCAATTGAGCGAGGCTGCATTGATCAGGGAAATTCATACGAAAAACAGGCAGGCCTTTACCTATGTATATGAACGTCACTTCCGGGAACTGGTGATGGCGGCTTACCGCTACTGCAAAGACGCAGGCATCGCACAGGAACTGGTACAGGAAGTGTTCATCAGAATATGGGAAAATCCTGCGCTGCTGGATGAGAACGGTGCCCTCCGCGCCTACCTGTACAAGGCGGTTATCAACCATGCGCTTAACTATCTTAAGCGGGAGAAAAATATCGCGCGCCACCACTCCGTTATCGCCGAATCACTGACAGACAGCTACCTGCATAACCTGCAGGAAGAACAGGAACTGAAACTGCGCATCTACCAGGAAATAGAAAAACTGCCCAAACAATGTGCGAAAGTATTTAAGATGAGCCGCTTCGACGGCCTTAAATACCGGGAGATAGCAGCCCAACTGCAGATCTCCGAAAAAACAGTGGAAAACCACATCCTCCACGCCCTCAAAACCCTCCGCGAAAATCTCTTTTACCGCCAGGACAATTCCCGCGATTATACCGCCCATCTACGTATGCTGCAGCTATTCCTCGCCCTCGCAGGGGAACTGCTGACACGTCGCTAAACGCTCCTTTTTAATCATCTCGCTGACATCCCCCAAACCCTCCCTGTTACCAGTAAAACATATTAAATAAAAAATAATGTAAAAAAATTTACTGCTCCACTGGGGGTATCGCCCTTCGTGAATTGTAACAATACACAAAGGCTGCTGTCCAATGGAAAAAGATACAATCAACTGGCTCCGACTGGTTAAATACCTGAACAATCCGCAGGATACTGCCCTGGAGCAGGAAGTGCGGCAATGGACCGCCGCTTCCCCGGAAAACGAAGCCACCTTCCTGCAGGTACAACAACTGTGGCAACTGTCACCAGACCTGAAAATACTGGAGCAGCTGGACACCGCCGCCGCCATCGCGCGGCTCCAGGACGCCCTGCCGGAAGAAGACATCATTCACCAACTACCCGCACGCCGTTACCGCTGGTTCCGCGTAGCCGCCATCGCCATCCCTGTCATGGCCGCCGCCTCCTGGTGGCTCTACCACAGCACCGGCACCATCTCCTACAAGGAGAAAGCAACACTGGCCGCCATCGATTCCCTGCTCCTGCCCGACCAGTCACGCATCTATCTCGATAAAAACAGCCGGATACGCTATCCGGAGAGCATGCAAAAAAACAGAACGGTCATCATGGAACAAGGCACCGCCTACTTCAATGTGGCCACCCAAACCGCCACGCCTTTCATCGTGAAAATAGGCAGGTCCAGTATCACCGTACTGGGCACCGCTTTTAACATCCAAATGGAAGAGCAGCGCATAGGCGTTACCGTTAAAACAGGCAAAATAAAATTTGCCACCGGGCATACCAACGCCACCGAAACCATCCTGTCAGCCGGCGAAGGGATCCGGTTCAACCCGGCCACCGGCGACGTGGAACAATTTAATGCCATCAACAGCAATGCCGACGCCTGGATCACCCATGAACTCGTTTTCGTGGATGCCCCACTGTCCGAAGTATGCAAAAAAGTAGAAGCACTCTATCAGGTGAAGATCAACCTTCAGGGTAAAATCCCTGTGAAAAAACTGAATGCAACATTTAAAAACAATAAGCTGGAAGAAGTATTGGAGGTGCTACAGGCTACATACCCTATCACGGTAGTGCACCGCAACCGGGAAATTACGATCACCGGCAGGTAACACAACTGCCGCGTCAGGCCTTTCTCCGTTGTTTAGCAACCCAATGTGTCAACTGAAATCAAAATCGCTATTTCTGCCAACCCGGAAATGCAACCAACATGACTGCAGGCTATGTACCACTCCCATTGGGAGCCTACGGGCCATGTCCTGCTCCGGACCCGTTTAACCTATAATAATTATACACGATGTTTGAAATCCTTTACAAAAAAAAGCGACCAAAATCGAAGCTACTCCTGGCCCTATTGACAGTGGCATGCCTGGAAAACCAGGCCGCCCCGCTTACCAATGAGCAAAACAGAGAGAAACTGGAAGTCATCCTCGGAAGGATGGAAAAAAAATACAACGTCGTATTTGTCTATGATGCCGCGGTCATCAACAAGAACATGAACGTGGAACTGGATCCCGATAAGGTATCGATGCAGCAGGCACTTAATCTGCTAGAGAGCAAAGGCATAGCCTACAAGGTGATCGGCGACAAGATCGTGCTCACACGCCCCGCCGAAAAACCCGCGCCACAACAGGAAGTCATTACCGTGAAAGGACGCGCCGGTACCCGCGCAGAAAACGGTGATGCTTCCTTTGTGCCCGGGATCAGCATCGTGGAAAAAGGTACCGGCAACGGCATCGCTACCGACGGCAAAGGCGAATTCACCATCCGTGTAAAACCCGGCGCCATCCTCGTTATCAGCATGGTAGGGTTCAAAACACAGGAAGTGAAAGCCACCGCCGATAAACCTATCATCGTTACCCTGGAAGAAAATGTGACGAATCTTAACCAGGTGGTCGTGACCGGTTATCAGACCATCGACCGTAAACTCTTCACCGGTTCAGCCGCTACCCTCAAAGCCAACGACGTGAAACGTGAAGGTATCACCGACGTCAGCCGCATGTTGGAAGGCCGCATAGCCGGCGTTTCCATCCAAAACGTGTCCGGCACCTTCGGCGCCGCCCCTAAAATCCGCGTCCGCGGCGCTACCTCCATCACCGGTGATAACAAACCACTCTGGGTGGTAGATGGCATCGTACTCGAAGATGTGGTGAACGTGTCCAACGAACAGCTCTCTACCGGCGATCCCACCACCCTGCTGGGATCTTCCGTGGCCGGCCTCAACCCCGACGACATCGAAAGCTTCCAGATCCTCAAAGATGCCGCCGCTACCGCCATGTATGGCGCCCGCGCCATGAACGGCGTGGTAGTCATCACCACCAAAAAAGGCCGCGTAGGCAAACCGCTCATCTCCTATACCGGTAACTTCTCTACCTATATCAAACCAACCTACAAGGATTTTAATATCATGAACTCGGCCGACCAGATGTCGGTCTACAAATCCATGGAAAGCAGGGGCTTCCTCCAGTACGGCGACCTGTCCACCAGGCAGGATGGCGGCGTATTCACCAAACTGGCGGAAAACATCAACAACAGGACAGTTTACAATGATGAGAAATCCAGGAATGAATTCCTCAAAAGATATGCACTGGCCAATACCGACTGGTTTGACGTATTGTTCCGCAACTCCCTCCTGCAGGAGCACTCCCTCAGTATCTCCTCCGGTACGGAGAAATCACAGCTCTACTTCTCCACCAGCTTCCTTAATGATAACGGCTGGACCGTCGGCGATCGCGTAAAACGTTTCACCGGCAACGCCCGCGCCAACTTCAACATTACGCCACGACTCAACGTAGGCCTCATCACCCAGGGATCTATCAGGGACCAGCGCGCCCCCGGTAGCATCGGAAGAGTCAGCAACCCCGTGGAAGGAAAGTTTGACCGTGACTTCGACATCAACCCTTTCAGCTACGCCCTCAACACCAGCCGCACCCTCACCGCCTACGATGAGAAAGGCAACCTTGAGTTCTTCCGGCGCAATTACGCTCCGTTCAATATCATCAATGAACTGAACAACAATACGCTCGACCTCACCATGGTGGACATCAAACTGCAAGGTGAAGCCAGCTACAAAATCACCCCCACCCTGAAGTACTCTTTCCTCGGCGCCCTGCGTTATGCCAAAACCAACCGGGAACATAAAGTAAGAGAGAACTCCAACATGGCCATGGCTTATCGCGCTGCTGACAACGCCACCGTCATAGAAAACAACAAATTCCTCTACCGCAACCCCGACGACCCGGAAGCGTACCCGGAAGTAATACTACCCTACGGCGGCTTCTACAACACCAACGACGATTACCTGGTCAGCTACAACATCCGCAACGCCCTCGAGTGGAATAAAACCTATAATAACACCCACATCTTCGTGGCCTACGCCTCCCAGGAATTAAGATATGCCAACCGCCAGAACAAATTCTCCAACGGTTACGGCTACCAGTTCGACAAAGGCGGCGTACCCTATGTAGATCCCCGCATCATCAAACAGGCAGTAGAAAGCGGCTTCGATTTCTATGGCATGCAGAACTACTACGACCGCTTCCTCGCTTACATGGCCAACGGCGCTTATTCCTATAAAGGCAAATACAACCTCAACGGCACCATCCGTTACGATGGCTCCAACCTGCTAGGCAAATCCCGCAACGCCCGCTGGCTGCCCACCTGGAACATCAGCGGCTCCTGGAACGTGGACACGGAAGATTTTATGCAACAAATGCAAAACATCAACCGCCTCACCCTTCGCGCTACCTACGGCCTCACCGCCAGCCTTCAGGGTAAAGCCACCAACTCCAGCCTGATCACCCGCAGCGCCAAAACATACCGCCCCTACCTGCCTGAAATCGAATCCGTGATCAATATCACCGACCTCGAAAACTCAGAGCTCACCTGGGAAAAACAATACGAAACCAACATAGGCATCGACCTCGGGATGTTCAAAGACCGCCTCACCATCACCGTCGACGGCTATAAACGTAACGGTTTCGACCTGATCAGCCCTATCCGTACCTCCGGTATCGGCGGACAGTTCATCAAAAACGCCAACTATGCCGACATGAAATCCCACGGGGTGGAACTGACCGTAGGCGGCACCATCATCCAGCAAAAAAACTGGCAGTGGAGAACACAACTCACCGCCGCCTATAACGAAAACAAAATCACTAACCTGAAAACCAATCCCAATATCTGGGACCTCATCGGACCCGATGGCGGCCCCATGCTGGGAAGCCCATACAGAGGCCTCTACTCCATTGACCTGCAGGAATTATCTGCCCTCGACGGCACCCCCGTATTTGTCAATGAAAAAGGAGAGAAAGTAAATGAAGTCAACCTCCAGAGCGATGCCATCAACTTCCTCAAATACAACGGACCCATTGATCCGAAAGTAACCGGTGGCCTCTACAATTCCGTACGCTTCAAAGACTTCACCTTCTCCGCCCTGTTTACCTTCAGCGCAGGCAACGTGATCCGCCTCAACCCGGCCTTCCAGCAACGGTATACCGACCTCACGGCCATGCCGAACGAGTTCCTCGACCGATGGATGATGACCGGCGATGAAAAGAAGACCGACATTCCCGCGCTGTCAGACCTCCGGGTGATCAACAGGCTGAGCGGCACAACGCCCTATTATACCTATAACTATTCTTCTACACGTGTTGCTGACGGGGGCTTCATCCGCCTGAAACAGGTATCGCTGAGTTACAGCCTGCCGCTGAGATATACCTCCGCGATCGGCCTGAACAACGCCTCCCTGAGCCTGGTGGCCAACAACCCCTGGCTGATCTATGCCGATCCTAAACTGAAAGGCCAGGACCCAGAGTTCTTCCAGTCCGGCGGCGTAGCGTTACCTGTCCCCAAGCAATACACCCTGTCCGTAAAAGTTGGTTTTTAACCTGAATGAAAAGTTTTGGATATGAAAAGAAATCTCGTATATATATCAGCGTTAGCGATCATGACCGTTGCGCCCGGGTGTAAAAAATACCTCGAGCAACTGCCCGATCAGCGTACAGAAGTAAATACGCCCGCCAAGGTGGCCGAACTCCTCACCTCCGCCTATCCCCGGGCCAACTATATTCCGTTCCTCGAAGCCATGTCCGACAATGCAAACGACAAAGGCACCGATGACAACAACCGCGTCAACCGCCAGCCCTGGTTCTGGGAAGTATCTTCCGACAGGGAGCAGGACACGCCCGACTACTACTGGCAAAATGCCTATGCCGCCATCGCCGCCGCCAATCAGGCGCTGGAAGTGATCGACAAAGCTTCCGACAAAGCCGCCTACAGCGCCTCCCGCGGCGAAGCACTGCTCTGCCGCGCATACGCACACTTTATGCTGGTCACCATTTTCTCCAAATCCTACGATCCGGCCACCGCAGCCAAAGATCCGGGCATCCCCTATGTGACCAAACCGGAAAATGTAGTCGTGGCGAAATACGAAAGAAAAACAGTAGCCTACGTGTACGAACAGATCGAAAAAGATCTTACCGAAGGATTACCGCTGATCAACGACAACTCCTACGCCAGCGCACCTTCCTATCACTTCACCACCGCCGCTGCACACGCTTTCGCCAGCCGCTTCTACCTGTTCAAAAAGAACTACGCCAAAGTGGTGGAACATGCCAATCTCACCTTCCCCGCCGGCAGGGCCCTGCCCTACCTGCGCCCGGTAAATACCACCTATAGCACCATGGAAGAACTGGTGCTCCGGAAAGAATATACCCGCGCCACACAGAAAGCCAACCTGCTACTCGCCGAAACACAGTCGTGGTGGGCCAGGAACCTGAGGACCAACCGCTATGGCTGCGACCCCGTTCTCGGTGGCATGATCAACGGCCTCGACAATCCCACAGGCGCCAGGATGACCTATGCCGTGTATTACGCGCAGCCGGAAGACTTCTTCATCCCTAAGTTCTATGAACTGTTCATCCGGGTAGATCAGAACGCCAACATCGGCAATGGCTGGGACATGATACCGCTGCTCGCCGCAGAAGAAGTACTCTTCAACAGAGCAGAAGCCAACACACAGCTGGGAAACTTCAATGAAGCGCTGGCCGATATCAACGACTTCCTCAGCCAACGTATCGCCAGGTACAACCCCGGAGCTCACAACCTCACCATCGATAAAGTCAGGAATTACTACGGTACCGTAGATACCCGCGATGCCATCATCCAGACCATCCTGCACTTTAAACGGATAGAGTTTATCCTGGAAGGTCTCCGCTGGTTCGATATCCTCCGTCATAAAATACCGGTGGTACACACCTCTTTCGACGGTAAAACAAAGATGACGCTGGGCGCCAACGACCCGCGCCGCATGGTACAGATACCGCAGGAAGCACAGCTGTCCGGACTGGAATTAAATCCGCGATAAACACCACTCAAACTTGTATATATGAAACGTCAATATATTATTTCCATACTGGTAGCAGGACTGATCGCCATCGTGTCCGGCTGCAGCAAAAAAGAAGACCTGGACATCTCCAACCTGTTCCCGGACAACTATCAGCAGCCTACCGCGCTCGACAACTGGCTCACCACCAACTATACCAAACCTTATAACATAGAGGTGAAATATAAATGGGACCCTTATGCCGTGTCCACCAGCAAAACCCTGGTGCCGGTAAAAGAACCGCTGGTGATACCGGTGATGGACCTGATACATAAAACCTGGATAGAACCGTATATCAAAGAAGCAGGACTGCCCTTCTTCCTGAAGTACAGCCCCAAGCAGATGATACTGGTAGGCAGCCCTCAATACAACTCTAACGGTACCATCACCCTCGGGGAAGCCGAAGGCGGTAAAACCATCCAGTTACTGCGTCTTAATGACTTTGACCAGAAAAACGAAGGCTTTGTAAAATTCATGCTGCATACCATCCACCACGAATTTGCCCATATCCTTCATCAAACCATCTTCTACCCAAGGGAATACAAAGCCCTTACCGCCGGCGGCTATACCGGCACCTGGAACAATACCACCGACCAGGAAGCGCTGGACCTGGGCTTCATCACTCCCTATGCCCGCGCCAAGGCGGATGAAGATTTTGTGGAAATGGTGTCTACCATGCTGACAGAAGGCAAGGAAGGCTTTGAAAACATCGTTAACCAGTCCCAGACCACGGTAGGTAAAGAGATGCTGCACCGGAAAGCGGATATCGTCAGGAATTATTTCCAGAACAGCTGGAAAATAAATTTCGACAGCCTGCAGGTGAAAACATCTACTGCTATCGCAGAAGCGATCAGATAGTTTTTTATGAACAGGTTCTATAACTACAACGGATATATGAAAAAATATATAATCGCAGGCACGTTGTTATGCATACTCGCTGCATCATGCCGCAAAGACAATGACGGTTCCGTATTTGGCACCAAGCCTGAAGAACGGATGAACGCCACCCTCGCCGCTTACAAACAGCAACTCACCGGCGGGTCCAACGGCTGGAAAGCTTACCTGTTCCCCGACGGCGGGATGGGCTTCGGTTTCTATTTTAAATTCGGGGAAAACAACCGGGTAAATATGCTGGGTGACCTGACACCTGCTACCGGCCAGGACCTGGCTGAAAGCTCTTACCGTATGGGAGCACAGCAACGCCCATCACTGGTTTTCGATACCTATAACTACCTGCATCTGCTGGCAGACCCGGACAGAAATGTACTCGGCGGCCTGCCCGGAAAAGGCTACGATTCCGATTTTGAATTCGGCTACGATTCCACCCACACCGATACCGTGTTCCTCACCGGTAATGCCAAACACAGCAAGATGATACTGGTAAGGGCCAGCGCGGCAGAAGAAGCAGCCTACAAAGCGGGTGGTCTCAACAGTATCCAGGATGCCGTTACCAACTACGTGGCCACTCATCCCAACCTCTATACCACTACCGGCGACGGTAAAAAAATACAAACCGTTATCAACCCTGATGGACGGGGGTTCTCACTGGTATATGAAAACGACGGGGACCTGAAAACAGAGACTAACAATCTCGCCTATACGCTGACGGGCTTCTTTACCAAAAAACCATTTACAATCAATAACAACAGCTACCGGGAAGTGTTTTTTGACGCCACCAAACAGGTAATGTACCTGAAAAGCAACGGCAAAAATACCGAACTGCAGGTAGCGACCGGTCCTCTTTTCGCGCTGCACCTGTTGTTAGGTGTTGGTTACGGACAGATCCAGACCTCCGATGCCACCCAGGGGGCCTTCTCTTCTTCCTACAAAGCGCTGTGGACCGCGGCCAAAGCGAAAATGCCCAACCTCGGTTTTCCCAACCTGCAGCTGGCAGGCCTGAATATCATCTTCGATACAGAGTCTAAACTGATAGGCATACAGGTGAAAGTCACCCAGAACGCCAACTCCTTCAGCGGTATGTACATTTTTGATTACGCCAAATCAAAAGACGGCGTATTCAGTTTCACCATGCAGGATATCAAAGGAGAAATACCTACCATCATCTACCCTGCCATGAAACCAATCCTGGACAAACTGGCGATCGGTAAGTACCGGGTAGACTATTTCTCTATGCCGGGCAACAGCCAGATGGCACAGCTGATCGGGGTAGACGACCCGTCATTCATCATAGGCGGCTCACTTCAATAATTCTTCATCTGCAATCCCTTCAAATGAAAAAACTCGTGTTATATACATTGCTCTGCGCCGCAGCACTGGCATCCTGCCGGAAAGACGACACCACCAGCCTTCCGGTGGAAAAGTCCTACGGCGATCCAAAACAACAGCTCGACTCCTTCAAAACGGTGCTGGGCTCCGCTTCCAACGGCTGGGTGGGGACACTTACTCCCCGTGATGGCAGTGAACTGTTCAGCGTATACTTCCAGCTCGACAATAGCAAGGGAGAGGTTACCCTGTACACCGACCTGGATGCCGACGCCGCTATCACCCCTTCCAAAAGCCGTTTCACGGTGGGCATTACGCAAACCGTCAACCCTACGCTCAGCTTCCAGGAAGGTTCCCAGCTGGCCGGCATTAAGCTGATAGCCAAAAGGGGCGTTGACACCGCCTATGCCTTCCGTTATATCAACGGAGATACGCTGGTACTGACCGGTAATAAATACAGCGATGAACTGAAGCTGGTAAAAGCCGGTGCACAGGTAAAAACAGATTATACTGCCGGCAAACTGGGAACCGCTATGGCCGCCGCCACAGATTTTTTCAACCAACCGGGGTTCCTGGCCATCAAACCAGGCGATAAACAGGCTTTCATCTTTTTCAATACTGACAGCAAAATCAGCGGTCTTGCCTTTCTGAACAATACCACCAGGATATCTTCCGGTACCGGTTACGCCTATACGTTAACAGGTATCGCGCTGCATCATCCTGTGTGGATAGGTAACCAGCCTATATCCACGCTTGATTGGGACGCTACCGCGAACAACTACTATGCGCTGATCAACAAAAACAAGGTATACCTGGAGCGGACTGCCGTACCGGTGATACCGCTTCACTACATCCTTGGCAGTGAGATCCCCGCCCAACTGACAGTGCCTGCACCCAATTTACTGCCGCTGCCGGGCTGGTCTGCCGGTTTTATGACAATATGGAATGATGCGGCCGGTAAATTCAAGACGATCGGTCTGCCAGTGTCCAAGTTGGTGATGGATTTCCGGACACAGGGCATTTTAAATATGAATATTTACTTTGGCGCCTACGTTGGCAAATTCACCTTTAAGTATACCAAAACAACGGACGGCATCTACACCTTTGTCATGCAACCATTCGCCAACGATACACAGGGCGGCAATGGCAACCTGGTAAAAACGCAGGCCAAAGCGCTGACAGATATGCTGTCTGCCAACCGGTTCTCGCTGGGTTACCTGGAAGATCCGGGGGGAGTGTTAACCACTTTCAAAAGTGTAGACAATCCTGCTATCGGCTTTACCGGTTACTGGTAAGCACCCAGTACTATCCTTTCACCATAAAAAGAGGCCTTGTCAGGACGCTGACAGGGCCTTTTATATAAAGGTAGCGGTTCATTTTTTCAGTAAGCCATCAGCTCTTTTATCATGGCCTCAACCTTGGCGGCGTTAGGCAGCATAGCTGCTTCGAGGCTGGTGTTGAGCGCTACTGCGGGCAGGTCCAGCGCACCCAGCATATGCACCGGGGCGTCCAGCTGTCTGAAACATTCTTTCTGAATGCGTCCGGCCAGCGCCTGCGTAAAAGAATTGTTCAGCTGCTCTTCTGTCAGCAACAGGCATTTACCGTGTTTACGAACGGTCTGGAACACCAGTTCCTCATCCAGCGGGAAGAGGGTGCGCAGGTCCACGATTTCCACGTTCCCCGGAAATGCGCGGGCGGCCGCTTTGGCCCAGTATACGCCCATGCCATAGGTGATGATGCAAACGGATTCGCCGCGCTGCACATCTTTCGGGTGTGCCTGCAGTACCACGTTCGCTTTACCCAGGGGCAGCACATAATCCGCCGCCGGTTCTATGGTCATGGCTTCCTGGGTACCGGGCACCTTACTCCAGTAAAGCCCTTTATGCTCCAGCATCACGACCGGGTTAGGGTCCAGGAACGCCGCTTTGAGCAGGCCTTTCATATCGGCTGCATTGGAAGGATACACTACTTTAATGCCTTTAATGCTCAGCAGGGTAGATTCGATGCTGCCGGAATGATACGGGCCGCCACCACCATAGGCGCCGATAGGCACCCTGATGAGCGTCTGTACCGGAAATTTGCCCTGGCTCAGGTAGCAGGATTTGGAGATCTCGGTTACCAGCTGGTTAAATCCCGGATAGATATAGTCCGCGAACTGTATTTCCACGATGGGCTTTACGCCGGTGGCCGACAGGCCTGCCGTGGCGCCGATGATATACGCTTCCTGGATCGCTGTGTTGTACACCCGGTGGTCGCCGAATTTATCGCCGAGGGTAGCCGCTTCACGGAATACCCCTCCCAGTCTTTTACCGACGTCCTGCCCAAAGAAAATGGCTTCGGGGTACTGCTGCATGATTTCTTCCACGGCGTGGAGCGCCGCGTCTACCATCACCACTTTATTGCCGTTGGCAGGGGTACGTGTTCCTGCTTCCTGTGTCACCGGGGTGGGGGCAAACACATGCTCCCGCACCGTTTCAGGGGCCGGTTCCGCTGCTTTCACTGCTGCCGTAAAAGCCGCTTCTATATCTTCCGTCGCTGTTTGTTCTATTTCCTGTAACGCGGCTTCCGACACGCCATGTTTCAACAGAAGCGCCCGTAGTTTGGGCACCGGGTCGTTGGCCGCATGTTTTTCCAGGTCTTCCGCCGTGCGGTACCATTCTTTTCGTACGCCGGAGGTGTGATGTCCCAGCAGCGGTACTTTGGCCTGTACGAGAATAGGCTTGCGTTCCTGCCGTACATAGCCGATGGCCGTTTCCATGGCGGCGTAGCTGGCGGTAAAGTCGCTGCCGTCCACCCGCATACGTTCCAGCCCTTTGAAGCCGGCGGCATATTCATAGGCATCCATGGCGCGGGCTTCCGCGGCAGTAACGGAGATGCCCCAGTCGTTGTCCTGTATGAGATAGATGACCGGCAGTTGTTTCAGCACGGCAAACTGGAACGCTTCGCTGACCTCTCCTTCCGTCACGCTGCCGTCGCCCAGCGAACAAAGCACTACCGGCAGTTCTCCGTTGGGACCTGTCGTCAGCTGTGCGTGAATGGTTTCGAGATACTGTACCCCCTGCGCCATCCCTGTGGCGGGTATTACCTGCATACCGGTGGCGCTGCTCTGGTGGGGGATCCGGGGCTTATCGGGCCGCCGGCTGTTGGGGTGGTTGTAGTAAGACCTGCCGCCGGAAAAAGGGTCGTCTGCTTTGGCCAGCAGCTGCAGCATCAGCTCATAAGGCTCGAAGCCCATGGCCAGCAGCATGCTCTCGTCGCGGTAATACGGACTGGCAAAGTCCCATGGCTGTAATTGCATACCGGTGGCTATCTGTATGGCCTCATGCCCCCGGGAGGTGGAATGTACATATTTGCATATCGCCCGGTTAGCTTCATAGGTGTCGGCCATGCGGCCCGCCTGGCACATCCAGCGGTAGGCCGCCAGTAACTCCGCCAGCTCGCTCCTCTTCCCGTGCTGGCCGTTAGTACCGGCTTTTAAAGTTGAAACGCTTGTACTATCTTTAAACACGTAAAACTGTTTTGGTGATGACAATGGTGGTTTAAGCAAAATAGTTGCTATAACAACTGTTGCTATTGCAAATTAATCATTATGGCTGATACTTTTGTCAATAATCCCTCTTTTTTTAAGCTGGATGCGACCCTGAAAAAACTGCGCAACTATTGGCAGAAAATGTTTGATTCCCGCCAGATGGACATCACGGTGGACCAGTGGTTGCTGGTGGAGAATCTGTACAAGCATAAAAAAACCACCCATAACGAGCTGGCCCGTAATACCTCCAAGGATATTACCACCATCTCCCGTATTATTGAGTTATTGGTAAAAAAAGGGCTAGTAAAACGCGAAGCGGACACCTATGACCGGCGGAAAATATATCTCCAGCTGACGCCGGACGGAACGGAAAAATACAAAGCGGTGAAGCCGCTGGTACATGAAATGCGGAAGACAGGCTGGAAATCGCTGACAGAAGCGGATTATGCGGAGTTAACCAGGATACTGGACACCATCTATAATAATATCCCTACGAAAGTCTGATTTTGGGATTTTGGGATTTTGAGATGTAAGAAAGCGGGAGACCATGTTTGGTTATCCCATTTGATCTTCGCTGCATTTCAAACCTCTACATCCCAAAATCAGAAAATCGTACATTATTTAACGGCAAATTCCAGCAGGCTGTCGTTTTCAATAAACGCCTCAAAAGCATCTCCGATAGCGGTAGGACCTACTCCCACAGGCGTACCGGTAAAGATCAGGTCGCCGATATTAAGGGTAAAGAATTTGGAAATATAGGAAACGAGAAAGTCGAAAGAAAACAGGAGATCTTTGGTATTGCCCTGTTGTACCAGTGTTTTGTTTTTATACAGGCAGAAGTTGATGTCTTTCTTATCCATCTCTGGTGTGATGGGGATAAAAGAGCCCACGATGGCGGAGTTGTCAAAGGCTTTGGCGATTTCCCAGGGCAGTCCTTTGGCTTTTTGTTTATCCTGTAAATCACGTGCCGTGAAATCGATCCCCACAGAAATTTTATCGTAATATTTATCTGCGAATTTCTCCTGAATATGTTTGCCGTTTTTGCTGACGCGCAATACGAGTTCACATTCGTAGTGCAGGTTGGTGGTAAACTCCGGATAATAAAAAGGGTGGCCATTTTGCAGCAGGGCGTTCTTCGGTTTCATGAACAACACCGGCTCAGTGGGTACCTCATTTTTCAGTTCTTTGGCATGGTCGGCATAGTTCCTGCCTACGCAAATAATTTTCATAATGCGTGAGTTTTAGAAGATAAATTAAGCAGATAGCGGTCAGATTTGCAAATTTACTTTACAATGGAAAGGTCATCTTATTATACTCATTCATAGTGCGGGCCAGTCCAATGCCGGCGAAACTCTCGATGATATCGCAGCAGGCATTGATTTTCTGTTGCACCACGGCCGCTTCTGTTGGTTTCCATTTGCCCAGTACAAAATCGGCCTGCCGTCCTTTGGCGTAATCGTTACCAATGCCGAAACGCAGGCGGGGATACTGATTGGTGCCCAGCGACTCCTGGATGCTCTTCAGTCCGTTGTGGCCCGCATCGCTGCCGCCGGGGCGTAAGCGGAGCACGTCCAGTGGAAGCGCCAGTTCATCCATGATCACCAGCAGGTTTTCCAGGGCAATTTTTTCCTTGTCCATCCAGTATTTGACAGCACGGCCGCTGAGGTTCATATAGGTGGTGGGTTTGATCACGATAAACGTTTTTCCTTTCCACTTACATTCCGCCACTTCCGCCAGCCGGTCGTTATCGAAGCTGCCGTTATGTTTGGCCACAAAAGCGTCTGCCACGTCAAAACCAATATTGTGACGGGTATGACGGTATTCCTGTCCAATGTTGCCCAAACCGGCGATCAGGTATTTCATATGTTTCAAAATTAAAAAGCCCCTCTACAAGTAGAGAGGCTTTTTCGAAAAATATTTCTAAAAGATTATTTCTTTTTAGCGTCTTTTTCAGCAGCAGATTCTTCCTGGCGCAGCTGACGGGTCATTACCACAGAAGCGATAGGAATACGCGGAGAGTTGGTGATTTCGATACCTTCTACTTTCACGTCTTCAACACGGATGTTGGCGTTCAGTTCGAGGTTCTCGATGTTCACTTCGATGCTCTCTACCAGGTCTTTAGGCAGTGCTTTTACTTTCAGCGCTTTCAGTTTGCTTACCAGTTTACCACCGGCTTTAACACCTACAGAAGAACCAACCAGTTTGATCGGCAGGGTTACAGACACTTTTTTGTCTTCCACCAGTTCCATGAAGTCGATGTGTGCCAGTTCATCTGTCACAACGTCGAACTGCATGTCTTTCAGTACGCATTTGTAAGTTTTAGCGCCCAGTTTAATTTCTGCAACCTGGAAAGCGGCAGTGTACACCAGGTTTTTGAATGCTTTGGCAGGAGCTGCAAAATTAACAGTTTCCGCACCCCCGTAAATAACACAAGGCACTTGTTCCTCAGAACGGATCTGGCGGGTGGCTTTTTTGCCGAATTCGCTCCTGAGTTGTCCTTCGATGGTTATTGTGTTCATTGTTTAAACAGTTTATATAAATTATAAAAAATACGCTGTTATTGTTTGCGATGACTGTGCACGAACAGGCTGGTAATAGACTTGTTTTCGTGCATGTTGCGGATAGCTACCGCAAACAGGTCTGCCACAGACACCACTTTGATTTTCGAGCTTTCCGGGCGGATAGGAATAGTATCACAAACCACTATTTCTTCCAGTACGGAGTTCTCAATGTTTTCGTATGCTTTACCGCTGAACACCGGATGGGTACAGAAAGCGCGAACGCTTCTGGCGCCTTTCTCCTTCAGCAGGTTGGCCGCTTTTGACAGCGTGCCGGCGGTATCGCAGATATCGTCAATGAGCACAATGTCCCTGTCTTTCACGTCACCGATCACTACCATGGATGCTATTTCGTTGGCTCTTTTGCGGTGTTTATCGCAAATCACCATCTCAGCATTGAAGTAGGACGCCACTTCGCGCACCCGGTTGGTGCTGCCCACGTCAGGGGACGCAAAGGTAAGATTTTCCAGCTTTAATTGCTCAATATAAGGAATAAAAATAGCTGAGCTGTCCAGGTGGTCTACCGGGATGTCGAAGAAAGCCTGGATCTGCGGAGCGTGCAAGTCCATGGTAATCACCCTGTTAGCCCCCGCGGAGGTCAGCAGGTTGGCCACCAGTTTAGACCCTATTGCCACCCTTGGCTTGTCTTTCCTGTCCTGGCGGGCAAACCCGAAATACGGGATCACCGCCGTGATATACCCTGCCGATGCACGTTTTGCCGCGTCAATCATCAGCAGCAGCTCCATCAGGTTGTCTGACGGGGCATTGGTGCCTTGCACCAGGAAAACATAGTCACCACGGATACTTTCCAGGAAAACGGGCTGAAACTCGCCATCACTGAACTTCTGAATTTTTAACTTACCGAGGCTGTTGAGTCCGTTGCCGTATCTTTTGGCAATTTTCTCAGCCAATGCCGGATTACTGTTGCCTGTGAAGATTTTTACTGAAGGTTGCATACTGGTAGAAAAGAGGTGGCAAAACTATGATTTTTTAGGGCTACCGGCGTGATTTTTTTTCGATCAAAAACCAGATTTTAAATAATTTTAAAATTTAAGGCTTTAAAAATTAATTTATTACACTGGTTTTCGTCTATTTTTTCAGAAAAAGAAACCGGAGAGCGGAATTTTTTTTCCAGCGATTTTTCGCGAAATTCGAAGAAATGCGATGACATATGTTTGTTAGCCCGAAACCACAACCCCACGTGGCCATCCGTCAATGGGCGGATGCCGAAAAACCAAGAGAAAAACTGCTGCAGCACGGCGCCGGCACCCTTACAGACACCGAGCTGCTGGCCATCCTCCTGCATACCGGCCATAAAAACAAATCCGCCCTGGACCTGGCCCGGGAAGTATTGCAATTGGCGCATCACAACCTGCCCGAGCTGGGCCGGGTCAGCGTCCGCAAGCTGCAGAAGCTCAAAGGCATGGGCAGGGCCAAAGCCGTCACCGTGCTGGCCGCCATGGAACTGGCCCGCCGCCGCCAGGCCAGCCCCATCCATAAAAAAACGGTCATCCGCGCCGGCGCAGATGCCGCCCTGTTCTTTAAACCCCTCCTGGCAGACCACTCCTTCGAAACATTCTACGTCATGTTCCTCAACCACGCCAATAAAGTACTGCAATACCGCTGTGTCAGCACCGGCGGCATGACCAGCACCGTGGTGGATACCCGCCTCATCTTCCGCGACGCCCTCGAAGCCGGCGCCAGTAAGCTGCTGCTCTGCCACAACCACCCCTCCGGCAGCCTGCGCCCCAGCCTGGCAGATATCCGCATCACCCATAAAATAAAGGAACAAGGCCAGCTCTTCGACATAGACGTGCTGGACCATATTATCGTGTCTGAAACAGGCTACTGCAGCCTCGTGGAAGAAGGTGTGATATAAAAATCAAAAAATAACCAAATGTATTTACTTTCGCATTTATTTATTACGATCCAATATGCTCAAAATAGGAATCTTCGGGGTAGGACATCTCGGTAAAATTCACCTCTCCCAGCTTTCAACCATGAAAGACGTGGAAGTTACAGGCTTCTATGACCCCAGCGATGCCAACGCCGCCAGCGTGGCAGAACAATACAACATTCCCCGGTACACCACAGCGGAAGAACTGATACTGGCCGTAGACGCCATCGACATCGTAGCGCCTACCACCCTCCATTATAAATTATGTGAACTGGCCATCCGCAACGGTAAACATATCTTCGTGGAGAAACCCATGACCAACACCATGGAAGAGGCCAAAACACTGGTAAAACTGGTGGATGAAGCCAATATCAAATTCCAGGTGGGCCATGTGGAACGCTTCAACCCGGCCTTCCTCGCCCTGAAAGGCTATGACCTGAAGCCCATGTTCATCGAAGTACACCGCCTCGCCGAATTCAACCCCCGCGGTACCGACGTCAGCGTGATCCTCGATCTCATGATCCACGATATCGATATCGTACTCAGCATCGTTAAATCTACCGTCAGCCGCATATCCGCCAGTGGCGTGGCTGTCATGAGCGACACCCCCGATATCGCCAACGTACGCATCGAGTTCCATAACGGCTGCGTGGCCAACCTCACCTCCAGCCGCATCTCCCTGAAAAAGATGCGCAAAATGCGCCTCTTCCAGAAAGATGCCTACATCGGTATCGACTTCCTCGATAAAAAATCCGAAATTATCAAGCTGAAAACACCGGAAGACGAAGGCCTCTTTACCCTCGATATCGAAACCAACAGCGGCAAAAAAACCATCGCTATCGATAACCCGGAAGTAAAACAGTCCAACGCCATCCGGATGGAACTGGAACTGTTCCGCGACGCCATCCTGCAGAATAAACCCGTGGCCGTAAACGCCATCGACGGCCTGCAGGCACTCGACGTGGCTCACCAGATCCTGCAAAAGATCTCTCGCAAAGACGCAAAGTAAGCCAGGAGCGCAAAGGTGTTCATAAGAATAATAAGAAAAGCAAAGGAGCGGAGATCAAATTTGACCTTCGCTCCTTTGCTTTTTGCGCTTATTAAAATTACAATTATTGTCTTTGCACTCTTTGCTCTCTTATAAAGCTTTGCGTGAACTACACCCGTAAATCCAGGAAAGCCTTCGCCAGCACCAGGTCCAGCGGCTTCGTGATCTTCAGGTTCGACTCCTCCCCCTCCACCAGGTGTATAAAATGGCCGAAATGCTCCACTACCGTAGCTTCATCAGTAAACAACGGATCATAAGGCTGCTCAAAAGCCGGTAATATCAACTCAGACACAAAAGTCTGCGGCGTCTGCACAATACGGAAACGCCCCCGGTCCACTGCCCTGTTATCCTCCCCGTTTACTTCCCGGATACTGTCTTTCATATCTATCACCGGAACAGCGCTGCCGTGACTAAACGCAGCTTCATAACAGGTACGGACCAACGCCGGCGATACCAGCGGCCGCACCCCGTCATGCACAAACACAACCGCCTCACCCTTTATCTGCTGCAATCCGTTCTTTACGGAATGAAAACGGGTTTCCCCGCCCTTTACCAGCGTAATGGCCGGAATATTATCGAAAGCCTGCAAAAGATGATTGGTGTAACTGATATGCTGCTCCGGCAGCACCAGTACAATCTCCATGTCCGGATAAGCAGAGGTGAAAGCGGTAATGGTATGGTATAACACCGGTTTACCCGCAAGGTCCATAAACTGTTTGGGTATGGCGCTCTGCATCCTGGAACCGGAGCCTCCTGCCACAATGATGGCTGTTTTTTTTCTATTGCCCATAAAAGGTATTCGTACTACCCTGTAAAAATCGCGAATGCCTGAGGGAAGACCAGTGCGAAATATACATTTCAATCACTCTTCTCTCAGGCATCCGCAGTGAATAAACTTGTAAGCCGTCGTTTATCAGATAATCAACATGGCGTCGCCATAGCTGAAGAAACGGTATTTTTCCTTGATGGCCTGCTGATAAGCTTCCATGATCAGGTCATAACCTGCAAAGGCGCAAACCATGATCAGCAAGCTGGTTTTAGGCAGGTGGAAATTGGTCACCAGCGCATTCGGAATAGCAAAATCATACGGCGGGTGAATAAAGGTATTGGTCCAGCCTTCTGCCGCTTTCAGGTGGTTCTGCGCAGTAACGGAAGACTCCACGGCACGTACGGAAGTAGTACCAATGGCGCAGATCCTGCGGTTTTCTTCCTTCGCTTTGTTCACCACTTTTACCGCATGCTCCTCGATGTGGAAATACTCAGCATCCATTTTGTGTTTGCTCAGATCTTCCACCTCAATCGGACGGAAAGTGCCCAAACCGGTGTGCAGCGTTACTTCTGCAAATTTCACCCCTTTAATCTCCAGGCGTTTGATCAGCTCGCGGCTGAAGTGCAGACCAGCAGTAGGTGCCGCTACGGCGCCTTCATACTTGGCGTACACGGTTTGATAACGCTCTTTGTCTTCTTCTTCCGGTTTACGCTTAATATACTTAGGCAGCGGCGTTTCACCCAGCGTGTCCAGCACCTGTTTGAACTCCTCGTCGTTACCCTCAAATAAGAAACGGATGGTACGGCCTCTGGAAGTAGTATTATCAATTACTTCTGCCACCAGTGACTCATCGTCACCAAAATACAACTTGTTGCCTACGCGGATTTTACGTGCCGGGTCAACAATTACGTCCCACAGGCGATTCTGCTTGTTCAGCTCACGCAGCAGGAAAACCTCAATTTTTGCTCCTGTCTTTTCCTTACGGCCATACAACCTTGCCGGAAACACCTTGGTGTTGTTGACAATCATCACATCCTTGTCATTGAAATAACCCAGGATATCCTTGAATACCTTGTGTTCAATTTTTCCGGTAGTGCGATTTACCACCATTAAGCGTGATTCATCTCTTGTCTTGGAAGGGTGCTGTGCGATCAGGTTTAAAGGGAGATCGAATTTGAACTGTGATAGTTTCATATTACGGTATGAATAAGAATTTTTTAGTGGGTGCAAAGGTACTGATTATTACCTATTCCATCAAAAAATGAGCTATTAGTATAACAATCAGCTATATATGCATTACAATCCCTTCGGTATGGCAGCAATTAACTGCTGGGTGTAGGGATGCTGCGGATGACCATATACCTCGTCGGCCGGCCCCGTTTCCACCATCTTTCCTTTCTGCATCACCATCATCCGGTCACTGATAAAACGCACTACCGACAGGTCATGCGAGATAAAAATACAGCTGAAGCCAAACTCCTCCCGCAACCGGATCAGCAGATTCAGTACCTGCGCCTGCACGCTCACATCCAGCGCTGCTACCGATTCATCACAGATAATAAAGGAAGGATCTACCGCCAGCGCCCGGGCGATCACCACCCGCTGCCGCTGTCCGCCGGAAAACTCGTGCGGGTAACGGTTGAAATGCTCCGGCAGCAGATTCACCTTCTCCAGTAGCTCCAGCACCTTCTCCCGCTGCCTCCGCTCGTTGCCATACAGACCATGCACCTGCATCGGCTCCAGGATAGCCGCACCAACAGATTTGCGCGGATTCAGCGAAGCATACGGGTCCTGGAAAATAAGCTGCATATCTTTCCGCAGCGCCCGCATACCGGCGGGTGACAGGCTACGTAAGTCCTGCCCTTTATAAACAATACTCCCCCCGGTTGGTTCTATCAACCTTAAAAGAGATCTTCCCAATGTTGTCTTGCCACAGCCGGACTCACCTACCAGCCCCAACGTTTCTCCCTGCACAACGGTAAAACTCACATCATCCACCGCTTTGTACCATTGCAGTACTTTGCCGGTGATGCTTTTCTTTACGGGAAACCAGGTCTGCAGCCCATGGACCTCCAGCAACGGCGGACTGGCAGCCAGTCTCGCCTGCCGGGCCTTTAGTTCGCTATCACTGATCACCAGCCGGTTGACTACCTCCGCTACTGCGCCGGCTTTCTCCTGTATATTTCCTTCCGCGTCGGTCTCCATAAAATCACGGGTAACCGGCAGTCGCGACAGGCGCTTGTCCAGCGGCGGCCGGCAGGCCAGCAGTCCCTTCGTATACGGATGCTGCGGATGCAGAAACACCTGTTGCACCGGCCCCTGCTCCACAATATTCCCTTTGTACATCACCACCACCCGCTCTGCCAGTTCCGCCACCACGCCCAGGTCGTGCGTAATAAACAGCACGCTCATATCCATCTGTTGCTGCAGCTCTTTCAGCAGCTCCAGTATGGCTTTCTGTACAGTCACATCCAATGCAGTAGTGGGTTCGTCGGCAATCAGCAGGCGGGGCTCACAGGAAATGGCCATGGCAATCATGACGCGTTGTTTTTGTCCGCCCGACAGTTCATGCGGGTAACGGTCCATGATAACAGCGGGATCGGGCAGCTTTACCCGGGCAAACAATGCTTTCGCCTGTTCACGGGCTTCTTCCAGCGAAATACCTTTATGCAGGCGGATAGCTTCTGTGACCTGGGCGCCACAGGTATGCAGAGGATTGAGGGAGGTCATCGGCTCCTGGAAGATCATGGCAATTTCATTGCCACGGTAAGCCCGCATGGCTGTATCGGAAAGCTGCACCAGGTCTGTCACCTGGCCGTTGGCATGGTGGTAGAGGATCTTTCCGTGGGAGATCTTTCCCGGCGGCTGGATCAGGCGCATCACAGAGAGGGAAGTCACCGATTTGCCGGAACCGGATTCTCCCACCACCCCGATGATCTCTCCCCTGCCTACAGACAGGTTCAGGTGGTTGACAGCCTTGACAGTGGTATCATGTGCATGGAAGGTCACTTCCATATCTTGTATCTCCAGGCGTGTAGCATGCATGCCCGGAAGATACAACAATTCTAAAAACGCAGGTGCTTCACGGTCTGGTGGCTGTCGATCAGTTTCTGCAGGGATTCTATGCCGATCTGCAGGTGACGTTCCACAAATTTGGTGGTCACTTTCTTATCGCTTTCCTCTGTTTTAACCCCTTCAGGGATCATCGGCTGGTCAGATACCAGCAGCAGCGCACCGGTAGGTATCTTGTTAAAAAAGCCGACGGAAAAAATGGTGGCAGTTTCCATGTCTACCGCCATCGCCCTTACGCGTTCGAGGTATTGTTTGAATTCGGCATCGTGTTCCCACACCCGTCGGTTGGTAGTGTAGCAGGTGCCGGTCCAGTAATCATACCCCAGTTCCCGGATGGTGGTGGAGATAGCTTTCTGCAGCGCAAACGCAGGCAGTGCCGGCACTTCAGGCGGGAAATAGTCGTTGGAGGTACCTTCACCCCGTATAGCCGCTATCGGTAGTATCAGGTCGCCGATGGCGTTTTTCTTTTTCAGGCCGCCGCATTTACCCAGGAACAGGACCGCTTTGGGATGGATGGCGCTGAGCAGGTCCATCACGGTGGCGGCGCCGGGGCTGCCCATACCAAAATTGATAATGGTAATGTCGCCGGCAGTAGCGCACTGCATGGGTTTACCTGCGCCGATCACTTCAACGTTGTTCCATTCGGCAAACATGGTAAGGTAGTTACTGAAATTGGTGAGGAGGATGTGCGACCCGAAGTGGTCCAGCTTTTCACCAGTGTAGCGGGGAAGCCAATTAGCTACAATTTCTTCTTTTGTCTTCATAGCCTTTTGACAAGCAAATATAGGGTTTTGTTCGCTATTCTCCATATTATCCCCCTATCTTCGTGCCCGGCATAAATGACAACGTATTGATCACCATTAACTTTCCACCACCGGATTTCAGGATCACCCGGGAGCAGGACAAAGAACTGATTTTTGACCGCTACCGGAAAAAATTCGTGCGGCTTACGCCAGAGGAATGGGTACGGCAAAATTTTCTCAATTACCTCGTAAAATCCCTGGGTTATCCGGCTTCGCTGATCGGGATTGAGCGGGAGATCATGCTCGGGGAACTGAAAAAGCGATTTGATATTGTGGTGTACAACCGCCGCATGGAACCCTGGATGCTGGTGGAGTGCAAGGAAATGAATGTACCCATCAGCCAGCAAACGCTGGAACAGGTTGTCCGTTACCACATGGTGATTCCGGCCACCTACCTCGTCATGACCAACGGCATGCATACTTTCTGCTGTACACACCAGCCGGCATCGCGGCAATGGGTTTTCCTGGAGGCGATGCCTGCCTTTTAAACAGCCAGCTGAATTATTTACATAAAAAAACAGCGAAGACCGTGACGGACTTCGCTGTTCTATAATAGCTAACTTCAATAATAACCCAATGGCCGGGGATCAAGGGAAGATACCCAGTTGCTCGTAGGCGGCACCTACCTTGTTGATGGCTACCACGTAAGCGGCAGTACGCATATCATGGATCTGCGGGTTGGCCATCATCACGTCACGCACTTCGTGGAGGGCGGCGTGCATGGTTTCTTCCAGGCCGGAGTAAACCAGGTCTACTTCGTCTGCACCGTGAGCGATGAATTTTCTTTCTTTATCGGATACCTTTTTGCCGGTCAGCTCTTCGATGGTCTGCAGAATGTGGATATTCATGTTTTCATCGAAGCGTTTGCCCAGACGGCCATAACGCACGTGGCTGAGGTTTTTCAGCCATTCAAAGTAAGAAACGGTTACACCGCCGGCGTTCAGGAACATATCAGGCACTACGATCACGCCTTTTTTGTTCAGGATCTCATCAGCTTCCGGTGTGAGCGGGCCGTTGGCGGCTTCACCGATGATTTTTGCCTTTACGTTGGGCGCATTATGTTTGTCGATCACATTTTCCAGGGCTGCGGGGATCAGGATTTCGCATTCCAGTTCCAGGCCGTCGGTATTTTTATTCAGGTTGGCAGAGCCGGGGAAGTTGATGATAGAGCCGGTTTCTTTTTTGTGTTTCAGTACAGCATCCGGATCGAGGCCGTTTTCGCTGAAGATAGCGCCATCCCATTCGATGAGGCAGATCACTTTAGCACCCGCTTCGTGGAAGTATTTGGCAGCGTGATAACCTACGTTACCCATACCCTGTACCACCACACGTTTGTCTTCCAGGCCGGTAGTGAGGCCGAGGCGTTCCATATCTTCCTTAATGTTGCACAGTTCGCGCAGGCCGTAGAACACACCGAGGCCGGTGGCTTCGGTACGTCCGCGTACGCCGCCCTGGGATACCGGTTTACCGGTAACACAGCCATAGCCGTCAATTTCACCCGGACGGAGGCTCATGTAAGTATCCAGGATCCAGCTCATTTCTCTTTCGCCGGTACCATAGTCAGGAGCCGGAACGTCTGTACCGGGACCGATAAAGTTTTTCTTTACCAGTTCCGCAGTATAACGACGGGTAATCGCTTCCAGCTGGAAAGGGGTATAGTTGCGGGGATTGATTTTAAGACCACCTTTAGCACCGCCAAAAGGCACGTTAACGATCGCGCATTTGTAGGTCATCAGGGAAGCCAGCGCCATCACCTCATCCTGGTTTACTTCATCGCTGAAGCGGATACCGCCTTTACAAGGCAGTTTGTGATGAGAGTGTTGTACGCGGTAAGCTTCAATTACCTGTACACCATCGCCGATTCTTACCGGAAATTTGATCTGGTAAACGGCGTTACAAGCCTTGATCTGTTCCAGAATACCTTTGTCCCACTTAGTGAAAACCGCGGCTTTGTCGAAACTTCTTTCCACGCTCTGGAAAAAGCTATAATGCTGATCTTGCGACATAATATGTATTGTTTTGGTATAACGATTAGATTATCACGGATTATTTTTTGTCCCGCTGCTCCAGCTTGCTGATCTTTCTGTCCAGGTTAATGAGGAAGAGTACGATACCCAGGAAGATGATCACTAAAACGCCTACGATCACATATATCTTGTCACCACTGCGGAAGAACTCGTTTAAGGCCCCTTTCTCTGTATCCTGTTGTTGTGCATTTGCCAGTACAGACACCAGCAGGAGGGTGAGTGTCAGGCAAAATGAAAACGCTCTATTGATCATTTAAAAATATTTTTAAGCTCAAGTTTTTTATAGCGGACCAGCAGGTTGTAGATCCACACGCTCAGGAGGGTCCAGCCGATAAAGGCAGGGTACAGCACCAGTTTCATACCGCCATCCGTGTCTTTTGAAGCAAATCCGGGCGTAGAGGCGCTTCCCGGGTGAAGGGAATCCACCATACGGGGGATGATATACGTCAGCGGGATGAGCAGGGCGAAGGCGAAGATGTTGAACACCGCAGAGATACGGGCCCTTTTATCGATATCGTGGATCGAGATACGCAGCACCAGGTACGCCATATAGATGAGGATGGCGATGGCGGTGCATATTTGTTTGGGATCGTCTGTCAGCGTGCCGCCCCAGGTATAGGTGGCCCAGAGGGAACCGGTGGCAAAACCCAACACACCAAAAAAGGCGCCTACCCGTGCTGCACTGGAGGCATATACGTCTCTTTTCAGATCATATTTGGACAGGTAGAGAAGAGAATTGACAACGGAGATGGTGAACATGGTATACATACATATCCACATTGGCACATGAAAAAACAATCCACGGGATGATTGTCCATTGGTTCCTATGATTGGTATCCTGATAGTGAACCCGGCGATAATTACATAAATCAGAAGCAGTATCGCTAATGCTTTCCACCAATGTCTGGCCATTTTTTAACAGCTATATTCCGGGGCAAACCTACACGTTTTATCCTTAATCGCAAAGATTTTACGCGATTTTAAGTTTATCCAAAATCCTGAATTACCCGTTAAAATCCGTTTATATAAGTAGCAGAAATATTCGATATTTCGAAATCAGTCCTTCCACAGGAACGGGAAGAGCACCATGGTAAGGGCAATCGTCAGCAGGTCCATTCCGCCCAGCAGCAGGAACATCTTGGGCAGTCCCGGCTGGTACACCGTTACAAAAGCCGACAAAGACACATTGGCCAGCAGCATCAGCATGGGCATCATCAGCGGGAAGCCCATCACCGCCATCAACGCAGCGTTATGGTTGGCCTGGGCCGCAATGGCCGCCAGCACGGTAAACAACAGGCTGAGGCTCGTGCCGCCCAACAGTACGATCCCTACGAAATACCCGGTGTTATGCAGCGGGTTGCCCAGGAATGTAAAACTGCATACCAGCGCGATCAGGCTCATGAGGGTCATCAGGATAACATTATAGATCAGTTTGGCCGCAATGAACACGCGCGGAGGCACCAGCGAATAGAAATACAACAGCCGTCCCCTGTTCTCCTGCATAAAACTTTTGGCAATGGCGTTTACCGCCACAAACAACTGTATCACCCAGAAAAGGGCGTTCCATAATTTGTCATCCGGTTTGCCCATCATCAGGTTGATCACAAAAACAGTGGAGATGATATACAGCAACACGCCATAAAAAGCGTATTGCTGCCGCAGCTCCAGCACCAGGTCCTTCCGGACCAGCGTATATATTTGGTGGATAGCAGATTTCATGTGACCGCGAAATTACGATTGATTGCTTATATTAGCTGCTTGTTAAAAATTTTGCATGAAAAAGATCCTGGTAGCCAATCGTGGAGAAATAGCCTTGCGCATTATGCGTTCTGCCCGTGAAATGGGAATCAAGACAGTGGCCGTGTATTCAGCAGCTGACCGCACCATGCCTTTTGTACAATACGCCGACGAAGCGGTATGCATAGGGCCTGCGCCTTCCAGCCAGTCTTACCTGCTGGGGGAAAAAATCATTGCGGTGGCCAAAGAGCGCGGGGCAGACGGTATCCATCCGGGCTACGGGTTTCTGAGCGAAAATGCGCATTTCGCGCAGCAGGTGGCCGATGCCGGTATCACTTTTATCGGTCCTGCCGCTGCTTCCATCGAAACGATGGGCAGCAAACTGGCGGCCAAACAGGCGGCGCAAAAATTCGGGGTGCCGATGGTGCCGGGCACCGAAACACCCCTCCGCAGCGTAGAAGAAGCACAGGAAGTGGTGAAGAAAACCGGCTTTCCTATCCTGATCAAAGCTTCCGCCGGTGGTGGCGGTAAAGGTATGCGCGTCGTTAACGCCCCGGAAGAACTGGAAGAACAGATCCGGCTGGCTAAAAGCGAAGCCCTCAGCGCCTTCGGCGACGATGCCGTTTTCATTGAAAAATATGTAGGCGCTCCCCGCCACATTGAAATACAGATACTGGGCGACCAGCATGGCAACTGCGTATACCTGTTTGAACGGGAATGCTCTATCCAGCGCCGGCACCAGAAACTGATAGAAGAAGCACCGTCATCTGTGCTCACGCCCGCCATCAGGGCGGCTATGGGCAAGTGCGCCGTAGATGTGGCCAAAGCCTGTAACTATTACGGCGCCGGCACCGTGGAGTTCCTGGTAGACGAGCAGCTGAACTTCTACTTCCTCGAGATGAACACCCGCCTACAGGTAGAACACCCTGTCACCGAGCTGATCACCGGCCTGGACCTGGTAAAGGAACAGATACGGGTGGCCCGCGGCGAGAAGCTGTCCTTTTCCCAGGAAGACCTTACGATCAACGGACATGCGATAGAACTGCGTATATGCGCCGAGGATCCGGCCAACAACTTCCTGCCCGACACCGGCTGCCTGGAAACCTATATCCGCCCGCAAGGCTACGGCGTACGGGTGGATGACGGCTATGAACAAGGCATGGACATCCCTATCTTCTACGACCCGATGATCGCCAAACTGATCGCCTGGGGCAGCACCCGTGAAGAAGCACGCCACCGGCTGATCCGCGCCATCGAAGAGTACCAGGTGAAAGGCATCCGCACCACCCTGCCCTTCGGCCACTGGGCCCTGCAACAACCCGCCTTTATCGAGGGCCGTTTTGATACCAATTTTATCAATAAATATTATACGCCGCAAGCCTTGCTGGCAGAGCGTCCGGAGATAGACAAACTGGCCGCCATCCTGGCTGCACAGGTGTGGCAGCAACAAACCGTAGCTTTACAATCAGCGACCGGTTATGAAAAGCAGCCCTCATCTGCCTGGAAAAAGAGAAATATGTTAAGATAAGTTTAAATAGGTGCCTGGAAAATCCTAAAACGACTAAATTTGCGCCAGTTTTAACATGTTACGCAGGATCATACTACAAATCATCGACTTCTTCTATCAGCCGTTTGCCCGGTTCATGCCCCGGCAAACCTTCCGCTACCTTGCCTGTGGTGGCGGGAATACGGCGATGGACATCCTTTTGTACTTCATCTGTTACAATTTTGTATTACAGAAGGAGATGATCCATCTGCCTTTTATCGATATCAGCGCGCACATTGCTGCCCTGTTTATGTCGATGGCGGTGACTTTCCCCACAGGTTTCCTGCTGAGCAAGTACGTGGTGTTCTCTGAGTCCAATCTCCGGGGCCGGGTGCAGCTGTTCCGCTATTTCCTGCTGGTAGGTATCTGCATTCTGCTCAACTACTTCCTGATGAAGCTGTTTGTCGACAGGCTGCACTTCTACCCTACCATCGGTAAAATCTTTACGACCGCGCTGGTGGTCATCTTCAGCTATCTTACCCAGAAAAAATTCACCTTTAAAGTAAAACAGCAATCCGCGGGCTGACGTCCCGGAAGTTGACATATTATTATAAACAGGATGGCCGGTCTCCCAGAGACCGGCCATCCTGTTTATAGATGATCCTGTTATTTCACTTCATAATAACAATGCCGGCAGCGTGGCTCGTACAGGTCTTTTTCGCCCAGCAGCAACGTTTCTGTTTCCGCAGATTTGCGGTAAGAGTAATTGGCGATATTGCCGCAACACACGCAGATGGCGTGCAGTTTGGTGATATAATCGGCTTTGGCCAGCATGAACGGCATCTGCCCGAAGGGCTTACCGGTATAATCCATATCCAGCCCCGCCACGATCACCCGGATACCCTGCAACGCCAGTTTGTCGCACACATTGGGCAGCTCCGCGTCAAAAAACTGCGCCTCGTCTATTCCTATCACGTCTACTTCCTGCGCCAGCAGCAGGATCTGCTGTGAGTTGTCAATCGGCGTGGAAATAATTTTATTCTCGTCGTGCGATACAATGCTACCTTCATCATAACGGGTGTCTACCACCGGTTTAAAGATCTCCACCTTTAAGTTGGCAATACGGGCACGCTTCAGGCGGCGGATGAGCTCTTCGGTTTTTCCCGAGAACATAGAGCCACATATTACCTCGATCCAGCCTCTCCGTCCTCCTGCAAGAGAAGGTTCAATAAACATATTGTATTATTTTGATTATTAATTAATTAAAATACGCTAATTTTATCCAAATAAAATAATTCCTATCACGAAGCGTTAACAATTAAGGCATGGAAAAAATAAATGCATTAATTGAGAAGTTACAGGAATTGAAAAATTCCGGTGCAGACCTGCAGGCGATATCTTACTATGTACAGTTGCTGCAGGCGGAGGTGTTGTATGTGCGTAACAAACAACAGCAGCAGCAGATGCAGAACAGACAAGACATTGCTGTGATCATGCCCGTGCAGCCCCCCGTGTCCGTACCGGTTACAACCGCAGCGCAAACTACAACATTACCAGCAGATAAACCGGAAGCCCCGGCTGCAGGTTATCCACAATCCGCTGTGGCAGACCCTGTTCCTTCCAAACCGGAACCGGTGATAACGGCCCAGCCCATCCCTACCCTGGCTGCCAATATGCCCCCTCCCGCCGCCAGGGAATCTTTACAGGAACCCGTTTTCAAGGATGTCCCTGTCAGGGAAAAAGAGAAAGAAAAGGAAAAGGCACCGCCACCCGCTACGCTGTTCGACCAGGCAGCTGAACCGGAACCAGCACCCATACCCGCTCCGACCCCAGCTCCCACGCCAGCGCCGGTGCAAGCGCAGGCAAAGCCGCATACCGTACCCGATACGCATGGTATCCGTAAAGACCTGAACGAGCTGGTAGGCAATCATAGCGGCCTGTCCCTGAATGACCGCCTGCGGCAGCAACAAACGGAAGTAGCCCAGAAACTGGGGGACATGCCGGTAAAAGATCTGCGCGCAGCCATCGGCATCAACGACAAGTACCAGTTCATCCAGGAACTGTTCCGCGGTGATACTGACCTCTACGAACGCTCCGTCAAAACCATCAATGAATTTAACTCCCTGCAGGAAGCTGATTACTGGATACAGCGGGAGATCAAGATCATCCAGGGATGGCAGGATGACCATCACCTGGTAAAACACTTCTATTCCTTGCTCAGAAAGCGGTTCTCCTGAATATATTGCAGGATTTTCTCCGTTGCCCCTTTATTGTCCTTTACATAGTGACCCGCTATGGAAGCGGTTTCCGCATAAAAAGCAGGTTCGTTCAGCAACCGCTTCATATAGCCTTCCAGGTTAGCAGGCTCCGTTACTACCAGCGCGCCTTTAAGCGCCACCAGTTCCACGGCTTCAAAGTATTTGCTGTATTCCGGTCCTATGATCACAGGTTTGCTGTATGCCGCCGGTTCCAGCAGGTTGTGGATACCGTCTTTCCCGAAACCTCCGCCTACGTAAGTTACATGGGCATAGCGGTACAGGGTGGTTAACATCCCGATATTATCAATAATGAGCACATCTGCCGGAGGGGCGCCCGCTTTCAGCGCGGAATAGGTCACCGCTTCGGGGAAAAGGGCCTGTATCTGCCGGATATGGGATTCGTGGATTTCATGGGGGGCGATGATCATTTTCATACCGGGGCGGTCCGTTTGCCGCCACCATGATGCCAGCAGCTGTTCGTCTTCCGCCCAGGAGCTGCCGGCCACGAGCAGGCGGCTGTCGCCCGCAAACTGCGCTATCAGCGGTAAAGTATTTTGTTCTGTGAGCAGCGCCGCCACCCGGTCAAACCGGGTATCGCCGCTGATGCTGGCTGTCCGGATGCCGATGCCCTGCAACAGGCGCAGGGAATTTTCGTTTTGCACGAAGATGTGGGTCAGCTGCTGCAACAGGCGGCGGAATATGCCGCCATAGCCTTTAAAAAAGAGCTGGCCTTCCCGGAAGATACCAGACACGAGCAGGACCGGTATTTTTCGTGTATACAGTTCCGTGAGGAAGTGGTACCAGAACTCATATTTAATAAAGATAGCCAGGGCGGGGCGGGCAATGCTGATAAAATCCTCTGCATTACGGCGGGTGTCCAGCGGAAGGTAACAGACGTAGTCGGCGCCGGGGTAGTCTTTTCGCACCTCATAGCCGGAGGGAGAAAAAAAAGTTAACAAAATTTTATAGCCGGGATATTGCTGCCGGAGCTCCTCCAGCACCGGCCTGCCCTGTTCAAACTCCCCCAGGGAGGCGGCATGCACCCAAATCAGCGGGTGCCGGCCGATACCGGCCTGCTCCATCCGGGAACGCCAGTGTTGACGGCCATTCAGCCATAAAGATGCCTTCTTTTTGCCGCCCATGGCTGCCAGACCTACTCCTGCCCTGTAAAGCCGGATACCGGTATTGTAAATTGCCTTTGCTAACATTCGCCTGCGTACTTTTACTGAAATTTAATCGTCCTGCAAAGATAATCCCCACCCAATCCCAAAATTTGTAAATTTGCACACTTTAAACAAAATAAAAATATACATAGCATATGGTGCCTATTCAGATGGTTGACTTGAAACGCCAGTATACGAAGATTAAACCGCAAGTGGATGCTGCCATCCAGGACGTGCTGGAATCTGCTGCTTTTATCAATGGTGGAGCGGTGCAGAAATTTGCGGAAGAGCTGCAGCAGTATCTGGACATCAAACATGTGATCCCCTGCGCCAACGGCACCGATGCCTTACAAATAGCAATGATGGCACTGGACCTGCAGCCCGGTGACGAAGTGATTACCCCTTCCTTTACTTTTATCGCCACCGCCGAAGTGATCGCCCTGTTGCAGCTGAAGCCTGTATTCGTGGACGTAGACCCGCAGACTTACTGTCTCGATGTGGCGGCGGTAGAAAAAGCCATCACTCCTAAAACAAAAGCGATCGTTCCCGTACATCTTTATGGTCATGTGGCAGACATGGAGCCCCTGATGGCGGTAGCAGCCAAGCATAACCTGTATGTGATCGAAGACAACGCACAGGCCATCGGCGGCAACTATACTTTTGCAGATGGCAGCGTAAAGAAAGCCGGCGCCATCGGTCATATTGGCTGCACCTCTTTCTTCCCTTCCAAAAACCTGGGATGTTATGGCGACGGCGGCGCCCTGTTCACCAACGACGACGCGCTGGCGGCCAAAATCAGGATGGTGGCCAACCATGGCCAGTCCGCCCGCTACTACCACGATGTGGTAGGGGTCAATTCCCGTCTCGACTCCGTACAGGCAGCCGTACTGCGTATCAAACTGCCGTTGCTGGATGAATATATCAATGCCCGCAGGGCCGTGGCAGACGCTTACGACGCCGCTTTTGCCGATATGCCGCAGATCACCACGCCTTATCGTGCCCCCAACAGCTATCATGTGTTCCATCAATATACCCTCCAACTGAATGGCGCAGACAGAAACAAACTGCAGGAATACCTGGCAACAAAACAGGTGCCTGCCATGATTTATTACCCTGTGCCGGCTCACCGCCAGAAGATGTTCGAGCATTTTGGCGGCGCAGCCTTTGACTTACCCGTAACCGATAACCTCACCACCAAGGTGATTTCCTTGCCGATACATACTGAAATGGACAACGATCAGTTAGATCACATTATTCATTCTATCAAATCATTTCTAAACAATTCCCCAGCATGAAGATTACAGTAGTAGGCACTGGTTACGTAGGACTGGTAACCGGTACCTGTTTCGCAGAAACAGGCAATGATGTTACCTGCGTAGATATCGATGTCAACAAAGTAGCAAAGCTTTCTTCCGGTCAGATCACTATTTATGAGCCAGGATTGGAAAAACTGTTTGAACGCAACCTCAAGGAAGAACGTTTATTTTTTACCACCAGCCTGGAAGAGGGAATCCGTGACGCCGAAGTTATCTTTCTGGCGTTGCCGACACCTCCCGGTGCGGATGGCGCTGCCGACCTGTCTTTTGTACTGAGAGTAGCAGAACAGCTGGGTAAACTGATGACCGATTATAAGGTAATCGTAGATAAAAGCACGGTGCCTGTGGGTACCGCTGAAAAAGTAACCGCGGCCATCGCCCAAAACTGTAAAACACCTTTTGACGTGGTGTCCAACCCGGAATTTCTGCGTGAAGGTGTGGCGGTAGACGATTTCATGAAGCCCGATCGTGTAGTGATCGGCACCAATTCCGAAAGGGCCCGCAAGGTTATGGGAGACCTCTATGCTCCTTTTGTAAGACAAGGCAACCCGATCATCTACATGGATGAAAAATCTGCTGAACTGACCAAATACGCCGCCAACTCTTTCCTGGCTACGAAGATCTCATTCATGAATGAGATAGCCGTGCTGTGTGAAAAGCTGGGCGCCGATGTGGATATGGTCCGCAGAGGCATCGGTAGTGACGACCGTATCGGAAAACGGTTCCTGTTTCCCGGTATCGGTTACGGCGGCAGCTGTTTCCCGAAAGACGTTCAGGCACTGGTAAAATCATCTGAAGACGTAAACTATGACTTCCGTATACTGAATGCCGTGATGGATGTGAACGAAAAGCAGAAACTGTTTCTGTTGCCTAAAATAAAAGCTTATTTTAACGATGATCTGAAAGGCAAACATTTTGCTTTATGGGGACTGGCATTCAAGCCTAACACGGATGACATCCGCGAGGCCCCGGCATTATACATCATTGATGCCCTGCTGGCCGCCGGCGCCACTGTTACCGTGTTCGACCCGGAAGCCATGGAGAATGTTAAACAGATCGTAGGCGATAAAATAACTTACGCAGAGCATCAGTATACCTGCCTCGACAAGGCGGATGCGCTGATCATCGCCACAGAATGGAGCGTGTTCAGAACACCAGATTTCCATAAGATCTCCGCTGCCTTGAAGCACAAAGCCATTTTCGACGGCCGTAATCTTTTCGAAGTAGCACGCATGAGAGAAATGGGATACCATTATGAGAGCGTGGGTCGTGCTGCCATTGCTTAACCGATCATTACATACCTTTAATAAATGGAAAAAAAGAGAATCCTCATAGCCGGCGCTGCCGGCTTCCTGGGCTCGCATCTCTGCGATCGCTTTATAAAGGAAGGTTTTCATGTGATTGCCATGGACAACCTCCTTACCGGGAACATCAAAAATATCGAACACCTGTTCCCTCTGCAGGACTTCGAATACTATCATCACGACGTTACCAAGTTTGTCCACATACCGGGTAAACTGGATTATATCCTGAATTTCGCTTCGCCGGCCAGTCCGATCGATTACCTGAAAATGCCGATCCAGACACTGAAAGTAGGATCGCTGGGTACGCACAATCTGCTGGGGCTGGCCAAGGAAAAGAAAGCCCGCATTCTCGTGGCCTCTACTTCCGAAGTATATGGCGATCCCAATGTGCATCCGCAAACAGAGGAATACTGGGGTAATGTAAACCCTGTAGGCCCGCGCGGCGTATATGACGAAGCCAAAAGATTCCTGGAATCTATTACCATGGCCTACCATAATTTCCATGGCGTGGAAACCAGGATCGTCCGTATCTTTAACACCTACGGCCCCCGCATGCGCCTCAACGACGGCCGCGCTTTACCGGCCTTTATGAGCCAGGCACTGAGCGGACAGGACCTGACGGTGTTTGGCGACGGCAAACAAACCCGCTCCTTCTGTTATGTGGACGATCTCGTCGAAGGTATTTACCGCCTGCTGCTGAGCGATTATCATCTGCCGGTAAACATTGGCAACCCGGAGGAGATCACCCTCAACCAGTTTGCAGAAGAAATCATTGCACTGACAGGCTCCAAACAAAAGATCGTCTATCATCCGTTACCGAAAGACGATCCGAAACAACGGCAGCCGGACATCACCAAAGCCCGGACCCTGCTGGGCTGGGAACCGAAGGTAGGCAGACAGGAAGGATTAAAGATCACCTTCGAATATTTCAAACAGGCATTATTAAAATAGCACCTAATCATTCGTCGTTCCATGAAACGGAAATTACTTATTACAGGCGGGGCAGGCTTTATCGGTTCACACGTGGTCAGATTATTTGTCACCAAATACCCTGACTACCAGATCGTGAACCTGGATGCGCTGACCTATGCCGGTAATCTTGAAAACCTGCTGGATGTGAAAGATCTCCCTAATTATATTTTTGAAAAGGGAGATATTACAGACGAAACTTTCATCGATCAGCTTTTCGGAAAGTACCAGTTTGATGGAGTGATACATCTCGCCGCAGAAAGCCATGTGGACCGTTCCATTATGGACCCGCTGGCCTTCATCAAAACCAACGTGCTGGGAACAGCGGTGTTGTTGAATACCGCCCGCAAGTATTGGAAAGACAACATGGAAAACAAGCTGTTTTACCATGTGTCTACCGACGAGGTATACGGCTCACTCGGCGAGGAAGGATTCTTCCATGAAACCACCGCCTACGATCCGCGTTCGCCGTATTCAGCCTCCAAAGCCAGCTCCGATCACTTTGTGATGGCCTACTATCACACGTATCATCTGCCGGCCATTATCTCCAACTGTTCCAATAACTACGGGTCCCATCATTTCCCGGAGAAACTGATCCCGCTGGCCATCCACAATATCAAAAACAACAAGCCGGTGCCTGTGTATGGCAAAGGAGAGAATGTGCGCGACTGGTTATATGTAAACGACCATGCCCGCGCCATCGATACCATTTTCCACAAGGGCAGGACAGGCGAAACCTACAACATCGGCGGTTTCAACGAATGGAAGAACATTGACCTGATACAGCTGTTATGCCGTATCATGGACAAGAAGCTGGGTCGCCCCGAAGGCACCTCTGCCCAGCTGATCACCTTCGTAAAAGACCGCGCCGGCCATGACCTGCGTTATGCCATTGATGCCACCAAGCTGAACAAAGAACTGGGATGGGAACCATCTCTCCAGTTTGAGGAAGGCCTGGAAAAAACAGTAGACTGGTACCTCGCCAACGAGGAATGGTTGCAACATGTCACCAGCGGCAATTACCAGAAATATTATCAGGAGCAGTACCAAAAGCGATAATTACCAGTTATGCCTTTTACAGCAACCGGTTTCCCCGGGTTACTTATATATGAGCCGACTGTCTTCGGAGATCACCGCGGATATTTTTTCGAGAGCTACAACGCCAATACCTTTCATGCCGCCGGCCTGGATTATAATTTCATACAGGACAACCAGGCCCGCTCCTCTTACGGGGTATTGAGAGGATTGCACTACCAGCTGGAACCTCATGCACAGACCAAACTGATCAGGGTGCTGGAGGGCAGTATCATAGACGCTGTTGTAGACCTGCGTAAAGGATCGCCCACCTACGGCCAATCCTACGTCATTGAGCTCAGCGCTGCCAACAAGCTGCAACTGTTGGTGCCGAAAGGTTTTGCCCACGGCTATGCCGTTACCAGCGACACCGCGGAAGTGATGTATAAATGCGATAGCTTCTATCACAAAGGCAGCGAAGGCGGCATCAGTTATAATGACCCTGCGTTGAATATCAACTGGGGCATTGCGCTGGACAAAGCCGTGGTCTCAGAAAAGGACCTTCTGCTGCCCAGGCTGGCAGATGTTACCCATAATTTTGTCTTTTAACAGCAGCTATTTGCCATGAAAAATATTCTCGTTACCGGCGGACACGGCCAACTGGGACAATCCCTGAAAAAAGCGGCCGAAGCCTACCCACAATTCCAGCTGCATTTTACCGATGCCAGCGAACTGGATATTACCGACACAGCTTCGATAGACGCCTGGTTCAGTGCCCACCAGGCAGACGCCTGTATTAACTGTGCCGCCTATACGGCAGTGGACAAAGCAGAATCTGAAGAAGACAATGCTTTTCTGCTCAATTTCCAGGCGGTGCTGGCGCTGGCAGAAACCTGCGCCCGGCACAACACCCAGCTGATACACATTTCCACCGATTATGTGTTCAACGGGAAGCAGAACGTTCCCTACACCGAAACAGACGATACCGATCCGCAGAGTATCTACGGCGCCTCCAAACTGCGCGGGGAAGCCGCTGCCACCGGATACAACCCCGATACGATCGTGGTACGTACCTCCTGGCTCTACTCCGAGCACGGTGTCAATTTCGTAAAACGGATGCAGGAACTGATGCGGGAAAAAGCGGAACTGAGCGTTGTGTTTGACCAGGCGGGCACCCCCACCTATGCAGGCGACCTCGCCACCGCCCTGCTTGACATCCTGCAATACAAGGCGGATCATCCGCAGGAGGAACTGGGCGGCGTGTACCACTACAGCAACGAAGGCGTTACCAGCTGGTACGACTTCGCGGTGACGATCAAGGAGCTTACCGCAGCCACCACCAAAGTACTGCCGGTGACTTCAGACAAATACAAAACAGCCGCCGCCAGACCCGCTTACAGCGTGCTCAATAAAGAAAAAATTAAAAACACCTTCGGCATACAAATCCCCTACTGGCGTGACAGCCTGGTGAAGTGTCTCCGGCGGATGTAAAATAAAAAAACGGCCTTGTAGTGATACAAGGCCGTTCTTCTTTTAGGATGCCACTATTTTTTGAAACTGGTGATCATCGTTGATCCGGCTTCTTTCCCTTCCCTGTAAGATACCGTCTTTACCACGCCAAATCCCGGCGCAAACCATTCTGTAGCGGTGAGCTCCATCGGCACACTGTTGCCCAGCATCTGCATTTTAAACGACAGGTTATAACTGATTTTAAAACAGTTCCAGCTGCCTGCCGGTGTGGTGATTTTCTCTTTACCCACTACTTTCCGGTTATTCACCGTATAGGCCACACCTACTTCCATGCCTCCCATATTACCGGCCATTTCAAACGTACCTCCTTTCAGTTCCTGGCCCACCTGCATATTTGCCGGGTAGTTCAGAAAAGCATCGGTGGTTTTGGCCTGCATCTTCAGGTCTTTCAGCTGCGATAGGGAAGGCATTCCCACCTTCATATCTATAGCCACCCCGTCGCCGCTGCATTTGAAGCTGCCCTGGCTGGTAGTGATCATCTTGTCGGACTTGTCGAACACCGTCGCCGTAAAGTCGGAAACCGTGCCTGTCGCCTCTTTCCGCACATTACTCACCTTATAAAGGGTTTTACCGATCGGCGCATTACTGCCGTCGTACACCGTCATTTCCACCTGCGCATTGTTAAGCAGGTAATAATAACCGGCGCAATCCTGCGCTGACAGCGAACCGGCCATGAACAACAGCAGGATAAGACACCATCCTTTTTTCATAACAAATAAATTTTGGAAATAATATATAACAAGATGACTAAATATGATTGTGATGTGCCGTTTACCGGCCCTGGTTAAAAATACGGCATTTCTGTAACCTGCCGAAAAAACAGTCGTTTACAGCTTATCTCCCCCGTTCCCACATTTTTGTGTAGGTTTGCAAAAATTGTTATTGAATCATGAATCTGATAGAAGAACTGCGCTGGCGGGGTATGCTACAGGATATGATGCCTGGCACTGAGGAGCAACTGCAAAAGGAAATGACCACTGCTTACATTGGTTTCGACCCTACTGCAGAGTCATTGCACATCGGCAGCCTGGTACCCATCCTGCTGCTGGTGCACCTGCAAAAGGCAGGACATAAGCCCCTGGCGTTAGTAGGCGGCGCTACCGGTATGGTGGGCGACCCCTCATTCAAGGCAGAAGAAAGGAAAATGCTCGACGACGAAACCCTCCGGAGAAATGTGGACGGTATCAGGAAACAGCTGGAGCGCTTCCTGGATTTCGATCCTGCCAAACCTCATGCGGCGGAAATGGTGAATAACTACGACTGGTTTCAGCACATTTCCTTCCTCGACTTTATCCGCGATACGGGTAAACACATCACCGTTAACTATATGATGGCCAAAGATTCTGTGAAAAAAAGAATCGAAGGCGATAACGGGATGTCATTCACCGAATTCACCTATCAGCTCATTCAGGGATACGACTTCTTTCATCTGTATACCGCCAAAAACTGTAAACTGCAGATGGGCGGCTCTGATCAATGGGGCAATATCGTTACCGGTACAGAACTGATCCGCCGCAAAGCACAGGGTCAGGCCTTCGCCTTCACCTGCCCGCTGATCAAAAAAGCAGATGGCACCAAATTCGGTAAAACCGAACAAGGCACCGTATGGCTGGACCCAAAAAGGACCTCGCCGTATGCGTTCTACCAGTTCTGGTTCAGAACCAGCGATGTAGATGCAGAAAGCTATATCAAAATCTTCACCTTCCTGGAGAAAGAAGAGATAGATGCCCTCATCGAAGAACACCGGCAGGATACCGGCAAACGTGTTTTACAAAAGAGACTGGCACAGGAAGTAACTACTTTCATTCACGGTGAAGAAGCCTATAAGTTTGCAGTAGAAGCATCTTCTATCCTATTCAACAAAAACACAGCAGAAATTTTACTGGCACTGTCAGAAGATGATCTCATGGATGTAATGGAAGGCATACCACAACCCGAAGTACCCAAATCAGATCTGGAAGCAGGCAAAGATATTGTTAGTTTCCTGGCAGAAACCGGCATTTTTTCCAGCAAAGGAGAAGCCCGTAAAATGGTGCAGGGAGGAGGTGTAAGCATCAATAAAACAAAAGTATCCGGTGTAGATGCTCTGGTTAATACTGGCTTATTACTCCGGGATAAATACATCCTGGTACAAAGGGGGAAAGAAAACTATTTCCTCGTAAAAGCGGTATAAAACAAATTACTTCAACAACAAAAAGGGAAGATCGTCATGATCTTCCCTTTTTTTATATCGATACCGGTGTTATTTGATACCATACTTCTGTTGATACTTTTCATACAGCTGATGCTGCTTGTTGTCCAGGTTGATTTCCCGGCCCTGGATAAAAGCGCGGGTAATCACACTGGATTTCATGTCCAGCATATCGCCGGTGCTGACAGCGATATTGGCGTCTTTGCCCGTTTCCAGTGAACCGGTGCTTTTATCAATACCCAGGATCTTAGCGGCATTCAGCGTTACTGCAGACAGCGCCTCTTCGCGGCTCAGGCCAAAAGCGCTGGCGGTACCGGCTTCAAAGCCGAGGTTACGCTGTTGCCAGAAACCTTCGTTGCTCAGGCAGAACAGCACGCCGGCTTTTTGCAATTGCGCGGCTGTTTTATACGGCTGGTCGATATCATCGTCTGCCATCAGCGGCAGGCTATGCGGCTGCGTGAGCACCACGGCGATGTTATTTTGTTTCAGCAGGTCTGTGATCTGCCAGGAGTCGGCCCCGCCAACGATCACCACGTCCATGTCGAACTCTTTGGCAAAATCGATGGCGATCAGCATTTCCTTTACCAGTTCGCAGTGGATGAACAGTTTCTGTTCGCGGTTGAACAGCCGGCGCATCGCCTCGAATTTGATATTGGTGGCGGCGTGTTTATTCTCCTGCAGGTAAGCTTTGGCTTCCCGGAAAAACACCCGCACTGTTTCCACTTTCTCCAGTC
The DNA here is from genome assembly GCF_946479755.1 of uncultured Chitinophaga sp. Next base: position 54,432 of record NZ_CAMLHC010000004.1, on the reverse strand, counting down.
CCTCTTTCACGGGGTCTCTCGGCTGGGGGCCTCTGGAGCCACGGCCGCCGGTATTCACCAGGCGGGGAATAAAGAAATGCAGCGCATTGTCCGTCTTATAGGCGGCGTCTTCCCAGTTCCAGGCGTCCAGCTGCACCACGGAGGAAGTGCCGCTGACGATGCCGCCTTCGGGTGTTACCTGTGCCAGCAGGATACCGTTGGACCGCAACGTGTTGATCACCTTGGAATCGGTATTGTAAGAGATGATGGAGCGGATGGAGGGGTTGATCTCCCCTACCTCACGGGCATCGATGGTAGCCCTTACGCTTTCAAACTCCACGAGGCCTAGTTTAGTGTCCGGTGCGATAATGCCGGGATACACATGCTGTCCTTTCATGTCCAGCACGGTAGCATCGCCGGAAGCGGATACGCCTGCGCCAACAGCAGTGATTTTGCCTTTGGCGAAAGCGATGGTACCGTTTTCAATCACCTGGCCGTTGCCTACGTGGATAACAGCGTTGGTGAGATATACCGGCTTGTCCTGCGGGCGGGCCGGCAAAATGGTTTCCTGTGCATAGGCGGAACTTACGCCGAAAGCCAGGGCCAGTAGATATATGCTTCTTTTCATGATGTTACAGTTTTTTAGAACCCGGCGCCGGTAGTTATTCCGAGGCCTTCCTGATGACCAGCCTGCAGATCTTCGCAGTGGTACATTTCATCCGGTGTGAAAGCGGCTTTCTGGGTAGGCGTGCCTTTTTTCTTTTCGCCCAGCAGTTTCTGTACCAGCCGGTTGCGCTCTGCAGCAATACGCTGGCGCAGCTGCAGGTCATAGTCGCGGTCAAACTCCACGATACCGTCTACGATGGTTTTCTCTGCTTTGGCGTAGATGCTCAGCGGATGGTCGCTCCAGAGCACCAGGTCGGCGTCCTTGCCAACTTTGATGCTGCCCATGCGGTTGTCCACATGCAGCAGGCGGGCAGGATTGAGTGTCACCATTTTGAGGGCTTCTTCTTCCGGCACACCACCGTATTTCACGATTTTGCCGGCTTCCTGGTTCAGGCGGCGGGCCATTTCAGCGTCGTCGGAGTTGATGGCGGTCACTACGCCCACTTTGTGCATGATGGCTGCGTTATACGGGATAGCGTCCTGTACTTCCATTTTGTAGGCCCACCAGTCGGCGAAGGTGCCTGCGCCGGCGCCATGCGCTTTCATCTTGTCGGCCACTTTATATCCTTCGAGGATATGGGTGAACGTGTTGACGCGGAAGCGGAAGCTGTCCGCCACATGCATCAGCATATTGATTTCGCTCTGCACATAAGAGTGACAGGTGATGAAACGTTTGGCGTTGAGGATTTCCACGAGCGCATCCAGCTCCAGGTCGCGGCGCTTGCCGGCACCCTGTTTTTCGTAGTCACGGGCACGGGTAAACGCATCTACGTATACCTGCTCTACGCCCATCCTTGTCTGCGGGAAACGTACGGTGTTACGTTCGCCCCAGTTGGACTGCTTCACATTTTCGCCGAGTGCGAATTTGATGAAGGGATCCCAGTTGGTTACTTTCAGTCCTTCTGCATCCTGGCCCCAGCGTAGTTTAATGAGCTGTGACTGGCCGCCGATAGGATTGGCGCTGCCATGCAACAGGTGAGAGGCGGTCACGCCACCGCTCAGCTGCCGGTAGATATTCACATCATCAGGGTTGAGCACATCGCCGATACGCACTTCTGCGGTAACGGCCTGTGAAGATTCATTGACCCCGTTGGAGATAGCGATGTGGGAGTGCTCATCGATGATGCCGGCTGACAGGTGTTTGCCGGTACCGTCGATCACGCGGGCATTGCCGGCGGACAGGCCCTTGCCGATCTGCGCGATTTTGCCGCCGCGTACCAGTACGTCTGTATTTTCCAGCTTACCATCTTTTTCGTTGGTCCATACGGTAGTGTTTTTAATGAGGATATCCTGCTGTTGCGGCAGCTTATCCCAGCCGTAGCCGTTGAACGGATAATACAGTTGACCGATGTCCACGGGGCTGCTTTTCTTCGCAGAATCGCTTTTGGCGGGCGCAGTACGGGCGAATGCGGCATTCCATCTTACGCTGGCGCCGCTGGTGTCCACACCGGTACCGGACCAGCCGTTTTCACCGATCAGGCCACTGAGCCTTACGTTGCTCCGGCCGTTTTTTACCAGCGGTAAAGAGAGGGTGACCAGCTTACCGTTAATATCGATACGGCCCGGGAGGGTATCTTTCTGTAATACTGCCAGCAAGGGTGCGGTAGCAGTGCCTTTCACTTCCACGGTAATGTTGTTGCCTGGTGACAGGCTAATGGTGTATATGCCGCGGATATCGTTCCATCCGTCCTGTTTTACTAGGTAGCGGTTGCCCTGTACCCAGTTCTGGAGGATGATGGTATTGTCTTTAAACACAGGGCCGGAGGTGATGAGGAAGTTGGCCAGTTTACCTGCTTCGAGGCTGCCTACTTTATCATACACTTTCAGGGTGTTGGCGGGTGTTTTGGTAAGGGCTTCCAGCGCTTTCTGTTCGCTCAGGCCATATTCGATGGCTTTACGAACGCTGCCCAGGAAGGACTTCACATCTTTCAGGTCTGCCGCGGTGAGGCAGAAGGGGATGTTGGCTTTCTCGAAAGCGGCGGGCTGCGAGGGGGCCATCTCCCAATGTTTCATCTCCGACAGGGATACGAAGCGGGCGTCGTTGGGATCTTCCACATCGATGGCGCCGGGGAAATTCAGCGGCAGGATAAAAGTGGCTTTGGTAGCCGCTATTTCGGGCATACGCTGATATTCGTTGCCGCTGGCTTTGATGATATATTGTACGCCGAATTCATCGCCTACTTTGTCGGCCCGCAGGGCATCCCATTTGTCTTTCACTTCAAAGATCTGGGGCAGCTGCTGGTTGGCGTTCCAGGCCTGGAGGCTGAGGTTCACACCTTCTTTGGCGGGTTGTGACTTGTACCACTGCGCGTCGAGGTAGGTCTGGCGCAGCAGGGCGATGTAACCCATTTGCGAGTTGGGATAGTTCTGGGTGGAGCTGCCTTTGTCGAAGGAGTAGCCGGCTGCTACTTTTTCGCGGACGATCACTTTGTTCTCCTTGTCGCCGGCGAGGGTTACGAGGGCGGCGGTGCCGCGGGCCACGCCGTCCATCTGCTGGGTGGCTACCGTGCCGAAGCCGGCTTCCCGCAGGGTGGCGGCTTTAGATTCGTCGGTGCTGAACAGGTCCACGGCGTTTACTTCGCTCTTAATGGCCTGGTTCCAGCCGTAGGCGCCTTTGGTGTTGGAGAGGAACTGCGGCGGTGCGTTCCAGCTGCCGCCGGTGCGTTTTACGTCAGCCTGGCCATAGCTGCTGAAGATGTCTACAAAAGAAGGATAGATGTACTTTCCTTTACAGTCCACCACCACCGCATCTTTCGGGATGGCAGCGCCCGGGCCGGCATCGATGATTTTGCCGTCACGGATCACCAGCGTGGCGTTGCTGAGGGTTGTCTGCCCGTCTTTAACGATGGTCGCGTGGGTAAAGGCAAAACACCGGTCCTTCGGGTCCGCAATGCCGTTTACCGGAAAAGTTTCCTGTGCATGGGCATAGGAGCCTGCCAACAGTAGCGAGAACACCAGCAGCTTACTGCGGTGCCGGTTCAGGGCATAGGCGACGCCGCGGGAAAGCAGGGCTCTCCCGGGTTTCTCAAAAGCTCTTTTCATGTTCGGTTTTTTTTCGATTCAGATTTTCAGTTGCTGGTCTTAAATGTAATAAATGATTGACCGAGGTGTTAGTAATTGCCGCTTTTTTTTATGAGTGGTAAGCATGAATAGTTTTTGCATTAACACGAAAAAGGGATAATTTGACAGGGGTTTACCCGTTAAGTTTGTCTAAATTTCATATATAATATCTGACTATGAAGATATTCTCGCTTCCCATGGTGCTGCTGTGTTGCCTGCTGACGGGCATCGGGCTTGCCACCACTGCACAAACGAAAGACAGCACCCACCAACGTGGCCGCTGGGGCGTAGAGGGCAGGGCCGATAAGCTCAGCGATAAAATATCCAGACAGGTGGGCCTGAACCGGGACCAGTACCAGCAGATTTACACCATCAACGCCGATATTATCCGCCGGATGGATGCTATCCGCGCCAATACCGAGCTTCCCAAAAAAGAACGGATGCAGCAGTTCAAAGCGCTGGAAACAGAACGCAGCCAGCGTTTCAAGAATGTGCTTACCGCCAGCCAGTACAAAAAATGGAATGACTGGGAGATGAGCAAAAAAGAGCACCTGGAAGAAAAGATGGAGAAAAAAAGACAACGTAAACAGGCTACGCGTCCATAACCAAAAGGTATTACTATCTCAGCTGCCGGAGACATACAATCCATTTTCATGCATGCGGTATCTGCTGTACATCCGGTGCAGCTGATACGCCGTCATGTGCAGGTAAAAGCCCCTTCCACCCTTGTTATTTCGGGAGATGATTATGTTTTGCCCCCACAGGGGCGCCTGATCGTGCTGGGTGCAGGCAAGGCTTCCGCCGCTATGGCGCAGGAGCTGGAAAAGGTATTGGAAGGACATATCCGGCCGGAGGGTATTATCGTCACCAAATACGGGCACGCCTTACCGTTGCAGCACCTGGAGCTGCTGGAAGCCGGTCACCCTGTGCCGGATGAACGCAGCCTGGAAGCCTCGCGGCGTTTCTTCGAAATAGCCGCTGCTGCCGGCGAAAACGACCTGGTGGTACTGTTGCTGTCGGGTGGTGCTTCCGCCCTTCTGGCCGATGTGCCGGATGGCTGTTCCCTGGCAGACGTGCAACGGCTGTTCACCTTGTTGCTGAACAGTGGCGCCGGCATTCACGAAATGAACATCGTGCGTAAGCATCTCTCTAAAATAAAAGGCGGATGGCTGGCGCAAAACATATATCCGGCCACGTTATGTGCCCTGGTACTGAGCGACGTGGTGGGAGACGATCTGAGCGTGATCGGTTCAGGGCCTGCGGTGCCCGACCCGTCCACCTTTGCCGGTACCATGGCCGTCCTGGAAAAATACCGGTTGTCGGAGCAGCTGCCCCCGGCTATCCGGCGTTATCTTGACGATGGTGTGGCAGGTGCTGTTCCTGAAACGCCCAAAGCAGGAGCTGCTGCTTTTACCAAAGTACATCACTATCTCGCCGGCACCAATCACATGGCCCTGCAAGCCGCGGCCGAAAAGGCCCGCAGCCTGGGCTACCATGCGCAGGTGCTGGCGTCGGACACTACCGGTGATGCCCATACGGTAGCGGAAATGCTGGTAGCGGCTGCGCTGGCCTATGAAGGTCCGCGGCCTGCCTGTTTGCTGGCAGGCGGGGAAACAACGGTGCAGGTCACCGGTGATGGCAAGGGAGGCCGCAATCAGCAGCTGGCGCTGGCCGCAGCCATAGCCCTCGCCGGCCATGAAGGTATTACCCTGCTCAGCGCGGGTACCGATGGTACCGACGGACCCACCAATGCTGCCGGTGCCATCGCAGATAACCATACGCTGGAAAGAGCGGCCGCCCTGCAGCTGGACGCACAGGATTTCCTGCAACGGCAGGATGCCTGGACATTCTTCTCAAAAGCAGGCGGGTTGCTGGTTACAGGGCCTACGCAAACCAACGTGATGGACCTCATGATGGTATTGCTCACATAAACCCTGTATTAAACTTTGATTATCTGCTGATAGATTCTATTTTTGGGGTTTGATTCACAAGTTCTGGATTTTACTAAAACTAATATTGCATTATGCTGAGAATGGAACAGACATGGCGATGGTTCGGGCCCAATGATCCGGTTAGCCTGTCTGATATAAAACAGGCCGGTGCTACCGGTATCGTAACAGCATTGCACCATGTACCCAATGGAGTAGTGTGGACGACAGAAGAGATTTTAAAGCGTAAATCGGAGATCGAAGCAGCAGGCCTTACCTGGTCTGTAGTAGAGAGCATCCCTGTTCATGAAGATATTAAAACACAGCGTGGTAATTTCCGGGAATACATCACCAATTACCAGCAATCTATCCGTAACCTCGCTGCTGCCGGCATCCATGTAGTCACTTACAATTTTATGCCGGTGCTGGACTGGACCCGCACTGACCTGAGCTACGAAGTAGCCGATGGTTCCAGGGCCCTGCGTTTCGAAAAAGCAGCCTTCATGGCGTTCGACCTGTTCATGCTGAAACGCCCGGACGCGGAAAAAGATTATTCCGAAGAGGACATCTCCCGTGCCAAGGAACATTTCGACAGCATGACAGCCGAGTCCAAACAGCTGTTACAGAAAAACATCATCGCCGGTCTGCCCGGTTCTGAAGAGAGCTTCACGCTCGAACAGTTCCAGGCGGCACTCGACAAATACAAAGGCATCGACGCCACCCAGCTGAAGCTGCACCTGTTCTATTTCCTGCAGCAGATAGCGCCGGTAGCGGAAGAGGTAGGCGTAAAACTGGCCATCCATCCGGATGATCCTCCGTTCCCGATCTTCGGGCTGCCCCGTATCGTGAGCACCGAGCAGGACGCCAAAGAGCTGCTGATAGCCGCTCCCTACGCCTCCAACGGACTGTGCTTCTGCACCGGTTCCTACGGTGTACGCGCCGATAATGATCTGCCGGGCATGATCGAACGGCTGGGCGATCATATCCATTTCATCCACCTGCGCAGCACGCAACGTGATGCACAAGGCAATTTCCACGAAGCCAACCACCTCGAAGGCGACGTAGATATGTTTGCCGTGGTGAAAAACATCCTGCTCACCATGAAACGCCGCAATGTTTCCATTCCAATGCGGCCGGACCATGGGCACCAGATGCTGGACGACCTGCAGAAAAAAACCAATCCGGGTTACAGCGCTATCGGCCGCCTGCGCGGCCTGGCAGAGCTGAGAGGCCTGGAAATGGGCATCGCGGGGGCTTTAGGCTCTGATTGACTGACATCTACCAGCATCAGGTCTGCACAAAGAGTAAGGGTGGGGATAAGCAATACCATCGTCGGACTGAGATGCTACGCCAGGGCAGAAAGCATATTTGAGACCATACCGTAATGGCTGATTACGTGTACAAACAGCACTGTTCTTTACCATAATCATATTGATCGAAGGGTTGACGCCGTGTCAGCCCTTCGCCGTTTCAACATACCAAACCTACCTACATACAGTATTTATGAGTACAACAGAAGAAAGATACGCGGCTTCCCTTGCCAGGAGAAAGTCCAGTCTGGGCCGCCTGCTCAGCCTCGTAAAAAAAGATCTCGACCAGCGACTGACAGAAAAACTGCTGGAACGGGGCTACAAAAATTTCCGGCCGGGCGACATGGTCGTTCTCATCAACATCGACGACGCCGGCACGATCAACAATGAGCTGGCTAAAAAAGCCCGCATCAGCAAACAGGCCATGAGCAAAGTGGTGAAAAACCTGGAGGCAGATGGCTATATCGCCACCCGCAAACATGACACCGACAACCGCGCCAGCCTTATCTTCCTCACCGATATGGGAAAGATGCTGCTGATTGAGGCTTCAGAGTCCATCAAAGAAATAGAGTCAAGCTACATCGATGTCGTGGGAGAAGAAGACATCACCTCCTTAAAAGCGGTTCTCCTGCGCCTGCATGCAGGTCTGAACCTGTAATATTGCCATAAAACCCCTGTACTGTAAGCATTCCCAAGTCTTTAACCCACCCCTTCACCTGCCCGGCCTTCCGGCGCTACAGGGTATTTTTTGCTTTATTTGATCGTCAGGTAATACCGGTCCATACTGTCTTTTACCAGGTGGGCGGACAGGCTTTGCTGTAACAGGGCGATCGTTTCTTTCTCTGTTTTTTTGCTCAGGTTGATCGTTAGCTTTTTTGTGCAACGGCTTTCTGCCGAGGGCGGGACCATAATGTGGATACCATACACGCCACTCACCGCCTCCAGTATCTCTGCTGCCGGCACATTACGGAAAGCCAGTTCTCCCGTTTTCCATGCCAGCGGAGCCTGGCTGGCCAGCGTCTTCCGTGCAGGCGCCCGCTGCTGGTCCAGCGTTCCCTGCATACTGGCGGTGAGCGTCATCGTGTCCGGCCGTTTCCCCGAAACTCCAATAGCTCCACGGGTGACAAACACTTTGGTGCGACTGGCAGACGCGTGCACATGAAAAGCGCCGGCCGTGCTTTCCAGCTGGTAATCTCCCGGGACCAGCACGGTACACGAGCTATGATCGTCGAGGTCTATAAACACATCCCCTTCCGATACCACCGCATACATGGATTGCTGTTGGCTGCTATCGAACGAAATGGCCGCGTTTTTGTTCAGTATGATATAACCACCCGGAAAACGTAAGGAGTCTATCCGGCCGGTGTTGTTGACATGAGACAACAGTTTACGGGGTGTTTGACGGAAAGGCAACAACAGCCAGGTGGCTATCGCGATGAGCACCACCGCTGCCGCCCATGTTTTAACGGAATACAGGAAAGCCGGCATCAATGTTGTTTTCACCGCAGTGGCGGCAGCAACAGGTGTGTTGGAGGCTGCGAGCCATGCAGCCAGCTTGTTTTCCACATAGCGGGCCTGTTCAGGGCTTTCAGCGACCAAAGCTGCAATGGCCTCCTGTAACGCAGGATCATGTGGCGTTTGAATAAAACGTATAATCAGCTCATCAACGGCTGGCATAGGTGCAAAAAATTACTGTCCTGTGGCTGGGAAACTGGTATAACCGGCAAGATACAAAAGCCGGAGCACAGAATAAATAATTAGGCCACCTCGGGAAGGTTTAATATTTTTAATACAGACGAAAAGGCAAAAACGATAGGTATGTCACCTGAAATACACTACGACCAGGACTACATTGAGGGCTTGCTGCATCACTCTCCGGAAATTATTGACGATATCTACCAGCGTTTCGCCTCCAAAGAGAAACGTTTCATACTGCAAAAGAGCGGCACTGTCAAAGACGCAGCCCATATTTTCGAAGAAGCATTGATGGACATCTACTATTATGCGCGGCGCCATCCGCTGCAGGTCAGCTCTTTTGAGCCCTTCCTGCAATTGTTGTGCAAGCGTATATGGGAGCGTGAACTGGAAAGAAGAGGGCAACGTATCGCCGGCATGGAAGCGGAAGAAAACGCCGCCCTCACCCGTGATGATATGATCGATATAGAAGATGTTCTGAAAGAAGGCGAAAAAAGAAGACTCGCTTACAGCTATTTTCTCCAACTCAGCGATACCTGCAAAGAACTGCTGAGCTGGTCGCTCACCGACTGTCTGCAGGAAGATATCGCCGTGGCCACTAAAATACCGGTGCAGGAACTCCCCTCCAACCGGCAGTCCTGCTACCTCTCCCTCTTCAAAGATCTCGACGCCAAACTGAAGGCCGGCAGCATGACTGCAGATGACCTCGCTGCTGCCGATCGTTTCCTGGCAGGCCAGATGCCCGAAGCAGAAAAAAGACGCTTCGACGCACGCCTGAAAACAGACGCCACACTCCTCCAGCAGGTGAAACGATTTGAACTGTTCCGCCGGCTGCTGGCACAACGCATCTGTAAAGACCAGTCCAGGGATGCCCTGTTGCATCAACTCTTCTCCCGCCGCAACGCCTGGTTTGCACTGAAAGAAAGTACGCCCACGCCTATCCGCAATACCGTGATCCTCATCGCCCTGTTTGCCGCAGGCATCGCCATCATGCTGTATGTGAGCCCGTGGCGGAAAAATATCTACCGCCAGTTTGCCTCCACCGAAATGCAGGCCCCTGACACAGACAGCCTCCGGCTACCGCAGGAAGCTATCGAGAAATTCAACCGCGGCCATTTCGCCGACGCTATCTCCATACTGGACAAAGTCCTGCAACAGTATCCCAATAACCTCTACGCCCGCTACTACCGCGGTGTATGCAAGGTAGACCTGAATCAGCTCCAGCCGGCACGGGCTGACCTGGTACAGGTATATCAACAAAGCAACGACCTCAAATATGAAGCTGCTTTTTACATGGGACTGAGCTATCTTAAGGAAGGACACAAGCAGGAATGTCTGGACTGGTTACTCAAAATACCATCCCAGGCTCCCAATTATATCAAGGTGCAGAAGCTGATAGAAGAATTAGGCGGATAGCCTGTACGGACTGCTACTGTAATGGATAAAGCTTTCCACCTCCTCTTTAATCAGTTCATAAACAGGCGCTTTTTCCCTTTTTATATGCACCAGCTGCTGTAATACGAGGAAGTAAATTTCACCTCTGCTGCAGCCATCGATCTGGGCTTTAAGAATGTCGTTTTTTACCGCTTCACAACTGTTGGCATCCAGTTTCTGGTAAATGACATACAAGTCGTTCATCCAACTCATACCGCTAAAGTTTTATTTCATAGGAACCTAAAGATATTAAAAAAAATCGTAAATCACAAATAAATCACGGGATTGCGGATAGGCAGGTTCCGAAGCACTTCTTCTACCTGGGGATCATGGTTTAACATCAGCCAGAGGCGGTAATAATCTGTATTGTTAAAAGCCGCCGCCCCAAACAACAGGAAAGGCTGGGCTACCGGCCACTCGCTCCAATACATCACATCTTTCGGATACGGCCACGTGCTCTTGTCTTTTACATAAGGATACAGGAATGCAATGCCTTTGGCCATATTACGCTGCGCTGCCGTATACCGCCAGAGGTTATTCTTTTTGTCGCTCAGCAACTGACAAATGGTGCTCATCGCATCGAGGTTAAACAACGAGTAACCGTAAGGTTTAGTCCGGTGCAGTTCCAGCGGGAAGCTGCCGTCTTCCGCCATCTGTGCGGGCAACAATACTGTTTTATACCGGTTGATACAGAAACTGGTCCATTCCCGGTTACCGGTGAACTGTGCAAAAGCAGCCACCTGCATCACCCAGCAGGTACCATGGTTGTTCTTCGCGTTCATCTCATCCTTACCATAAGGATGCGTCGTCATCCAGTTCAGATAAGCTGTAAACCAGTTCTTAAACGCCACCAGGTCTGCCGGCGGTATCATGCCTGCCTTCTCCATGATCCGCAGCGCCTGCACCACTTCCAGCAGATGGATAGTATCGATAATACCAATGCCTCTGCCGGTGGCCCTGCCTTTGATCGCCTGTGCATACAACAGGCTGGGATTCATCCGCGTAGCCTCGTCTTCAAACCAGGCGCGGGCATGTACCAGCGCATGCTGTAAATAGGTTTTGTCCTTTGTGGCCACGTAACCTGCTGCCAGCGCGCCCATCACGCGACTGAAACGGATCATCACCTCCCGGTGTTTCACAAAATTATCCGGATTGCTTTGCCCGTCACGCTGTACATACGGACTGTCGGGAGACGCCGGGTTCGGCCACCAGTAATCCCCTTCGGAATAAAAATCGTGTTTGTCCCCCGCACTACGGTCACAGGTAAACGCAGTAATGGTCAGCGGCATCTGCTGCAACGCCCAGCCGGCACGGTCCAGGATAGCCGGTTTGGTGTCCTGCAGCACTTTTTTCAGCAGCGGGGATTGCGCCTGCGCCCGCCCGGCGAATAACAACAAAAAGAATATAACGTACCGCATAGGAATTAATATTTGTTCACGCAAAGGCGCCAAGCAGCAGAGGCGCCAAGAAAAATAAGAAAAAAAGAGCACACAAGGAGGTCAGAAAAGGAGAAACGAAAAACAGCAAAGGGCGGCCTCCGCTCCTTTGCTGCTTATGTTGCTTAGCGACTTTGCGTGAGCTTGAGTGTGAAAACCTTTCCATCATGCCCTCCCACTTCCATGGTAAAGCTGCCGGTGTGCCTGCCGTAACTTTTCCCGGTCCAGTAATCCAGCACCTCACAGGGTTTGTCCAGTTTTACCGTTAGATTTTTGGGAGATGTCTGCCAGTTGAGTAAGATAATATTTTTTCCTGTCGCTGTATTGACTTCTCCTACTTCAAAATCAGTATCGGTGAAGGCGGCCGCTTTCGCCGTGGGAGGCACCGCTTTGCGCAGCATATTAAGCCGTTCAGGAGATATTTTGGTCAGGTCATCGCCGCTGAGCAACATGCCGCCGGTGGCATATATCAGCGCGGCATGGAAATTAAACTCATTGTCGGGCATATTGCCGGTGAGCACCAGGCAATCGGGGTCGTTCCACCACAGGCGGCCATTTTGCCAGGAGCGGTAGAGATTCTCACGACCTGACTTTTCGAATACGGTCCAGGTGCGTTTGATGTCCATGCTGCTGCGGGAACCATGTACCAGTCCCAGCGAAGGCCACAGTGGATGGTTACACCCCAGGATAAAGGCGTCGCGGGTGCCTTTGAGGATAGCGGTCATACCACGGCGGTAAGCTTCCACCCTCGTGGCATTTTTATCGTAATAAACGCCGCCATGAATGGCTCCCCAGAAATTAGCGTCGAGCTTGAAGTAAGTCACGCCCCAGTCGTTGCGCATGGTGCGGAACAGCTGTTCAAAATGCCGTTGTACTTCCGGGTGGGTACCATCCAGCACATACCACGGCTTCAGACGCCAGCCGCCGAAAGTAACCAGGTCGCTGCGGAGCGGCTTACCGCTCTTGTCTTTCACCAGCCATTCAGGATGCTGTTTGAAGATGGTGGAGTTACTGTCGCAGATAAAAGGCGCCACCCAGATAGCCGGCTCAAATCCTTTGTCACGGATGGTATGCAGCACCTGCTGCACGTTGCCGCCGAAAGAATTGCCCACCTCCAGCCAGTCGCCCATATGCGGCTGGTAACCATCGTCCAGCTGGATATATTTCAGTGCCGGGATATTGGTTTTGATATAATCGAGGTTGTCGTAAATATTCTGTGCCGTCACCCTGGGGCCGAAGCAATACCAGGAGCACCAGCCACTGGGCGGCGCTTTGAACTCCAGCCGTGGATGGAAATGATGAATACGGGCAGCGAAACGGTCCAGCAGGTTGTTGCCGTCCTTACCGCTGAGCACCATCAGTTCCTCCAGTTTGAATTCCTTGCCCGGCGCCAGCTCCAGGTCTTCCAGGTCCACCACCGCCTTGATGGTATCGGCGGAGAGATAGAACTTACCTGCGAAGCGGTTGCTGGAAGTATATCCCAGCAACAGCTGCACGTCGTTCGCCGGATACAGGCGCAGCAGGTTGTAGACCGCCAGGTAGCCGTCAGGCTTCGGTATTTTATAGTGCCCTTCATCGGTGTAATTGCCTAATGTTTTAGGCGCCGCCAGTGTACCGGCTGTCTGCGTCAGCATCTGAAAGCCTTCTGCATAAAAGGGCGTAGTGGACGGCAGCACTTTGCCCACGGTGCCCAGAACGACTTCTTTCAGTTTTACCGGCTGACTACCGGTATTGACTACACGCACATCGCACAGTTCGCCGGACCAGTTACGTACCACCTTAACGGTGGCCGGCGCTACCGCGCCCCCCGACTGGTACACCGTAGCTGCACTGGCTTTCAGTGTTTTTATAAATTGGTCTGTTTCTCCTGCGCGTGCCAGTAACTGGCCCAGCAGCAAACAGGCTGTTAATACCAGGGAAAGTTTTTTCATAACGTTATTTTGGTTGCATAGTGATTTCAAATAGTCTCATTAATTCTGTACCACTGATCTGCGTGGGCTTCACCGTAATCTCATATTCTCCTGCCGGCAGCCTGATTTCCCGTAACGCCTGTGTAACGATCTCCGTTTTCCTGGCAGATGCCACTTCTGCCCGGATCACATTTTTACCGATACGGATTTCGCAGGCATTGCCCGGAGGCTGGTCCGTAGCGTATTTAATGCCGATGTTAAACACGGCGTCGCGGGTAGTCCGCACCTTCCAGCTGAGGTACTGGTCCATATTTTTCCAGCCGTGCACGTAGCTGGCGGTTTTCTTACCATCGCCGAAGGAGAAGCCTTTGCCGTGTTGTGTGGCATCAAATGCCCGCAGCACGTTGGTGATACCACGGGTGTCCAATACCCGTGCACTGTCGCCTTTTATGGTTTTCATTTCAAGAACGACTACGCTGTTCACACTGTCCGGCGAGCTTTCCGGCAGCGTGATGCTCAGGTCTTTCAGATTCACGCGGGACACTTTCACCGGCTGCTTGCCGGCCAGCAGGTAAGCGTTTTCTACGTGTCCGTACAAACCGCCTACGTACAACGGATTGCTCCAGTGAAATACGTGCAGGTACAGTTTATTGCCTTTGCGGGTGCTTTCGCCCCAGGGCTGTGGTGGCAAGGGGGTAGCGGTAGTGCCGTAGATACTTTCTCCGTTCTGCTGCATCCAGCTGCCAATGCCGTGCAGGATCAACGTGTCCCGGGGGTCTATGGAGCCATCGCCTTCCGGACCGATATTCATCAGCAGGTTGCCTCCTTTCGCGGCGGCCTTGGCCATCAGGCGAATGAAGAACCCCACCGGCTTATGACTGCTGTCATAACGGGAATATCCATACGATTCGTTGGTAGTAGGAATCGCTTCCCAATCGCCGTTCACAGGGTAAAACTCTGCCGGCCGGTCGGAGGTGTTTTTATAATCGCCAAAAGAGATAGTGCCGGTGCGGGCCAGCCGCCCGTTAACCACCACCTTGTCATCTACCGCGCGAATGGCTTCCAGGATGCGGATGTTCTCGCTCAGCGGCAGCTTGTGCGGCGTATCAAACCAGAGGATGTCCGGATGATATTTGCGCAGCAGCTCCTGTATCTGCGGAATAGATTTTTCATTGACATACTTCACGGCTTTCGGCAGCAGCTCCGGATGGGCGTCGTACCAGTTGGTACCGCCATACAGGTTTTTATCGCCGCCGGGATTATTGTAATCCCAGTCATTGCCGGGCGCGTCCGGATGTTCCCAATCAAAGGCATGTGAATAATAAAAGCCGAAACGGATACCGTATTTTTTACAGGCGGCCGACAGCGCCGCCATCGGGTCTTGCTTAAAGGATGACCGGCCAATGCTGTAATCCCCGATGGCGGTGGGCCACATCGCCACGCCATCATTATGTTTGGCGGTAATGACGAGATACCGCATACCTGCGCCGCGGATCATTTTCACCCAGGCGTCGGCATCGAAGTGCGCCGGGTTAAAATGTTGTATCAGTTTTTCCGCATATTCCTGCCGGCCGATCTTTTCTTTCCGCATCAGGTGTTCGGCGTAGCCTTCCACTTTTTTGCCGTTCCATTCGCCACCGGGCACGGAGTACACGCCCCAATGAATAAAACAACCGAAGCGGGCTTCGCGCCACCAGGCGATGCGCTGGTCATGGGTTTTCATGGAGGCCGTCCACCAACCGTGTACAGCCGAATCAATGGCTGTTTTATCACGACTGGCGGCTTTCTGGGCAAGGATGCCGTCGTCATCACCTTTTACCTGCGCCATGGTGGCGACAGATACAACGCTAACGGCTATACTGAATATTGTCTTCCTGAAATTCATCGTATGTCGTAAGTTTTACCAGCTACGGTGGGCACATCGTACTCATACACTTTTTTGAGTGTCAGCTCCGCCAGTTTGGAAGCATCTTTCACCTCAGTTTTTACCGGTATAGGCAAGGGGTAAAAAGGGTTGGTGTTGACACCAGCCGCAGGTGGCAGTGATGCACCGTTGACCTGCACCGGTTTAGCCGTGCGGATACGCAGGTTGCCTCCCAGCGGGGAACGTACCACTGCGTGGGTGAGCTGACCGTCTTTCCATTCCATGTCCACTTCGAAACCACCCCGTGCTTTCAGGCCTTTGACGCTGCCGGAAGGCCATGCGTCGGGCAGCGCGGGCAACAGGTGCACAACGCCGTCATGGCTCTGAACCAGCATCTCGGTAATACCGGAGGTAACGCCGAAATTGCCATCTATCTGGAAAGGCGGATGCGCGTCGAACAGGTTGGGATAGGAACCACCGCTGTTGTCGGCTACGCTTACTTCCTGGCCACCGGCGAGGAACAGCTGTTTGTTCAGCATCGTATAGGCGTGGTTGCCATCTTCGAGGCGTGCCCACCAGTTGATCTTCCAGGATTTAGACCAGCCGGTGCCGCCGTCGCCGCGCATCAGCAGGCTGCGTTTAGCCGCTGCCGCGAGTACCGCATCGCGGCGCGGATTGATGAAGTTGCCCGGGAAGAGGCCATATACGTGCGATACGTGACGGTGACTGTCTTTCGGGTCATCCCAGTCCTTATACCACTCCTGCAGCTGGCCGTATTGTCCTACCTGGAAGGGAAACATATCTTTCATCCGGTCTTTTATTTTGGCAACGAGACCGGCGTCTTTACCCAGTACCGCCGCTGCCCGCACGGTATTGGTAAACAGGTCATGGATGATAGAAAGGTCCATGGTGGTAGCGATGCTCACAGAGCCTTCCCTTTTCCCGTCTATCAGGAAATTGTTTTCAGGGGTGGTGGAGGGGTTGGTTACCCACTGTCCTTTATCATTTTTGATGAGCCAGTCGAGCATAAACTCAGCGGCACCTTTCAGGTCGGGGTACATCTGTTCAAGCTGTTTTTTATTGCCGGTGAACAGGTAGTGTTCCCACAGGTGACGGCTCAGCCAGGCCCCGCCCATAGGCCATATCGCCCATTTGGGATTCCCGTTGGGGTCGCTGAAATCGAAGCCGCCGACCGGGTTGGTCATCGCCCAGATATCGGTGTTATGGTGGGCAGTCCAACCGGCAGCGCCGTAGTTAACGGCAGCGGTTACACGTCCGCGTTTGGCCATCTTGCGAATGAAGTCAAACAACGGCTGGCCGCACTCCGACAGGTTGGCTGGTTCGGAAGGCCAGTAGTTCATTTCCGTATTGATATTGATGGTATAGTTGGAACCCCATGGCGGCTGCATTTCCTTGTTCCATAAGCCTTGCAGGCTGAGTGCGGGTCCTCCTTTACGGGAGCCGGCGATCATCAGGTAGCGGCCATATTGGTAGAGCAGGGTGGTCAGCTGCGGATCGCGGTTGCCGCCGTTGCTGGTGTATACCTTCAGGCGTTCGTCGGTAGGCAGTTGTTCACCGCCGTCAGCGCCCAGGTCCAGCGCTACTTTGCTGAACAGCCGCTGGTAATCCGTGAGGTGGTTATTCAGTAAAGATGTATAGGCGGCACCCTGTACTTTTTGCAGCGGGGCTGCTGCAGCGGCGGCGGGATCTCCGGCCCAGTCTTCCGGGCTTTTATAGCTGGTACCAACGGATACCAGCAGCACCGCTTCCGTAGCACCGTTCACGGTGATGCCTGCGGTGTCGGCGGTTATTTTGCCACCGCTGCTGCGGGCGTCCAGGTGCACTTCGTAGTTAATGCCTTTATCGCCGTAGACGATCTGTTTGGCTTCATAAGGGCGGCTGGCCACGTATTCAGGGCAGCGGCCTTTCATCACGATGTAGTGATTATTGACAGCCTTGTTCGTATGTGGCATCACGTTAGCGAAGCTGGTGTGGAAACGCAACATGCCCGGCTTGCTGGCAGTGTAGCGGATCACCAGCAGTTGCGCCGGGTAGCTGGAAAAAACTTCCCGGGTGTAATGCACGCCGTCAGCAGTGTACGCCACTTTGCTGACACCACGGTTGAGGTCCAGCTCCCGGCGGTAACCTTCTGCGTCCTGTGGCACATCATTTTCAATGAAGAGGCTGCCCAGCGTGATGTAGCGCGCGCTGTAGGTGCCCATCATCTTTTTGGCCAGCTTATCGGCTTCTTTGTATTTGCCTTCATTCAGCAGCTGGCGCATCTGCGGCAGCGTTTCTTTGGCCAGCGGGTTGTCACCATTGCGTGGCGTGCCGGACCAAAGGAAACCTTCATTGAGTTGCAGCTCTTCTTTCTGCACGCCGCCGAAGACCATGGCGCCTACGCGGCCATTGCCCACAGGCAGCGCTTCCACCCATTGCCGGGCAGGTTGTTTGTACCAGAGCTTCAGCAGGGAATCGGCCGGGGTGGCGGCCTGCGCCTGCCACGAAAAAATGAGCAGCCCTATCCCGGTAAAAATTTTTTTCATGAGTACATCGTGTTTGAATACAGTTAATAGGTAATGGTAGTAATGCCGGAAGTCATTCCTTTAGCCGCGGCAGCTACCACCGCGGTGCCTGAGCCGGTGGCAGTACGCAGGAAGATACAGGCCTGACCGTTAGCCAGCTGTACTTTCCGGGAGCCGCCGGCGGTACCCTGATCGACGATCAGCTGACCATCTCCTGCCATCGAAAAAGTAACCTCATTGGCCGCATCGAGGCACAGCACTCCCTTTTCGTCCACAGCTTTTACGCGTACTTTGCGGAGGTGATCGCCGGTAAAGGTTTTATCTTCTTCCAGTAGCAGTTTCACGGGTGTAGACCAGGTGTCGGTCTGGTATTGCCAGGTGACTTCATCGGTGATGGTATTCTTTCCCTTACGGGCTACCACTTTTATCTGGTTGGCGCCTGTTTGCAGCGGCACCTGCCAGCGTAGGCCGGCCGCGGGGAAGTCCTGGCTGTCACGTTTTCTGACACCGGCGCTTTTACCGTTGACAAACAGTTCTGCTTCCGGGCAGTTGGAGTATACCCGTAGCTCTTTGGCGGCTCCTTCCCTGCCCCAGCGCACGGGCCAGCCGTGGCCGTAGATATGTGCCATGGGCGCTTCGGTCCAATACGACTGGAACACATAATATATTTCTTTAGGCGTAAGATCGCGGGCCACGATGCCTTTCTGGTTGACGTATGGCACCGGGTTTTCCGGCCGCAGCGGCGTGGAGAAATCTTTGAACACCCAGTAAGCTGTGCCGGTCAGCTGGGGCATGGTCTCCTGTTCTTTCAGGTGCCAATCCACCAGGTTCACTGCGTAAGACTCAGACCAGTCGCCGTCTTTAGAGGCCCTGGCGTTGCCGCCGGTGAGCGCGAAATCGCCGGTACGTTCATCGGCGCCTTTACCGGTAGCCACTTGTTTGATAAACTGTTCCGGCTCTTCCGCGAAGCGGCCCTGGTGACTATCGGCGCCCCATTCTGCATGAAAGAAATGAGGTACGCGGGCGATCTCTTTCAGGCTTTCGGATTTGTATTCCGTGTAGCGGCCGCGGTACCAGCCGGCCCAGATGGAGGGCGAGTATACGTCCACGATGTCTTTACAGAAATCGCAACGGCGGATAGTGGTTTTGCGTGTGCTATCCTGCTGATGTGCCATGGTATTCAGCTCCGACATAAAAGCGCGGATCTTCTCCTTATCAAATTCAGGAAAATCGCCGGGCCAGTCATTTTCATTGCCCAGCCCCCACAGGATGACAGCCGGGTGGTTGCGATGCTGGCTGATCATATTTGTGAGCATCCTGCGCGCCTGTTCCTTGTAGGTATCACCTCCCAGCCCACCTCGGCACCAAGGTATTTCTTCCCATACCAGTATGCCCAGGCTGTCGCACAGCTGCAATACGATGCGTGACTGCTGGTAGTGACCGAGCCGGATAAAATTGGCGCCCATATTTTTAATGAGCAGCATTTCTTTGCGGATCATGTCTTCCGTCATGGCGGCGGCTACGCCGGCATGGTCTTCATGGCGATGGGTGCCTTGCAGCAGCAGCCGTTTGCCGTTGAGCAGGAAAGGCCCTTGTTTCACGAATTCAAAGTGCCGGAAGCCGGTATGTTCTTTCCGTTCGGCGGTACCGGCGGAGGAAGTAAGACGGGCTTCCACGGTGTACAGGCGGGGCTGACCGGGTGACCAAAGTATTGGTTTTTTCAGGGTGATGGCGGCCAGTGGTTGTTCACCGTTTTTTATATCGATGTCCTGCCGGATTTCTTTTACGACTTTCTGTTGCGGATCGAGCAGGCGGAGTTCCAGCGTACCGCGGGAGATATTGCCCGGATTATAGAAAGCGGCACGGACGCTCAGTGCGGCATTGTTACCGGCAGCGTCGGTGACGGCTTGTATATGAAGTGTTTCGAAGGATAACGCCGGCGCATAAACGAGATTAACATAACGATACAATCCACCGTACACGTTAAAATCCGACATGTCGGAGGGTATCATTTCCAGGTCGCGGGTATTATCGCAGCGGACGGATACCGGCACTTTCCCTTTGAAGCGTTTGGCTTCGGGCGACTGCAGGAACTGCTGCACCGCTTCGGTGATATCGGCCGTCCATTCGTCATAGCCGCCGGTATGCGTGGTTACTTTAGTAGTGTAGACATATACAGCCGTCTTTTGTCCCGCGCCTTCAAAATGCAGCAGCGTACGGCCATTTGTATAGGGGTTGCTGATGTCCAGCAGGGTGCGGTACCAGCCGGGGCCTTCATAATAGTTTTCTTCCGGGCTGACGGCATCGGTGGCGTTGAAGCAATGTGGCAGGGTTACCTGTTGCCACAGCGGTACTGATTCGGGGCTGCCCCCGGTAGCGGGCCTGACGGCTTCCCAGATACCGCCGAGATCTCCCCGGAGATATTCCCATTGCCCGGTGAGGCGGGTTGATTGTTGCGCCTGACAAAAGTAACTGCCTGACAAGAGGCACCATAACATCCACCAGAATCCTGTTCTTTTCATAACTGTTATTGTTGGTCAAAAGAAACGCCGCTACGGCCATTTCAGGCACGGGCCTTCCTATGGCAGTTCATTGTATCACGGTGTTCCAAAAGTTGTCTGAATTTGGTTGCTGTACTATTTTTCCTGCGGCTGTTTTTCCTTCATAACGTGCTTTGGCAACAGGTTTAAAATAGTATAGTGAAAGTTATGCAAACGGTTGCATAACTTTCACTATTATTTTGTCTTTTATCGGTAGTTTTTAAACGGTGATGGCCGTTATTTTCCCTGATTCGCCCGATGGGCGTAACTTACAGGCGAAGGACGACCATGATTTACCGGTCCCTACAGACGAAGGAATGAATCATGATTACCTATTCGCCTGATGGGCGCATACAGCGAAAATTACACCTGGCGGCAGCGTACCCACTGTTGCGCCCGTCGTTTTCTCCTGCTGCCCGGCGGGCTATGCGCCTGACGCCATCCTATCTTCTGCCTGAACATAGCGCTCTCCGCCCGGCATACAACGGCATGTCGGATCATCATATTTCGGTTTTTTCATGGAGAAGGATCAGGCACAAGGGCTTTACAGATGTCACTACCTTAACTATGCGTTAAAGGTTCGGTTTCCATTGAGGGAATCAGGCACAGGCTCCAGGTTGGGCATTCACATTTCCACTGGTGATAGCAGTACATCGGCTCAGGCGATTGTGCTTTGTTGGCACTGGTCAGTTTAACCGGTAAAAGTTTACACCAGCCGTTCTTTCATGGCTTTTACAATGGCATTGGACCGGGAATTCACGTCCAGCTTACGGTAGATGTTCATGATATGCGAGCGGACGGTCCCAACACTGATGTGACAGTGTTCGGCAATCTGCTTGTAGGTATCACCATTCACCAGGCAACGCAGGATTTCTTTTTCACGGGGTGATAAACCATAGGGGTCATGAGCATTTCCGCGTTCTTTCCGGAAAAACGCCAATACCTTGTTTACTGCTACCATATTGGACTGCAGCGCTGTCTCGTACACCTGCGATATAAACTCTGTCAGCGACACAGGTGGTATGTGGTCTACCGCCAGACCTTCTTCCCGCACGGGCATCTCGGTCAGGGATTTACCTTTCTCATTTAAAGTCAGCAAAATCACGTTTATGTCGGGATACGCAGCTTTTACAATACTGGCAGCCTCAATCGCAGTCAATCCGGGTATCTCTATATCCATAAAAACAAGGTTACAGATATCTTTAGCTAATTGTTGTAACATGTTCGTTGATTCGCTATGCAATGCTGCAACCTCATAAACTTCCCCTTCTCCTAAATGACCAGCATTTATAGGCCCCACTTTTTTCATATTATTCCTTTTGGGTTATGTATATTTCGTATGAAAATCTTCCATTTTTAACCGTAAGTCTGGAAGCTGGTATGGCTGAATATTTTGCATAATGGAAAGTTCACACGGTTTCCATACCCCAAACAAATTTGATACAATTACTAGCAGCAGTCAATCGGATACGTATATGGTTTTTCAATAAATATTAATATACAATTTGTTCTATATTAGAGTAAAAACTAACTACTAACGTGGTTTAAATCAACAAATTAAGGATTAACTGAATTACAATCAACTAGTTATCAGCTTTTTGAAAGCCGGCTATTTTTGCAATTCTAACAAATTATACTTAATCATATATATTATATTTTAACCATTTCTGTACATTTTTAAACTGCCTCTCTTATTTTTTCAAATTTCAGTTCTCCGGAACGGTTGGCTGGATATTCCGGAAAACCAACAGGGTTTTCTCTGCTTTTTACCATCACACAGTCTGGCTGATAACTACGCTGACAACCTTACAGTCTTGAACGTTTTTACTTCATTGGCCCCGGTAACGTGTTGACAAAGCATCCGGGAAATATGGTTTTAATGGTTTTAGTGTTTCTTCCGCCGCCCCTACCTGCATCTGCTACAGGCGTTTCCGTTAACAGCGGAAACCCGTACAGCTACTGGTAGTTGGTTGTGTCCGGCGAATTAATGATACGGATATGGTTTTTCCATTGCTGTGTTGATGACATTAGGACTTTCCCTGCGATAATGGTATCCTGAAGCCGAATGATATCCGTTGTGTCGGAGATATCTTCCTGATCCTGACTAATAGCTTCATTCCGAATGTTTAACAAAAAAGAAATGGTACGATAAAAATAATATCTTTTCTCACAAAAAGAAGGGTTTTTTCTTACAACTGAAAAAACGCAAAAAGCGGAAGGCTTATTGTAACCCTCCGCTTTTGCGTTTTCATACTCATTGCTTGTTCTGCCGGATTACTCCAGCATCAGCTCGATTACCGGGATTTCCACGTCCGGTTTGCGTACAGGCACATCAATGGCCAGCCCGCCTTTATCAGTGTCTTTCATCTTCAGCTCAGAACCATCATGCAGGAACTGGGCATATTTTACTTTTCCTTTAAGTCCCGGCAATTCTATGCGTTGTAACGGATAGTCGAGCAGGTGTACATACAACCTTTTCGTGTCGGGATTATAAGTGAGCAGGGTATTATCCGGCCGTTGAATACCGGCAGGTGCCTCTGTACAGCCATAAATAGCACGGCTGTTGACTTTCATCCATTCCCCCATGCCTTGTAACCGCTCCTGCGCACGGGCATCGAACAGCCCGCGGGAAGTCGGCCCCACATTCAGCAGCAGGTTCCCTCCTTTGCTCACAGACTCGATTAGCAGCACCAGCAGCTGTTTGTTGTCTTTCCACGTGGTCTCATCACGGTAATACCCCCACGAACCGGAGAAAGTCTGGCAGGTTTCCCAGTGTATACGCTTACCGTTACGGGTAGGCCACTCGGACACTTTATATTGTTCCGGTGTCACAAAATCACCACCATCATCATATTCGCCGAGGTCAAGCCGGTCATTGACAATAATGCCGGGTTGTAACTTGCGCACCATTTTCAGCAGTTCCACGGAGTTCCAGTCATTGTGGTCTTTTCCGTTCGCACCCGGATAAGAGAAGTCCGTCCACAACATGTCGATCTTACCATAATTGGTCATCAGTTCCCTTACCTGGTTAAACAGGTAAGTGCGGTACTTCTCCATATCACGGCCTTTATTGAGTCTCTCATATTCCTTCGGATCGCCCACACGCTGCGGATGCACCCTGTCGATGGTAAAGTCCGGATGATGCCAGTCAATCAGCGAATAGTAAAATCCTACTTTCAGTCCTTCCGCCCTGAATGCATCTACCCATTCTTTGATCAGGTCTTTTTTAATGGCGGTTTTTGTCGCTTTGTAATCAGTGTATTTGGAATCGAAGAGACAGAAGCCTTCGTGATGTTTGGTGGTGATCACCGCATACTTCATTCCTGCCGCTTTCGCCATACGCGCCCATTCGCGTGGGTTGTACAGGTCCGGATCGAAGTTGTCGAAGTATTTCTGATAGGCGCTGTCCGTAATGCGCTCATAATTTTTGATCCACTCATGACGGGCAGGCAGGGAATACAGTCCCCAGTGGATAAACATCCCGAAACGGTCGTGCACCCACCAGGACAGGCGTTTCTCCATTTGTTCAGGCGTCTCGTTGAAGATCTTTTTCTGCGCCTGCGCCTGTATCTGCAGACAACACAGCAGGGTAATAACGGCGAATGTCAGTTTCTTCATAAATTGCAATTAAGAGGATTTTTATGGTGGATGTTTATTCCGCTACCAGCCAGGTATAACCGGCGGCGGGGATGGTCACTTTCACATGAGCGGTATACTGACGGTCAAGTGTATACGTTTTCGGCGCTCCTTCTTTCTCCCTGATTTTCACCGACTGCGTAAGGCCTGTATAATACAGCGGCAGTGCCACTTCCCGGGTAATGGGCGTAGTTGTTGGATTGTACAGCATCACCATCGCTTTCTGCGGCAGTGTGGAACTGATATGCATGATACCATCCCAGTCGCGGCCATCGGGACGGCGGAGATGCATCACATCGGTATTGAGAATATCGCGGTACTTTTTATACCAGCCCACCACCTGCTGCACCAGTTGGCGGGTAGCGTCTGTATCATACAGTCTTGGTCCGCGGTAACAGGCCTGTATGCCTGCGCCATAGTATTGCATCATCAGCTGGTCGTAGGTATCGAGGTGGTCTTTGAGCGGCTCCAGCGTAGCGTCAGCGCCGCCGCCATGGTATTCGCTCAGCGGCACGAAGCCCCAGCTCATGGCAGGTGTTTTCTCCCAGGTGCCATCAAAGATATTCTGCCGGTTGAGGATCAGCTGCTCAGCCCTTGGCAGAGAGAAATTTACCTCGCGGTATCCAAGGCCGATTTTGTTGGTACCATCCATAAAATACCAGTCAGGCGCGTTGATGTATACGCCTTTTGCATTGAGGTAATGGTACAGTCCTTTTTGCAGCTGCATCTGTTTCCACTGGGAGTCCTCTTTGCCGCTGTGGCCGGGATGGGTGGTGGAGGCGCAGACATCGCCGGGATAGGGGCCGTCATTTTCGAAGATATCGAAGCCGGTGGCGGTGATGAAGTGTTTTATTTTATCGAGGTAACTGAGCCCCCATTTGCTGCCCATGCAGGGGGCGTTACCGAAGAATGCGCCGCCGGGTTTGCCGGTAGCGGGATTGATTACGTCGTCTTCATCACTGATACGCCTGCTAGAAAACAGGGAGTATCCGCCCAGCATCACTTTTTTGCTGTGGGCATAATCTGCGAGCGCTTTGAATTTTGCGATGTTGGCGGCGCTGGTGTCTTCCATGTTCAGACCGCTGCCGAAGCTGAGGATCACGCCTTCGTAACCGGTAGCCGCACATTGATCGATGATGTTTTTCACTTTTGCCGGGTCGGTGCTGACCAGGTGCATGAAGATGGGATTTTCCGTGGTCCAGGGTGCCAGTACGCGGTACATACGGCGTTTGGCCAGGCCGTTGCGCTCGCGGTCGTAACCGTCGAGCAGCAGTTCGTAAGTACGGATAGACTCAAAATGTTCACCTGCCGCCATGCTGATGCCCACCGGTACTTTTGGATGTACTTCCAGCAAACAGGGCGTCAGCAGGTCATAGTTTACCTGTGAGGTATAGGTACTGTCTGTTTTCCAGTGGGTGGTCTGATCGCTGAGCGAGGCCGTCATGGAGTTATTGAACGTATAGTTGCTTTCCACGTAGAGACCATGCGGCGTTCTTATCTTATCCGGGCTGCCCACGACTGTGGACTCTTCTTCCGGGGTGGCCAGTATTTCGTGAACTACCTGGTCCAGCTTCAGCGTTTGTCCGGTACCGTTAGTAATCTCCAGCCATTTGGACAGCAGCGGCATACCGTCAAAAACTTCGTAGTGTACTTTTACCGTTACGCCTTGTAATTCGGGCGCCTGCGCCTTGTAGGCGAAGATCACCGCTTTACCGGTGGCCTGCCGGGGATTGGAGCACCAGCGGTTGGCCTTCCAGGAGAGTACCGGCTGAATGTCGGCGAACTGGTGGTCGGTATATATAAAATCACTGGCGCCGGCCTGCAGCTTATCCAGCCAGGTGGGCAACAGGTAAGCGTTCTGGCGTTGTCCGCTGGCGCCGCCCACCTGGTAGGCGCGCCCATTGATAAAGAGGCGGGCTTCCGGTTTTACGGCACGCAGCAGCTGTTCTCCGCTCACGAGGTTGCGGAAGTCCGTACAGATAACGTTGGGGGTAGTACGAAAACTGCGGCTCAGCAAACCGTTGCTGAGTACAATTTCTTTCCCTTTCTCCGTGGCGGTGGCGGTAAATCCTTTCGGATCGATCAGCCAGTCACGGGCCGGCATTTTCGTTTGTGCCGTTGCCAGTGCGGCATACAAGCCTGCCGTTAGCAGCAGGGGCGTCATTTTTTTCATTGGTCACTATAATTTAGCATGTACCTATTTCACCGGCTGCAGGATGATCTTACGCAGTCGGAACAATTCTCTTTTATTACCGGATACCGGCTTTATCGTCAGGTTGTGTTTTCCGGGTTTATCTACATGCAGGTTACCGATCGCATGCTGGATAAACATCAGTGGTTGATGACTGTCGTACTCGCCGGTAAAGAGGGTGAGGAAAGGCAGCCGCTGCCCGTTGAGCGTCACCACGCCTTGCTGGGAGGCGCCGGACTTCTCACAGGCATAATCCAGTATGATCTTGTAATCGCCGGCGTCCTGTATGTCCAGCGGGAACACTAAAGCATCTTCCGGGGTGGTCATATCGTAGGCGAGGTTCTCATGTTTCCAGTCGCCGAAATAGTGCGACCAGGTGAACAGTTTATTTTTGGCCGCGCCGTTATAGACGGCCCATACCGTGGGTATTTCAGCCTGCGGGTATTGGCTGCTCACCGTTTGGGTGCGCAGCTGGGAGAGGTCGGACTGGTTGCCGCTGTACTCCATCACGAGCACCGTATTACGTGTATCCGGTAACGTTACTGGCAGTTGTACCGTTGTTTCGCTGGGTTGTTGTTTGAAGTGCAGCGTTTGATGGGTGCCGAGTATTTTAACGGATTTAACGTGTGCGTCTACGCCGGGGAGACGCAACCGGCGGTTGGCCGGCATCTCCCATACATGCAGGAACAGTTTACCTGGTTTGCTGGTCGTAACGCCCCAGGGCTGCGCCGGCAGGAGTCCATACGTAGTGCCGTAGATGCTTTCTCCATATTGCTGCAACCATTTTCCGGTGGCCTTCAGGTAGTCGATGGAGTACTGCGGCCATTTACCGTCACCGTCCGGTCCTACGTTGAGCATCAGGTTGCCGCCTTTGGAGGCTACGTTGGAGAGGAGGTGTATTATTTCTTTGGGGGATTTAAAATTGAGATCGTGCTGAATGTATCCCCAGGAGTCGTTGTGGGTATAGATAGATTCCCATGCGCCGGTGATGGGCACCGGTGGCACTTCGGAATCGCCAAAGTCGCGGTAGTCGCCCAAACCATGTCCCACCCTGCTGCTGAACAGGCAGTTGGGCTGCAGCAGCCGCAGGCTGTCGATCATCTGTTTGGTTTGTTCCGGCGTGAGGCCACCCGGCATATCAAACCATACCAGTCCCAGTTGCCCGTAGTTCGTCAGCAGTTCTTTCAGTTGCGGGATGGATTTGGTGCGGTAATATTGCTGGTAGTCTTTCTCTTTGGTTTTGAAGTCCCAGCTGTTACCCCCGCCGTTGGGCTCGTGCCAGTCGAGGAACTGGGAGTAATAGAACCCGAATTGAATGTCCTTATCTCGGCAGGCTTTGGCGAGCGCTTTCATGGGATCTTTACCATACGGGGAGGCATCTACGATATCGAAGTCCGTTACTTTGGAGTCGTACATACTGAAGCCTTCGTGGTGTTTGGCGGTGATCACAAGGTATTTTACACCGGCTTCCCGGGCGATGCCGGCCCATTCTTCTGCGTTAAATCCCTGTGGGTTGAATGTTTTAGCAACCTCAGCATATGCTGTCGCCGGTGCTTTTGCCCGGTTCATCAGCCATTCGCCGCTGCCGTAGTAACTGCTGTCTTTCCAGCGGCCACCGAGTTTGGAGTATAGGCCCCAGTGTATAAATAAACCAAATTTAGCGCCGGTAAACCATTTCAGTCCCGGGTGGCCAGCGTTGTTACCACCGGATTTGGTCCACATATCGGGCATGTCCTGGGCAAAAAGGGCAGGATACAGACATACCGTCCATAACAGCAGTACAAGTCGTTTCATAACGGCGGATTTTTATAGCATCGGACAAAAAATATACATAACCCGCGGCTTGTGCAAGCGGCTGGAAAATGCTATCAGGGAAAGGGAAAATGGTACAAGAAAAGCTGGTATTGAGGGTCATACGTTTGCGTTAACGAATGGTTAACCAATTTTACAAAATGTAATTTCTATCTTCGAAGTAGAAAGTTACACGATTGCATCCTGCATGATAACTTTTTCAACAGTTAGCTTTTACTTTATTCAACATATTACTAGGCTTCAATTTTGATTATCAACATCTGTCAGTAGCTATACATTTCTGCAGATGACATGTGAATGTTTTTAAAGCCCTTGCTGCATTGTCACAGCAAGGGTATTTTTTTGCCCCTACGTCTGATCTTGTTGATGGTGTGCTTTTTACCTTCCGGTAGCATTTTCTTTCCTACTGCTATATGATGACGTTATTTTCAGCGTATGCTGTATTGTCTCCACCATCGCTGCTGCTTTATTGCAGCAGTTTCCCTGCTATTGTTAAACCGCCGTTATAGGAGCTCTTTTATTGCTGCATTACTGTAATAGGTTCCGTTCCCTGCAACTAAGCCATCTTTTCAAGGATGTTGTTTCTTTTTTTCCAAAAACTGCGATATAGCTGCAGCTCTATACTGGCCGCGGGCTTACGTGGCATGGTGATATGCAGTCATGGAGCCCCGGAACAGCCCATATCCGTACCGCGCTGTGGATAAGCCTTCCCGAAAGCCATCGGCCGTTTGCCGCTGCCATGCCGGGCAGGCAACGGCTTTACGGGGACATTCCGTTGACGGGCGTCCGGTAATCCGGCTGGAAAGCCTCTTTGCCACGCCGCCCGCTGTCTTGTCGCTGTAAACAGTACCCGGCAGCTCATTTCCTGCGATAGCTCTCCTTATGGGCAGCCTTGTTGCCTGGTAGCAGCCTTTTTGCCGGGGCAGCCAGCGGGCCGATGGCTGTTCTCCCTCAACTGCAGCCCATTTGCGTATTTTCGATTGCTATCGGGATGCAGTTTTCCGCGGCTGACCGTCGTTTCAGCAAATGAAAAGGGATATGTGGATAACGTTTGTGGATAAACCGGGATTTTCAGCCTGGATGATGGTCAACCAACAATACCATCCTCACTACTGTAATGCATTTCGTGAGTTATTAACAGATATGTGAATAACGTGTGTGGATACCTGTTAATAAGTGTGGATAAATATCAAAATTCAGACAATGCTTACCAGTAAAGGATTTCAGCCCCTCGCGAGGGTCTTCCCAATTGTTAATCCGAGGACGTTTAGATTCTGTTAACTAAATCAGAATGGATTGCCAGTAATATTACGGTACTAACACTGCGTTATGGAAAATAGTAACAAATGAAATGCATACATCTAACAAATATCTCAGCTAAACCCCAATCGGCTTGTCCAGGCCAGTTGGATTTTTTTCTAATCAATGGTTGACTACTTTATACGTTGATTAAACCGGCCCTTTCCGACGCCTGATTTCATCAACACCACCAATACTCCATGGTATACACTACGGGGGTTTATCGAAGGGGGTTGCTTAACGGTTATATTTGCCCCCTTCTTTATTCACTTCCTCTTCCTGTTTTCCTTTCGTTTCTTTCATTGCCTTCCTTTATTACTACTTTGGCTATGCACATTGCAATATCTGCAGCAGTCCGGGCCTGGCTCATCCTGCCGGCGGCACCAGCGTTGAAACACCACCGGCCCGGCACTTCTCCGGCCGATTTCTACATAGCCGGCAGCGGTCCTGTAAGACTGGCGGGGAGGCTGGTAGCCGAAAAAAGGTCTGACAGGCAAGGCGCAGGCAGCTCCTTATTCATTCCCGTACTAAACAGGCCCCTAAGCCTCTTCTCCGGATTCATTACCGGGAGCAGCGCAGAGCCCACTAAACAGGAATCCAAGCCCCCTTCTCCGGAGAAGCAGCGCAGTGCTCTCGGAACGAATGTTATCAACCGGCTGTTTCCACGATAGTAGCATACATGCCCCTGGGGGAGGATGTTTTCTTCTTCCTTTAAAACTGTTTTATAGCGAATAAATATTCACTTATATTTGTATAGTGAAATTGAAAGACGATAAGAAGTATGCCCGTATTTTCAGGGCTGTGCTCAAGCTGGTAGCTAAAAAGGGGCTGGCAGGCATGACCATGGGGGATATTTCCAGAGAGGCGGGGATCGCCACCGGCACCCTGTATGTTTACTTCGACAACAAAGATGCGCTGATCAATGCGCTGTTTGCCGCCTGCCGGGAGAATTCGGTGACGGTATCTTTCCGGGACTATGACCCGCAGGCGCCGTTCAAGCCCGGTTTCCGGCATATCTGGATGAACATACTCCGCTACCGGTTACAGCATTTTGAGGAGTTCATTTTCCTGGAACAGTGTTACCATTCTCCTTATATCACCGCTGCCACACGGGAAAAGGCGCGGCAGCTGGCTGAACCGTTTTATGCATTGATAGCAAGGGGACAGGCGGAACAACTGATTAAAAACGTGGAAAGGGATTTACTGATTACCTTTATTATCGGGTCTATGAATGAGCTGGTAAAACAGATCCACTACAGTGGCACCGCCCTCACCAAGGCCAGGACGGGCATTGCCTTCGACCTCTGCTGGGACGCCATCAAAGCGTGACAAGCACAGATAACCGAATAATTATTCACACATAAATACACCGCATATGGCAGAAATATTGATCGCAGTCGACCTGAGTCCATTCTCCGAACAGGTGATCAGCACCGGCGTAGAGCTGGCAGAAAAAATGCACGCCGCCGTTTCGCTGTTCACCGTGATCGAAATCGGCATTGGCCTCGGCCTGCCGGAAGCCGGGCCCGTATTTACCGATGACATACAAGGCAGGATCAAAGAAGCAGAAGACATTCTTCAGACGTACAAAAACAAGTACCCCACTGCCAACATCAACATCCGTGTAACGACCGGCAACCCGAAAAATGAAACACTGGATGAAGCGCACAACGGCCAGGCAGCCATCCTCGTGGTAGGCACCCACGGTCGCACCGGCCTCAACCACATGCTGGTAGGCAGCACAGCGGAATATATTATCCGTCACGCCCGTATACCCGTACTCGTAGTCCCCTACAACAAAGAAGAACACTAGGCAACAACACTCAACAACTATAAGGCAACAGCAAACGGCCCTGTCTGTTGCAGCTTATCCCGGCTCCGGCCGGGATATTTTTTTGTCCTCAACCTAACGGGAAAGCGTATATTTATATCGAATTAGTTATTGCAGGATACCTGTATCCTACCCCACCACTCAGCCCCAAAACCGGGCCCTATACCCCTTTGTCTCCCTTATCCACTCACCCCTCAATTTTCTTGTGCATGAAAAAGAACTACACCATTCTTCGTCTGGCAGCGTTAATGCTATTCCTGCTGGCGTCCCAGGCTACGTGGGCGCAGCTGAAAATCGGGGATAACCCGTCCACCATCAACAAAGCCTCTATTCTGGAGCTGGAGAGCCTCCGGCAGGGCCTGCTGCTCCCTAGGATTCCGGACACCACCCTGGCGCCGCTCACCACCGCGCCCGACGGGATGATCATCTATTTCACCGGCACACAAAGCCTCCTGGTACGCCGTGGCGGCTACTGGGCCAAACTGGCCGACAGCCTCTCCGTTTCCGGCAGCAGCTGGCAACTCAAAGGCAATGCAGGCACCACGTCGGCAAACTATATCGGGACCTCCGATAATCAGCCCCTGTCCATCAGGACCAACGGCACGGAAGCGATCAGCATCGGCGCCAACCAGAACGTGGCCCTCAAACAGGTGCCTGCCAGCACCTCGCTCGTGAGCGTACTGGTCATCGATCCTGCTACCGGCACCGTCAACCAGCGAAACCTCTCCGCCGCCGCTTTCAATGATGCGATCCGGACGCTCAACGGCGTAGCCAGACAAGGGTTCACCATCAAAGCAGATACCGCCAATACGGCCTACGGTATCACTACCACGGCAGCAGACAGCACCATCACCATGAACGTTCCTATCGTGAACGGCACTACACAGAAGACCGGTCTGCTCACTTACGCCGACTGGGCGAACTTCAGCAGTAAACAACAGGCCATCACCATCGGCGCTTTTGTAAACACCCCCACCAACGCCAATGGCCTCGCTCTGGACCCGGCAACAGGCATCCTGCAAATGGTGGCCGCTGACGCTACCAACCCCGGCGGCGTATCCGTCACCAGCCAGACCTTCGCCGGCGTAAAAACATTCCGCGACAGCGCCAGCATGGCCGGCAACCTGGGCGTAACCGGAGCCGCCACCGTCGGCAACGGACTGCGTGTCACCGCAGGCGGCGCCAATATCACCGGTAACGTGACGCTCGCCACCACCCCGCCCAATGTCAGCACCGCCACCACCAGCGTGCTTTTCCGCAATCCTGCCACCGGCGCTATTGAAAACAGATTGGTAGACTCCAGCGCTTTCTCCGTAGGCATACGGCAGATCAACGGACAAACCGGCCCGGCCATCTCCTTCCTCACCGGTAAAAACGGTACTGATGTCAACATCGACAGCACCTCCGTCACCAACCGCATCACCATCAATGTGCCCGACGCCAGCACCACGGCACGCGGGGTGGTCAACGATTCCACGCAGACCTTTGCGGGCAACAAAACCCTACGCGACTCCCTCGCCGTAGGCAAAGGCGCTAACATCGGCGCCGCAACCAAAGCTAACTCCACCCTGCAGGTAAGCGGCTCCCTGTCCATGAACATCCGGTCTGTCAACAGCTCCGGCAGCCTCACCGAAACAGACAACACCGTACTGGTTGACGCTTCCTCCGGCGCTGTTACCATCACCCTGCCCCCGGGCACCAACATTACAGGCCGCGTGTACACAATCAAAAAAACCGGCGGCAGCATCGACAACAGTGTGATCATCCAGCCTACCGGCGGACAGATAGAGGGCGGCAGCAACTACACCATCTACAACAACTACACCTATGTAACTATTCAGACAGACGGCACCAACTGGTGGGTCATCAAGAAATAGACAACGACACATTACTGGTGCTAAACTGTTATTATGCTGAAAAACATATTGCATGGCTGCGCGCTCACCTGCGCGCTGTTGCTGCTGTGGCAAGGGCTGCAGGCGCAACAGCTGCTGCTGAGCGATACCGTTGCAGCCGCCACCAAATCAGCATTGCTGGAGATAAGAGCGAAAACCCAGGGCCTGTTGCTTCCCCGCATCCAGGACACCGCCGTAGCGCCGCTCTCCTCTTCCCCCAATGGCATGCTGATCTACTACATCCCTGCCAGCAGCGTAATGGTAAGACGCAACGGAGGCTGGTCACGGCTGGCAGATAGTATAGCCGTTACCGGTAGCAGCTGGAAACTGACCGGCAACGCCGGCACTGACACGCTCACTAAATTCGTCGGCACCACTGACGCTACAGGCCTGGTATTCAGGACCAACAATACCCAGCGGGTAACCATCTCCTCTACCGGCAACGTGGGCGTAGGCACCGCCACACCGTCTGCAACCCTGCATGTCAACAGCGGCGTGGCCAACACTTCCGGCGTGTTATTGCAGAACCTCACCAGCACATCTCCGGTGACGGCCAATGCCGCCGGCATCGGTGTGGATGCCACCGGCAAAGTGGTACGGATGGCCGCTGCACCGCTATTTTATAACAAAAGCTCGTCCTCCCCGCTGAACAATACCATGAAAATATGGGCCGACACCCTGTACAACGCAGGCGGAGGCTCGGTGACGGCCAATATCTCCAATGCCGGTTTTACCAATATCATGAGCATCCAGGTTACGGGCCTGGGAGGCACCGGAACCGGCGTTTCAGATGGTCCTATTCCTATCGTCACCAGTTTTACACTGACTGCCGTCAACCTTGTTATCGTTCGCGGCACCACTGTAGTACTCGCGGCGAACAGCCTGGCTCCTGACACTGATAAATCACATAAAGTCTTTCTCACGGTCATCGGCTATTAGCCGGCTTAAAAACAATATTATCCGGTACCTGCTATACATATCGCTTCTGCTGCTCCTTCCCGCTACCCTGGCGGGGCAGGCGGCTACCTGGCTGCATCCCAACGCACGCATCGGCGTCTTCAGCACAGACACCATCAGCATCTTCGGGGATATGGTCAATGAAGGTAACATCCTGTCTAACACCGGCTCCGTGGTAAACTTCTTCGGATTACGCTGGCGTAACAGCAACAACGCGGTGATCCGCGACGAAAGCAGCGACGGCTTCAGCGCCGCCGGCGGACTATTCCGCTTCACCCAGCCCGATCCGGCGCTCTACCAGCATATCACCGGCGGCTTCAGCGCTGTAATGAACACCGGGGCCAGCTTCCCCAACCTGAGCGTGGAAACATCCCCAGGGATTATACTCGACGACCTCAGCGATCTCAAGGTGGTAAATGTGCTGGATATACGAAAAGGACATGTGTTCCTTAACGGCTGGAACCTCGTGGTGGGACACCATACACCGGGAGAAATCCTGCATTATTCTCCCCAACGGTTTATCGTTACGGGCGGCGGCTTCCTGTACCGCAGACAGATAGCCGCTTCCAGCGGCACTATCGTATTTCCGGTAGGTACCCGTCCGGCATCGTTCACACCTGCTGCCATCGCCAACAAAGGCGCTACGGCCGATTTTCGTGTAGGGGTCACCGATAGTGCCTATCAACAGCTGACCGCAGGCAGGAACCTGCTGCTGACAAGCGTCAACAAAACGTGGCAGATAGACGTATCCCAACCGGATGCCGCCATCAACCTGTGGCTGGTGCATGGCTTCGGCGATGAAGGCCCGGTATATGAAGCCAACCGCAATACCAGTTACCTGGCCCGCTACCTGCCTGCTGGCTGGGACATCGCGGCACAGCGGGCGGCTCCCCTATCACCCAGTATTTTTTCCACCACCGGACCAGACCATCAGGCAGCCTATGGCGTCAGGACATTTCAACACCTGGCGGCCACCAACTATTTCACCAGCCTGGTGGCAGAAACGGTTAACAGCCCGGAAAGGACCACACTGCAATACTTTGAAGCTACCCGCAGCAACAGCAACGCCGACAGCGTGCAGCTGCACTGGATCACCGGCCGCGAATATTTCTGCGCCGGCTTCACCATTGAACGTAAATACGCCGGTACCAATAGCTTCGACTCCATCGGGTACGTGAAAAGCAGTTCCCCCGGCGGTATCAGCTATTTCCCCGTTGGCTACGCCAGCAATGATTATCAACCCAATGATAAATTTATCTTCTACCGGCTGAAAGTCAGCATGACCGATGGCAGCTTCTTCTACGGGCCTGTTCGCCTTGTGAAAGGCAAAAACGAGCGAGGCGATATTACAGTATGGCCCAACCCTGTCCGCGGCCGCGTGGTGCATATCTACTATGGCGCCGGCGTACACGTGAAAGCTATCGCCCTGCTGGATGTTCCCGGCAGACGCATCCTCACAAAGGAATACCAGCAACCGCTGGCCACCCGCAATTACTATGAGCTGGACATTCCTTCTTATCTCGCCAGGGGCATCTATTTCCTACAGTTCCTCGATGAGAGCGGGCAAACGACCCATACTGAAAAAATCGTCCTGATGGAATAGACATTAAAATACGCTTAAACTCTCTGCTATACGCACTTTACACCAAAAGGGCAGGTTAACTTTGTGGGTTGACAACAAAATCAAGTAGTACCATTTACCATGCCTTTTGAAAAAAAGATCCTGTCTGCAGCTTTTCTGCGCAAGCTCCACTGGAAGGAGATGCTGGCCTTGTTATTCATTCTGTTAGCTATTTATTTTTTCCGTTCCCAGCGTCATGAACTGAAATCCCTGGTACCTGCCATTGAGCGGGCCGACCGGGTGTGGGTGATAACCGGTATCGCCATTACCGGCGTGTACGTTCTCCTGCAGGCGCTTATGTATGTGTTCAGCTTCCGGGCTGTCGGTTCCCGCCTCAGCACTTACCTGGGCACTGAACTGTTCCTGAAACGCAACCTGTTATCCGTATTTCTGCCGGCCGGCGGTATCAGTTCGCTGGCCTATGTGCCGCAGAGCCTTCGCCGGGCGCAGTTGCATAAACAGCAGATACACCAGGCCTCCGGTATTTACGGCTTTATCGGCATCCTGTCTGTTTTCCTGGTAGGCATTCCGGTGGTGATGTACGCCATGCTGCATACCGGTAGCATGAAAGATGCCGGCTGGGGCCTCGCTGCCATCTGCATATTGCTGGGCGTGGTAGTAGCGCTGGTACGGTCCATGCAGACCAAAGGCAAAGCTTACCAGCTGCTGATCCGGTATTTTCCGGCTACTGCACACAAGGTAGATGAAATGTTCACCTTCCGGTTGTCACTTCCTGCCTTTACCTATACCATTCTGGCATCTGTGCTGATAGAAGTGGCCGGTGTGGCACATCTCTACCTGAGCATGCTGGCCACCGGGGTGACTCCTTCGCTGGAAGCCGCCTGTGTGGGCTATATCGTGGCCACTATCTTTCTGATCATCTCTCCCTTTTTACGGGGCCTCGGCGCCATTGAGCTATCTCTCGCCTACCTGCTCAGCAACTATGGCTATAGCACGCTGGAGGCGCTGGAAATCACCTTGTTGTTCCGCCTGTTTGAATTCTGGCTGCCGCTGGCAGCCGGTATGGTGGCGTTTGCGCTAAAAGGCCGCGACCTGGTGCTGCGGCTGCTGCCGCCCATCCTGATTTTCCTGTTGGGCATGGTCAATATTTTTTCCGTACTTACGCCACCGTTAGCCTACCGTATGCACCTGCTGCGGGCCTATATTCCCGGCACGTCCATTCATGCTTCCAATTTGCTGGTAGTATTTTCGGGACTGGTGCTGCTGGTCACCGCCACGTTTCTTTTCAGAGGGCTGCGCAGTGCGTGGATCGTGGCGTTATCGGTATCGCTGATATCTGTGCTGGGGCACATCGGCAAAGCGCTGGACTATGAAGAGGCCAGCCTTGCGCTGGTGACCAGTATCCTGCTGCTGGTCACCGCCCGGCAGTACCGGGTGAAAAGCAACCCGCAACTGGTGAACATCGGCGTCGTTACAGCCGTTGCTACCTTCCTGCTGGTGTTGTTTTTCGGGACCATCGGGTTTTATTTCCTGAACGTGCGGCATTTTGGTATTGACTTTACATGGCAACAATCCCTGCGCCATGCGTTTCACTGTTTTATGCTGCTGGAAGACGATGGCTTACAACCGGTAACGCGGTTTGCCCGGGAGTTTATGTCGGCCATCCGGGTGTTGGGCGTGAGTTCATGGGCTTTCTTATTTTATACCATTATCCGGCCTTACCTGCATGTATCTGAACATAACAATAGTTCTGCAGAGAAAGCACGGTTCTACCTGAGCCAGTATGGAGACTCGCCGATGGATTATTTTAAGGTGGGAGGCGACAAGATACTGTATGTATCGGACCGGTATGAAGGTTTTATCGCTTACCGGGTAGCCAGTAGTTTCGCCATTGTACTGGAAGAACCGGTGTGCAGCGAAGACAATAAACTGTTATTGCTCGAAGAGTTTGAACACCAATGCAAAAAGATGGGCCTGCGGCCTGCTTTTTACCGGGTAGATGAAGACAGCACTTATTATTTCAGTCAGCTGAAGAAGAAAAAAATGCTGATCGGGCAGGAAGCCATTATGGATATCCGTGACTTTACGCTGAGTGGCAAGGATAAAAAATCACTGCGTAATGCGCTCAACAGTCTGGCTAACAAAGGTTATGTGACCCGGTTGCATGCTGCGCCGCAATCGGCGGCTATGTTATCGGCCCTGAAGGAAGTCAGCGATGAGTGGCTGGCGCAATATGAAGTCAAAGAGATGACGTTTTCCCAGGGGCTTTTCGACGCGGCGGCTATGCAGGACCAGGACGTGATCACGGTTACGGATGCCGATGGTAAGATTGCTGCGTTTCTTAATATTATTCCTGATTATGCGCCCGGGGAATGCACCTATGACCTGATCCGCAAGCGTACCGATGCGCCCGGTGGGGTGATGGATGCGCTGATCATTGCGCTGATACAGGATGCGCAGGCCAAAGACCTGCAATACCTCAACCTGGGGATGGTGCCGATGTCCGGTATCAGTCAACCGGAGAATACAGCAGAAAAGATGGTAAAGTACGCCTATGAAAAACTCCGTTTCTTCCGTCATTACCAGGGGTTGCGCGAGTTCAAGGACAAATATGCCACCATGTGGACCAACAAATATTTGATTTACGAGCACGATTTTGATTTGATCCAGTTGCCGGCGGCCCTGAGCAAGGTAATGCAGCCCTGATGACGGAACAGATTTTGATTTGGAGGAAGGAGATATCTTTGTATATGCTTACCAGAGACTTATTACAGACAGGCCGGTGGTGGCTGATGGGATTATTACTATGTTCCGCTTTACAGCTGAAGGCACAGACTAATGTGAACAAGTTGCCCGTGCAGGTAAAGGCGCCGGCGGCGGGCAGCACTACTCCGCTGATCCTCTATATTACCGGTGATGGCGGGATGAAGAAGTTTTCCGTTAATATGATCGATGCATTTCAGCAACACAACTATCCGGTGGTGGCGTTAAACGCGTTGAAATATTTCTGGAACAAGAAAACGGCGCAGCAGGCGGCGGCCGATGTGGCAGCGTTGATCCGCCACTACCAGTCGGCCTGGAGTGTCAGTCATGGTGTGATCCTGATGGGTTATTCCCTGGGTGCCGATGTGTTGCCTTTCATCTACAATCAGTTGCCGGAGGATGTATCTGCACAGGTAACGCAGGTTGTTTTTTTATCGCCTTCCCGTTTTACCGATATGGAAGTACATATTTCTGATATGCTGGGACGTTCGTCCGGCAAGGGGATGAACGTCACAGCAGAGATCAACCGTATAACCGGCAAGCCTGTTCTGCTGGTATTCGGGGCCGGGGAGAAAGATTTTAACCTGGCAGACCTTACGATACCTCATTACAGGAAGCTGGTATTACCCGGCGGGCATGCATATGATGAAGATGCCAACGGGGTGGCGGATAAAATCCTAACGGCTATCCGGTAGTTCATTTAGTTCCGGTGTGTTGCCGGTCATGGCGGCTGCCAGTGGCAGCAGTGCGTGGGCGTTGACCGGAATCCTGACATCGCCGATCATGACATGATCATCCCCGAGGTGGGTAATGTGGCGGTAAGCCACGACATACCACTGATGTACGCGCAGGAAGGCGGATGTAGGCAGCTGCGACATGATCCAGTCGAGTGTTTCCATGGTCACGAGGCGTTTATCCTGCAGGTGCAGCAGGATGTGGTCGTTCATCACTTCGAGGTATTGCAGTTCGTCGTACGGTATCTTTTCGTGCTGATCACCGCAGCGAAGCATAAAATAATTACGGGACATAAGATTTGTTTTGGTGTGGTTGCGATCAGATTGCCTTAAATATAAGAAATAAGCAGGTGACTGGAGAGAAACCTGCGTGTAATCTAAAATCTAATCTAAACCGCGTTATAAAAAAAGTCGTTTTATAGTGGTCCCTGTTGGGGCCTGCAGGGGATACCAACGGGGTTATTTTTCGTTTTGGTAAATATGAGGGGAATAAAGCAGGAATTTGTGAATCATTTGTAAAGATTTTAAGCTTAATAAAAAAATGGACAGGACAGGAATGAATCCCTGTTGGCTGTCCATTTTTTCAAGATGTAACAAAAGATTCGTACTGGCAGGGAGGTAATTACCCGCCGGCGTAAATCTTAGGCCCACTGGGGGCGGCTGAAGCGCAGTGATTACTTACCGGTGACCTGGTAAGTGAACCGGGGCGCCGACTTTTTACCAGAGATTGATCAGGAGGAGCATCATTACGGCACCAGCAGCAGTAACAAGGTTCTTAGAGAACCGGATGTTGAAACCACCTTTTTCTGAGTAGTAATAACTTTCCTTGTACCGGTCGTACTCAATGGGAGCACCTAACTCCTTCATCATTTTGAGGAATTCATAGAGTGTTCGTTCGGAAATACGAAGCCGCTTGGCTAACTGAGCGGGTTTACCGGTCCCTTTGATCCTGATTAGGTAATCAATGGTTTGTAGTCGATCAAAATAACGCTTTGGCATGTGGCATAGAGGGGCTTAACGGTTATATATTGAATTTACGATAATAACTATGATTAAACCAGATTTCCCATATATATATTTTATTATAAATATTAGTAAACTGAGTTTAAACGGGTTTCTCACTAAAAATCGGCTGCGGGTCAATGGCGCTGATGCGGTTGTTCTGCGTACTTTTTATAAACGTTGGAACAGATAAAATATTGGATATAAGCAGAGAAATGGGGCTACTGCAATAATGCCGCATAGATAATGTCCGTAAGGGCTGCGCCGTGATCGGCAGTGGGGTCCGGGGGCCTGGTAGCGTAGATGGTACCAT
Source organism: uncultured Chitinophaga sp. (assembly GCF_946479755.1). Next base: position 14,070 of record NZ_CAMLHC010000004.1, on the reverse strand, counting down.
TCTTTCCCACAACGATCAAGGCAGGATACCGACTAATGTTGTATTGTTCGAGCACGCCCGCTATCTGGCCATCGCCCTGCAACCGCAGACCGGGATATTTTGGTGCGGGGTTGTTATTACAATTGATATGAATGAACACTACTTCTTCTCTATTGAAGCAGGTATTGATTTCAGAGAGAGAAGGCAGCAGCTGGTCATCAGCGTCATAGAAGTGCAGCAACACTACTTTCCCATTAAAATAGCTGAGGTTAACGGGCTTTCCGGTGCTGTCAGGCAGACTGAAAGGCGGTGCCGGCATGCCTTTGCTGATGCCCTTTTTGATCTTGCCGTACTTGGCTGCAATGGCTTGTTTGCAGGCAGCATGCTGTACGATGGACAGGTAGTCGTGTGCACAGCCGGCCAGTTCCTCCTGCTGCCCGCCTGCAGCCAGGCTTTGTAATAGTTGATGGGCCAGCAGCTTATCCCGCAGTACGCCCGTATAATGCGTTTTGATCCATTCATAGATTTCGCGGTCTGTACACTGGCTGTGCTGCTGCATAAAGTAGTCCGCCTCCGCTTTCTGTAACAGATAGTTCAGATAACGTATAGCCAATGCCGTAGTATCCGATGGCACAACCGCCGGCAACGAGGGCCGGATGGCCTGTTGATATAACGATGCCTGTTGCGCCAGGCTGATTCCCTCCGGTGATGCATGCCACAGGCAGGCAATCATTTTAGCGGCGGTTTCTCCCAGCACGTTGGCCCTCACCACCGTATAGATAGTGGCAGGAAGACTGTCGTGGTACCCCTGTAAAACATTGTCCGCCGCCTGCAGTTGCTGACGGTACCATGCCACCCGTGAAGCGGCATCGTCTTTTACCGGTCGTGGTATCCGCTCCTGCGCCCTGTGGGCGAGATACTGTGCGCGGCAGGCAGCAGCCCCACGGCCCGACAGGACCAGGGTGTCTTCCGCGAAGGTTAGCGAGATACTGTCACCTGGCCGCAGTGTACCATAGAAATGATGCGCCCCGCCGGCATCCAGGTAGAAAAACAGTGCTGCTACCGGTTCCGCCGGTAATTGAAAACTAAAGGAATCTTTCTGCATGAGCGCATCCTGGCTTTTTGCCGGTGATACGCCCGGTTCACTCCACCATAACACCGATACCGGTCGCCCGTTCCCCCCTTTCACCCTTCCGCTGATCGTGGTAAATGTCTGCGCTGCCCCCTGATGCAGCATCATCAGGAATCCTACTGAAAGTATAAAAGACAGTTTTCGGAAACATTGCATACATGATAATTTTAGGGACATGAAAAATCCCCACAGTAAAAACCGCAGGGGGTTGTATTCACAACGATAGTAAATGAAAACTCTGATGTTTTGAGCTGTTTTAGTTTTTTTAGGATGCGGCCATTGTGTTTTACGATCACAATGATAGATGGAATTGCGAATTGAAATGTTAACGAGATCTAAACATCTGCTTATTAACAAAAAGTGGCGAAAAAGGAGAAAATGGGGTGATTACGACAGGGATTGGGAAATCGATTGAAATGAGAGAAAGGAATGGTGGGTGGAGGCGACACCCCCATCCTTTATATCACATTTCATTACTTCAAATACTTCGTGTAACCGTCAACGTAGTATCTATATATTAAACCAGTACACCAGCTTCAGCACCAACGCCCTGTTTTTCACATAAAACGGTTCCGGTAAATAGTTATCCGTATACACAATAAACAAATCGGAAGCCGGGCGATAGCGCCACTGGAAGCGGGTATTCAGATTGATGTTCTTTTGCTGTTCGTTGTACTGCATAAAGCCGGTGAAAAACAGTGTATTCGTCATCGTTACATCGAGGCGGGGGCCAACCAGCCAGAAAGAATTGTTGCCCCAGGGTTGTGGCAACCGGATGTCGTTGTAGTTAGCGCTAAGCGCAATACTCACATACGGCTGGAAACGGTATCCCAGTTCAGCATTGGTCATCAAACGGGTACCGTCTTCATAGTAACCGCCATAGCGGGCGGAGAACGCGTAGGTAAAAAGACTCTGTGGCTTGGACACATAATCGGCGCCGACGGTATTCCAGTTATGCCGCGTGCCTGTCCTCAGGCTGTCTTTGCCGGTATTGGTCGGGTCAAAAGGATTCAGCAGCTGGATGTAGGTGTTGGAAGCCCAGATATTGAGGGTATTGCGCTTACGGAAAACGATGCCGTAATTAAGCATGCTTTCATTGTCTGTACGGCGGAATTGCTCATTCATAAACAAGGTGGAGGTCACCTGCGGCCCATGGCTCAGGACAACACCCGACTGCGGAAAGAAAAGCCTCGTCACCTGCGGCATCAGCTTTACATAACCCTGTCGCGGCACATAACCCACTTCGGCGTTGTAATTACGTCCCACGTATTCATGCTGCCAGCTGATATTCCATACCTTGCTGGTATATTGCAGATTGGCGGCGTGCGCAAAGTCATGCCCTGTTTTACCCGGACTGTAAGACTTCAGCAACATGGCCTTTCCCGTCCAGAAATTATTGGAAGAGGCCAGGTTGTACTCCAGGCCCACGTTCCTGTTATACCGCGAGTAAACTGGTTTGTCTTCTACCTTCGACGGATCGTAGTTCAGCGACTCTTTGTTGATAAAGAGAAAACCTACATTGGACCTGGAAAACACCCGCCGCTGCAAAGCCGCTACGGTAAAGTTCTGCGCGGGAAGTCCTATTTCCTCCTGCCTGCCGGTCTGCATGTTCATCACCCCCAGCCGCCAGTCTTTATTCAGTTTACCGCTTAAGCGTGCACCGAAGTGGATCGGTGCACCCAGACCGATACGCCGGGAGAAAAAAGGACGGATGGTGCTGTAACCGAAATTGGAGAACTGGTCGCCGTTCTCCAGGAAAAACTGTCTCTTTTCCGGGAAAAATAATTCGAAACGGTCCAGGTTGGTTACCTGCTTGTCTACATCTACCTGCGAGAAATCGGGATTGACCGTCAGATCGAGGTTCAGCGAAGAGGTGATGGCCACCTTGGCATCGAGGCCTACGTCCCGGCGAAACTTAGCAGGCGTACCCTTATCGTAGTCTTTGGCGATGCCACCCAGCAAATAGGGTATCAGCGAGATATTAGGACCGGCAGCAGGCGGCACCGTATCCCAGTCGAGGCTGCCGGTATACGCCAGCGAAGCGGTGGCAAACTGCCGCGGTACCGGCGCCCAGGCCGATTTCTCCGTAGTTTTCAGGTCGTTGCGGCTGAAGTTAATCCCCCAATGCGTGATCCCCTTCTTATAACGGATGGTCTTAAAAGGAATAGCCGCCTCAAAGACCCACTTGTCTTTATAGTTTTTTACAACGGAAGTCCATTTGTTGTCCCAGCTCAGATCTACTTTACCACCATCGTACATCAGCCCATCCCATTGCGCCCCCGCGGCGTTGGCGCCGAAAGAGAAACCATTGGTCTGATCATCGAACGGGTCCATGAACAGCAGGAAATTATCATTCTTCAGGAAAGCAAAATCCCGTCTGAGCGATTCCACCATGTATGGACCGGCATCCGGTGTGTAACTCTCCACCAACAGGTAGATATGCTGCTGATCGTAGGTCATGCGAACATCGGTGCGCAATCTGGCGGCGCTTGTATCCATCGGCAGCACCATGTGGAAATTGGTGGCTGCATCTGCTTCCTGCCAGGCTTGTTCATCAATAATACCATCAATTTTCACGGGCGAAACGGCTCTCTTGATCCGCAGATGGTACGATTCGTTTTTCTTTTGCTGCTGCGCCTTTGCTGCCAGTGATACCGATATGCAGCACAGAAGGCACAAGACACGTGGAATGATACGCACAGTTTGGTTGTTATGGGTTGAACGAACAAAATACAAAAAAGCAAAAACGACGGTAGAAAAAAAGGATGACTGGTAAAACCATCACGCGGAGTTCTCGCAAAGCACGCAAAGGAGCAAAGCGCGCAAAGATTTTTTTAAGTTTAAATAAGAAAGCAAAGGAGCGGAGATCAAATCGAATTGATCTCCACTCCTTTGCTTTCTCTGCTCGCTTATATTATATTCTTTGCGTGCTTTGCTGCTTTGCTGCTTTGCGTGCTTTGCGAGAACTAGTTGCGGTTGTTTTTCAACTGTGCGCTTGGCTGCGGTACCTTCACCGTAGTGGTCCTGCTGCTGCGGCCGCGGGTATTGAACACCCGTACTTTCACTACTTTACCGCCTGCCTGGATAGGTCCGTTGTATACCGGGCTTTTTAACGTAGGCTCTTCACCGTTAGTTGTATAACGAATCACCAGTCCCGGCATCTGTACGTTCACTTTCACCACACCTTCGTCTACCGACACGCCGGCGGTAGGGATACGCCAGTTGTAGCCGCCGTTGTAATTATCAAGCCTCGGCATTTCCCGTTTACCCAGTACATTGGTAAACACGCTCCATGCCTGCGCATACATAGCGTCTGCCTTAGCAGTATCCTTCTCTGTAGCCCAGGCCGGATCCTGCGCCCAGGCCCTTTCAGCCAGACCTAACAGTTTCGGCAGCATCATATATTCCATGCGTTCGGAAGAGGTAACCGTTTCGCTCCATAGCAAGCCCTGGATACCGCGGATATTGGACTGCCCGAAACCTGTCAGTTTATCTTTACCTACAAACATATCAGGGGTTACAGGATTGCCCCTGCCATCCACCTTGGAGTTTTTATAATAATCGAAAGGAATGAAATAGAATGGTTTGTCTACATCCACAAAACCGCCCCAGTAGAAGCCCGGTTCATCGAAAGATTTCATGGCGGCCATGTCAAAGTAAAAGTTGCTCACACCAGACAGGATCACTTTGTAACCAGCATTGGCAAGACGGTACGAGAGATCTTCCTGTCCGCCGCCGATCACATTGTTCCACACATTGAGCTGGAAGTTGTCGTTCGCGAAATCCGGATTGGGGATGCTGGCCGCTTCTCCGCCGATGGTGGTTTTGCGCATGCCCGCTTCTTCCCAGCCGGCTGTTTCCAGTCCACGGGCTTTCAGCAGGTCGTTTACTTTACGGTAGTAGTAATACCAGAGGTCGTTGACACTCTGCAGTTTCTCCTGTTGCATGAGCGCCAGGCAGGCAGGCGATTTTTCGAACACGCCGTGCGGCACTTCATCACCGCCCATGTGAACGGCTGTGAGCGGAGCGCCGGCTTCTTTATACATGGACTGTAACTCTTCCACCACTTTATCCAGGAAACGATAGGTAGAAGGCAGGGCCACGTTCATCACGTTGTCGTTCCAGTTCTGTACGGAACGGTATTCGGATTTATCTTCCAGGTCAGACAGCAGGTATTCGCCGGCTTCTTTGTCTTTACCGGCTGCTTTGAGGCGGTAGTAGCGGGATTCCATGGATTTCACCGCAGCACGGGCGTGACCGGGCGTTTCTATTTCCGGCAGTACGCGTATATGCCTTTCCGTTGCATAACGCAGTACTTCGATAAATTCCGCACGGGTAAGGAAGCCGGTACCGGCAGGGTTGCTGCTGTCCGGGCCGGAGCCGTATGACGGCGGCAGCATACTTTTCCAGTCGGTGCTGTGTCCCCGTTTGGCGCCCACCGCTGTCAGCTCAGGCAGGGAGAGGATCTCCAGGCGCCAGCCTTCGTCATCGCTGAAGTGATAGTGCAATACGTTCAGCTTGTACAGCGCCATCACATCGAGGATACGCAGCAGGTCCCTTTTGCTGTGATAGTTACGTGCCACATCAATCATAAAGGCGCGGTAGTTGAAACGCGGATGATCACTCACCGCTACGCCCGGAATACTCACAGATTTCTGTACGCCGGCCCAGGCAGCAGGCGCTATCATGGATTTCAGGGACTGGATAGCATAGAAAGCGCCTTCGTCGCTACCGGCAGTGATGGTAGCGCCTTCCGGCGTCACCTTCAGCGTATAGGCATTGGCTGCCAGGCTTTTATCCAGCCGGAAGGTGATGGTCTTTTTCCCGGGGGCGCGCTTGCCCAGCAGGGTCGTCATTTCGTTTTCCAGGAATTTACCGGTAGCTTCCAGCCCTGCATCTGTTTTAATTACGGGAGGAGCTTCCAGCACCAGGTTCCCGCCAGAGGCGGTAACAGACACCGGTGTAGGAAAAATCAGCGGCAGCTGCGAAGCAGGAATATCCTTCACTGCAGCGTTCTGTTTAAATATATCCGTTGGCGTTATAACGGCGGTTTTATCGCCGGGATAACGCATCAGTTGTTTGGCAGTGGTAGAAGGGCGGATGGAATAGTCTTTTATCGGCAGGCCGACTTCTTTCTGGTCGTCCCATACAATGTACAGGCCAGCCGGCGCATCGGTGAAGTTCACCGCCCAGGCATCTCCTACGATGCCCAGTTTCAGGGAATCTCCGGGTCTGATACCGGTAAAGCCATCTGCCGGCGTAAGGCGGTACAGGTCACCGTTGATGTTTTCCACCTTTACATTGCCCGGCAAAACACCTTCTTTTACCGTCCTGATGAAGTTGAAATACAACTCCCAGCCTTTGGCAGGAAAAGGTTTGTCACTGGTATTGACAAAGGTGAAGGTAGACAGGAAATTAGCTTTCCCCTGGTAGTTGTTCTCCCCCACTTCCCAGCTGGTCTTCAAGCGGGCAGCGTCAAATGGAGCAGCTTTTTTGGTCTGGGCAAAAACGGCGATGTTGGTAAGCAACAGTCCCGTTGTCATGAGTTTCCCTAAAAACTTATGCCTGATCATGTTTCGAATAAATTAAAAAACGATAAAAATGAATGCTACAATGGTTATGAATACAGGTGGATGAAAGATGGCATTGGTCCCGGTCTTGTCTAACACCATCCACAGCATCCGTGTAATATAAAACCAATCTCCCACAAATGCAAATAAGCGTATAGCGCGCCCCTACAGGCAACAATACGCGCTAAGTTATTGTTAATCGATTGCAGCATATCGGATTTCACCTGTGATTATTTTCTTTAACTTTAGTAACCTAACGATTAAACGATTCATTTATGGCAAAAGCGTTTATTGGATGTTCGATTGCAAGTTTGTTCCTGATCATTGGTCTTGGCTTATTTTTCCCCTGGGTTTACTGGTTGCTTATTCTTGTCTTGCCCATCATCATCATGGGGGTGATGGACATGTTGCAGACCAGGCATGCGATCATCCGCAACTATCCCGTTTTCGGGCGGATGCGCTACTGGATGGAGGCGCTGCGTCCCAAGATCTACCAGTATTTTGTAGAAAGTGATATTGACGGCAGCCCGGTGAACCGGGTAGACCGGTCCACTATCTATCAGCGGGCCAAGCGGGAACTGGACTCACAGCCTTTCGGCACACAGTTCAACGTATACGCAGAAGGATATGAATGGATGGCCCACTCCATACAGCCTCACGATTTTGAAACGATGAACAAAGACCCGCGGGTGATCATCGGTGGCCGCGATTGTCTGCAGCCTTATTCCGCCAGCATCTTTAATGTGAGCGCCATGAGTTACGGATCGCTCAGTTCCAATGCTGTAGAGGCATTGAATGGTGGCGCCAAAATCGGCAACTTCGCACATAATACCGGCGAGGGCGGCATCAGTGATTTCCACCTGAAGCAGGGCGGCGATATTATCTGGCAGATCGGTACCGGCTATTTCGGCTGCCGTGATGAAAACGGCAATTTCTCCGACGAGCTGTTCGCCGAAAAAAGTGTGCTGCCGCAGATTAAGATGATTGAACTGAAGCTCTCACAGGGCGCCAAGCCTGGCCACGGCGGTATCCTGCCGGCAGCTAAAAATACCCCGGAGATTGCCGCGATCCGTCACGTGAAACCGCATACGACCGTATATTCTCCCCCTTACCATAAAGCCTTCGACAGCCCGCGCGAAATGATGCTGTTCATCAAAAAACTGCGTGACTTAAGCAATGGCAAACCTGTCGGCTTCAAACTGTGTATCGGCCAGCAAAAAGAATTCTACGCCATCTGTAAGGCAATGATGGAGGCGGACATCTACCCCGACTTCATTACGGTAGACGGTGGTGAAGGCGGTACCGGCGCAGCGCCGCCGGAGTTCTCCAATTCTGTGGGCATGCCGCTGATGGACGGACTGGCGTTTGTACATGATACGCTGACCGGCTTCAATATCCGTCACCATATAAAAATCATCGCATCCGGCAAAGTGCTGACAGGCTTCCACTTACTGCGCGCGCTGGCATTAGGCGCGGACACCTGCAACAGCGCCCGCGCCATGATGATGGCCCTTGGCTGCATACAGGCCTTGCTGTGCAACACCAACCGCTGTCCTACCGGCGTAGCTACGCAGGACAAATGGCTGGCAGCCGGCCTGGTGGTGGCAGACAAAAAACAACGGGTGGCCAATTATCACCGCGACACCATCGAGAGCGCAGTGGAACTGACGGCCGCCATCGGTCTCCCGGAACCGCATAAAATCACCCGCCGGCATATTTTCCGCCGGGTATTTATGAACCAGATCCGCACTTTTGAAGATATCTATCCCAGCACGCCACAGGGCTTCCTGCTCGACGGACAAATGCCGGGGCATATGAAGGAAATACTGGATACCGTGAGAACAGACAGCTGGAACTTCGGGATATAACGTGCATTGAACAGGTCCTGTCAGGACTCATCCATGATACAGGGCGCGGGCGTTATCGCCACAGATTTTTTCTGCCAGCGACAGCGGGAAGTTTTTGGTGATCAGTTCCAGATCGGCCAGTGCAAAAGGCTTTGGGGCCCTTGTTGACGGCAGGTCTGTACCGAATACCAATGCAGCCGGATTGATGGCAGTGATTTGCCGCATGGCGGTCACCACATCAAAATCGCAGCGGCTAAAACCGGTAGCCTTAACGATCGCGCCCTTTTCCACCAGCGGCAGCAGGTACTTAAAGCCTGCTTTCGACAATCCCAGATGATCGATCACGATCTTAGGCAATTTATGCAAGGTGGTGGAAATGCCCGGCAGTTGCCGGGAATCGACATACAGCTCCACGTGCCACTTGACAAGGTCATATACTCTTTTGCCCAGCAGCTCCAGGTAACGGATGCTTTCTGAGCCGCCCCGCTGTATGTTAAAGCGTACCGCGCGTACGCCGGCCTGGTGAAGGGCAACAATTTCCTCATCGGTTGTATTGGCAGGGATCTGCGTAACACCCGCGAAACCGGGCCCCAGTGCGTTCAGGGCTGCTAACAGATACTGCTGATCAAAACCCTGGAAAGAGCCGGACACTACTGCGCCACCGGTTACATTCAGGTGAAGCGCTGCCACTCTTTCGCGGTAATCAGCTACGGTAAAGGTAGGGGGAACGTATCCGTTGTTGGGGCTCAAGGGATACCTGGGGTCAATAATATGCAGATGTGCATCATATATGGGCTTATCAAACATAAAACGTGAATAACATGATTACTACTTATTCGCCTGATGCGTTTATCACATTAAAGTAACGGTTAATTACTGAATAAAAAATAATTTGTTTGCTGCTATATGTTAGTCACAAATCCACAACTATTTTCAAACAACAAACGCATCAGGGAATCAGTAATAATCATGTCCATCATCGTTACAGTTCCATGGCGGAGGCGGCGGCCTCGTCCACAAACCAGTGCAGCTCACCCTCTTGCGGACGGATCAGCTGGGAAGGAAATTTATCGGCATCGAAGGTACCTTCTATCACACTTTTCAGGGTGAGGGCCTTGTTGGCGCCGGTTGTCAGGAACAGGACACAGGCGGCATCATTCACTACCGGGGCGGTGAGGGTGATGCGGTACATGTCCTGGGCCGGCAGGAAGAATGCTTTTACCCAGGCCTCTTCTTCGTGTACGACCGGCATACCAGGGAAGAGGGACAGCGTATGTCCGTCGTCGCCCATACCCAGTAACACGAGGTCAAAGGTCAGCTCTTCATCCTTGAAATATTTACGCAGTATCTGTTCATATTCCGCGGCGGACTGCTCGGGGCCGATGTCGGTGCGCATTACATGGATGTTTTCCGGGATGACCGGCACTTTGTCCAGCAGCACATCGAAGGCCATGCGGGCGTTGTTACGTTCATCTTCAAAAGGAACGGCGCGTTCGTCGCCCCAGAAGAAATGTATTTTTTCCCACGGAATAATTTCGGCATAAGGAGGTTTTGCCAGCAGCGCGTATAACTGTTTGGGCGTACTGCCGCCGGACAATACGAAGGTGAACTTCTCCTGTTCCTGCAGTACTTCCTGTATATAATTGCTGATCCAGGCAGCCACGTTTTCACTTAGCTGGGCGGGATCTTTGGCGATGTGTAATTCCATAAACTCAGGACCTATTTAGAAGGTAAGTTAATCCATGTATGTCCGTCTCTGGCGATGAGCGCATCTGCATCATCCGGCCCCCAGGAATCCGGGGAATAGTTCGGAAAGTCTTGCGGAGTGCGGTTTTCCCATGTTTCCAGGATGGGCATGATCACTTTCCAGGCAGCATCTACCTGATCGCCGCGCATGAAGAGGGTGGCATCCCCTTCCATGACGTCGAGCAGCAGGGTTTCGTAGGCTTCCGGTGCATGTTCTCCGTTGGCATCTTCATAATTGAAGGTCATGTCTACGGGGTCCAGCGTCATGGTCTGTCCTGCGCGTTTGGCCTGGAAGCGGATACGGATATCCATTTCCGGTTGGATGCTGATGGTGAGCCTGTTGGGGCGCCATGTCTGGGCAGCTTCCTGCGGAAATGCGTAGTGGGGCGCTTCCTTGAATTGCAGGATGATATTGGTCGCTTTCTGGTTCAGGTATTTACCGGTGCGTACATAGATGGGGACACCCTGCCAGCGCCAGTTGTCGATATAGAATTTCACTGCAGCGTAGGTTTCCACGTTGGATTTAGGGTCTACTCCTTTTTCCTCGCGGTAGCCGACTACTTTCTCGCCTTTTTTCCAACCGGAGGAGTATTGACCGCGTACGGCGTATTCATGTACTTTGTCCGGCGTGATGCGGCGGATGGCGTTGAGCACATCCACTTTTTTATTACGGATTTCGTTGGCGTCGAAAGACACGGGAGGTTCCATACCGATCATACAGAGGACCTGCAGGATATGGTTCTGCACCATGTCGCGCAGGGCGCCGGCTCTTTCGTAGTAGCCGCCACGGCCTTCGAGGCCTACGCTTTCGGCTGCCGTGATCTGGATATTTTCGATGAAGTTACGGTTCCATACCGGCTCAAAGAGCGCGTTGGCAAAGCGGAAAGCCAGGATGTTCTGGATGGTTTCCTTGCCGAGGTAGTGGTCTATGCGGAAAATCTGTTCTTCTGTGAATTTAGCGGCCAGCAGTTCATTCAGTTCATGCGCGCTTTGCAGGTCGTGCCCGAATGGTTTTTCCACCACGATACGGGTGCAGTGCTTATCGCTGCAGAGGTTGAGATTACCGAGGCGGGTGGCGATATTGGGCACCAGTTGCGGCGCTACCGCCAGGTAAAAGATCACATTGGGATGTACGCCCCACTCCTCTTCTTTCTGCTTCACAAAGTCGGTCAGTTTGGAATAGGCGGCGGCATCTTCCGCGTCCATCTGGAGGTAGGACACATGTTGACTGAAGTCTTTCCAGTGACCGTTCTGTTCTCCTTTTCTGCGGGAGAATTTGGTGATACCGTCCAGCAGGTGGGTGCGGTAATCATCATCGGTGTATGGGCTGCGACCCAGCCCGGCAATAGCGAATTGCTCAGGCATCCAATCGTCCAGGAAAAGATTGTATAACGCAGGTGTTAGTTTTCGGTAGTTTAAATCGCCGCTGCCGCCGAAAATGAATACGATGGAAGCAGGGGGGCGTTTATGGCTTTGCATATATCAAATTAAAAATGAACTTTATTAGTTGTTACGCTGCCATTCGGTGTGGAAGGTACCCGGCATGTCTGTCCGCTGGTACGTATGGGCACCGAAATAGTCCCGTTGGGCCTGAATCAGGTTGGTCGCCATTCTGCCGGTGCGGAAAGCATCGAAGTAAGACAGGGCGGACATGAAGCCGGCGGCCTGTATGCCTGCCTGGGCGGCCTGGGCCACCACGCTGCGGGTGTTGGCTTCCACGGACTGTACGAGGTAAGCGACGCCTTTATCCAGCAGGATATTAGCCAGGTTGGCGTCTTGCTGGTAGGCCTGTGTGAACACTTCGAGGAGGGAAGAGCGGATAATGCAACCGCCTCTCCATACTTTCACCACTTCCGGCAGCGGTATTTCCATCTGCAGGTCGCGGGACGCTTCGTGGAGCATGGCCAGTCCCTGTGCATAGCTCAGGATAGTGGCGAAGTACAGGGCATCATGCACCTGTTTGATCCACATTTCCCGGCTGACATGGATGGTCTGGTCCGGCGCGGGGTACAGCTTTTCAGCTTCCACGCGCTGGTCTTTATAACCGGAGAGGGTACGCATGGCCACCGCCGTATCGATAACGGGGACTGCCACCGGCAGTTCCATCGCGTCCTGTGAAGTCCATTTACCGGTGCCTTTGGAGCCGGCTTTATCGGAGATCACGTCCAGCAGACGGGCTGCTGTTTTATCATCGTTCTGTTTGAAGATATCGGCAGTAATTTCCACGAGGAAGGACTGCAATGCGCCGTTGTTCCAGCTGTCAAATACCTCATGCAGCTCGTCGTTATTGAGGCCTGCGCCTTTCTGCAACAGGGCGTAACTTTCACTGATCAGTTGCATAATGGCATATTCAATGCCGTTGTGTACCATCTTCACGTAGTGACCGGCACCTTCCTTACCGAGGTAGGCCACGCAGGGAGTGTCCTTTACCTTGGCCGCGATGGCTTCCAGCATTGGTCTCACCTTGGCGTACGCGTCCAGATCGCCGCCCGGCATAATGCTGGGGCCTGTACGGGCGCCCTGCTCACCACCGGAAACACCCATCCCCATAAAGTGGATGCCTTTTTCGCGGAGGTACTGTACCCGGCGTAAAGTGTCTGTATAATGGGAGTTACCTCCGTCAATCACCACATCGCCCTGCTCCAGCAGCGGGATGAGGGATGCAATCACATCATCTACCGGCTGACCCGCAGGTACCAGCATCATCAGCTTCCGCGGACGTTCCAGCAGTTGTACCATTGTAGCCAGCTCTGCAACTCCTTTCACGGTTGTTCCGGGCGTAGCGGCAGATTCCAGCGCGGCATTTTTTGCAGCGTCCTTATCAAAGCCGATCACGGAAAAGCCATGATCCGCCATGTTGAGTAACAGGTTCCGGCCCATTACCCCCAGGCCAATCATTCCAAAGTCATATAAGCTGTTTGCCATATTGAAGTGTAGTTATACTAATAGGAGATGTAAAAGTAGGGAAGAATTGGGAATTACTGCCTACCAATTATGATTTCTATCTTGAAGAAAGACCTTAGCGGAGCATTGCTCTGCTAAGGTCTTCACTGTTACTTTACTGTTAATAAATACCGGATCAGGCTGAATTACGGCCGGCATTGATGATGCCAAAGGAGCAACGCATGATCAGTTTTTCATACGTTTCCCGGCCATGGCCGTTGTTGGGATCGGCATCCAGCTCCCGCAGGCGGGTCAGCGCATATTGTTGGGTGGTGAGCAGCGGCAGCACGATCCTTTCCCGCATCTGGATAGACAACTGGTCAATCGGGCTGGCTTCCATCAGTTCCGATTCGCCGGTGAGGCGGAGCAGGAATTTTTTGGTCAACTCAAACTCATCATAAATCATCTGCCACACCTCTCCGTATTGCGGATGTTTGGCCAGGTAGGCCGTCAGCGGGAAATAGCTCTTTTTCATGGCCATCTCGCAGTTGTCCAGCAGGGTACGGAAGAACAGGGAGTGCTGGTACAGGTGTTCCAGCTCCGGCCATTTGCCCTGTTCATCGAGGTATTTAAGGGCGCTGCCTACGCCATAGTAGCCGGGCACGTTCTGTTTCAGCTGGCTCCAGGCGCCCACGTAAGGTACGGCCCGCAGGTCGTTGAGGTTGAGTTTCGCATTGGCGTTACGTTTGCTCGGGCGGCTGCCGATATTGGCTTCGGCGTAGTAACGCAGCGGACTGGCGTGGTCCAGGTATTCCAGGAAATAAGGGTGGTTCTTCAGTTTGTTGTAAGACGCGTAACCGGCGTCGGCGAGCGATTGCAACAGGTCTTCTTCCGCTTTCGTGAGGGTTACCTC
>NZ_CAMLHC010000003.1 GCF_946479755.1 uncultured Chitinophaga sp. | reverse complement strand
CTGCAACGGCTAAACGTAAATTATTACCGCCCCTCCTATGCAGTGAGCATCCACCCGGAAATCAATACCACACAGCATGAGGCGGCCATCACATTTACTTCGGAACAGTATCGTCCGCAGATTCGTTACACTACAGACGGCTCCACTCCCACACCACAGTCCATGTTATACAATGGGCGCTTTACGGTGAAAGGGTCGGCTGTCGTTACGGCGGCTATCTTCCGGGACACCGTACTGCAGGGCAAACCGGCGGTATTGGCAGTAGATGATCACAGGGCCCTCGGGAAAAAAGTGATCTACAACAGACCGTATAATGAGAAGTATGCGGCGCAGCGTGAAGCAACGCTGGTAAATGGATACCGTGGATCGCTGACCTACGGCGACGGCCAGTGGCAAGGGTTTCTGGGGGATATGGACGTAACGGTGGACCTGGAAAAAGTAACGGACCTGCAACGTTTGTCCATCAATTTCATGCAACTGACGGGCCCGGGCGTGTACATTCCGGCATCAGTGGAAGTACAGCTATCAGATGACGGGCAACATTTCCGCACCGTGCAAACGATCAGCAACGATGTGCCGGTGAGCTTGTCCACGCTGGCTTTCAAGGATTTTAAATTCGATTTGCGGCAGCAGCAAGCCCGTTATGTACGTATCATCGCGAAAAACGGACAGCGCGGATTTATGTTTACTGACGAGATCATTATCTATTAATAAAAAATCCCCGCAAAGCATAGGAAGCAGCTTTGCGGGGATTCGTGTTTATTTTTTTTAGCGACCGGCACTGATAATGCGGCTGCGCTCATAGTCCACCATACCGTTAAAACCGTTCACCGGCTTCAGGGACGGGATCGCCTGCCGCAGATTACTCATTTCGGTGGATGCGACACGGGCATTGCCGGTATACTTTCCGGTGGTAAGGTAATTGACGATCGCTTTCAGGTTGTCATCATTTTGGATATCTCCCCACGGCACGTTTACATAATCCACTGCCGGCGCGTCCACATCAATTCCTGTAAAATATCCGCCTACGCCGTTGGCGTTTTTCGTTTCAAAGTTGATGGCATACAAGTCTGCCAGGTATTTCCGGTTGTGGTTCTGATCAAAAACGGCAATATTGAAATCGATAAAACCGACGGGTTTACCATAAGTTTTAGTACCTACCAGTTTTACCGTCATATACGGTTTCAGGTTGTTCAGCGTCAATTCGCTGGCGGATGCCGTATTACCGGTGGTAATGAAAAACACATTATCGAGCTGAAGCTTGCTGGTAGCTGCCGCAAATTTGGTGGTGGTCGTCAGCCCTACTTCGGAGGCGTGGGCCATCAGCTTATCGTTGAAGACGGTGTTGTACATCAGTTTACCTGCTGCTCCTACCGGAGCAATGGCATTGTCCAGGTATTCTGCAGTAGACACCGCGCCGCCGCCGTTATAACGGAAATCCACGATCAGGCTGGTGATGCCCTGTGCCGCGAACTTGTTGAACAGCTGGTCCAGTGCGGTTTTGGTATAGGTGTCCTGACCGCTGCTATTGACAACACTGGAGAAGGTGTACATGGAGAAATACCCCACCTTTTTGCCGCTGCCGGCCAGTGTATACACGGTATCAAAAACAACCGGGTTGATGTTATAGCTGCTGGTGGTCAGGGTTTGGGTGATGGTAGTGCCATCCAGCCTTTTGAAGCCCAGCGTTACCGATGGGCTGTTGAAGATGGCGTTGTACACGGAAGTAAGGAAGGCCTGGCTGGTGGAGATGTTGCTGTTACCGTTGACCGAGATAATTTCCCATCCGCGGGTAACACCGATTTTGCCGGCGGGGCCGTTCTTATCCGCATACAATACAAAAATGTGGGCGTTGCCACCGCCGTCCTGCGCGATACCGTAGTCCAGTCCGAGGTCGCCGTTGGTGGCGGCAAAGGTCTGGGAGGAAATGCCGTTCATCAGTTTGTTGGTCAGTACCCCGTTACGGTCCAGGAAACTGTAATGGTCATACGGCCGGGTGGTTGCCTGGTTAATAGCGTATGTCTTCATCACAGACAGCAGGCTGTCGGCGTTGGCATATTTCGCGTCAAACGGATTGAGTACCGGCACCTGGGAATACCAGTAGTAGGTAGGTAATCCGCTGGCCGGGGTACGTCCGCCATCGGCGTACGTGACTTGCATGATCTGGTACATCAGGTATTTCAGGGAGTCCTCGTCCGACGAGGCGGTCACCTTGGTGGTATCTGTCCGGGGCACCGGGTCCGGCGACGGTTTGTTGTCTTTGCGGCAGGCCGTCCATAAAAGTACACAGGTGATGCCGGCGAGGGCAATCCTGGCTCCTGAGGTAAACAGATTTGTATGCATAATAACGGTTAAGACTATTTGAAATACTACGGGTGCGCCGCCAATGTTTGTCTCGTCCAGAATTCCGTTGAAAAGAACAGCATCATTTTCATCCGGGTCTCTTCATCCGGCATGGCGGGTGCGCCACCGTCCTTACTGGCTTTGGCCTGTTTTTCCCGCAGGATTTTCTCCTGTTCCCGGCGTTCTGCCGCGCTCAGGGAGTTTACCTTAAAACGGTAGGCGATCGGTTTATCGTATCCTGCAGGGATGCCTGCCACTGCAATGGGTACGGCCAGTTCGCAAACCAGGTTGCCTGCTGCGTCAAAAGTGGCGGCAGTACGGATACCATTGGGGTTGTTAACGGTGATATTCCCGTCTGTCACGCCCGTCAGTCCTTCCACTTTGATTTCTTTCACATTGGCGAGGGCCTGCCTTCTCCATTCTTCGGCCAGTTTCTGGCGGGACTCCTGTGGTACGTCCGGGGCAGCATTGATCTCTCCTACCAGCGGGAAGGTGATCATGGCGCCGCCTTTCTTTTTGCCGGTGGGATTGATGGATACGCTCAACCCCGAGCGCAGGATACGCTGCTGGCTGATTTTGTCAGGCACGCTGGCAATCAGGAACAGGGTGTCCTTATTATTGGCGATCGTATAAAAGAGTTTGGTATCGTTGTTATAAAACTGCAGTGGCTTGGGCCATTCTGTTGCCTGGCCGTCGATATTGATCTGTTCAGGAGCCCATTTATTAGGCTCGCTGTCCTGCGCGTTTACATTTACCTGCCATAGCAGTGTGGTCATTAAAGCTACCCCTGCTATGCGTACGTTGATACTGTTCATGCTTTTGTTTTGATGGCTGTTTACGCTTGCAAGGATAACAAACAAATCTGAAACAATTTACACAAAAAGCGGGGAAGCGCAGAAAAAGAATCGATGAAACGGCCTGCCGGGAAGACGGGGCCGGTATTTGGGCGTGCGGAGGGGCTGATCCAGGGAAACGGGGATTTAGCGTTTTACAGGCCTGCCATGAAACAGCCCTTAAACCCTAAATCCCCAAAAAACTCCCTGTTTATTTTAGTAAAGCAGTCTTGCTTTAATGGTATGGTTTACGTCTTTCAACAGTGCCAGGGCTTCCTGGGACAGCTGACGGTCCACGTCGAGCACCACATAACCAATCTGGTCGTTGGTTTTCAGGTACTGCCCGAGAATATTGATTTTATTCTCAGACAGGGCGGTGTTGATGGCGGAAAGTACGCCCGGCACGTTCTGGTGTACGTGCAGGATACGGTGCGTATTCTCGATAGGCGGCACGCTGATGGCCGGCACAGTGTGGGAGCCGAAGCTGGCGCCTTTCTCGAGATAGTTGAGCAATTTGGCGCTCACATCGAGGCCGATGTTATGCTGTGCCTCTTCGGTGCTGCCACCGATATGCGGTGTAAGGATTACGTTGGACAGCTTCTGCAGCGGTGTGCTGAAAGCGGCGCCGTTCTTTTCCGGTTCTACCGGGAACACGTCTACCGCGGCACCGGACAGCTGACCGCTCTCCAGGGATTCTTTCAGCGCTTCCAGGTCAACCACCTCTCCCCTGGCGTAGTTGAGGAAGATAGCGCCTTTCTTCACGTAGGAAAGGGTTTCCCGGTTGATCATCATTTCTGTGGACCTGTTGGAAGGCACATGCAGGGAGATGATGTCCGCCTGTTCAAACAGTTCTTTGAGGGACCTTTGCTGTACGGCATTGCCCAGCGGGAGTTTGGTTTCGGCGTCGTAGTACATCACGTTCATGCCCATGTTTTCCGCCAGCACGCTCACCTGGCTACCGATATTGCCGTAGCCGACGATACCCAGCGTTTTGCCACGCAGCTCATAGCTTCCTTTGGCTTCTTTCATCCATATACCATTGTGGGCCGCCGCGTTCTTGTCCACGATACGACGGATGAGGACAATAGACAAACCGATCACGAGTTCCGCTACAGAACGGGTATTGGAATAAGGGGCGTTGAAAACCGCTACACCGTGTTCGGTGGCCGCTTTCAGATCTACCTGGTTGGTGCCGATACAGAAACAACCGATGGCCTGCAGCTTCTTGGCAGCCTCCAGCACTTTACGGGTGACCTGTGTTTTGGAACGGATACCTAATAAATGAACATCCTTGATTTCATTGATCAGATCTGCTTCGCTGAGCGCACCAGTCAGTTTGCGTACCGAATACCCTGCAGTGGTAAATTCTGCCACAGCGGCGTCACTGATATTCTCCAACAATAAAATGCTGATCTTTTCTTTCGGATAACTTGTAGACTTAACCTGTTCCATAATATTATAAAGAATTATATGTAATTTTTTCAATCGCAATTGGCTTAATAATTGCGGTTACGCGGGGCAAAAACAAGGCACAAACCTACTTTATGTTGGGGAATAATCAAATACTATCATAGTCAAATTCGATTTTTATCAAAAAACAGGCATTCTACCCCTGCTTTTTTTGATATTTTAATAATCAACGGGCTTAAAAATGCATTAAAAGCGGGTTGGATGCGGGAGAATATTTGGTATGCATTGTCAATGAGTATAATTTTAACGCCTTGAAAATTTACAGAGAGAATCAGCATTAAGTAAGTCAGTGAATCACCTCTAATGAAGCGATTGAAAGCAGTAAGCATCATCTTATCTATCACGGGAATTGCCATCATCTCCAGCTGTCAGGGCAATGCAGCGCGCAGGGAAGCTAACAGGAAAAAGGCCATATCAGACAGTACCCTGTATACACTCAACTTAACGGACGCACAACGGGAAGCCATTCTGAAGGCGCCCCGCACCGTGCAACTACAACGGGAACTGAATGCGTTTTATACCGGGAAACTATTGCGCAGCGGCTTTAACGGCGCTATCCTGGTGGCTAAAAAAGGCGTTATCATCTTCGAACAATATCATGGTTTGGAAAACTACCGGACGAAAATACCATTGGTAGACAGCTCTGCCTTTCAGCTGGCTTCCGTTTCCAAAACCTTCACCGGCACAGCGGTGCTGTGGCTGGCAGAAAAAAAACAACTCAGCCTGGAAGACTCCGTGCAGAAGTTCTTCCCTGAATTCCCCTACAAAGGCATCAGTGTACGCATGCTGCTTAATCACCGCAGCGGCCTGCCCAACTACCTCTATTTCTGCGACAGCCTCTGGAAAGACCGGGCGGCCTTCATCACCAACGAACAGGTGATCCGGCTGATGGAGCAACATAAACCACGCATCCAACATCTTCCTGACACCCACTTCCAGTACTGCAATACCAACTATCTCCTGCTGGCCTCCATCATTGAAAAGGCTACCGGGCAGAAATACGCCGACTTCATGCAGCAAACGTTTTTTAAACCGCTGCATATGGTCAACACCTTTGTATACGATCCGGCTTCCACGCCCCGGCCGCACCAGACACAGAGCCACAAATACAACGGTCAGGCAGAACCGGACACCTATTTCGACGGCGTAATGGGCGACAAAGGCATCTACAGTACCGCCCGCGATATGCTCAAATGGGACCAGGCGTTGTATTCCGGTCAGCTGCTGGACTCCGCCACGCTGAAAGCCGCTTATACGCCTTACAGTCATGAAAAACCCGGTATTCGCAACTATGGGCTGGGATGGCGTTTGATGGTATATCCTGACAGCACCAAAAATATTGTGTACCACAACGGCTGGTGGCATGGCAACAACACGGTGTTTTACCGTTTTGTGCAGGACTCCACCACGCTGATTATCCTGGGCAATAAATACAACCGCGGCATCTATCAGGCGGTGAAGCCTATCCGCGAAATGATGGGCCATGGCGACGGTGAAGAGGCCGGCGCGGAGTAGTCTCGCAAAGCATTCAAAGAGAGCAAAGAGCGCAAAGATTTTTTAAGATTAATAAAAAAAGCAAAGAAAGGGGAGATCAAATTTGATCTCCCCTTTCTTTGCTTTCTCTGCTTGCTTATATACCCTTTGCGCTCTTTGCTCTCTTTGAATGCTTTGCGAGAAAAATGCTTTGCGGGAAACTACCCGTGCTTTCTGTTCGGCAACACATTCTCCCTTGTCCACGTTATCTCGCCGGTGAAGGCATGTTTCCTTACGGGACAGGCGTCTTTCAGGCAGTAGTGGCAGCAGGAAGGAATGCACGGGTCCATATGAATAAAAAATTCCACTTCGCTCCCTTCAAATCCTTTATTGACCAGCACTTCCACCCGCTTCATTTCATCGTGCGCTTCTGTAAGCGACAGGTAATAAGGCATGGTGATGTGGCAGTCGATGTGATAGTTATTGCCGTATTGCTGCACCCGCATGTTGTGAATGTCGATCCAGTTGGGCACGCGCTCGGCAGACAGCAGCGCAATCACCTTGTCCACCACCTGCATGTCCGTTTCATCCATCAGGCCTGAAATAGAGCGGCGCATGAGCTGATAGCCCTTCGTGAGGATGAGGATGCCCATCAGCACGGAAACGGCCGGGTCCAGCCAGTTCCAGCCGGTAAAGTGGATGACGCCCAGCGCGATGATCAGGCCCACGCTGCTGTATACGTCTGTCATAATATGCTGACCGTTGCCGCTCAGGGTGATGGAACCCAGCGTACGGCCGGAACGGATCAGGTAAAGGCCCAGCAACAGGTTGGCCAGCGTAGTGGAGCCCAGCAGCCACAAGCCGCTGCTCATTTCATGCAGCTCCTTTGGTGATATAAAATATTGGACCGCTTTAAAGAGGATGAGCACACCTGCGAAAAAGATCATGGCGCCTTCAAAGCCGATGGAGAAAAATTCTACTTTGCCATGCCCGTAGGGGTGGTTGGCATCTTTCGGCTTGCCCGACAGGTAGATGCTGTAACTTGCAAAGCCGCCCGCCACCACGTTGATGATAGACTCCATCGCGTCAGAAAGGATCGCCACGGAATGGGTCAGATAGTAGGCCACAAATTTGGCCACGGTGAGGATAAAACTGACAGCAAGCGACACCAGGATGACGCGTAATTCTCTTCTTAGCAAATAGTTCAGATTGTATGGGTGCGAAAGTACAAAGGTACGGTTATTACCGTATTGCTCCCACTGCGGCGGCCCTGAAAATTAATATTCCCGTAACACCGGCGCGTTAAAATTTTACGAAATTAAGAGACTGATTAACCGCTATCTAACGTAAACCCATAAACGAAATGAACAGTAGAGAAATCCGGGCCAACGCTGTTGTAGACGAACTTTTTGGTTTGTACGAGCAATATGGCCATCATGCCTATGGAGAACAGGTAACCATGCTGATGCACATGATGCAGTCCGCCCTCATTGCCGAACAGACTGGTTTCGACGACGAGATGATACTGGCAGCCTTCCTGCACGACATCGGGCATTTCTTTGAAGGCGGCGGACAGATGGACATCTACGGCGCCCAGGCCCACGACACCATCGGTTACCGTTACCTTACCTCCTGTGGATTTCCGCCCAGAATGGGCCAGCTGGTGGCCAGCCACGTAGCTGCCAAAAGATACCTCACGTGGACCGACAGTGCCTACTACGATACCCTCTCTGAAGCCAGCAAGGAAACTTTACGTTACCAGGGCGGCCCCATGACGGCGGCCGAAGCCAAAATATTCCGCGCCGATCCGTTGTTCGAACAGTACATCCAGTTAAGGATCTGGGACGATATGGGGAAAGATCCGGACATGCCGGTGCTTCACTTCGACCTGGAAAGGATGCGGGAACGTATGTTCCGTTACCTGCTGGCATATGGCCAGCTGGGAGATTAATTTTAAATTGCCGGTAGTATGGAACTAAGAAAAGAAATACTGGCGGCCAGTTACAAGGAACAGGTCCTTGCCATTGCCGGCTGGATTGGCAGCGACGCCAAACGTTTCGCACAGCTGATGCAGCTGTTCCTGGAAGATGAATACCGGGTGGTGCAGCGCAGCGCCTGGATTATCAGCCTGGTGGCCGAGAAGCACCCGGAACTGATGCCCCCTCACCTGCCGGAAATGGTGGCCCGCATGGAAACCGGCGGGCTTCCGTCTGCAGTGAAACGGAATGTGCTGCGTGTACTACAGGATACGCCCCTGCCGCCTGACCTGCACGGCCCCGTGATGAACGCCTGCTTCCAGTACCTGGAAGACCCTCAGGAGATGATTGCCATCAAAGCCTTTGCTATGACCATATTGTCCAACCTGGCCGTAGCTTATCCTGATATCAAAAATGAAATCCGGATCCTGCTGGAAGACCTGCTGGAGCATGACCCTTCGCCGGGCATCCGCTCGCGGGCCCAAAAGGTGATGAAGAGCATCAGGTAGCACCGGCACCACGGTGCCAATAGCCACCTTCACCGGCAGACCATCACCTGCCGGCTACGGCTGTATTCCTGCCGCAGCATTATCTGCTTAACAAAAAAGCGGCACAGCAGGTAGTGTGATACCTGCTGGTGCCGCTGTATAAGCTGGAGCCAATTAAGCCTGGTCTTCCGGTTTGCTTTCAGCAACGCGGGGTTCTTTCGGCTCTTTTGGTTCTTTAGGTTCTTTGGGTTCCTTTTCTTTTTTCTTGGCAGCTTTCGGTGCGAAGATGGCGATCATGCGCTTACCTTCCATGGTAGGCATGCTCTCCAGGCCACCCACTTCCGCCAGCCTTTCGGCGAACTTCAGCAGGATCAGCTCTCCACGCTCCTTAAACATGATAGCACGTCCTTTGAACTGTACGTAGGTTTTCACCTTGTTACCTTCTTTCAGGAAGTTCTCCGCATGTTTCGCTTTGAAGTCAAAGTCATGATCGTCGGTGTTAGGCGTAAAGCGGATTTCTTTCACCTCGCTTTTGTGCGCCTTCGCCTTCATTTCCTTTTCCTTCTTCTTCTTTTCGTAAAGGAATTTATTGTAGTCGATGATACGGCATACAGGGGGTGCGGCATTAGGGGATATTTCCACGAGGTCGAGACCTTGCTCTTCAGCCATACGTAAGGCTTCCTCGGTCCGGTATACGCCCACTTCCACGTTTTCACCTACCAGTCTTACCTCAGGGACACGGATCATTCTGTTGGTCCGGTGTTCTTGTTGTTGTTCCCTGCGGAAATTCGGGTTTCTTCCCCGATTATTACCACCAAAATTTGGTCTGGGTTTTTGTTGCATTAAAAAAATTAAGATTTATTAATTATTGTTCATAGTCCATGGTCCATATCCCACACATGGACCAAAAACAACTTATACAAAAATAAGGGGAAAATTCCGTGCAATTAACATACCTGTTTTCCGGAATGTTCATTGTTTTATATACTTCTTTTCCACATTTAAGTTTGTTACTCGATTGGCTTACGGTTGGCCACCTCTTCATTTACCAGTGTGGTAAACTGTTCCATGGTCATGGTTCCGAGGTCTCCTTTGGCTTGCCGGCGTACCGCCACGATATTGTCGGTCGCTTCTTTTTCGCCGAGGACCAGCATATATGGCACTTTGGCGAGTTCTGTATCGCGGATTTTCTTACCGATTTTTTCGCTTCTGTCGTCAATCTCAGCGCGAATTTCCGCTTTTTTCAGCAATTCTGCCACTTTTTCTGCATAGGCCTGGGTTTTCTCACTAATTGGCAGGATTTTCACCTGGGTAGGTGCCAGCCACAGCGGGAATTTACCGGCGCAGTGCTCAATCAGCACGGCGATGAAACGTTCCAGGGAGCCAAACGGTGCACGGTGGATCATTACCGGGCGGTGACGTTGGTTGTCGGCCCCGATGTACTCCAGTTCAAAACGTTCCGGCAGGTTGTAGTCCACCTGGATGGTACCCAACTGCCATTTACGGCCGAGGGCGTCTTTCACCATGAAGTCCAGTTTCGGGCCGTAGAAGGCAGCTTCACCGTATTCGATCACGGTATTGAGGCCTTTTTCGGCGGCAGACTCAATGATAGCCTGCTCAGCGAGGTTCCAGTTCTCCTCCGTACCGATATACTTACTGCGGTCTTCCTTGTCACGCAGGGAAATCTGGGCGGTATACTCGGTAAAGCTAAGGCTGTTAAACACATACATCACCAGGTCGATCACCTTCTGGAACTCTTCTTTTACCTGGTCAGGGCGGCAGAACAGGTGGGCGTCATCCTGGGTAAATCCTCTTACGCGGGTGAGGCCATGCAGTTCTCCGTGCTGCTCGTAACGGTATACGGTACCGAATTCCGCGAAGCGCACCGGCAGGTCCTTGTAGGACTTGGGAGAGCCTTTGTACAGTTCGCAGTGGTGCGGACAGTTCATCGGTTTCAACATGAACTCCTCTCCTTCTTCCGGCGTATGGATCGGCTGGAAGCTGTCTTTACCATATTTTTCGTAGTGACCGGAAGTCACGTACAGGTTTTTGTTACCGATATGCGGCGTTACTACCGGCAGGTAGCCGCTGGCCAGCTGGGCTTCCTGGAGGAAGCGTTGCAGGCGTTCGCGCAGCATGGCGCCTTTGGGCAGCCACATCGGAAGGCCCAGTCCTACTTTTTCAGAGAACATGAACAGTTCCAGTTCCTTGCCCAGTTTGCGGTGGTCGCGTTTTTTCGCTTCTTCGATCAGGGTCAGGTATTCATCCAGTTCCTTCTGGTTGGGGAAGGTGATACCATAGATGCGGGTGAGCATCTTGTTTTTCTCGTTACCCCTCCAGTAAGCGCCGGCGATGCTGGTCAGCTTGATGGATTTGATGAAACCCGTGTTCGGAATATGCGGGCCACGGCACAGATCTGTAAAACCGCCCTGTGTGTAGAAGGTGATGCTTCCGTCGGGCAGTTCATTGATGGTTTCCACTTTGTAGGGGTCGCCTTTCTCTGTGAAATAAGCCAGTGCGTCAGCTTTGCTCACGTCTTTGCGAATGTATTCGCTGTTCTTTTTGGACAGCTCTACCATCTTCGCTTCAATCGCTTTCAGGTCCTCTTCAGAGATGGTGCGGTCGCCCAGGTCTATATCGTAATAAAAACCGGCTTCAATAGCGGGACCGTAACCCAGTTTCACACCGGGATACAGGGCTTCCAGGGCTTCGGCCATCAGGTGCGCGGAAGAGTGCCACATGGTGGATTTACCATCTGTATCCGTCCACGTCAGGAGCTGCAGCGTAGCATCCGTTGTAACCGGGCGTGTAGCGTCCACTACCTGCCCATTAACTTTTGCAGCCAATACTTTACGTGCCAATCCTTCGCTGATGGATTTGGCAATGTCCAATGCAGTTACTCCTGGTTCATACTGACGAACTGCGCCATCCGGAAAAGTGATATTTATCATACGTTTTACTGTTAGCGTCATACTTTTTCATATGCGCTATATTTCCTTTATAAAATGTTTGCGAAGTTAAGAAATAGTTTGTTAGCTTTTTGCTTAGTCCGCCAGCGAAATTCCAGGGAATTTAAAAATAATGGTTCGCGCGGCGGTGGGGTATCAGTCCGGAAAGTCAACAAAGCCTACAAATATAATAAAATTGCTCCACTTTACAAAACTGTTGATCCGCCGGGAATCAGAAAGTTGACAAAATCGTTATTGCGTATAAAGGGATAGTGAGAATTCGGGTATCAACGGGCGCTCCTGCCCTGCTCCCGGACAATGCGCATCAAAGAAAGCCACCACGGCCGACTATACATTTCCACACTACCCCTGACAGACATCTTTCCTATCCCGTTCTTCATCTCCCGAAAGAAGAAATTTAAAAAATTGTTGTGCAAAAAATTGGGAGGACAGATGTAGGTTGGTAATTTTGTTTTTATAATCTAAAACAATTCATTTTGAGCAATTAATCAATAAAACATGAGTTATATTTCAAAACCGGGATGCAGGCCCATGCTCGCCGGTGGAAGTCTTCGGATTTACAACATCCTGAAGGATGAACTGAAAATGGACGCCGCAGTAGCACGGGAGCTATTGGCGGAAATGGACACTATTCTGAACGACCGGCATCAGGAAATAATACAATATGCCCAGGCCATAGGAGAAGCAGATGAACGGAAGATACAGGCAGCAGCAGACAATATTAATCGCCGGATAGACAGCAACGACCAATATGCCAGAGAGAGGCATGAAACGCTTAAAGTAGAACTGCGCGATTTCGAGAAGCAGGTTGATAAAAATTTCTGGAGTTTCTGGAGTCCGATCACAATGAATACCGTCTACTGGATGCTTATAATTTGCATTCCGCTTATCCTGCTTCTGGCCGCAATGGCCAGCTCTCTGAAAAAATAATAAACACCCGGTTTTATATCATCTTACTAAAATACATACTATGATTGCCACCAATGACGATATTTATAACATTTTAAGACAAGACCTGCATCTTAGCGAAGAAAAAATCTCCAAAAGTGAGGTCAAAGAAGTCTCCCTCAAACTGGAGTTTGTCACCAAAGAACTGGCAGAAATAAAAATGGATGTAAAAGAACTCGTCGGCAGCCTGTCTGCCAGGATAGCAATATTTATCACCATTGCTGTGGGCTTTATGGGAATG
Organism: uncultured Chitinophaga sp.; assembly: GCF_946479755.1. Next base: position 405,388 of record NZ_CAMLHC010000003.1, on the reverse strand, counting down.
CTAATGAATTATCTCGGTAAACAACATTAAAATGGATACTTTAAGAAATGACCTGCATCTTGCTCAAATAAAAGATGACTTAAAAAAACTCACTCAAAAATGGATAAGATAATACTTTGTCAATATCATTATACGGGCAGTATTCTGAACATCCTGGCCTCCCTGGGCGTCTTAGCATGTTTTTAAACAACCTTCCAAACCGCGAATCACACGCTCTGTGGATTTGGACTCAACGACACCATTGCATTAAATATCGGTTATTATTTTTATCACTAAACTACTTGAACTATGTCTACAAATAATATCAAAATCTACGATATATTCAGAAAGGACCTCCACCTGGAAGATGCAAAAGCACAAGAACTTCTCTCCGAAATGGATGCAGCCTACAGCAAAGACCCGCTTAAAACAGATATACAACAACTTTCCACCAAACTCGTGGTGGTAGATACCAAGCTGGATAAAATTAAAGAAGATCTTAATGGATTCAAAGAAGACCTTGGAAACTGTCAAACAAAACTAGACAAAGTACAGCTCCAAATACAAGCGGACTTCAAAGAAATTTGTTCAAAAATGAGCAATACCGGCATGTTACAATACGTGACCATCACAGGCACTATTCTGGGTATCATCTGGACCTACTTTAAGTTCTTTAAATGATCACTAAAACCTAAAATTATACGTCACCGCGGGAATAATCGGAAACAACGATACTTGCTTGGCCGTGACTTTCAGTGACCCATCCACCGCCTTTCCCTCCTGGTCAAAATAAATGAAATAGGGATTTTTCCTGCTGTATACATTATAAATCGAGAAAGCCCAGCTTCCCTGGAACCGCTTGTTCTCTCTTTTCGGCCTGGGTGTATAGATAGCGGACAAATCCAGCCGGTTGTACGGCGCCATGCGATACGAATTGATCTTACCATATCCCTGTACCAACGCGCCTTCCATGAAATAGAACTGTTCCGGCATCGTAGTAGTGTTGCCCGTGCCGTAGATGAACACTCCTGAAAAAGTCCACCGTTTATTTAATTCATACGTAGCCACCGCCACGAAATCGTGCCGCCGGTCGTACTTTGCCGGGTACCAGTTACCATCATTCAGCTGGGGAAACTTCCGCCAGGTCCATGCCAGCGTATACCCCAGCCAGCCGGTGAGCGCACCTTTCTTTTTGTTCACAAACACCTCCACCCCGTAAGCTTTCCCTCTGCCAAATACAAAATCCAGCTCAGGGTCAGACAAAGACGGCGTATACCCTTCCCGGTATTCTATCTGGTGGTACATCTCCTTATAATAGGTTTCAACAGAGGCTTCGTAGGTATTATTTTTAAAACTACGGAAGTAGCCGGCGGAATATTGCCACGACTGCTGTGGCTGCACCCGGTAGGTACTGGGCACCCACACATCTGTCGGCAAAGTGGTGCCGGCATTGGACACCAGGTGGATAAACTGGTAGTTACGCGTAAAAGCAGCCTTGATGGCATTGTCATTATTCCAGGAATACCGCAGGATCAGGCGCGGCTCAAAGCCGCCATAGCTCACCACCGGCCGCCAGCGGCCGTACCGTACGCTGTCGGTTTTCTGACCGGCAGCATCGCGGATATAACGGGTGTAAGGCCCTATCTGCATAAAACCACTGAAACGCACGCCTGCATTAAGCTGCAGATGCGGCGATATCTCCCAGTCGTCCATCAGGTAGGCCCCTACTTCATGCGCATACTTCTTGTAGGCGTTTTCCGGCGGAGAAAATATAGTAGAGTCCTGTCCGCCGCTGACAGTGCTGGGCGTGAACACATGGTAAATATAATTACCGCCAAACTTAATATGGTGGCGGGGACTGGCATAAAAATCGAAATCCAGTTTCCCGTTGGCATCGCTGATACCGGATGACAGGCGGAGGTTAAAATTGTTCTGCAGCGCGCTGAACTGAAACTTGTAGTCGTTATAAATCAGCGACAGGTTGGCAAACAGCTTGCTGCTGAAAACGTGGTTCCAGCGCAGGGTGGCGGTACTGTTGCCCCAGGGGATCTTCACCACGAACTTACGGTTATTGCTGGAAAAGCTGAACACATCGCGGCCGAGGTAGCCGCTGAGATACAGCCGGTCTTTGTCAGACAGGATGTAGTTCACTTTCATGTTCAGGTCATAAAAGTAATAACCGGTGCCCTTGTACTCCGAATTGTTCACAAAGGGCTTGGAGAGCAGGTCGATATAGGTGCGCCTGCCGGAAACGATGAAAGAGGCTTTGTCCTTTTTCAGCGGTCCCTGCAGGGAAAGCCGGGATGCGATCAGCCCTATGCCCCCTTCGCCCTGGAATGTTTTGTTGTTGCCTTCTTTCATGTTCACATCCACGACAGACGATAGCCGCCCGCCGTAGTTGGCCGGCATGCCTCCCTTGATAAGGGTCGTATTTTTGATGGCGTCGGCATTAAATACGGAAAAGAAGCCGAACAGGTGACCGGTATTGTATACCGGCGCTTCGTCCAGCAGGATCAGGTTCTGGTCCGGTCCGCCGCCGCGTACGTAAAAACCGGCATTGCCTTCTCCGGCGGCCTGCACGCCTGGCATGAGCTGCAGCGCCTTCAGCACATCCGTCTCCCCCATCAGCGCAGGCAACTTCTTCACCTGCTGGGATGACATCTCTACCCGGCCCATGTCTGTGCTTTTCACATGCGCATGCTGCTGCCGGGCCGTCACCACCACTTCTTTCGCCTGGTAAGAACGGGGCAGCAGTTCCACGTAACGTATAGTATTGCCTGTTAGGTTCAGCTCCAGCGATTTGCTTTCATAACCCACAAAAGAATAAACGATGGTATAAGTGCCGGGAGACAGGGAGAGGGAATAAAATCCGTAGGTGTTGGTCTGGATGCCGGTGCCGGTACCCTGCACATGTACCGTGGCACCGGGGAGCGATTCGCCGTTGGTGCTGTCGCGCACATACCCGCTAATGGTGTAATGCTGCGCCTTTGCAGTCACACACAGGGTCAGGATCATCAGGAAAGTAACGACATATCTAAAGCTTTGCATATTACTGTCTATTGTGCTCCGGCAATAGACAGTAATTTACAATTTACTGGTAACTTAAAGTATCTTTTGTTTCCCCGCAATGCAACATTTTATCGCCGAAGTAAGGATTGAAGATCTCCGGTTTATCGCTCAACCAGTAAGCGCCTTTGTCATCAAAGGCCATCGGGCAATACTGGTGGTAGATGGTCTTACCTTTGAGGCCGGTATTCTTGACAAGATCGAACAACATGTCAGACACCATCTGGAAGGAAGACCGTTTGCCTTCGAGGTCTTTTTCGCCTTCAAAGCCCGCCAGTTCAGCGCTGATGCTGCCGGTGGTACCGGTGATGATGCTAAGGTGGCTGCTGTCCATCTGGAGGGAACTTACCGGCAGGCTGTCCATGTGTTGCTTCAGGGAAGCCGCCGCCTGGTCGGCCGCCGCGCTGTCCGCCTTTACCAGGGCGGCCGACAGCTGATAGTAAGACTGCATGACCGTTTGAAGAGAATCGTAAAATACCTGGCTATAGGGCGCCTGTAACGCCGCTGCCGGAGCCGCTGCCGCTTCTTCGCCGGATTTGGTGGAGGATGACTGACAGCCAAACAGGGCTACCGCTATGCATAATGTTCCCACGGGAACGCCTAATCTGAAATTCATGGTGGATGTTTTCTTCGTTCGCAAAAGTAATAATAATCAGCGGGGACTAAAAACAGGCACCCAACATTCGATCAGATAAACTGCCATTTCTATTATACTGATTATCAATTATTAATAAATAACGAAAATACAAAAGCATCGGAAACATTAAAATGACATAAGTTCTGGTTACCTTTGCACGTTTTTTATCCAATTTTTGATCAATTATGTTAATCGCATTACAGGACATTACTTTTGAGTTTGGGTCCAGGGTTATCCTGGAAGATTCTTCCTGGCATATTGAGCCGGGAGACCGCGTTGGCCTTATCGGATTGAATGGAACAGGAAAATCCACCCTGCTGCGTATTATCAATGGCGAATACTCCGTTTCCAAAGGAAGCGTTAATAAAAGCAAAAACCTGACGATCGGCTTCTTCAACCAGGACCTGCTCAGCTTTGAGACCGACGAGTCTATCCTCACCGTGGGGATGATGGCCTTCGGCAAAGCGCTGGAACTGGAAAAAGAGATCGACAGGCTCACCAAAGAACTGGAACACGACCAGACAGAAGAGCTCTTGCACCAGTTCAGCGATGCCCTCCACGAATTTGAAGCGCTGGACGGCTACAACATGAAACACAAAACGGCACAGGTACTGGAAGGCCTCGGCTTTACCACCGCCGACCTGGACCGCCCCTATAGCGAGTTCTCCGGTGGATGGCGCATGCGCGTGCTCCTCGCCCGTCTTATCCTCCAGCAGCCGGACGTACTCATGCTCGACGAACCGACGAACCACCTTGACCTCCCCTCCATCGAATGGCTGGAACGTTACCTCGTTGGCTACAACGGCGCCGTGATCATCGTATCGCACGACCGTTTCTTCCTGGACCGTATGGTCAACAAAATCGTGGAAGTGTACCAGCAGCAACTGCACCACTACGCCGGCTCCTATGCCGACTATGAAGTGGAAAAAGAACTGCGCCGCGAAATGCAGCAACGCGCCTACGACAACCAACAGGACTATATCCGCCAGCAGGAAAGATTTATCGAACGTTTTAAGGCCAAAGCCTCTAAAGCCGCACAGGCACAGAGTATCGCCAAAAGACTGGATAAACTGGAACGGGTGGAACAGGTAGATAACGGTCCGTCTAAAATCAAGATCAACTTCTCGATCGATAAAACACCGGGTAAAATCCTGTGTACGCTGAACAATGTCAGCAAAGCCTTTGGGACTAACCAGATCCTGAAAAATACCAGCGCAGAGATCAACCGTGGCGATAAGATTGCCCTGATCGGTGCCAACGGTAAGGGTAAATCCACCCTGCTGCGTATGATCTTCGGCATGGAACCCATGGAAGGCGAAAGAGTACCTGGACATAACGTGGTGACCAGCTTCTATGCACAGCACCAGCTCGAATCCCTGGACCTCAACAGCGAGATCCTCGACGAACTGAAAAATTTCGGTTCCGGCCGCACCGAACTGGAACTGCGCCAGCTGCTCGGCTGCTTCCTCTTTACCGGCGACGACGTATTCAAAAAAATCCGTATCCTCTCCGGTGGTGAAAAGGCCAGGGTGGCACTCGCTAAAACCATCATCAGCCAGGCCAACTTCCTCATGCTCGATGAACCTACCAACCACCTCGACATGAACTCCGTGCAGATGCTGATCGACGCCCTCGATAAATATGAAGGCAGCTTCGTACTCGTATCGCACGACCGTTACTTCGTGAGCCAGACCGCCAACAAAATCTGGGAAATCGTGGACGGCGAAATCAAAGAGTTTAAAGGTACCTACGCCGAATACGAAGAGTGGAAAAAACGGATGGCCGCACAAGCCGCCGCCCCCGTAAAAGCCGCTCCCGCCGAAACAAAAAAAGAAACCAAACAGGCGCCCGCCGCTACCAATAATAACAACGCTACCAAAGGCGCTATCAATAAAGATGTGCAACGCGAACTGCAAAAACAACAGAAACAGTTTGCACAGGTAGAAGGACAGCTGGCCAGCCTCAAAGAACGTAAAGCCAGCCTGGAAGCCAACTTAGGCGACCCGGCCACCTATAACGACCGGACTAAGTTTGCCCAGGTGGAAAGCGAATACCAGGACGTACTGAAATTCATTGACCGGGCCAACGAACAATACGAACAGCTCTTCGAGAAAATCATGCAACTGGAAGCTAACCTGGTGAGCTAATAACGAATGACAGATCACGAATTGGGAGATATACTCCCAATTCGTTTTTTAAAACCACTCCATATGCAGAAAATACTGGTGGTAGAAGATGAAGTCAAAGTAGCCAATGCCGTAAAAAAAGGCCTTGAAGAAAACGGCTTCGAGGTAGACGTGGCCTACGACGGCCGCATGGGTAAAAGCCTGGCTGCCAGCAACAACTACGACCTTGTCATTCTGGACCTCAACCTCCCCCATCACAACGGCTACGAACTGTGCGAAGTGATCCGCCGCAAAAACAACCGCGTGCCCGTAATCATGCTTACCGCACTGGGCGGCGTGGAAGACAAAATGCAGGCCTTTGAACTGGGAGCAGATGACTACCTGGTAAAACCCTTCGACTTCCGGGAACTGCTGGCGCGTATCCGCGTATTCCTCAAGCGGGCCGGCTCAGAAGCCCCACACAGCACCCAGTACAAGATCACCATCGCCGACCTGGAAATAGACCGGGAAAAGAAAGAAGTTACCCGCGGCGGTAAAAAAATTGCCCTCACCGCCAAAGAGTATCAGCTGCTCGACTTCCTGGCACTGCACAAAGGCAAAGTGATCTCCAAACTCACCATCGCTGAAAAAGTATGGGACATCGACTTCGACACCGGTACCAACGTCATCGAAGTATATATGAACTTCCTCCGCAAAAAAATCGATAAAGACTTTGAGCAGAAACTGCTCCATACCAAAACCGGCATGGGATATTATCTCTCGGAAGAGTAATCCTGCATGAAGATCAAATATAAAATAGCACTGTATTACACCCTGTCAGCCTCGCTGATGCTGATAGCCTTTGCCGTGCTGGCTTATTATTTCTCTTCCAAATCCAGGCGCGCCGAATACCTGGAGCGACTGGAATACCGCGCCCGCTCTATTGCCAACGTAATCATCGAAGACGGTCACGTGAAAGTAGACCTGCTGCGGAAACTGGACCGCACCACTTTCCAGGACCTCTACAAGGAAACCATCCTCGTTTACAACCCGGAGTACGACCTGCTCTACAGCAACCTCAAAGACACCACCATCCGCACACACCGCAGCCTGCTGGACTATATCAAACAAAACAAATTATACAGCAACATCAAAAACAGCGGTGAGCAGGTAGGCGTTTATTATACAGAAGAAGATGTGTCAGTGATCGTGATCGTGTCTTCTTTCGATAAATACGGCTTTCAAAACCTCCAGAACCTCCGCCAGATACTGCTGATAGAGTTGATCACCGCGGTGGCCATACTGGTGGGCGTGGGTTATTTCTTCGCCCGCAAAATGATGCAGCCCATCGATAAACTGGTGCAACAGGTTGATAAAATCAACGCCAGCAACATGCTGGACACCCAGGTTGCCGTAAAAGGCAAAGATGAAATAGCCACCCTGGGCGCCAACTTCAACACCATGCTGCAGCGCCTTGGCAATTCGTTCGATCTGCAGAAAAGTTTCGTCAGCAACGCCTCCCATGAGCTGCGTACGCCGCTGGCAGCCATTATCAGCCAGCTGCAGGTCACCCTTTCCAAAGAACGCACCAAAGAAGAATACCAGACGCTCCTGGTATCTGTATTGGAAGACGCGGAGAATTTGTCGGACCTGTCGAACGGACTGCTGCAGCTGGCACAGTCAGAACTGAACCAGGAACAGTTTGTGTTCGACAATGTACGCATCGACGAGCTGCTGATGGACATGGCCAACCTGATCCGGCTGAAACAAAAAACACCCGGCAAAGTAGACATCCAGTTTGTCAAAGTACCGGAAAACGAACTGCTGGTCACTTGCTCCGGCAACGAAAGCCTGTTGAAAGTGCTCTTCCTGAATCTGATAGACAATGCCTGCAAGTTCTCCCCTGACAACAGCGCCCATGTATCGATCGATTTCTTCACCCAATACATCACGGTACAAATCAAAAACCGGGGACCGGTGATCCCCTCCGGTGAAATCAATAAAGTTTTCGAGCCTTTTTACCGTGGCGAGAACGCCCATCAAACCCGCGGCCATGGCCTAGGCTTATCAATCTGCAAAAAGATCGTGCAGATACACAATGGCCATATCACCGTTACCTCTACGGTGGCTGAAGGCACCACGTTTACTGTCCTGCTCCCCCATATATAACCTGCTCCCCTTTCTAATACCGTTTTAATCTACACTCATTTTAATGCGTTTTTAATACATCTTAAAGCCGCCTTTAATGTCACTTGAGGAGCTTTGTGTCATGAAAATTGGCATTATGCGAACCAAGACGAGACTGATATTGTCAGTATGCGTTGCCAGCCTGGGCTTTTTCCAACCTGTAGCGGCTCAAACTCCCACCCGGACGGTCACCCTGCAGGCCGTTGAAGATTCTTTCCTGGTGAGAAATTATGTACTGTTAGCACAACGTTACCAGATTGATGCCTCCAAAGCGCTGGTGCGCCAGGCTAAAATGTGGAACAACCCCTCCTTCAGCACCGTGCTGGGCTTCGGCAGCACTACCAAAATCCAGCCTTTTAAAGTGGGCTCCGGAGGAGAAACGCAGTACACCATCGATCAGCTGATACAGCTGGCCGGCAAACGCAACAAAAATGTGCAGCTGGCGGCTACCGCCACCAAAATGAACGAGGCCACCTTCGATGAGCTGGTGCGCACGCTCCGCCTGCAACTGCGCGAGAACTTCTACACCCTGTACTATCGCCGCCAAACCGGCAAAGTACTCAAGGAACAGCTGGAAAACCTGCAACGCATCGTAGACGCCTACGTGACCGCCGACAAAAAAGGCAGCGTAGCACACGCCGACCTGATACGGTTACAGGCTTTGCAGGTAGGCATCGAAAACGATTATGCAGACCTCAAACAGGAAGAGCTGGAAGCACAGAAAAACCTGCAGCAGCTAGTGCACAGCCAGGATTTCTACGAAGCCGTGGTAGCACCCGCAGACCTTGCCCCCTACCGGCTGGACCATATAGAACTATCAGCGTTGCTGGACAGCGTGGCCGTTACCCGCCCGGATGTACGCATCGCCGCCACCCAATACCAGACCGCGGAACTGAATTACCGCCTGCAAAAAGCCATGGCCGTACCAGACCTCCATGTAGGCGCTACCTACGATAAAAAAGGCAGCTACATCGATAATTTCGTTGGCCTCACGCTGGGCATAGACCTTCCGCTGTGGAACCGCAACCAGGGCAATATCCGCGCGGCGCAGTTGCAGATCGGCGCCGGTCAGCAGCAACTGCAGCAACAACAGTCGGTAGCCCAAACAGAAGTGATCAACGCCTATCAGCGCATCGTAGCGCTGGAAAAGCGCTACAAAAGCTTCGACCTGCACCAGTTCCAAAACGAGTTTGACACCCTCATCTCCGAAGTCGCCAAGAACTTCAGTAAAGGCAACATCTCCCTGCTGCAATTCATCGACTATTTCAACAGTTATAGCGACAACGCCAAAAACATCAACAAGTTTTTATCCAACCGGGTAAACGCATATGAAGAACTTAATTACGCCACAGGACAAGAATTATTTAAAAACTAAGCGCATGAAACAGCCTATATTGATCGTTGGCTTTTCGCTGCTGGCAGCAGTTACCTGGAGTGGGTGCAAACACACACAGGCAGAAGATTCCGAGAAAAGCACCTTTGTACTCAGCGATACCATGTTAAAAAATATCCGCATCGACACCGCACAGATGGTGCCGGTAATGAACGAAGTGCGGCTCTCCGGTAAAGTAGCCCCCAACGGTGGTAAAGTACTCAAAGTATATCCCCTGGTGAGCGGCTACGTGGAAGATATCAAAGTACAGCTGGGCGACTATGTGCAGAAAGGCCAGGTGCTCGCCGTGATACACAGCGCCGAAATCGCCGATTATGAAAAGCAGCTGGCGCAGGCCCGCTCCGACCGCGGCGTAGCAGAAAAGAACCTGAAAGTAGCGCAGGACCTGTACGACAGCCGCCTGAGCACCGAAAAAGACGTAGTGAACGCAAGAGGGGAAGTACAAAAAAACGATGCAGAAATCAACCGGCTCAACGATCTCTTTAAGATATACCGTAAAGGGAAAGGCGCTACCTATCTCGTTACCGCCCCTATCTCCGGATATATTATTGAAAAGAACATCAATAATAACATGGAGATACGGACAGACAACAGCGCCAATATCTTCACCATCTCCGAGCTGGACGACGTATGGGTGATGGCCAACGTATTTGAAACCGATATCGCTAAAATAAAGGAAGGTTATGATGCCGATATTGTGACCGTGAGTTACCCTGATCAGCCCTTCCATGGCAAGATAGACAAGATCTACAACTTCCTCGACCCTGCTACCAAAACCATGCAGGTGCGTATCCGGATAGACAACAAAAACATGCTGCTCAAGCCTGAAATGTTTGCCACCGTGTATGTGAAATATACCGACCAGGAAGAAAAAATCGCCGTGCCTTCCGCCGCCGTCATCTTCGACAACAGCAAGAACTACGTGCTGGTGTTTAAAGACAAGTTCAACATCGCTGTACGGCAGGTAGAAGTAGCCAAAACTGCCGGCGACGAGACTTACCTGAATGCCGGTCTGCAGGCCGGCGAAAAAGTGATTTCCAAAAACCAGCTGCTGATTTACGACGCACTGAAAGACTAAGACGCAGTAGCAGTCCGGCTATTCTAAAGAAGAGGAATTATGAATAAATTCATCAGAAATATTGTCGCTTTTTCGCTCAAGAACAAACTCTTTGTTTTTATCGGCGTGGTGGTGCTGATCGTGGCAGGCGTATTTTCTTTCCTGCACACGCCCATCGAAGCATTTCCCGACGTTACCAACACACAGATCGTCATCGTTACCAAATGGAACGGCCGCAGTGCCCAGGAAGTGGAGCGTTTTGTGACCCTGCCCATAGAAGTGTCGATGAACGCCGTACAACGCAAAACCAGCGTCCGTTCTGTCACTATGTTCGGACTCTCCGTTGTAAAAATCATTTTTGAAGATGATGTGGAAGATTTCTTTGCGCGACAACAGGTTAATAATATGCTGGCAGGCATTAACCTGCCTGAAGGCGCAGAACCGGAAGTGCAACCGCCCTACGGTCCTACCGGGGAAATCTTCCGCTATTATCTCAAAAGCGATAAACGCGACTCCCGCGACCTGCTCACCTGGCAGAACTGGGTCATAGACCGGCAGATCCGCAGCGTGCCGGGCGTGGCAGACGTAGTGGCCTTCGGCGGACAGGAAAAGATCTACGAGATCTCCGCCGACCCCGTGCGCCTCGCCAAATACGACATCACCCCGCTGGAATTGTACCAGGTCGTTACCAAAAGTAATGTCAACGTAGGCGGCGACGTGATCGAGAAAAACGGGCAGGCCTATGTGGTACGCGGTATCGGTCTGCTCAACAGCATCTCCGATATCGAAAATATCATCGTACAGAATATCAATGGCGTGCCCCTGCTGGTAAAAGACCTGGCCAACGTACACGAGTCCTCCGCCCCGCGCGTAGGACAGGTAGGCCTCGACAAAGCCGACGACCTCGTAGAAGGCATTGTGGTGATGCGCAAGGGCGAAAACCCTTCTGAAGTGCTGCATCGCCTGAAAGATAAACTGAAGGAGCTCAACGAAACAGTGCTGCCCGACGACATCAAAATGGAGACTTTCTACGACCGTGATAACCTGATGGCCTTCTGTACCCATACAGTAATGCACAACCTCGCGGAAGGAATCATTTTTGTGACCGTGATCGTGTTTATTTTCATGGCCGACTGGCGCACCACGGTGATCGTGTCCATCATTATCCCGCTGGCATTGCTGTTTGCCTTCATGTGCCTGCGTATTAAAGGCATGAGCGCCAACCTGCTCTCCATGGGCGCCATCGACTTCGGCATCATCATAGACGGCGCCGTGGTGATGGTGGAAGGTATCTTTGTGATGCTGGACCATAAGGCGCATAAGTACGGCATGGAGCGGTTCAACAAGATGGCCAAGCTGGGATGGATCAAACAAACCGGCGGTGATCTGGCCAAAGCCATCTTCTTCTCTAAACTGATCATCATTATCTCGCTGATACCCATTTTTTCCTTCCAGAAGGTAGAAGGGAAAATGTTCTCTCCCCTCGCCTGGACGCTGGGCTTCGCGCTGATGGGCGCACTGTTGTTCACGCTGACGCTGGTGCCGGTGCTGTGTTCTATCCTGCTCAACAAAAACGTAAAGGAGAAAAACAATTTTGTGGTTAACTTCTTCGACCACATCGTGACCAGCGGATTTAACTGGACGTACCGTAACAAACGATTAAGCCTCCTCGGTGCATTCGCCTTTATGGCATTAACTTTCCTGTCGGCCAAATTCCTGGGTACAGAGTTTCTCCCTCAACTCAACGAAGGTTCCCTGTGGGTAACCACCGAGCTGCCCATGAGCATGTCGCTCACCGAGAGCACCCGTATGGCGCACAGCATCCGGGAAGACCTCGGCGGTTTTCCGGAAGTGAAGCGGGTATTGTCGCAGGTAGGCCGTTCCAATGACGGTACAGACCCGAATGGATTTTACTTCATACAATACCAGGTAGACCTGCAGCCCAAAGATGAGTGGAAACGCAAGATCACGCAGGATGAACTGATTTCACAGATGGAGGGCCGGCTGAGAAAATACCCGGGTATTATCCTCAACTTCTCCCAGCCTATCAGTGACAACGTGTCCGAAGCCGTGGCTGGTTTCAAAGCCGCCAATGGCGTGAAGATATACGGCTCCGATCTGGCCGAACTGGAGTCGTTGTCACAGAAGGTGATCGCCCAGCTGAAAACAGTGCAGGGCATCAAGGACCTCGGCGTGATCCGCAATATCGGTCAGCCTGAAATGAGCATCAACCTCGACGACAACAAAATGGCCCAGTATGGCGTATCCACCGGCGACGCACAGGCGGTGATAGAAATGGCCATCGGTGGTAAGACCGCCACACAGCTGTATGAGGGTGAGAAAAAATTCGATATCCGTATCCGTTATGACGCCAACTACCGCAAGAACGAGGAAGACCTGGCCAACCTGATGGTGCCTACCATCAATAACAACAAAGTGCCGCTGAAAGAAATTGCGGAGATCACCACCATCACCGGTCCGGCTTTTATTTACCGCGATCTCAACAAACGTTTCATTGGCGTGAAGTTTTCCGTGCGCGACCGTGACCTTGGTTCCACCATCAGCGAAGCGCAGCAGAAAGTGAATAAGGCCATTAAACTGCCCAAGGGCTACAGCGTAGGCTGGACCGGCGAGTTCGAAAACCAGGTGCGGGCCACGCAACGACTGGGACAGGTGGTACCGATCAGCCTCGTCGCTATTTTCCTCGTGTTGTTCATTATGCTGGGCAATGTGAAGGATGCCGGACTGGTTTTAATGAATGTTCCTTTCGCATTAATAGGGGGTATTCTCGCTTTGCACGTTACAGGTATGAACTTCGGCATTTCTGCTGGTGTGGGTTTCATTGCCCTGTTTGGTATCTGTATACAGAATGGGGTTATCCTGATTTCAGTATTTCATAAGAACCTGCAGGCGAAACTTCATCTGAACGAGGCGATCAAGCTGGGGGTGCAGAGCCGTATCCGTCCGGTGGTCATGACCGCGCTGATGGCGGCGATAGGCCTTGTGCCGGCAGCGCTTTCACACGGTATAGGTTCCGAGACACAGAAACCGCTGGCGATTGTCGTGATTGGAGGCCTGATCACCGCGACCGTGCTGACATTACTGGTATTCCCGATAATATTTTACCGGGCGTACCGAAACAGAACTGCTAACGTGTAAACTTATGATATCGCCTTCCGGCGGATGCCGGAAGAAGATCAATTTTTAGTTCGCATATAGGTTGATAGAATGGTTATGAAAAAGGAAAAGGCCGGACGACGGTCCGGCCCACACTGATTTTATAATTATATCTACTCCGCCCTGCTGAGAGGAAACAACGCGGGGCGGTTTTTTTATTTTATTCTTTTCCTGCGGGATTTATTGAACATGAGTCCTTTGTCCACTCCTTTGCGCAGGGCTGCTTTTTCTTCCTCCGGCAATGCATGCACCTCTTTACAGGCGTCGCTGCAGCAGCCATCGTATTTTTGGGCGCAGGATTCGCACTGGATGAATAAAAGGTGACAGCCGTCATTTAAACAGTTGGTATGGGTGTCACAGGGTTCCCCACATTGATGACACTGGCTAATAATATCCTCACTTATCCGCTCTCCCAGCCGGTCGTCGAACACGAAATTTTTGCCTTTGAACTTAATGGGAAGATTTTGCTGGCGGGCTTTGTTGGTGTACTCAATAATGCCGCCTTCGAGGTGAAAAACATTTTTAAACCCATGGTGCAACATGTAGGCGGATGCTTTCTCACAGCGGATTCCCCCCGTGCAGTACATGATGATGTTTTTGTCTTTCTGATCTTTCAGCATGTCTACGGCCATAGGCAGCTGGTCCCTGAACGTGTCCGATGGCACTTCAATGGCGCCGTCGAAGTGTCCTACTTCGTATTCATAGTGGTTGCGCATGTCCACGATCACCGTTTCCGGATCGTTGGTCAGCTCATTAAACCCTTTAGCGTCTACGTACCTGCCACGGTTGGCCATATCGAAGGTGGGATCGTCGATGCCGTCTGCCACGATTTTTTCCCGCACTTTGATCTTCAGCACGAAGAATGATTTACCGTCATCATCCACGGCCACGTTCAGGCGGATCCCGTTCAGGAAATCGACGGCATAGAGGGTGCTGCGGAAAGCATCCACATGATGCTCCGGCACGCTGATCTGTGCGTTGATACCTTCATGGGCTACGTAGATACGTCCGAAAACGTCCAGTTTAAAGAGGGACTCGTAGAGTTGATCGCGGAAAGCCTGTGGGTCTTCGATTTTCGCGTACTGGTAAAAGGAAATAGTAACGCGCTTAAATGTTTCCAGCTCCAGCCGCTTTCTGAGCTCATCGGCGGAGACTCTGTTGTGTAATACCATTTGTTTGAAATTTTACGGACACTTGCCTTGTGAACAAAATTTCAATCAATACCCTGGTCCTTCCAGGTGGATGATCGATTCGTCTTAAAAGTAAGTCAATGAAGCCTGCTTTTTACCAGGCTGCGCAAAGATAGGCAAATCCGGCGGGAAACTGCGCGCAAAGGGGCAGAAAACGATGGGTGGGCATCACGCATAAGTGAAATTCCCTATTTATAAATCTTTCAGGAGTTTGGAAATGTCGGTACCGAGCGCTTTAGCGATGGCGTCCATGGTACTCAGTGTTGGATTGCCTTTCCCCGATTCAATGGTCCATACCTGTGAATAGGCAATGCCGGCGGTATCAGCAAATTCCCGTGTGCTGAGGCCTGTCGCCTCGCGTAGTTCCCGGAATCTTTCGCCAAATCTTTTGGACAGTTCTTCGTTGCGGACACCATTCATTCGCACAAATTGGAAAAAAGGCATAAAATTATTGACTTGATATATCAAGTCAATTGAAAAAAAATATTATATTCGGCTATCTTTGCCTCCCCAAAAAAATATTACGAGGCATCGCTTTTTAACCTGTTCTAACCGCCAAACACCAGAACACAGGTATAGAAGGTGAGGCCCGCGACGTCTGTGCGCGGGCTCTTCTTTGCTGTGTTCGGCTTGGCGGTTAGAGCAGCACTGTAAGAGTTCCGCGCTTTTTGTTTCCCGCGCGTATCTTAACCCAAATCAATATCCCATGGTGACCTGGCAGCGTAAACCCTATAATATTCTCTGGGTGGATGACGATCCCTTTTTTCTGAATTGGATAACCCCGCAGGTAACAGCCACCTGCTTTATCATACAGACTTTTGAAGATGCTCAGACGGCCCTGGCGCACCTGGAAAGGGTGCATCCCGACATCGTGCTCACCAACCTGGTGATGCCGCATATGTCCGGACTGGAGATGATTATGGCCATACGGCGCCAGGACCCGCATATTCCGATCGTAGTGGTGTCTAACAGGTTTCAGGATGGAGAGCGGCAGGCTGCCTTTAAAGCGGGCGCCAATTCTTTTCTTTCCAAAGCGGGGATCAATGGAGAGGCGATCATGACCAGCATACGGCCTTATCTCGAACAATGACATGAACTTTTTTCGCAGTAAGCTGTCCCTCGTTTATCTAAACCAGGGCTTTTTCATAATCCTTATAAATAACAGAACGGAAAACGCCGGATATCCATCCGGCGTTCTTTATTTTTTAAGCCCGGGGCGTCTCCGCCTTCTTGTCCCATTCGTACAGGCGGCGCAGCAAAAACCAGGCAACGGCACTGATAATCAGTATGTAACCAACAAAGCCGACCGTTCGCAGCTCTACTGCTCCCGGCAGGTCATGGGCCTCAGTGATGTAAGCGGCAGCAGCCAGCAAAGTGCCCGCCCCCAGCGCTATCCAGGCAATCTTTCTCATAATATCGGTTTTCAGTCAGTAATGGTTAAAATCCCACTTCAGTGTGATAAATTCCACAAAAAGTGTATCTGGTTGAGTATCAATTTTACAACAGATGGCTGCTGTCAAATGTTCACAAAGTGTGAAAAAGTTATTTATGGATTTATAACTATTTGATATTTATTGTATATATCTTTGTTTCCAAGTTACGAACCCCGAGTTGGCACCCTTTTTGAAAATATCGTTCTGACAAAAAATTGATTAACCCGAAAATGTTATGTTATGAGTATTTACCTTACTTACTTTTTGTACGCTATCGTTGGCATCTGGGTCTACAGACTGTTGGCTTACTTCTTCGATGAACGCAAAGAAATGAGAAGCAAAAAAAGATAAGCCATGAAGAAGACATCGGACATTTGGTTATTTGGATATAAGGTTATTTGTTCTCCCCGATAAAAGCCGGTCCAAATAACCAAATATGTTACCGACGCGTACTAATCCAGCTTAATTAAATTGCCGAATATCCCCCCCAGCCCCACTCTTACGCCGATGCGCGTATCATCCTGGCTCTGATAACCTGCCACCACATCTACCCTGATTACTTTCAGAATATTCTCCAACCCCAGGAACGCTTCCACATAGTTATTTTTATCATTTACATAAAATGCATTGGAACCAGCTACCAGATTCCATTTCAGCCTGTTAAGCAACGGTATCTTGTTCGTCAGCAGTCCGTTGAAATGATGCTCCACGTTGGCCGTGATGAAAAACGGCGCGGTGGTACTGTAGCGGTAATAAGGCGCCAGCTGGAAACTGTTCAGGTACTTGGTGTTATAAAAAGTCTGATTACCATTGAAATGCTGGAAATCCGGGAGCTGCACATTACGGTCGTTGAAGAAACCGCCGGCAGTTACCCGGTAGCGGAACTCTCCAAACAATTTAAAGTTCATGTTGTCAAACATCGACAGCTTCCATTTGTCGAAATCCACCACACTGTTGCCCACATTCGGAATCCCTTTGCTGTAAGCTACTTCAAACGTCGGGTATTTAGATCCCAGCGGCATTTTCCGGTCCGGTAATTCCACAAACTGTTGCCCCGGCTGATAACGGAAACTCATGTCCACGATAAACGCCTGGTGCCGCTCAAACGGCACGTGCGCCAGGTCTTCCGGGTGATTGGGCGAAAACTGTTTACCGCTCTTAAAGATCACAAAATCAGTGGTGTTCTCCACCGGTATGCGGCTTTCATAACGGGCGCCGACGGTCAACCGGTCGTTCGTCTGGAAAGTGCGGCTGTAGCGCAACTGCGCGAACCAGTTTTCATACAGCTTCATGTAATTCTCTTTCAGCAACAGCGTATAAAACTCATTCGCGAGATTGTTGATCGGGTTGTCCTGGTTAAACTGGCTCACCCGCTTACCGCCACCCAGTGTCCAGTCATTACGCCCGTAACGGGTACGGATGCGGCTTTCGGAACTATAAGTCAAAAACGTGTACGCGTTCA
Source organism: uncultured Chitinophaga sp. (assembly GCF_946479755.1). Next base: position 387,702 of record NZ_CAMLHC010000003.1, on the reverse strand, counting down.
GGTGAGTATTACTCAAACCGTAACGCACATACGGAGAAATTTTCAGTTGCCGTTCTTCTCCCAGGTTGAAGTTGACCTGTGGCTCCAGCGCCAGCACCAAACCCTCTACTGTATTATACTTCAGGGACTTCGCCAGGCCATTCAGATGGAAGTTGTGTGATTCAATAGCGCTGTCACGGCGGAAATACATTTTGCGGTTCACACCATTCCACAGCACGTCCATCACTTTTACCGGTTTCTGCTTTTTACGCAGCGAGTCGAGGGTATTCCCTTTCATCGCCGCCAGCCTGTTGGCGCGGGCAGTGCTGTCTTTTTCGTGATAGTCGAGGGATTCGGCCTCCTCCAGCGGTACCGGCCGGATGCTGTCCCAATAGAGCGCTTCTTTTTTATCAAAAGCGGAATCGTACTTGAGGAAGGTATTGTCAAAATACTTCGGCGGGAAGTTGGGATGCAGGTTGTAGTCGGAGTATACATTCACAAAGTTGCCTACCATGCCGAAACCAAATTTATCGACAGACATATGCAGCACCTGGTCTTTGACGCGCCATATGTCTCCTGACACCGGTACATGCGTTTGCCGGATACGCAGGGAGTCCATCAGTTCCAGCTGGTATTCACTGGTGAGTATCAGGTCGGTGCTGTGAATGCGCCAGTCTCCGTCCGTGATGAAGATATAGCCGGAAAACAGGGGCTCCTGCTTTCTTTTGGGGATCACCCGTATTTTATTGACTACGTGGCCGTCTTCCCGGAACTCTCCTTCCAGGCGGTATTTATAATAAGACAGTGCGTTCTGTGCTATCGGGGAGATATAACCTCTCGGGCCCATCTGTGTGATCACAGCAGATACGTTGTTATCATAAAAGCTGATGAAAGCCGGGAAGCTCATGCCGAAGCCTCCCCCGCTCTTACGGTCGGAGATCACTTCCAGCTTCAGCTTTTCCGGCATCCGGAAAGAGATCTTCGTAATGGATTCTGACAGGAACACCATCCCTTTACCGGTGCTGTCCACGCCCATATCTTCCTTATCTATCTTTTTGCCCAGGAACTTGTTGGGCGTGCCCGTCATGTTGATAGTACCTTTGATATAAGACATGCAGGTGTACTCCTGCACCTGTTGCTGATAGAAAGCTCTTTTTTTGATCGCCTGCCGGATGATGGCATAAGCGGGGTCTTCCCCTCCTGCTTTCACTACTACTTCTTTAATTTGCAGGTTGACCGGCAGCAGGGAGAAATTGATGGTCTGCGGGGAACCGTCCACCCGGATCGCTTTTTCAGTCTTACGGTAACCGATATACTGGCATACCAGCGTATACTCCCCGGAAGGGACCTCCAGCTGGTACTGGCCGGCAGCATTGGTGGTGGTGCCGGTGGTAGTGCCTTTTATGAGAACGGTAGCAAAGGGTAACGGATTGTTTTTGTCGTCAGTCACGAGACCTTTGACAATAGCGGCTTCACAGTAGGTAGTAAACAGGAGTAAAAACAGGGTCGGTAAGTACTTCATCATAGCTCAAAAATAACTACCAGGTATGTACGCAAATAAAGTACCTACCGTTTTACCACAAATTTAACAGCACATGATAACCTAGGACACGATCTTTTTTGGTGCGCGGACAAAAGCTGCGCTGCTGGCAGCAAAACCAGCCACCAGTCCGCCGATGACAGCGCTGATCACTCCCAGCAACGGCGCGCTGCGTACTTTGAGTATCATTTCGCTCATCCTGTTGGCCAGCAGGTGATCATTACGAACATCCATATAAAATGCCAGTACGAGCCATAATATGAAAATGGAAAGAAAAGCGCTGAAGAAAGATTTGCCGGGTGTCAGGGGTAGTACTAATGTAACAACAAATGCCACCAGGGCTACGCTCCACCATGGAAGCACGGTACCGGCCAGGTATGCCAGGACAAGGATCAGCAGAAAATGGGAAAAGGATTTCATAATTCTAATATAACAAAATATATTAAATAATGATGGGGGTTTAAAACAGTACTATGGAAAACACCCGCCTTTCATTTCTTAAACCAGCTTAAGCAGGAATGCCATAGTGATGGATATCTTTGTTACCACTATTAACACCCATCATCTGCACAGTTATGAAATTTACAGAAGAAAAAATAACGGAGTGGTTGCTACGTATAGCCCTTAGCGCAAGTTTTTTATCCGCCGTGGCCGACCGGTTTGGCTTATGGGCATCTCCCCTCTCCGCCTGGGGTAACTGGGACAAATTTGTGGCGTACACCGCTACGTTAACGCCCTGGCTTCCGGCCTCGCTGGTTTCGGTGGCAGCGGCCGTAGCCACCGCGCTGGAGCTTATTTTCGGCATCCTGCTGTTGTTCAATTTTAAGACCCGGCTGGTGGCGCAGGGCAGCGGTATTTTGCTGCTGATGTTTGCGCTGGCCATGACTACCGCCAAAAGCATCAAGGCGCCGCTGGACTTCTCTGTATTTTCCGCTGCCGCCGCGGCTTTCGCGCTGGGCGTATTGAAGAAACGATCATAAGGCAGGTCTTCCTGTAACAACATTGCCCGGAGCTGAAACCCCGGGCAATGTTGTTTATAAATGCTGATGATTACGATGCGCTTTTAGCCAGTGCCTGTTCGATATCGGCGAGGAGATCGTTGACATTCTCCAGGCCAACCGAGATGCGGATCAGGCCGGGCGTGATGCCTACATTGGCCCTTTCTTCATCGCTCAGTTTGGCGTGGGTAGTGCTGGCCGGATGTGACGCGATGCTGCGGCTGTCGCCCAGGTTAGCGGTAAGGGACAGCAGTTCCAGGGCGTCGAGGAAACGCACGCCGCTTTGCAGGCCGCCTTTCAGCTCGAAGCATACGATACCGCCGCCACCGCTCATTTGTTTACGGGCGATGTCGTGCTGCGGATGGCTGGCCAGGAACGGGTATTTCACACTGCTCAGGTGCGGATTACCTTCCAGGGCCTGCGCCAGTTTCAGCGCGCTGGCAGCATGGCGTTCCATGCGTACGTGTAATGTTTCCAGGCTTTTGCTCAGCACCCAGGCGTTGAACGGCGACATGGCCGGGCCGGTGCTGCGGCAGAAAGTATGTACTTCTTTGATCAGTTCTTTTTTACCCAGGACGGCGCCTCCCAGCACACGTCCCTGTCCGTCGATCCATTTAGTGGCGGAATGGGTAACGATATGCGCACCTGCTTCGATGGGCCGTTGCAGCACCGGCGTGGCAAAGCAGTTGTCAACGTTGAGGATGACATTGTGTTTGTTGGCGATACCGGCGAGGTAGGCAATATCGATAATTTCCAGCCCCGGGTTGGACGGCGTTTCCACGAAGATCATCTTAGTGTTGGGTTTGATCATCGCTTCAATGCCAGCAGGATCGTTCAGGTCAAAATAAGACCATTCTATCCCCCATTTGGGCAGGAACTTGGTAATAACGGTATGGGTAGAGCCGAAGATAGAGCGGGCACTCAGCACATGGTCACCCGCTTTCAGCAGGGCCATGAAGCTGGCAAAAATGGCGCTCATGCCGGAAGCGGTAGCGTAACCGGCTTCCGCGCCTTCAAGGGCGCACATCTTCTGTACAAACTCATCCACATTAGGATTGCTAAAGCGGCTGTAGATGTTAAAATCCGTTTCATCCGCAAAGGTGGCCCTCATCTCCTCTGCGTTGTCAAAGCAGAAACTGGAGGTCAGGAACATCGGGGTGGAGTGTTCCATTTCGTTGGTCCGTGCTGTCTGAATCCTGACCGCATTGGTTTCCGGCTGGTATTGTTTGTTGTTGCTCATGGACATGGTGGTTTCTCCGTGTTAGGCGTTCAGTTTCACTTCCCAGGTCAGTTTGGTCCTGGCCTGGCGCAACGTTTCCGCTACGGAGCAATATTTATTCATCGACAGTTCTACCGCGCGGGCAGCCTTGTCAGCGTCGATGTTGCCGGTAAAATGAAATACGATGTGGGCGGTTTCCCATAAAGACGGCTCTTTGCCCTGTTCTCTTTCCGCTTCTATTTCTATGCGGAAATCCTTCACTTCCTGGCGCTGTTTTTTCAGGATCATCAGCACATCAATGGCAGAGCAGCCGCCGAGGCCCATGATGACCATCTGCATAGGTCTTACTCCGTTGTTCTTCCCCCCGTTTTCCAGGGATGAATCCATCAACACTTTGTGGCCGCCTTCATCTACGGCTTCCATGTTGAATCCGTCGTCTACTCTTTGTAATGCTATTTTCATGATAAGGTGGATTTCTTCCAACAAAGATAAATAATTCAGTTGCGAAATACGAATTACGATGGCAGATGCTACATGTAACCATTACTACGTGCTGGCCCTCAATTCGTAATTCGTTATTTGTAATTCGTAATTGGTATTGTAGATTTGCAAAAATTTTGGATTATTGTCTGCACAGGTTTTTCACAGCAAAGCACCATTCCGGCTGGAGTCCGGCCAGGTATTACCTGAATTACAGATCGCCTATCATACGTACGGTACCATGAATGCTGACGGCAGCAACGTGGTATGGGTATGTCATGCACTGACCGCCAACAGTGACGCGGCTGACTGGTGGAGCGGCCTTATCGGCCATGGGCGGGAGATCGACCCTGGACGGCACTTTATCGTATGCGCCAATATCATCGGCTCCTGCTACGGCAGCTCCGGCCCTCATACGGTCAATCCTGCTACCGGCCAGCCCTGGTATACCTCCTTCCCTGCGGTCACCATCCGCGATATGGTACAGGCACACTGCCTGTTGCGTGAGCACCTGCAGATACAACAGATAAGCCTGCTCGTAGGCGGTTCCATGGGCGGCTACCAGGTACTGGAATGGGCATTGACAGAACCGGCGCGTATCAAACGTTTATTCCTGCTCTGCACCGGCGCCGCTGAAAGCGCCTGGGGCATCGCCATCCACACTGCGCAACGGCTGGCTATCGAAGCGGATACCAGCTGGCAGGACCCTACCCCCCATGCGGGCGCCCGCGGCCTCAAGGCCGCCAGAGCGATCGGCATGGTCACCTATCGTAACTACCAGACTTTTATGCGCACCCAGTCTGATCCCGACAAGGAAAAGACAGACCACTTCCGCGCTTCCTCCTATATCGACTACCAGGGCGAAAAACTGGTCAAACGCTTCAACGCCAAGTCCTACTGGCTGCTCTCCAAAGCCATGGACAGCCACAACATCGCCCGTGGCCGCCATGAAGACATCGCTACCTCCCTCTCCCACATACAACAACCGGTATTACTGATCGGTATCAGCAGCGACCTCCTCTGTCCCCCGGAAGAACAACGCCTGCTGGCCACCTATCTGCCCAATACCAGTTACCATGAAATCGACTCCTCTTATGGCCATGACGGCTTCCTGATTGAGTTTGAGAAGATCGGTAAGATCCTGCACGACTGGCAATAACCGGTACCGGCAGGAAATATTTTCAGTTTCGCAGTTGTATTTGTTTTTTACTTATATTTAGATAAACCGAGTCTAAATCAAAACGACCACTGCGTATGAAAAGCATTCTAAAAGTATGTTTGGGCTCCCTGTTGCTATTGATGTCCTTTTCCCTGGTACTCACAGCGCAAACGCCTGCAACTATTACCGGTACTGTAACAGACAGAACTTCCGGAAACGGCATGCAGGGAGTTACTGTTTCCGTAAAAGGCGCCACAGCCGGCACCATCACGGGCAACGGCGGTAACTTCCAGCTTAAAACGAACCATTCACTTCCGTTGACCCTCGTTTTCACCTATGTCGGTTATCAAACCACAGAACAGGTAGTAAACAACGCCAATGAAAAAGTGACCATCACCCTCAGCACCACCGAAATCCTCGGACAAGAGGTGGTGGTAGCCGCCAGCCGCGTACAGGAAAGCATCCTGCAATCGCCGGTATCCATCGAAAAGCTGGACAGCCGCGCCCTGAAAGCGTCTCCGGCCGCGTCCTTTTACGACGCCCTCGCCAACCTGAAAGGCGTGGAAATGAGCACCCAGAGCCTTACCTTCAAATCTGTCAACACCCGCGGTTTCAACAGCAACGGTAACACCCGCGTGCTGCAGCTGAACGATGGTATGGACAACCAGGCACCCGGCCTCAATTTCTCCGTAGGCAACATGGTGGGCATCCCCGAACTGGACCTCGACAACGTGGAACTGATACCCGGCGCCGCCTCCGCCCTGTACGGCCCCAATGCGCTCAACGGCATCGTACTGATGACCAGCAAAAATCCCTTCCAGCACCAGGGCCTCAGCGCACAGGTGAAAACCGGCATCCTCAATGACGGCGGCCGCACTTCCGCTACGACCGGTTTCTACGACGTGTCCGTACGCTACGCACACGCCTTCAACAACAAATGGGCCTTTAAACTGAACGTAGGCTACATCAAGGCCGACGACTGGCAGGCGCACGACTACCGCGACCAGAGCCTCGCCAACGGCCATACGCTGCAGGACGGCACCCGCGCCAACAACGAAGGATATAACGGGGTAAACATCTATGGTGATGAAAACTCCGTTAACATGTACAATTCCTTCAAAACCGGTGGTCAGCTGACCCAGCAACTGGCAGGCATCTCCGCTATGTTTGGCGGCAGAGTATCCCCCGATCAGATCTTCAACGCCGCCATGCCCGCCCCCAACAGGGCCACCATCACCCGCACCGGCTACAACGAAGCGGACGTAGTGGACTACGGCACCAAAAACCTGAAACTGAACGGCGCCCTGCACTATAAAATCACAGAAAACCTCGAAGCCCTGATCCAGGGCAGCTACGGCTCCGGTACCACCGTTTACACCGGCGCCGACCGTTACTCCCTGAAGGACTTCAACATGGGTCAATATAAAGTGGAACTGCGTCACCCTGACTTCTATGTAAGGGCTTACACCACGCAGGAAAGGTCCGGCGACAGCTATGCCAGCGGCACCCTGGCCGCCGGTATCAACGAAGCCTGGAAACCCAGCACCCAGTGGTATGCCCAGTACTTCGGCACCTATGCCACCCAGGCATTAGGCACTTTTGCACAAACCTACGGCGCAGCACTCCAGGGAGGCGCCAATGACGCCACCGCTTATGCCGCCGCCCAGAACGCCGTGTCCTCCCGTATGCCGCTGTTCTTCCAGAACGCACGCAACAAAGCCGATTCCGGCCGCTTTATGCCTGGCACGGCAGACTTCAACAATGCCGCCGCAAAAGTGCGCGAGAAGCCTATCCCCGGCGACGCCAAAGGCGTAGGCGCTAAGTTCACGGATAAAACCAATCTCTATCAGCTGGAGTTCATGTACAACTTCCATAACCTCATCAAATTCGCGGAGATACTGGTTGGTGGTAACTATCGCCGGTACACGCTCAACTCTGAAAAGACGCTGTTCGCTGTAGACGACAACGGCAAAGAGTTCCGCATCAACGAATATGGCGGTTATGTACAGATCATGAAAAAACTGATCGACGATCACCTGAAACTTACCGGATCGCTGCGCTATGATAAAAACATGAACTTCAAAGGCCAGTTCAGCCCGCGTTTGTCTGCAGTATATACCTTCCTGCAGACCCATAACCTGCGCGTGTCTTATCAGACCGGTTTCCGTATTCCCAACAACCAGGACCAGTACATTGATCTGACCACGCCACAGGCCCACCTGATCGGCGGTCTGCCGTTCCTGCGTGAACGTTACGGCCTCAAATCCGGAGAAGTATTTACGTTACAGTCTGTGCTGGCCGGTGCTCCTAAGGCATATACCTTCCGCGAATTCAAACCGGAACGCATACAGGCTTATGAACTCGGTTATAAAGCACTGATCGCAAAACGACTGCTGATAGATGCCTACATCTATAAAAATGACTTCAAAAACATGAACGGCAGCCAGGTGCTCGTTAAACCTGCCAGCGGCACCACCCCGCAACAGATATACTCTGTGCCGGTAAGTGCGGAAGAAACCGTAAAATCATGGGGCTGGGCACTGGGAGTGGATTACAGCCTGCCGCTGAACTTCACCGCCGGTGGTAATATCTCCTACAATGAATTGAGCAACGAGAAAGAACTGGGCAGCTTCCTGGCCATGTTCAACACGCCTAAAGTAAGGTACAGCCTCAACCTCGGCAACCGTAACATCGCCAATTCCAATATAGCCGCCAACGTTATCTGGAAATGGCAACAGTCCTACATCTGGCAGTCTTCCTTTGTAGGCCCGAATGTAAATGCGCTGGCACTGAGCGAGATCCCTGCTTTTGGCACACTGGATGCCATGGTCAGCAAGTTCTTCCCCAAAGCCAAGACCACGGTTAAACTGGGAGGCGTAAATATCCTGAACAAATCTTACGTACAATCCTGGGGCAACCCCACCATTGGTTCACAATGGTATATTTCCCTGGGATACAATCTCTGATCTGTTATACACCACCCATAAAAGAGAAGACCTGAGCTTGATACAGCTCAGGTCTTCTCTTTTATGGTAATGGGTAGTAAGTAGCTTATAGAATATCCCACCAGGGCTTGTTCGGTTTGTTGGCTGCCGTTGGTGCGTCTTTCGCAACGGGAACTCCTTCCGGATGTTGCGGTGCTGACGGCTGCGGCGCTGACGGCGTATCAACAGTCGTTTCAGTAGCTGTAGCGGCTGTGGTGCCGGTCGTCCAGAGGCTGCGCGCCTGCGCTTTGATATCCTCCCGCTGCAACAGTGCGGCCAGGGTCTCTTTTAGTTTGGCGCCTTGTTCCGGTTTCACCATATAGACGTAGTTGGCAAAACCTTCCATGCTGCTGATAATATTTTTGCCTTTGCCCCAGCGCTTACCAGCCAGACCGGATACAGAGATCTGGTGCAGCAATGCGCGGAACTTACGCAGGGTATCACGGTCAAGACTGACTTTTTCGTTCACCACAATGCCGGTTACTTCTCTTTTATCACCGCGGCGCATCACTTTCAGTTTATCCGGGTGGATAGTGAACCCTTCTTCTTTCACCACCTGTTTAACGGCCCACAGCACCTGTCCTGCTTTATCGGCGGCATCGCCTTTGGCGGAGAAGGTCATGTCGTCCGCATATCGCGTATAGGCGTAACCGTATTTAGCTGCCAGCCCTTCAAAACGGCGGTCCAGCTTAAAACAGATCAGGTTGGTCAATGCCGGGCTGGTAGGCGCTCCCTGTGGCAGGTGCCGCGCTGTTTTAGCCACATAATATTTGCGGTTATCCAGCAGGATCTCATCCACTTCCGGCTCCGTACAGATGAGGCCAAGGATGGTGGCTACCTGTTCGGCGTATCCCAGTTTACAGAAAAGGCCTTTTACCCTTTTGTAAGGAACGGAAGGGAAAAAGTCGCGCAGGTCTATATTGATCACGATGTCCTGACCTACGTGCGGTGCGGCGTTGGTGACAATCGACTTGCCCGGCACGAAGCCATGGGCGGCTGCGCTGTTATTGATTTTATAGAGGATGTTTTCCAGTATCCAGTGTTGTGCCGCTTTCAGCTGTGGCATGGGTGCGGAAATGACCCGAGTGCCGCCTGATTTCTTCGGGATCTCAAAGCGCTGGTAATGGGAAGTGTTGGCCACCTGGCGGTTAAAAGCCAGGAAGCGCAGTTTGCCAAGGGTCACGCCCATAGCGGCCGCCAATGCCGTCGCGTCTTTGAATACCGGCAGACCGAATTTGGCCAGCTGTGCTTCGTCGGGTGTTACTTTATTCAGCCCGGCAGACACTTCCTCGCCGAGGTAGGTGATATCGAGCTGCTTTTTTTCCGCCCAGGCAGCGGCGCGGGCGATCCTTTTCTCTTCGTTGCGTTTTTTTGTTTCCGCGCGTTTCAGTTTAGCCTTGGCCATGCGTTCTTTGCGCATGTCTGCCAGCATCTTTTCTTTATTGCGGTATCTTTGTTTTTCGGCCAGCAGTTCATTCAACTCGCGGCGCAGTTCTCCTTCCCTGCGTATCAGTGTTTCCGGTAAGGATGGCTGGGACGTGTTTCTTGCCCAGAAACCCAGACGGGTCATTTCTTCCAGTATAAATTCCTCTTTGGAGGATGCACGGATTCTGTCGTACAGCTGTTGACGGGTTAAGCCTTCGGCCATAGTGTTGGCGTTTACTTTTTTAATGAATGTTAAGCAGCTAAAACGGAAGCGGAGTAAAAAAGGTCCGGCTTTGAAGTGGCTGCGGAAGCCATGCCTGACGCGGGAGAAACAGGATTTTGTAAAGAGGAAAAGGCCTTCGTGCAAGCCATTGACTAAATCAATCAACTCCAGGGAGGGGCGTACCTAGTGTGAATTTCAGCCCCCGGGGCTCGTACCGTAAATTCGCACTAGGTACGCCCCTCCCAAAGTAAAGATTGCATTTAGTGAAGCATGTATAGTCATAATTCCTGAATGACGAAACATCATTCGTCCCTTTTACGGGCGCAAGTGCAATCAATTCCTCTTTACAAAGATCTGTGTTTGTTAACGAGCAGGCAAGTTAGAAAATAATTCTGAAAAACAAAATTTTATTCTGCAGAATTATTTTCAGCATGCGTCATACGCAGTGCCAGCATGTGTTCGCACGGCCCTTTGTACAACTTGTTAGTATTATAAAAACTGCAATCGCAGTGCGCGTCGCTCAATCTTTCATCGTTATCGATCACTATAACGGGATGGTATACACGATGTGCACCTTTTACATTGCCTTTCAGCTGAACGCCTTTACCAGGAATTTCCTGGGCGGTAAAGGTCACTTTCTTTTCCTGTACCAGTTCAGCAGCTTCCGCTTCCAGCGGATTGGCAAAACGCAGTGATTCCAGCGGCAGCGGATCGCGGCTCAGTTCACGCAGGCGGTACATGCCGCTGTGCAGGTCAAAGATCACTTTGCCGGCCTGTGTATAGATGCCGAGCGCGCCCAGCACCGTGGCCTTGTCCAGCCCGGTGGCAGCGGCAATAGCCTCTGGTTTGGCCATCCAGCGGGACTGCAGGTCGGCAAACACTTTCAGTTTGGCGCTGTCTTCCACGATGGCGCGGGGCGCCATCAGATCAAACTGGCCGGCGCGGGACCAGTCGTTGGCGGTCCAGCCGGAGAGGCCAAGCGTGAACTGCATATCTCCGAGGTCTGCCACGTAAAACGATGGCAGGCCGTTACCGGTGAGATGCACGGTAAATTTTTTGGCGATGGGAATCAGCCGCTCCAGGATCAGCAGCCTTCTTCTGCCCCAGATCCGGATTTCACGGCTTTGGCCGCCCTTATATAACGATCTCGCACAAACGATTTCATGGTTCCACGGTTCGAAGACGGCGCGGACAGGTTTGCCCGGTTCCAGCTTAAAGCGGATGGAACGGGGACCGCTTTTTTCCTTGAAGCGGCGCAACCACAGACAGAAATTATATACGTCCATCGGATGCAGGTCGAAAGTAGCGGCAGGCAGCGTCATCGCGGAGCTTACCTGTAAGAAACCTCTCACCCAGCTGTCCGGCAGATCGATCTTTACCTCATGATACATCTCTTCCTGTGACGTCTGAATCTGGAAGCCTCCGGGATCTACTTTAAAGTCTGTTTCCTTATAGTCGCGGATCTTCTGGAATTCATCGTACAAAGTAGCGGAGTAGTCGATATTGGTGGTACCGCATTCAAACTCGTTCACTTCTTTAAAGACGTTGTAACTGGCGCTCAGCTTACCATAGGTAGATTCATCCTGGCTGAAACATTCGAAGAACATTTCATCGGGATGTACGGTAATCACCGGGTCCAGCACAAACCAGGCATCCCTGTCTTTCTGGTAGAGAAAGTCAAAATATTGTTTACGGGCCTTATAGAAAGGCGCCATTACCTTATCCTTCTGGTCTCCTACCTCCTTCAGCTCTTCTGAGAGGGTGGCGATGCGCTGGTTGGCAGCTTCCATATCGTAGGCGTTCATGTGTTCCGCCAGCCATATAGATTCCTGCTGGGCAGCCCATTCCTTGTAGGCCGTCTTGTCTTTGGGTTTAAAACGCAGGTCCGACACCACTACATCATGCAGGGCAGATATGGCTTCGCGGAAAGCGATTTTTTTATGGAGTTTTCCAACAAAAAAGGTCGGGTCACGGCGGGTATCCGGTGCAAAGGAAATACCGGCGGATGTAGCATTGCTGTACACCTGGGAGTTACCGCTATATCTGTAATTGAATAACATAATTCTAAATCGCTTGTGTTCGTACGGGCATTAACGTTATTGGCAAAGGAATATCGAACTGTTGCTGGATATTACGCATGATCTGTATGCAACGGGCTTTGTCGGCGATAGACACGGTCGCGGATATATGTGCGATGATCTCTCCGATATAAGCGGCTGCGTCGGCAGACTTCAGCGCTTCTTTCTCCAGCAGGCTGAAGATACGCTCTTTGGCTACCCTGGCTTTGTTAACGCGGCTCAGTACAGAACGGAAATAGTGTTCCATGCTACGCAGGTATTCAAGGTTGCCGGCGGCATAGGTCTCCAGGTAATTGGTGGCAAAGGCCTGCATGGCCACGCTGGGGTGCTGGCTGAGCTTCAGCAGGTAAACAGCGCCGTCGGCGTCTTTGAAGAAACGCATCAGCATCTCACGGCCAAACGCCTGGATGTCCGGGCGTACGCTGTCGGCAATGGCGACCAGTGTTTCGGGCGACCAGTCATTTTCGGTGAACTGTGTCCGGAAGAACTCCTGCGCAAAGCGGCGGGTATCGTCCCATTTGGCGTCCAGCAGTCCGATGGCCGCATCGCGTTCATAGCGCATACGGGCAGCATGCTGTTGGTAGAAGCCCCAGCTCCACTCTCTCACGGCGAGCAGTTCGTGGCTGCCGGCGGCGATCACCTGTTTCACGGTGAGGGCTTCTGCCGGAATGTATTTATTCAATACCACGATGCCGAATTCCTGTGCCGCGCGGTAGTTGGCATACAGTAAACGTAAGGCGGTGGCGGTGTCCACATCCTGTAGATGGTCTACCAGTTCATGGCTCAGGATGGCAGCGATATCTTCGTGGATACCTTCTGCTGTTTCCTTGCGCATGAGACGGGGCACCAGTTCATTCACCAGGTAAACCGCGAGGCGGCTGTCTTTCGCTACCAGTGAAGCGATCAGCGGCCGTACGTCTTTGCGTACATCCGCATATGGCGCCAGCACGATATCGAGCAATACTTCTGCCCTTCTCAGCAGTTCCGCTTCCGGCATGGCTTTCAGCACTGCTATACCGGCCATCCTCACGGATTCGTGACTGCTGGCCACCAGGTTGCGCAGCAGCTGGTCTGACAGTTCCGCGAAGTTCAGCTCTTCCTTTTTCATCACCATCAACCGCACGCCAAAAGCCTGACAGGCAGGCGTTGGGGAGTTCATGAGCTCCACGATCACTTTCATATCCACTTCCCGCAGAGCCCCGGCACAGAAGTGTTCGAGTATGCGGCAACCATCGTTGAGGTTCTGATTGACATCATCGGCCAGGTTGTTGGAAGCCAGCAGCGCGGCAATGGCTTTGCCCACCAGCGCGCGGGCTTTGTCCGCAGGCAGATGCTCAGGAGTTAGTTGTTGACGTACATAGTCACGGACATCCTTATACGGATTAAACATCAGCCGCATCAGGAAATCCGCATCTGCGAAGCAGGCCGCCTTGTTTTGATCCACCCACTCCAGGCCCTGTACCCTGGCCACTTCCAGGGGGCTCATGGTAACGGCGTACAACAGGAAGAAAGAAAGGCTTGCCGGGTTATATTTTTCTTTTGCCAGTTCCAGGCCAAAGAGGGCCGGCACGTTAAAATGGCTGATCAGCAGATAGTAGATCGTTTTTTCATCCATTTTGGCTTTCAGGTCTGCATATTCAGGATGCGACTTCAGCTGCTCCATGGCGAACAGGTGTACTGCTTCCATTTTGCCGGCGATCATCAGTTGCACGAAAGCCTGTGGCATCTGCCGCCACAATTCCAGGAAGGGCACATCGCTGACAGGCGCAGCAGGTGCAGCTTCCGGCTTGTGGGCAGGAGGTACCACCCCTGCTGAAGGCGCCGGCTTTTCGCCGCCCAGCCAGTTGAACAGCTTTTTTAACAGCGTGCCTTTCTGCTGTGCTTTTACAGTATCAGGATGTTCCCGCAGCGTGGTGGCTTCGCGGGTGAGTTCTCCTTTTTCATTTTTCGGTTCTTCGAAGTACCATTCCGTGCCGTTGGTGTCCAGCCGCATGTTGGGCATGTTACCACGCAGGATGTAGTTCAGGAATACGGCGCGGGAATTGGCCGGAAACTGCCGGTACCAGGTGGTATAGCGCCCATTGATCCAGCTGTAGTGACGGGTTTGGTATTCCTGTGTCGCATCGCGCTGCTCTTCGTATTGCAACAGCAGAGCGGTAGCGAGACGTACATATTCCAACTCCGCCCTTTCGCCGGTAGCGCGCAGGTTGCGCAGCACCCTGCGTCTCAGGTAGTTCCTTGTTTTATTGGAATAGGCGAGGCGGGAGCCGGGCTTTTTCAGCTCTTTTGCTACTTTGAAATGTTCCTGCAGTTCCGGTACGAACACGTTGGGATGGTATTCGTTACCGTCATAGTCCAGCCTTTTGCCGGGATGGTTGAACATGGGCAGTTCTCTTTCAAACCTCACGGCGAGCGTACCAACGATACCCTGATCGTCGCGCAGTTCGGCCTGTTTGAAGATATGGCGTATGTGCTGGAAATAGCTGGGGCGCAAAGGCATGTTCACGAGGAAACCGATGACGGCATCTCTGACAGCCTTATTGTTATAGGCCACGATGTACAGGTCTTCCAGCATCGGGTAATTCAGCTCGGCTTTAACCATCACCAGGTTCTGCACCTCGTCGAAGATGGCCTGTGCGTTATCGCCGGCAATGACCTCTTGCAGGGATTCCGGCAAACGGTGCAAATGACTTTGTATATGTGCCTTGCGTTCTTCTTCCGGAAGTACCATCAGCAGACCGTTGGCGGCCAGCATCCGGATGTTCTGGGCGTAGGAACCGTTGTCGGCATAGGAACGCAGTACCGGCGCGGCAGCGGGATCGGCGCAGCGACCTAATGCCCAGAGGGCGGTATAACGCTGCATGGCGTCTCCCCTCTCCATCAGTTTGATGAGATAAGGGACCGCTTCTTTGATTTTGCGTTCACCTGCCTTCCAGATCACACGCGATGTTTTCCAGACGGTTTTATATGCGGGCTTGTTTTCAAGCACGCCCTGTAACCTTTTGAGAATAGCGGCGTTTTGTGGGTCTGCCACCACGGAAGTATCTACTGGTACAAAAGACAGGTCCTGCACAGCTTCCTGCTCACCGAGATAACCTTTGCTGCGTTTTTCTTTTTCCAGCGCGTCAAAGATAGTGGTGGCTGCTGCGAGGGCTACGGGGTTTACAGTCTTGGTGCCTTCTTTCAGGGTGCCGAAGCGTTTGCCGTATCTAAAGTTAACAGTATATTGTTCCGGGCCAACTTCACAAAGGTCTATTTCATATGTTTTGTCCGAGTTTCCTTCCCGGAAAAACAATTTTACATTCCTGACTAATCGCATGAGCTAACATTAAAATAGTAGGCTAAGCTAATAAATAAGTCCAATTTGCCAAGTATATTTTTTTTAGGGAGATGCAGTTACACGATCGCTTATACATGATCAACACCAATACAGACGGGCATTAGCGGGCAGCACCGCAGTATTAAGACAGAATATAACTTGATAAGAAATTTTTTATTTTTCAGATTTCCTTCAGCAAAAAAAAGAGCGTCTCAATGCTGAGACGCTCCTGGTTTTGTTGTAACCTCCATGCGTTTGAGTATCATGAAAGTAGTTATTGTAACGGAAATGATTACACGTTAAAGCGGAAGTGCATCACGTCGCCATCGGCCACGATGTATTCCTTGCCTTCGATCCGCAGACGGCCGTTGTCACGGGCGCCGGATTCAGAGCCGTATTTCACATAGTCATCATAGGCGATCACTTCGGCCTTGATGAAACCTTTTTCAAAATCAGTGTGGATCACGCTGGCAGCCTGCGGCGCTTTCCATCCTTTGTGGATCGTCCAGGCGCGTACTTCCTGTACACCTGCGGTGAAGTAGGTGATCAGGTCCAGCAGGTTGTAAGCGGAGCGGATCAGGCGGTTGAGGCCTGGTTCGGTGAGACCGTACTCGGAGAGGAACATTTCCTTATCGGCCGGATCTTCCATTTCGGAGATCTGTGCTTCGATGGTGTTGTTCATTACGATCACTTCGGCATTTTCAGCCTTCACCCCTTCTTTGAGGGCTTCGGAGTATTTGTTGCCCGTATGCAGGGAACCTTCGTCTACGTTGGCTACGTACAGTACCGGTTTTTCCGTGAGCAGGAACAGGTCGGCAATTGCTACGCGTTCTTCCTTGCTCAGTCCCAGTTCGCGGATATTGCGGCCTTTCTCCAGGTGTTCCTGGCATCTTTTCAGCACTTCATATTCCGCTTTGGCTTTAGGATCGCCGCCGGTTTTAGCCATTTTCTCGGTGCGGGCAACTTTACG
Source organism: uncultured Chitinophaga sp. (assembly GCF_946479755.1). The sequence goes on along the minus strand of NZ_CAMLHC010000003.1, from coordinate 371,328 downwards.
TTCCACGCTTTCGAGGTCTTTGAGCTGTAATTCGGTGTCGATGATTTCCTTGTCGCTTACCGGGTTGATGGCGCCTTCATCGCGGAGGATGTTGTCGTCTTCGAAGCAGCGGATCACGTGCACGATGGCGTCTACCTCGCGGATATTGGCCAGGAATTTATTACCCAGCCCTTCGCCTTTGCTGGCGCCTTTCACCAGGCCGGCGATGTCCACAAACTCGATAGTAGTAGGCACGGTACGCTGGGGCTGTACCAGTTCAGCCAGTTTATCCATACGGGTGTCAGGTACGTCCACCTGTCCTACGTTAGGTTCTATGGTACAGAAGCGGTAGTTGCTGGCCTGCGCCTTAGCGCTGTTACTCACCGCGTTAAATAATGTCGATTTCCCTACATTCGGCAATCCTACAATTCCAACTTGCAAAGCCATTTTTTAAAATTTGCGCAAAGATAAGTTTATTTTAGTTTATTTGTTGCCTGAATAAACCAATAATCTAATGGCATTAAACTACGTTTGGCTGGGCTTTTTCCTGATAGCTTTTGTAGTGGCAGTTTTCAAGTCGGTGTTTTTACAGGATACGGCCATTTTCGGCGATATTATGAACGGTATGCTCGCCAGCGCCAAAACCGGGGCCGAGATCTCGCTGGGACTGGCCGGCGTAATGACGCTCTGGCTGGGTATCATGAAGGTGGGCGAGGCTGCCGGGATGATCAACCGCTTCTCCAAACTGGTATATCCTTTTTTCTCCAAGCTGTTTCCCGAAGTGCCGAAAGGCCATCCTGCCATGGGTTCTATGATGATGAACTTCTCGGCCAGTATGCTGGGGCTCGATAATGCCGCCACTCCCATGGGACTCAAAGGCATGAAGGAGCTGCAGGAGCTGAACCCTAAACCGGACACAGCCAGCAATCCGCAGATCATGTTCCTGGTGCTGAACACCGCCGGCGTGGTGCTGATCCCCACCTCGGTAATCGCACTCCGGAAGGCTGCCGGGGCTGCCAACCCGGCGGATATTTTCGTTCCCACACTGATTTCTACTTTTGTTGCGTTTATCATAGGTATGTTCACGGTATCCGCCTACCAGCGGATCAACCTGTTCAAACTACCGGTACTGGTGTTCCTGGGTGGTTTTGCGGCGGTGGTGACCGGTTTGTACTACTGGGTAAGTACTATGCCGGCAGAAAAGATCGGCCCTACCATGAGCAACCTGGGTGGTGGCGTGATCTTCTCGATCGTGATCCTCTTCCTGGGGGCAGGTATCGTCAAAAAACTGAATGTGTATGATCATTTTATAGAAGGGGCCAAAGAAGGGTTCCAGGTGTCGGTGAGGATCATCCCTTACCTGGTGGGTATCCTGGTGGCCATCAGCGTATTCCGCACCACCGGCTGTATGGATTATATCATTAACGCCATCGCCAGCCTGTTTTCCTGGATGGGCTTCAATACCGATTTCGTACCGGCCTTACCGGTAGCGCTCATGAAACCATTGAGCGGCGGCGGAGCCAGGGGACTGATGATCGAGGTGATGACCCGCTACGGCGCCGATTCCTTCCAGGGTAAACTGGCCAGCGTGATACAAGGCACTACGGAAACCACTTTTTATGTACTGGCCGTGTATTTCGGCTCTGTGAACATCAAAAACACCCGTTACGCACTCGCAGCCGGACTGATTGCCGACTTCTTCGGGCTGCTGTCCGCTATTCTTCTCGGATACCTCTTTTTTCATTAGCGTTCAAACGCGCGTATAAGATATAAACCTATGTTACAACCTAAGAAACTTCATGAAGACTGGATTGCGGTGATCATCGCTTTCCTGACCGTCACGCTGGTGGTGGCCGGGCTGAAGCCGGCATTGCCTAAATACAGCTGGTCTTCCGGGACAGAATTATGGACACAGCTGACCAATGCTTCCAACATGATGCATATAGGCACCCTGTTCCTCTGGGTATTGGGAAGTCTGTTGCTGGCGCGGTTCCTGGCCGGCGATTTTAAACCCGCCGCCTTGGTGACCGGGCTGCTGGCCATTGTGCTCATTTCCTTGTTGGCGCAGATTATCACTGCCAACAAAGCCATCAAAGACCTCGGTATTGAAGTAGTGCTTTTCAGCCTGCTCCTCGGGCTGTTCATCAGCAATGTCATCGGGCTGCCTCAATGGGTGAAGCCTGCGCTGCAAACGGAGCTGTACATCAAGATCGGGTTAGTGCTGCTGGGCACCAATATCATATTCGGCGATATCCTGCAGGCCGGGATGCTGGGCATACTGCAATCCGTAGTAGTGGTATTTACTGTCTGGTATTTCACCTTCTGGCTATGTAAGATGCTGGGGCTGGACGATGAATTCCGTATGATGATCTCCAGCGCGGTGTCTATCTGTGGTGTATCTGCTGCTATCGCCACCTCCGGCGCTATTGAGGGAGATAATAAAAAGCTCTCCCATGTTATATCGCTGGTGATGATCGTCGCCATTCCGATGATGCTGGTGATGCCCGGTATTGCAGTATGGGCCGGCATGTCTCCTGCTGTGGCGGGCGCCTGGCTGGGCGGCACCATCGATACCTCCGGCGCCGTCGTGGCTGCCGGCACCAAACTGGGGGATGAAGCCCTGAAATATGCCACTATCGTGAAGTTCTCGCAGAACGTACTGCTCGGGCTGGCCGCTTTCATCATCTCCCTTTACTGGTCTTACACCAAAAAAGAAGGCAACGTGGAGAAACCGACGCTCCGCACTATCTGGGACCGGTTTCCCAAGTTTGTACTGGGTTTTATCGTGGCTTCCCTCCTGTTTTCTTTCGTATTGCCGGCACCGGTAGTCGCCGCGGCTAAAGGCTCCCTGAAAGAACTGCAAACCTACTGGTTCGCTCTCGCCTTCACCTGCATAGGCCTTGAAACCAAATTCACCGATATCTTCAGGGTAGAAAACGGCAGACCTGCCATGGCATTCATTATTGCGCAACTGTTTAATGTGTTCTTTACACTGATTGTAGCTTACCTCGTTTTCAGATAAACAAGTAAAGCAGGAATAACCCATGTGTTATTCCTGCTTTACTGTAATACCAGCGGCCTTATCGTTATAAAAATCTGTCTTCATTGTTTTTACTCCGACATATTTCTTCTGATAGAAATAATTATCATGGAGCTTAGAGCCTCCTTCGACCCCTATCCCAATCGTTTCGTCTTTCTTCAGCTTGTTTTTGATAGCATTAAAAATCCTGGTGGTATTCTTATCAGGTGTCTTCGAAAGTACCCTTAAGGCTATCCGTTCAATGCTGTCTGCCGTTTCACGCCCTCCCTGCCCGACAATGACAAATGGCGCTGTTTCATCATCATATGGACTGTGTTGGGTTAAGTTGTAAGCCGGGTTTGACAAAATAAAGAAGTCCAGGTTTTTGCCCCGGTTGTCTTCCCCGCTGATATGCCCCGTTTCCACGGCCACTTTTTCTACCAAAATGGTCCCGCTGTTATCCCGTTTTTCTACAAAAAAATCACCTCCGTTTTTCTGCAGTATATCTGCCACATAGGGCAGGAACTCCCTGAGAGACATGACTACATTGATATAAGACATACGATTATTTTATTTAACGTGTTATGCTGATGGAATGCAAATAAATGCCCGTTCGGCGTAACTACCAAACGGGCATTTGTTTATTGGGTGAAAGATAATCGTTATTTATCCCACCAGACTTTATCCGTCAGCGTTACAGACGGCACGTTAGCGCCGTTGCGGCTTTTTTCCGAATCGGGATAGGCGACGCGGCGAATGAACGTGGGCAGTTGTGCGTTCACGGGCATATTAAAATCCTTGTATTGATAGTCGTAGCGGCGGGCATCGTTCCAGGTGTCCGGGTGCAGGAACTGCGCCACATATTTTTCTTTCAGGATAAGCGCCAGGGTAAGGCCAGCCTCTCCTACCGCCACGGCAGGATTGGTAAGATAGGCATCCCGCTTTGCGGCCTCCACGCCCAGTTTGTTCATGTTTACAGTGATGCCCTGAATATAAGCCTGATACGCCAGGGGTTTGTTGCCGCTGCGAAAAGCCGCTTCCGCCTGTATAAAGCGGGCTTCCGCATTGGTGGCCAGCAGCAACGGAGCGCCGGGTTTGGAATAAAACCCTTTCTGTGACAGGTAACACTCTTCCTTGTTGGTGCCCGAGCCTACCCTGCCGGCACCGTTGACGGTACCCCTGTAATCCCCGAAGCGGGTGGTATCGGTAATGAGCGGCAGCCGCGGATCAAAAACCCCGAAAGTTTTACCGCTGAGGGCATCTACAAAATGAGCGCTCAGCCAGCCGTCGAGCAGGTTGTTGACGTTGTTCACTGCCGCCTGGTTCCACGGACTGAGGGACTGGAACCGTACCAGCTGCGCATCATCCGCATTGTCCGTATAGCCGTTGGCGAGAGCAGCTAGCACGGCAGCCGCATCATAGTTCCCTTTGCGGGTGATATGGTTGAGCAGCCGGGCTTTGACCGTATAGGCAGTCTTGATCCAGGCGGCAGGTTTACCGCTGTGGATCAGGTCTTTGGTAGCGTCCAGCTCATATTTGGAACCGGTGCTTTTCAACCGGGTGATGCCATCCTCCAGCAGGGCGATGCATTGCAGGTATACGCTGTCGTCCGGGGTGTAGGCCGGTTGAAGGAAGCTGGTATTAAACGCCTGTGTGTAAGGTACGGCGCCCCACATATCGTTCAGCATTTCGAGGTTGATGGCCATCATCACTTCGGCTGCGCCTACGTGATAGTCGGCGCCGGCGATGCGGGCCTGCGCGATCAGGTCATGCAGGTCGGTCATGTTATCGTACAGCGCTTTCCAGGTGGTGGTATAATCTGTCACTTCGTAGGTATCACTGGCGCCGTTGGCATTGGGCGAGGCCAGGTACTGCACAAAGTAGGAAGTGATGTTACTCACACGGTATACGTTATACGAAGTAAAATAGGTGGTGGACGCCAGCAGGCCGTTCATAGGCGGTATTACCGCCTGGTTGGGGTTATCGTTGATATCCAGTTGTTTTTTACAACCGGCGATGAGTACGGCGAGCAAGGCTATATATAATATGGTGTGTATCCTTTTCATGATCGATGCAGTTTAGAAGGTGACGTTCAGGGAGGCCATGTAACTACGTGTAGTCGGGTATGTGAAGCCGGCAAAGGCGTCTATGTTGCTGCCGGCGTTCAGGGAGCTGGACTCCGGATCGAAGCCGGTGTATTTGGTGTGCAACCAGATATTATTGCCGGTAAGCGTGAGGTTGGCCGCTGAAATCAGGTGGGTGCGGGACAGGAATTTGGATGGTAGCTGCCAGGAGAGGCTGACGTTGCGCAGCCGTATCCAGGAAGCGTTTTCCACGAAGTTCTCTGTCACGCCACGGTATACGTTACGATAGAAGCCGCCGCCATAGTTGCGGCCGTCTGGTCCTTTGGCCTGCTGCAGGTATACCACCTGGCTGTTGGGCGTACCGTCCGGCAATACGCCTTCAAACACTTTACTGGAGAAGCGGTCTGCCGTGATCGCCGATTCACCGAAGGCCGACATGAAATTGGCCAGCTGGTTGTATTTTTTGGCGCCCTGGCGGGTGTCTATCAACACGGAGAGGCTGAGCGGTCCGTAGGTAAAGGTGTTCGTAATAGCCCCGATCCATTTGGGCTGTGAGTTGCCCAGGTATTTCTGGTTGGAGTTGATCATCGGGAAACCGGCCTGGCTGCCGCTGGCCGCTATCTGTACCGGACGGCTGTAGTCGATCAGGATACTGTTGTCCGGCTGCCCGCCGGTATACCGCAGGTAGCTGGTGCCGAAGATGGCGCCCACCGGGTAACCGGGGATGTATTTCATGGTGGCTGTGGAACCGGCATATCCGAACTGGTTGCCCACCACTACTTCAGAGAGTCCTTTGCCCAGGCTCAGCACCTCGTTGCGGTTGGCGGAGAAGTTAATGCGCATGTCCCACCGGAACTTTGTTTTTTTGACAGGGGTGGCATTAAAAGCTATTTCCACGCCGCGGTTGCGGATGGAACCCGCGTTGGTATAAAAGTCTTCATAACCGGTGGCGCTGGACAGTTTCACCGGGATCAGCAGGTCGGTGCTTTTGGAGGTGTACCAGGCAAAGTCGATGCCTATGCGATCCTGGAAGAAGCGCAGTTCGGCGCCTACTTCGAAGGTATTGGTGAACTCCGGTTTCAGCTGTGCATCGCCGTAGCGGTCGGCGCGGGTCCATCCGATCACGTTATTGTCGATAGGACCGTTGATGAGCGGGATGTAGCCGGAGCCGGTGTTATAAGGCAGCGCATCTTTACCCACCCGGGCCCAGGAGGTCCGCACTTTACCATAAGAGAGCACGCTCTCCGGTATTTTCAGGTGGTCGGTAAAGAGGTAAGACAGGCTCACAGAGGGATAGAAGAATGCGCGTTTGCCCACAGGCAATGAGGAGCTGATGTCTGTACGGCCGGAAAGCGTGAGGTACAGCCAGCGGTCCCACGACAGGGTCCAGTCGCCGAATACGCCGATGAGATAGTAGTTTTCAATGTATTGGGAGGAAACGATTTTTTTGGCGTTCTGCATGATCAGCAGGTCCGGGATATCGAGGGTATCACCTTCGGTGGAGAGGCGTTTAAGCCGCCGGTCAAACAGGTCATGGCCCAGCTTGAGGTCGGACGTCAGTTTGGAGGTGATGTTATTTTTGAAGTTGAGGATGAGGGTGGAGCTGAGGGAACGTTGATTCAGCGTGTATTCGTTCACAAAGCCAAAGCCGTTGTCGGTATTGACCACCTCTCCTGCGATCCCTTTGGGGCCGGGGCCTGTATGGCGGCGGTTGTCCGTATAAAAGTCGGTGCCTGCGCGATAGAGGATGTCCAGCCATTTAAACGGTGAATAGGTGAAGTTGATATTGCCGATCAGGCGGTTGACGTTATCCCCGAAGCGGTTGCTGTACAGGGTATAAACCGGGTTGTCCGTGGCGCCGTAGGTCTGCTGGGTGCCGTCCGGTTTCAGGTAGTCGCGCATGTTCCAGCGGGGCGACCAGTAGATGATCTGCTCACCGTAGCGGTCTGCGTTGGCGCGGTTACCGCCGGAGTTGATATAATTGAGGGCCACGCCCATTTTTACTTTTTCACTGAAGCGGATATCGCCGTTAACACGGGCGGAGTAGTTCTGATAGTTACTGAAAGGAATGATACCATTCTGGTTGAACTGGGATAACGATGCCGCATACACGACTTTTTCCGTGCCGCCGCTGATCGCCAGTGTGTTGCGGTATTGGGAACCAGTGTTATAGGCTTGTTTGTAGTTGTTGTACAGCGAAGCCGGGTGATCGGGGTCCAGTTTACGGGCTTCTTCCACAGAGGGTCCCCATGCCGGCCAGAAGCTCTGGTTATCATATTGACCGTTATTACCCTGACTGTACTGTGTTTGTACATCGGGGGTTTTACCCACTTTATCGAATCCGGCGCTGGTGGTGAAGCTGACGCGGGTGCGTCCTGCCCTGCCCGACTTAGTGGTGATGATCACTGCGCCGCTGGCGGCACGCAGGCCGTACAATGCGGTGGCTGCGCCGCCTTTGAGGACGGAGATGCTCTCGATATCGTCGGGGTTGATGTCCGCTGCGCGGTTGCTCATGCCACGGGTGTCCGCATTGCCTGTAGTGTAAGTATTGTTATCCATGGTGATGCCATCGATTACAAAAAGAGGCTGATTATCGCGGGTGGGGTCCAGTGAGTTGATACCGCGGATAAGGATGCGGGAGCCCTGACCGGGCGCACCGCCGCCGCTGGATATCTGTACGCCGGCCACTTTACCCTGCAGGGCGTTGACCACGTTGGACTGTTTGGACTGCATAAGGTCAGCGCCGGACACGTCCTGGATGGCGTAGCCGATGGCCCGTTTTTCCTTTTTGATACCCATAGCGGTGACCACCACCTGCTCCAGGCTGCGGGTATCCGGCTGCAGGGTTACATTTACGATGGCCTGGCCCCTCATAGGAATTTCCTCTGTCAGGTATCCTATGAAGCTGAATACGAGAATGCTGGGACCAACAGGTATTTCAATACGAAAATTACCATCGGCGTCTGTAGTGGTGCCGCGACTGGCACCTTTAACCTGGACGGTTACGCCAGGTAAGGGAGTGTTGGTACCGGTGGCGGCCACACGGCCTTTAATCATACGGGGCTGGGCGTGCAAATAAGAGAAGGGAATAAACAGGAAAGCGCCCACCACCAGCATCAATGTGCAGATTGATTTCATGGTGTTTTAGATTTAGACTTTGGTTTTGAGAATATATTATAAAAGATACATCAAGGAAAGACGAAAGTCAAATGCGCTCAGCCTGCATTTGTATATTTTCGTAACATAAAATTTAATGTTAATTATAGTTTATTGATAATTAATACTGTAATAATTACAGATGGTTGCTTCTAATTAAAAGAAAAGTACCGTTAAGGGCTATACGAAAAGTTAGCAGTGAAAGATGAAGGATGAAACGGCAGAATCCATGACCATTGAGAAAGAACCGAAAGCGTCTGCAATTTATGGATCCAGGGCAGCAAATGGTGTTGTAATTATTGTAATTAAAGATGCAATAGCCCGGAAGGAGTATAAAAAGTTAAAACCATACTTATCCGGATTATAAAAAGCCGGATGACGCGCCGGTCAGATCAACCAGTAACTATTACGGGTAATCTTCTTTCGATTGCTCTTCCCACAGCCCTCTCATTTCAGGCGTGATGCTGAAACTATCTTCGATTCTTTCACTATCGAAATCGCACCAGTAATACACGGTGTAAGCATGTAACAGAAAATTCTTCTTCAACAGGGAATAGACTTTGGGCCAAACCTGACCCTTCCAATCGAAATAACGGTCCTCATTACTCGTTTCAATGATCATTTCCATGAGGATAAAACGGATGTCATCGTCATCGGAGGTTTCGTACGTGGTAAAGTACTTTTCGATATCAGCGAACCTGGCGACCTCATATTCCCAATCCTGCATGTGCTGATCATAGGGGTAATTGAATGCCCGGGCCAACGCCTGAATAGCCTCATAAGTGGGGTATCTGGCTACAGGTGCTTTTATCATGGCGACGATCATCCTTAAAGGTGATAATTCATGCCGTTCCGGGGAGAAACAGCATAAACCTTGTGGCCGGAAGCACAGTGCTCCCGGCCACAAGCTGTTTATTTGGCGTTGGCGGTATTGATAATACCGTTCATGGTCTTTACAAAATCTTCTGCGGCGGATGGGCTGATCACCCATTTCCGGGAGTGCGATTCTATCAGGACAAGATTTTCGCGGTTGGTGCACCAACGCTGGTACTTGCCTATTTCGGCCGACCGGTACGTGCCCAGGTACCCGAAAATACCGCCGATGCCCAGCATACGGCTGCTGGTGCCCAGCTCCTCTTCTGTGATGCTGCGCAGCCGCACAATGTCATCAAAGAGAATGGTGATGGGAAACAGCGGTCTTTTGATCACTAATCCTTCCGTTGATATCTTATAATACCGGGGGCTCAGACAGGCCCCTACCACGATGGCTGGTATCAGCAGAAACAACAGTATGCTGGTTTTAACCGCTTCGTGGTTAACATCGGTAATCTCCCGGCACAAGATGATCAACGTGATAATGATGGTCAGATTAGTAATGATTTTGGAGTTGCCATCCAATGTCGCGGCATACCTCATAAGTCCTGTCCTTTGGTTTGTCAAGAAAGATAGTGAAATTTAATATATCAGGAATCGTACTTCCCCGTTTTTTCTTCTATGGTCACATCCTGGTCTTTTTTTATCTGCATTTTTATATACACGAGCAGCTGGGATGCACCCGCTTTAAAGCATACTTCCTGTGTCTTACGGACCACCTCCATCAACTCGTCATAGGTACCTTCCATCACCGTTTCAAAAGGACATACCCTGTACTTCACACCGGAATCACGGATCACGGCAATGGCTTCATCTACTACTGCATATACCTCCTCAGATGGCACGGAAGGCAGGATCTGGAGGGCCAGGTTAATCTTGTTATTCATCTTTCAGTCTTTAATTTATAAATTGATTATCAAACACTTATTATCAATTAACTATAATACAGCTTGAAGAAAAGGCGATACTAAACTAATCATTTATTTTCGGTAGCGTGTAAAAATATAGGACATCAGTATAAACCATTACATCAAACTATCACTACAACAACATACATATCAATTAATTATAAAATTATTGGTAAAGTGATACACGAAGCAGCACCTCCCGTAAAACCAGGGCGCTGCTACCCTACTTCTTTACCACCTTATACAGATCATGCCGTATATCCCTCATCGTTTGTACGCTACCAAAAGCATGCAGTTCCTTCAGCAACACCAGGTCAACATCTGCCACCACCACCATCTCGGTGTTGGGAGTTGACTCCGCCTTGATCCCCGTCACCGGGAAGTTAAAATCAGACGGTGTAAATACACAGGATTGTGCATACTGCAAGTCCATATTATTAACTTTCGGCAGATTACCTACACACCCCGCAATCGCCACATAACATTCATTTTCGATGGCCCTCGCCTGCGCACAGAACCGCACCCGGTTATAGGCATGCTGCGTATCGGTCATAAAAGGCACAAACAAAATCTGCATTCCCTGCTCGGCGAGTATCCTGGACGGCTCTGGAAATTCCACATCATAACAGATCTGGATACCAATCTTTCCGCAATCGGTATCAAACACCTTGATCTCTGAACCACCCTTCATCCCCCAGGCATACACTTCCCCCGGCGTAGGATGGATCTTGATGTACTGCTCCCAGGTACCGTCCCGGCGGCACAGGTAGGAAATATTGTGCAGCACCTCGTCTATCACGATCGGCATACTGCCGGAAATGATATTGACATTATACGATACGGCATGTTCGAGGAACCGGTCGCGGATGGTTTCGGTGTACTTGGCCATCCCGCGAATGGCGCCCGCAGGGTCCAGCTGGTTAAACTCCGCCATCAGCGGCGCATTAAACAACTCAGGGAACACCACGAAGTCAGACCCGTAGTCACTCACCGCGTCAATGAAAAACTCCACCTGCTGCATAAATGCCTCCAACCCGCCATAGTCCCGCATCTGCCACTGCACCAGCCCAATCCTTACGGTGGACTTGTTATACCGGATGGTATCGCTGTCCTTCTCATAATAGATATTGAACCACTGCAGCAACGTCGCGAAACCCTTGGACGCTTCGTCATTAGGCAGGTAGTTTTTTAATATCTTCTTGACGGTAAAGTCGTTGGAAAACTGGAAGGTCAGCGTAGGATCGTAAATCTCCTTGTCCTGCACCTTCTCGATGTACTCCCTCGGCGACATCTTTTCAGCATATTTTTCATAATTGGGAATACGGCCCCCGGCTACAATCCCCTCCAGGTTCAGCTGCTCGCAAAGCGTTTTGCGGGCGTCGTACAGCCGCCGCGCCAGCCGCCGTCCCCGGAAATCGGGATGCACAAACACCTCGATGCCATAGAGGATGTCCCCCTTCGGATTATGCGTGTTAAAAGTGTAATAACCGGTGATCTGCTCATAGGTATGGTTGTCGCCGAACTTGTCGTAATCCACGATGATTGACAAAGCACAGCCTACCACCCGGCCGTTAACGGTAACGGCTATCTGTCCTTCGGGGAACAACCTGATCAACCGCTGGATGGTGGCTTCTCCCCAGTAGCTTCCCGCCATATCGGGGTAAGCAGACACCATGGATTCCCGCAGGTCCAGGTAATCCGCGGCTGTAATATTCCTGATTTCAACTGTTTCTGACATATGTAAATGATTCTAGTCTTAATTTAACCTTTTAGGGCCGGATAAAGTTTATTTGTATGAACCGGCAGATTTTATTTACTTTGCATTCCATCTGATTTTACCCATCCCTCCTCTGGACAACCTCCCTTTTTTATTACCCTACTGGTATTGTTATGATGTCTGTTTCTAACCGGGATATTGTTATTGTGGGCCTCCAACCCTGGTACACCAAAATTGGCAGTAACTGCAAAAGCCTTGCTGCTGAGTTTTCCAAACATAACAGAGTGCTGTATGTCAACGCTCCCATTGACCGCCGTACCTCCTTCAATCGCCATGCCGGCGAGGAAATTGATCATCATAAGGAGGTCATCAATGGAAAAGCGCCTTCGCTGGTGCAGATCAGTGACAATATGTGGAACCTTTATCCCACTTCGGTTATTGAGTCCATCAACTGGTTACCGTCTACGCCGCTGTTTTCGGTTTTCAACCGCATCAACAACCGTCGCTTTGCCCGCAATATCCGCAAGGCCATCCGGCAACTGGGCTTTAAAGACGTGATCCTTTTTAATGACAACGATATTTTCAGGAGCTTCTACCTGAAAGAACTGCTGCAACCATCCGTATATATTTACTACAGCCGGGATAATATCCTGGCGGTGGACTACTGGCGCAAACACGGCGAAAAGCTGGAACCGGCGCACATTGCCAAAGCAGATATCGGCGTGGCCAACTCGCTGTACCTCGCCGAACGGCTGAAAAAATATAACCCGGAAAGCCATTACATCGGCCAGGGCTGTAACCTGGAACTGTTCAATCCCGGCCGCCCTATGGACGTGCCGGCAGATACTGCCCACCTGAAAGGGCCGGTGATCGGCTATGTAGGCGCGCTCACCAGTTTAAGGCTGGACATCCCCCTGCTGGTCAACCTTGCATCGGAACAAAAAGACTGGAATTTTGTGCTGGTGGGCCATGAAGATGAAGATTTCAAAAAGTCGCCCTTACACGAACTGCCCAACGTGCACTTTACCGGCGGCAAACCGATGACGGACCTCCCTGCATATGTGAAATCCTTCGATGTATGTATTAATCCGCAGGTAGTCAACGACCTGACGATCGGCAACTACCCGCTCAAAGTAGATGAATACCTGGCGATGGGCAAACCGGTGGTGGCCACCCGTACCCCTACCATGAAGATGTTTGAAGATTATGTATACCTGGCCGATGACCTGACCTCCTATCTCTTGCAGCTGAAAGCCGCGCTGGCAGGAAACCGGCCGGAACAGGCAGCTGCCCGCAGGGCCTTTGCCCTCACCCATACCTGGGAGAACTCAGCTGCCGCATTATACGAGGCCATTCATGCTTATGAATCCCGCTTATAGTTTCATGAACCGTCCCACCCATTTATAGTCCGTACCTATTCCCCTGATTTCGATGAAATAGATACCGGCGCCCAGCGCACTGAAGTCAATGCCGGTCGTGAACACAGCGTTCATCTGGAAAGTGAATTGTTTCACTGCCATGCCATTGCTCTTATAGATGGTGATCCTGCCGGACTGGAGTTCGCTATGTTTGATTTTGAGTACCGCGCTGCCGCTGCCCACGATCCTGTTGGGATAAAGGTTTACGATGCCGGTGTCATTATCGGGGATATCAGGATCTACCACCGTCACAGTCTTGATGGCGGCGGAAGTCAATCCTTCGTTGTCCGTCACCGTTAACCGGAAGGTATATACGCCTTTGATCAGCCCTGTGGCAGTAGCCTTTGCAGCGCTGGCGCCGGCGATGTTCGCCTCAGCAGGACCCGTTACCTGTTCCCAGCTGTATTTGACGATAGTACCGTCCGGATCATAAGACGCGGTGCCGTCGAGGATCACCAGCGATACTACTTTTTCATTCTGACCGGCGTTGGCTACCGGCGGACGGTTTACGCCCGGCGGTGGCAGCACGGTCACGGTTACACGTGCTGTGGCAGTTGCGCCTTCATTATCGGTGACTGTCAGCTGGAATACATAGGTCCCAGCGGCCAGGTTGATGACCGCAGTGGCGGCCGTATTAGGGCTGCTGATATTACCGGCGTCAGGCCCGCTCACCTTCTCCCATTTCCAGGAGGCGATGGAGCCGTCAGTATCTTTGGACGCGCTGCCGTCGAGTGTTACACTGCTGGCAGGCAGGGTGATCACCTGGTTGGTGCCTGCATTGGCTACAGGCGGCTGGTTGTTGCCGGGCGCCGGCAGCACGGTCACGGTTACACGTGCCGTGGCAGTTGCACCGGCGTTGTCGGTCACTGTCAGCTGGAACACATAGGTGCCGGCTACCAGGCCGGTCACCTTAGTGGAAGCTGCAGTGGCGCTGGCGATAGTACCACCGGCAGGGCCGCTCACCTTCTCCCATTTCCAGGAGGCGATGGAGCCGTCGGGGTCTTTGGAAGTGCTGCCGTCGAGCGTTACACTGCTGACCGGCAGCGTGATGGTCTGGTCAGTACCGGCGTTGGCCACAGGCGGCTGATTGGTGCCGGGAGTGCCGTTCACCGTTACTGTTACATTCGTGGTGACTTTAGTGCCGGCGTTGTTCGTAATGGTTAACTGGAACGTATATACGCCCTGCTTCAGCGAACCGGCGGAAGTGTTGCTCGATGTGTTATCGGCCAGCACGCTGGCAGACGGCCCGCTGGTTTGTTTCCAGTCGTACCCGGTGATGATACCATCCGGATCATAGGAACTGCTGGCGTCCAGCTGCACGGAGTTAACCGGCAGCGTGATGGTGATGTTGGTGGTGGTGATGATCACCGGCGGTTTTGCCGCGGCGGCCAGCACTGTTACCGTCACCAGGTCGGCGGCGCTGATCCCCCTGTCATCCGTTACAGTGAGTTGAAAAATATAGGTGCCGGCAGCCAGTCCTGTCACGTTGGTGATAGCCTGGGCCGGAGTGGCGATCGTTCCTGCATTGGGGCCGCTGATTTTTTTCCAGCGATAGCCGGTGATGGTGCCGTCTGCATCGGTAGACGCGGACCCATCGAGCTGCACGGCGTTCACCGGCAGGGAAATGAACAGGTCTTTACCCGCATTCGCAGCGGGAACAATATTATTGGTACCGGTCCTGAATTCGTAGGCTCCCACATCATACTTGCCGTCTTGCGGCCGGGGGGAATTTTCCAGGTCCGTGGTCAATGCCAGGTCCGCCATATCACGGCCCGCATTGATCGCTTTGGAGCCGGTCAACAGCCGGAAGTTGCCGTTAGGCGCATCACCTATGCCTGCGTCGGCAGGTGTTTTGAAGTTCAGGTTGTTCGTGAAATCAAATTTTATGGGATTGGAGCCTTTAATATAATAGCCTGTCTGCGGATAATCCCACTGCGTACCGTTGGCAATCACGAGGTTGTTGTACACCTTGTGCCCGATGGTGGTTTTGTCTGCATAGATCTTAATACCGTTTACGCCGGTATTGTAAACGGTGTTATTATAGATATAGGCCGTAGCCGGTTCAAATACGATTTTATCAATCGCGTTGATCCCTTCAAAAGTAATATTGGATATCACGTTGTTGTAAACCGTGTTGATCCCCGAGCCAAAGATCTGGATGGCGGGGTTATATCCTTTGTCAATGCGGTTGTTGTAGATATTGAGGGTACTGCCACCGCCGCTCATGATACCATATCCATGGGCGCTGTTGCGGGCTACCGCATAATTCACCACCCGGTTGTTATGAATTTTGTTATTCCCCAGGTCGGCCATGGAAATCTGGATACCATCGCTACCCATGTTCTCCAGGTCGTTGTTATAGACTTCGAGATTCCGGATGTGATGGGATTTCATATTCTGGCAGTTGCCACTGGAATACAGGTAATGGGTATTACCGATATAGAAGCCCTCCCAGGTGGAGTTACGGCAAAGCAGGTCATGTATTTTGATGTCTTTCATCAGGAAAGACCCTTCCAGCCATTCGGGGTGATCGCAGCTTTGCAGCGTTTTCGCCTGTACAAACATGCTGGCGTCATGTATATATAAATGATGTACGTCAAAGTCGGTGGAGCCGTCGCCGAGATAAAGGCCGAACATCTTTTCGCCGCGCTGGTTGGTGCCGTTGATATCGAAACCATACTGCAGGGCGGGATCACCGTTACCTTCCAGTTTAAAGTAGCTGCAGGTGGAGAGCACGAAGGATGCTGCCGTGGCGGTGCTATTGACGCCTACCCGTACCAGGCCGCCGCAATTGGTGATGATGATTGGCTTGCTGGCGGTGCCGGTCAGTTTACTGAACTGTATATAGTCGTAGTCGCCGGCCGGAATACAAAGTGTATCACCCGGAGCGATATTTAACTGGTTCATGGCATCTGTATAATAGATGCCGCTGCCGCGGTTAGGCTTTACCACGATGCGTTTGTTGGCCGGCGCAGGGGGCGTGATGTTGAGCGAGTAAGACAACATCCACTCATATACGTTAAGGCCCGTGGCCGGGTCTTTATAATTGGGGTCGTAAGCGGTTGTCCAGGCGTCGTGGCCGCTGGCATCGAAGATGGTCATTTTAGCCGGCGGTACCGGCGCGGGCACGGAGCTGTTGATTTTACTGACCCAGTCGAGGGTAAATTGCGGGTTGACGGTCGGATCAATTTTATTGTGAAAAGCCCATACCGGCGTATGGTTTGCCGCGATCACCGAAGGCAGCTCCGGGCGGTCGTTGACATTATAGGAGCCGCAGACCACAGCTGCCGCCGCATATTGTTTGGCTTTGGTACTGTTTTCCGATACCACGCCCCAGGTCACGCCACCACCCATACTTAAGCCGGTCACGTATATCCTGTTGGGATCGATGCGGTATTTTGTCTGCAGGTAAGCCAGCAGTTTATGCACGTCATCTGAGCCAGGCCACCGGATGAAAAAAGGAGAAATCACGATGAAAGAAAAACGCTGACCGTTCACGCCGAAAGTAGCCGGAAACTTTCCGTCCCTTATCAACCGGGGGATGCCATTATTCGCCACCCCTGAAATAGAGCGCGGGGTGTTGGGATTGCTGGCATCGTATTGCAACTCTCCCACTCCATGACAAAAGATAATCAGCGGATATTTATCGGTGTTACTGTTATATCCCTGCGGCAACGCCTCCAGGTAGCCGGCAACGTTATTGACAGTTTGAGCAGGCAGCATTATCTCCGCCTGTTGAGCGGTAGCCGGTAACACAAGGGATAATAAGAGCAGGCACACAACAGCCTTGCTGAATAATGCGTAGCGTTTTTTCACCAGATCATGGCTTTTCGTAAAAAATGGTTAGCTATTGCGTTTCAACGGGGCGACGATTCCATAGTTATCTCGAGCGGAGACTCTGCAATAGTATGGGCGCAAGATAACAGAAATTGCACAACAAATATAAAAAATAATGTATATCTATTAATTTTAAAATTAAATTATTAATAAACAGCGCTTATACAAAATTGATTTTCAAAGAAAACATTGTTTTTTAGGGAGATGACTACCATTTTATTTAACAAAAAATGTATCTTGCAGACGAATTACACCATACCCTCGTCGGGCATTTGCTCCTGACATCTTCACTTTATCTGTATCCTGTTAAGAACCAACATAAAATGATTTAATTGTTGATTCATGGGATTTAGTCTATTGGCCACTTTACGTAACCGGCATTTTCACTCTTTGCTTGGCAACCTCGTTACCGCATTCTTTAACGTATTGTCATTTGCCATCCTGGTAAGGGTACTCTCCCTGAACGCTTTCGGCGAATGGGTACTGTTTATTGCTACTTACAACATCATGGACCAGGTACGTACCGGCTTGCTGCAATCCGGTATCATCAAGTTTTACGCCGGTGTAGAAGAAAACACAGCGCGCGGCGTAGCGGGTGCAGCATGGTATATCTCCCTGGCGCTGACACTGGGCTATGTTTTGTTGTCTGCCATCGTATACGTAGTGGCTTATGACCGGTTCAACGATACCTGGCACCTGTTTATCGGCTGGATCGGCATCCTCACCCTGCTATCACTCCCATGGAACTTTGCCTCCTGGATACTACAGGCGGAACACCGGTTTGACAAGATCGTGCAGATACGGCTCATCCAAAACGGCTCCTTCCTCGTACTGCTGGGCGTCCTCTTTGGCCTCCACCGGATTTCCCTTCCCAATGTTTTATACGCTTACTGCACCAGCATGGCGCTGGCCAGTGCCTACTGCTTTGTCTTCAGATGGACCCGCATCCGGGCTATGGTATTCCGTACCCGTGAACATAAAGTAGCGCTGTTCCGCTTCGGCCGCATGGTGGTTGGCAGCATGGTGTCCTCTTCCCTGATCAGCTATTCCGACAACCTGGTGATCCGCACTATGCTCAATCCGGCTGCAGTAGCCATTTACAGCATCCCGCAGAAATTCATGGAAGTGATAGAGATCATCCTCCGCAGTTTTGTGGCCACCTCCCAGCCTACCCTGTCGGCCGCCGCCAACCGGAAAGACTATGCCGGCGTAGCCCGCGCCTTCTGCCGGTATACCGGTACCGTCAGCATCCTGATCATTCCCTTTATCATCGTACTGATCGTACTCACCCAACCACTCATCATCATTTTAGCCGATAAAGCCTACCTGGGCGCAACGGACATCGTACGCATCTTCCTGTTGTCCGCCATCCTCTGGCCAATAGACCGTTTCATCGGCGTGACCCTCGACATGATTAACCTGCCAGACATTAATTTTTATAAGAACTTCCTGAAACTGCTGCTCAACATCATCTGTGACGTAGCATTTGTATACTTCTTTGCAGACGTAAGGTCCGTGGCCTTCTCCTCCCTGCTCAACGTGGTGTTTGCTGCAGCCTTCGGGTACTACTTCGTTAAAAAACACCTGGATGTCAGCATTCGGGATATCTGGACCTATGGCTGGCAGGAATGCATGGTCATGCTCAACAAACTGCGGAACAAAAGCGCCGTTATCAAATAACTACTCATGAGAATCGCATTTATCATACAGGTACATAAACAACCGGCACAGCTGGAGCGGCTGCTGAAAAGCCTGGCCCACCCGCAGGTGGACTGCTACGTGCACATCGACGCTAAATGCGCGCTGCCCGAATGGGAACACGTACTCGCACGGCCACAGGTATACCTGGTAGAAGAACGCGCCAACGTTACCTGGGCTGGATGGGGTATCATACAGGCATCGCTCAACGGCATGAATGCCGTGCTGCGCTCCGGTATCAGCTACGCCTGGGTGACGCTCCTCAGCGGGCAGGACTACCCGCTGCAGCCGGTCGATGACATCCTCCGTTTTTTAGAAAAACAAACGGGCAAGCAGTTTATGAACGTCATCAGCGAAGAAGCCCTCCGGCCGATGATGAGCAAAATGGAACACTATCATTTCGTGGAATACAACTTCCCCGGCAAATACAAACTGGGGCAACTGCTCACTGCCCTGCTGCCCCGTCGCAAAGCGCCGCTGGGACTGAAGCTGTACTGCGGCTCCGCCTGGTGGACGCTCTCGCTGGACTGTGTACGCTTCTGTGTAGCATATGAACAGCAGCACCCTGCGCTGCGCCGCTATTTCCGGCTCACCTGGGGCGCCGACGAATTTATTTTCCAGACCATCCTCATGAACAACGACGTATATCGTTCCCAGTTAACCGACTATCTGCATTATATCGATTGGTCTGCCGGAAAAGAACATCCGAAAGTACTGGGACTGGAGGATATGGAAGCACTCCTGTTGTCCGGAAAGTGTTTTGCCCGCAAGTTTGATCACGGGGCGCCGGTATTGGACAGGATAGATGAGATCATAAAAAAACCTGTTGGCAGTCATGACTGACCAGCCAACAGGCTATATTTTCATTTTAGTATTTTGCTGTTTACCTACCGGTATTTTTCTTCCACAGCGTATTAAAGCCGCCGGTAAAGCCCACCGGCAATAACTCCGCAATACTGCAATCCAGCGACTGCAACGCTTTCACCCGTTTAGTAACAATAGAGAACGGGAACACATCTTCCACAAAGTTGGTTTTGGCGAAACGGATGATATGAAAGTCATTGGCAGAAGCCAGTGCTGTCAAATCTTTCCGGGTGAAAAACTGTACGTGGTCCAGGTTATCGGCCTGCGATTGTACAGTCGTACCCTTAAAGCCCAGGCCACTTTTCACCTTGTTGATGAATGACCACAGGCCCGGATTGTTGCGTGCTTTCAACATCGGTTTGGTGACGCATACTTCACGGGGGCCCATGCCGTTGGGGACCGTTACCACCAGGATACCATTATCTTTCAGGGACGCATAGATGGTACGCAGTAGCACTTCCGGATGATGCAGGTGTTCCAGCACTTCGCTGCAGATCACGGCATCATACTGCTGCCCTTTGGCCGTCAGTTCCTCTGCGCTGATCGCTTCAAAGGCCACATTCGGCAGCTTGTTTTTACTGCGGGCCACATCGATGGTTTTCTGGCTGATGTCGATACCCAGCACGTTGTAGCCAAACTGCCCGAGGTGCCTGCTGATAACGCCGTTACCGCATCCAACGTCCAGTACATGGGCGTTGGCGGGGATTTCCTTCTGCAGGCTCTCCGTAATAAAATTCAGACGTTTGATATCTGCAATCCGTTCGTATTCGTAGGTGATCACTGGCTGTGTCATGATGATTTTATGATTTAAAAAGCTGGTGATAAACCGCTTCAATTTTTTTGGTAACAGCCGCCACGTTGTACCGGGTACGTACAGCCGTAACAGCACTGAATTGTAAACGCTTCCGCAGCGTCGGGTCTTTCACCAGCCTGACGATGGCTGCTGCCAGGGCATCGGGATTAGACGCCGGTATCAGCAGACCGTTTTCCTCATGGGTTAAAGCTTCGCGGGTACCGTCCACATCGGAAGCGATCACCGCTTTGCCCATCGCCATAGCTTCCAGTACGCCAATCGGAAACCCTTCCCACAGCGAAGGCAAACAATAAATGTCGGCTGCGTTCAGCACGGCGGGCACATCCTGCCGGAACCGGTCAAAGACCACATGGTCTGTAATGCCCAGCTCCTTCGCCGTGTCTTCAGCCGCTTGCTTCAGCTCACCCTCTCCTACCATCAGCAGGGTGACCTTCGGCACCTTTGCCAGCACCTGTGCAAATGCCTGCAGCATGTTTACCGGATCTTTCTGTAAGGTCATGCGGGCGATATAAGCAATCACCACATGGTCCGCCGGAATACCGTATGCCGCTTTCACATCCGGGTATATGCCGTCTGCATTGAATTTATCCAGGTTCACACCGTTGCGGATCACCGTGGCCCTGAAAGCGCCGAAGGCTTTCTGGCCGGTATCGCGGTTGGAGTCGGACACGCAGATATTGTGCTGCACCATGCGGGTGATAAACTTCTCCGCAGCCACCCTGGCCCTTTTAGCCAGCGGGTGCAGCCCTTCATGAAAAGACCATCCATGGATGGTATATACTACCGGTATCCCCAGGCTCCGGGCCGCCCACAAAATGTTTGTGTTGGCCCTTGTGCCATGGGCATGTACGATGTCGATTTGATGTGACCGGATGAATTTTTTCACCTTCATCCACACAGACAGATCAAAGGCTTTGTGGCTGCTGATCACCATCACCGGGATGTCCATGGCCTGCAGGGCAGCTACCATCGGTCCGTCGGTGAAAGACAGCACCACCACTTCAAACTGCGTTTTATCCAGCGATGCCACCAGGTCCAGCACATGGCTCTCCCCTCCTCCAATCTTACCCTGGCGGATCGTTTCCAATACCCTTATCTTTCTTTGTTGCGCCATTGATGCTTCGTTTGTTCCTTACAGTTTTGCTATCCACCGGTTGTACCAAAGCTGGAAAACCAGTATGTTCCATAATTTCTGATGGCTCACTTTACCACCCGACAGGTACTGCTGCAGCAGCCGCTGTATCTGCCCGGCGTCGAACAGGCCGGTCCTGTTCAGTCTTTCCGGTGACAGGTAATACTGCATCTGCTCTTTCAGATCATCGCGGAACCATTCCTGCAAAGGCGCGATGAAAGGACGCTTAGGCCTGTCCATCAATGCCGGCGGAATGTATTTGTGCACGATCTGTTTGAGAATGTATTTATTGGTATTGTTTTTTACCTTCAATGATGCCGGCACCTGCGCCAGGAATTCCACCAGGCGGTGGTCCAGCATAGGCTCACGGCCTTCGATACTCACGGACATGGTAGCACGGTCTACCTTTACCAGGTTGTTGTCGGCCAGGAAGGTCTTGTAATCCACAGCCAGCAGGCGGTTCAGCGGATCATTTACGGCAGACAGCTCCCCGTTGAGGTCGAAGTTGGTTTTATAGTTGTCCAGCTGCTTACCGGTATAACGGGCCACTTCGCTTTCGGTGAGATATTGCGCAATATATTTCATGGCCTCCTGCGGTTTGCCGGAAGCCCATATCAGCTTCATTTTTTCATACCGGGAAGCGAAGTTGTACTTTTTATTAAAGTACGGGATCACTTCCGGGTTTACCCATCCCATCATGGTGCTCAGCGCTGTTTGTACGCCCCTGGGCAGTTGACTGGTATAGGAAAGCGACTGGCCGAACTTATGATAGCCCGCGAAAATTTCGTCGCCGCCATCGGCAGACAGGGCCACTTTCACATGCTGGCTGGCCAGTTTGCTGACCAGCGTAGTAGGCACCGTGGAATTGTCCGCAAATGGTTCATCATAAATCTCCGGCAGGTGCTCCAGCACCCCCCTCGCGTCTTCAGGGCCGATGATCCATTCGTGATGGTCCGTTCCCAGGTGTTCGGCGATCTTACGTGCTTCCGCGGATTCGTCCCACTGCTTTTCTTTATAGCCAATGGTGAACGTTTTGATACGGCTGGATGTGCCGGACTGCAGCATGGCCGCCACACTGGCGCTGTCATAACCACCGCTGAGGAACACGCCTACCGGCACGTCGGCCACCATGCGGTACTGATACGCGCTGAGCATCAGCTCTTCTGTCTGTTGCAACACCTCCTGTTCGCTCAGGCCGGTCAACGGCTGACGGTAGGCGTTCAACACGTTCCAGTACTCCCGTTCTTCCGGCACGGCCCTGTTGAGGGACAGTTCCAGCAGATGGCCGGGCCGCAGCTTGCGGGTATCGGCATAGATGGTGTAAGGCCCCGGGATATAACTGTATTGCAGGAAAAGCGACATGCTTTTCACATCGATCTGTTTAGGGAAAAACGGGCATTCACAGAGGCTCTTCAGCTCAGAGCCAAACAGCAGCGTACTGCCATCCCAGTAGTAATACAAAGGTTTCACGCCGGCACGGTCGCGGCAGAGCACCACTTTTTCTTCCTGGCGGTCAAACAACACAAAGGCAAACATCCCGATACAATGGTCCAGCACGCGCTCCTTCCAGGCATGATAGCCTTTAATGAGCACTTCGGTGTCCGATGAGGACTGGAAAGTGTAACCGAGTTTTTCGAGGTCGGTCCTGATCTCTTTGAAGTTATATATCTCCCCGTTAAAGATCAGGGAAAGGTGGGCAAAGTGCATGGGCTGATGGCCCAAAGCGCTCAGATCCTGTATGGACAAACGGCGCTGTCCCAGGCCAATGCTGGCTTTGGGATGCTCCAGCACCTCATATCCTGTATCATTCGGTCCGCGATGTGCCAGCACGTTTGTCATCCGGCCCAGCATGTCCGCGTCCGCTCTTTTTTTGAAGTCTATAAATCCTGCTATGCCGCACATGGGTCAGTATTACGTTTTAGGTGTGTAAGGTTCCACATGATTCCTTTCCAGAAAGCTTTGAG
Source organism: uncultured Chitinophaga sp. (assembly GCF_946479755.1). Next base: position 347,865 of record NZ_CAMLHC010000003.1, on the reverse strand, counting down.
ATGGGCCGATTCCCGTTTCAGTACAAACTGCAGGGTATTTTTAGGCACCGTCATCAAAGTGAAATAAGCCATAAATACCAGTCTGGCCGGCAGCTTCACGTTCCTTCTCATAAACAGCAACCGGTTGCGGGTGATGTAATATGTTTTCAACGGACTGTTTTTGCCCGTTGTCATGGACTCTTTATGGTAAATCAGTGATTTGTACTGGTAGTAGATTTTGTAGCCGTGGCGTTTGAATTGCTCGCACCAGTCGAACTCCTCATAGTAGAGGAAATACAGTTCCGGCATCAGCCCTACTTTTTCGAGGGCAGTGCGGGATATCATCATGGCGCCGCCGTGGGCGTAGTTGGTTTCAGATACCGCATCATACTGTCCATTGTCTTCCTCCTTGCAGCCGATCATACTGTTGCGGCCTGTGAAGATGTCCACCGCACGATAGCCGGCGTATTCGAGGGTGCCTTTGTGGAAGTAGTAGTGAAACTTAGGGCTCACCACGCCGGCGTCCGGATATTGTCCGAATATTTCCAGCAGGCCTTCTATCAGGCCGTCGGTAAATTCTGTATCGTTGTTGACCAGGAACAGGTATTGTCCCCTGGCGACTTTCACGCCGAGGTTGTTGCCTCCGGCAAACCCTTTGTTTACCGGGCTGCAGATCACCTGCACGCCGGGGTACGCCGCTTCGAGCAAAGCCGTCGGGTTTTCCCGGGAAGCGTTGTCTACCACGATCACCTCGATGTTGCGGTAACTGTTTTTCGCCAGTGAATGCAGCAGGTCACAGGTTACCGCACTGTTATTATAGTTGACCGTAACAATAGACACCAGGGGGGATGGTATGTTATTTTCTGGCTGCATCTAACAAAGGATTATCGATTTCCGTTTTGGTATGTTTGGTATGAATAAAGGTATTGTTGGCCCCTTTCAACCGGAACATCAGCGAAACCATGATCCACACGGCTTTTGGCAATCCGGCCAGCGCCGTGAGGAAATAACGGGTGAAGAATAAACGCGGCACCGGCAATAGCAGGCTGAGGATATTGAGCAGGAAAACCACCGCCCATCCCCAGGCCGGTATCCACAGAAAACGCTGCAACAGGAAAGCCAATGCCGTACAGCAGGTAATGCCTGCCAGCAGGATCATTCTCGGCAACAGGATATTCTGGCAGATAGCCAGGTTAAAATAATTGAGGTTGCCTTTGAAGAGCTGCTGCCAGCCTTTGCCCCAGAAGGTGCGCAGGTAAACGAACTGGCTTGACACCCAGCGTTTCCGCTGGTTTTGAAAAGCTTCCGGGTTCTCTACTTTTTCGTCGAAGATGCAGGCATCTTCCAGGTAGTGGATCGGGTAGCCTTTTTCTATCAGCAGCAGTTGCAGGACTTTATCAAACCCGCCGGTAGCCTGAATTTCTTTCAGGATGCTTTTGGCCAGCGGATAGTGAAAAGCCATGCCGGAGCCAATTACAGAAGAAGAAAGTCCCAGTACGTTGGCGCCTTTGCGGTACAGGTGATTGGCCACAATCTCGTTGACCGCGTCCAGCACCGCAAACGGGCTGTCCATGTTTTTAGCAACCCTGCGGCCCTGTATAGCGTGGTAGCCCTGCTGATAAGCCTGGTTGATTTTCAGCAGGAAGGACGCTTCCAGCACATTGTCCGCATCGCAGATGAGCGCCAGGTCGTATTCCTCTTCCAGCTGTTCAAATGCCGCATTGAGCGATTTGGCTTTTGTGCTTTTATCAAATGATACTTCGACCACCCTGATACCGTCCTGTCTCAGTTGACGGACAGTAGCCGGTTGCAGGGAATCGGCCACCACGATTGTTTCAAAGCGGGTGGCCGGATATAACTGCTGCGCGTAACTGCGGGCAGTAGACAATATGATCGTATCTTCTTTATATGCCGGCACCAGTATTGCGATACGTGCATGGGCGGTATCAGCATGCAGTGGTGCCGGTTTCTTTTTCCGGGCCAGCCGGCCGGCCACGGACAGTACGAGGTTGTACAGCACACAGGCGGCCAGGTAGGCAAACAGTACAATTTCTATCAGGTGTAACAACATTACACGTTATCTTTTTGTATCAGCGCTTTCGGTGTATTCATGATCAGCCACATATCATAAGCGAATGAGTTGCGGTGAGCATAGTTGATATCCAGTTCTATTCTTTCTTCGGCAGACATTTCTTTTTTTCCGCGTTTGCTGATCTGCCACAGACCGGTGATACCGGCAGGTGCGATGAAACGTTCGGCCCACTCGTCGGTAGTGAGGGTGGCCGCTTCGTACAGCGGCAGCGGTCTGTTGCCTACCAGCGACATATCGCCTTTCAGCACGTTGAACAGCTGCGGGATCTCGTCCAGGCTGGTGTTACGGAGGAAGTTGCCGAGGCGGGTGATGCGCGGGTCGTTAGACACTTTATAGAATACCGCTCCTTTCGCATTGTCGCCGTACTGGTTCAGGTGTTTCAGCTTGGCCAGCTGCTTGTCGGCATCCGCCACCATGGTGCGGAATTTATAGAACTTGAAAATTTTATAGTTTTTGCCGGCCCGCGGGGAAGCATAAAAGATGCTGCCTTTGGATTCCAGTTTGATGGCGATGGCAATCAGCAGCATCAGCGGGCTGGCGAGCACCAGGGCAGTGGAAGCGGCCGTAATATCGAACGTACGTTTCAACACGTAACCCAGTTGTTTGCCTTTGCGGGCTGATACCGGCAGTGCAGCAGGCTCCGGTTCCGGAGGCAGCAGTTGCATATTTTTAAACTTGGTAACGAACTCAATTTTCCCGGAGAGGTCTTTTAACGATTCGCGGGTAATGATATCGTCGACAAAAGGAAAATCTTTTTTCAGCGAACGTGCGCGGTCAGTGACTTTGTCTGTCAACAGAAAAAAGGGCACTGCCATCATCGCCGGTTGGAGGGCAAAAAACTCCTGCCACTGGGACAGCCCTGTTTCAAAGCCATTGCCCACACGAAATACGATCGCAGCGGGTAAGCGGCGGTACAGCCGTTTCAGCTCAGCGATCACTTTCTCCGCCCCTGCCACATTGCTGACCAGCAGGCTTTTTAAATAAGGCATATCTTCCGGTAACCGGTGCTGGAAATGTCCGACCATCAGCACTATCTTTTCATTTACCAGATCGCGGATAACAGCGCCGGTATTCATTTCCACATTCGGTACATTCTCACAGACAACGGGTTGCAAAGTAGGTGTAGTAATTTTATCCATGTTTTCGGGATTATATAACAGCAACATGATTTGGTAAATCAGGCGATAGCTACCAGCTGGCGGTTAATAGCCTGTCCCACTGTTTCCATCAACCGCATAGGGTCGAATGGTTTCTGTACAAAAGCATGTACATTATGATATTTATGTCCTGCCTCCTCATTATGCACTTCCACATCCGGCTGGCTGGACAATACCACTACCGGAATATTCTGATACAGGCCGCTGCCGGAAAGGTATTCGAGCAATTCCCATCCATTGATATTGGGCATCTGCAGATCGGTGACAATGCAATCCACCGCGTTTCCTTTGGCAAGCCAGGTAAGTGCTACAAATCCATCAGAAGCTGATACCACGTTATATTCTTTACTCAACATTGCCTCCAGCAGAAATCTGATTGGTGCGCTATCGTCGATTATCAATACTGTCTTTTTCATGACCTTATATTAAGAGACTACTTATCAAATTTTACACTGCACAAGTGCAGCATGGTAAATAAACACGATGGTTTTAAATGGGACAAGGTCAGGTGTCAGGTTAATCAGGTTAATCGGTTTCTCTGGAGGACAATAGTGTGAATTATTACTGCGAGTTTGGTCGCTGGCTATGGTTTACGTCGATAACGATGTTCGACGGGTGTAAAATTAGAATAATCCTTTTATCTCTAATCTATAATTTGGTAAACGGTAGTTTTTTCCCTGTAAAAGACAGAAATTTCGCTGTAAACGAAATTGCCCTGTGAACAAAACTACTTTATGCCCAAGGAATGGAACTACACTCCATTATTACTGTAATTGATTGTTATATGGTATATCCACAATTTAAGGATCACAGGCAACCTTAAGTGATTCAGTTTCTCCACACTATGAAATATTTTCAACCGGGATTTTTAATCGTTCACCAACAAAAAACTGCATTTCGCCCAAAAAAAAGACTTCTTAAAAAATTGCCCCGTAATTTAGCGCCGTAAACCGGATATGCCACAGGCCATTTATTACATGTCGGAACATATACCCCGTAATGTTTCCGGTTTCTTACCTACACCTCCACAGACCACATCCTTCGACAAAACCAACTAGACGCTGGTTGGATTAATTTCTTACCCGTTTTATTAAAAACAAAAACGCTGAAAAAGTGCCAACGCATTTTCGCAGCAGCCGGATTCAGTTATTGTGCCCTCACACGGCGTAGTAATTAAACTGGTATAACTGACATGACTAAATGGTTAAATGATAAAATTTCATAATTAATATGGATGTAATATATTTTATAAAGGCATTATTGAAAAAGAAATGGTGGATCATCCTCAGTACCCTCGCTGCGGTCGTACTTGCCTTTGTGTTTACCATGGGAAGACAACGCCTGTACGTGTCCAACGCACAGATGTCTACCGGCTTCACCATCAAAGACCAGATCACCCTCCGGGAAGAGAACACCAATATATATGAAGCAGATGTGAAGTTTGAAAACGTGGTGCAAACAATGAACTCTCCACTGGTGATCGGACTGCTGCAATACCAGCTGCTGATCCATGACCTCACCAGCAACAAACCCTTCGTGCAGCTGACGGAAAAGGATTTTAAATCCCCCGAATACAAAGCGTTCAACAAAACGGAAGCGCTGCAGATCTGCCGCAACCACCTGGACTCCCTGCAGATGCTCACCTCCTATCACCCGGATGAACGTCGTATCCTGGAATATATGAAGCTCTGCAAATACGACTACGAGTCCGTCCGCAAGATGCTGAACGTAGGCCGCCTGTCCAGGACAGACTACATCGACATCTCCTTCCGTTCCCCTAACCCGGAACAGTCAGCCTTCGTGGTAAACACACTGTATAGCGAATTTATCCGGTACTACCGCAGCCTGCGCTCCGAGCGCACCGTGGAAAACGTGTCTACCTTCGAGGAGCTGGTCAACAAAAAGAAACAGGAACTCGACGCCAAGGTGGAAGCCCTGCGTATGTATAAATCTTCCGCCGGCCTGCTGAACGTGGAAGCCGCCAGCACCAATGAACTGTCGCTCATCAGTCAGCTTGAAAAAGGCCTGCTCGACGAACAGGCGACCAACAATACCTTACAGGCCTCCCTGCAAAACGTGAGCACCCAGCTGGCTGCCGCCAACCAGGGCAAAACCGCCTACAGCAACAACAACGACATCGTATCCCTTCGCCGCCAGATCAACGACCTGAACGACGAATACCTGCGCACCGGCAGCAACAACGATGTACTGGCTGAAAGGATCAAAGCGCTGCGCAAACAACTGCAAAACGCTTCCTCCATCGGCGCCACCCCCACCGGTACCGCTGTCAGCAAAGAAGAGCTGATACAGAAAAAAGCAGGCCTGGAATCAGACCTGAAAGCCTCCTCCCAGAACATCGCCAACCTCCAGGCCAAAATCAGGATGCTGAAAGGCTCCGTAGGTTCCTATGCCAACAAGGAAGCCACTGTGAGCACGCTGCAGCAGGAAGTGACCCTGGCACAGGATGAATACAATAAACTGAAAGAAAAGCTCAACTCCGCCATCGACAACCGTACCGCACCGATGGACAACTTCCGTCAGACACTGAAAGGACAGCCGGCCTTTAAACCGGAATCCTCCAAACGGATCATCATCATGGGCGTGTCCGGACTGGCCATCCTTATGCTGACCACCATCAGTATCCTTTTCCGTGAGTTTTTTGATTCCTCTATCAAATCACCTTCTATTTTTGAGAAGAACGTAGACCTCAAACTGATCAGCACCATCAACCATGCCGATCTGAAAAAATACAGCATACTGGAAGTATTGCAACAGAAAGAAGAGAACTACGACGCTGTCCGCAAGCGCCAGAACAGCTTCCGCGAATTCCTGCGCAAGCTGCGCTTCGAAATAGAAAACAGCGGCAAGTCCATCTTCCTTTTCACCAGTACCGAACCGCAACAGGGTAAAACCACGCTGGTACAGGCAGTATCTTACAGCCTCAGCCTCAGCAATAAAAAGGTATTGATCATCGACACCAACTTCTGTAACAACGACCTTACCCTGCAACTGCAAGCCAGACCAACGCTGGAAACGTTTTCCGTTGCCCCGGAAGATTTCAGCATTGAAAAGGTAAAGGAAATTGTCACCACCTACTCTGTCGAAAATATTGAGGTGATTGGTTGTAAAGGAGGTGACTATACGCCCACTGAAATTCTGCCCAAAAATCACCTGCTCAACTATCTGCCGCAGCTGAAACAATACTATGATTTCATCATCATGGAAGGCGCGCCGCTGAATGATTATACAGACAGTAAAGAGCTGGAACATTACGCAGAAGGCGTTGTAGCCGTATTTTCTTCCAAAATTTCCCTCAAGCAAAATGACAGAGAATCGATTCAGTTCCTCGAAGGGCTTAATGGTAAACTGCTGGGCGCCGTGCTTAATAACATTAAAGAGGATTATCTCGACCTGTAGCGTTTTGCCCAAAAAAGACATCTAATGAAACTGACAGCAGCCATCAATTACATTTTTTCATTCCGCCCCCAAACTTCCCGGCGTTATGCCTGGGTTGACTATGCGAAAGGTATCGCCATTATTTTCGTACTGTATCGCCATGTAATTTATGGTTTGCTTTATACCGGTGCCAACATCAACCAGCTGATGATGGAAGCCAACGAAATGCTCTATGGCTTCCGGATGCCGCTGTTTTTCTTCCTGTCCGGCCTGTTCTTCGCTTCCAGCGTAAAAAAGCGCGGACCGCGGAATTTCCTGATCTCGAAGATCAACACCTTGCTGTACCCGTACCTGCTGTGGTGCGTGATCCAGGTCACCCTCCAGATATTATTTACGGACTACACCAATCATAAGCTGACCGTCGATAATTATATTGATATCCTCATTCACCCGAGGAGCATGCTCCAGCTCTGGTACCTGGCCGCGCTGTTCAACGTATCAGCCCTGTACCTCTTTACCTCCACGGTATTGAAACTGCATCCGGCGATACAGGTGGTGCTGGGCCTGGTGATGCTGGGCATGAAATCCTACGCCGGTGATATCAGCACCATCTCCGATGTGATGATTTACTACGTCTACTTTGCGCTGGGACACCTGTCAGCCCCTTATTTCTTTTCAGAAAACGTACAGCAACAGCTGACATCTCCCTGGAAGGCACTGGCGCTGGTGCCGGTGTTTCTGCTGGTGCAGTACTACTGTATGTCGCACCAGGATATGAGCATCTACCTGTTCTCACTGCTGGCCACCCTGGGCGGCTTGCTGGTCATCATGATCGCCTTTATTCTCGCCAAATATGAAAAGCTGAAAGTGCTGCAGACGATCGGGCATTATTCATTATACATCTACCTGTTGCATCTGGGTATCATCTTCCTGTTGCGGGTAGCCATCCTGAAAACAGGCATCCTGACCAACATCCCGGTCATCACCGTCATCCTGGTAACGGCAGGGCTTTTCGGCTCTATTATCCTGTACCGGTTTTGTATGCTGGTGCGTTTGAATTTTCTGTTCACCGGTCCTTTTAAAGAAAGGGACGTAACGAAAAATGCCGTCGGTATATCATGAAAAAAGAAAAAAGATTCATCAGCGAAGGACTGCATCAGTCACTGATCATCCTCTTTGCAGGCGTGATTATCCTCCTGTTGCTGATTAAAACAATATTCCTGTAATAATCCGTCAGACCGAATGTTTGCGATTAAAAGAAATATCATCCGCCTGTTGGTGATCGTACTCTGGGTACTGCTGGTACCGATACTCACCTACGTGGCTTCGCTGGACCTGAAAATAGGTGTGGCGATGGTGGTGGGCATTATCGGCATGGCCATCTGCCTCGTATGTGTCATCAACTACAAGCTGGGATACTATATATTTATCACTATCACCCTTATATTGCCTTTACTGGAGAGGATTTCGGGCTCCAGTCAGAGTGTGGGCGTGGTGATGGACGGGCTGTTGATCAGCACTTTATTAGGCTGTATTCTCCGCCGCGGAGACAAGAGCGTCAAAAAAGTGCAGTTCATGAAAGATGCATTGCTCATCTCCTTTTATCTCTATACCCTCCTGCTCATTATCCAGATCGCCAATCCTTCCGGGCACCGCATTCTTGCCTGGTTCATCTTCTTCCGTGTTTTTGCGCGGAATATGATTTTCCTCGGCATAGGCCTGCATGTGTTCAACAACATGAAAGACGTCCGTACGTTCTTTAAGTTCTGGATCGCCATTTGCACGGCGGCGGCCATTTATGCCTGCCTGCAGCAGTGGTTCGGGCTGATGCCCTACGAAAAGGCGTTTATCGCCAAATACCCCAAGATGTTCAATACCACGATCATCATCTCCGGCATCCGCATCTTCTCCTTTATGTCAGACGCGGCGTCCTTCGGTATTATCATGGCCTGTAACATTATCATCTGCCTTATACTGCTGACCGCCAAACTTTCCAGTCTGAGCCTGAAAAAGAAGCTACTGCTGATTGTCTCCATCATACTACAGGCGCTGGCACTTGGTTACTCCGGTACCCGCACCGGTTATGTGATGCTGCCGGTAGGACTGTTGTTGTTTTTGCTCACCACCCTGCGTAACCGCAATACGATACTGATCGCCATCGCCTTTGGATTTACCGGCCTGGTGATCCTTTTCGGTCCTTTCCACAGCAACGGTACGGTGATCCGTATACGCACCGCTTTTCTCGGAAAGCAGGACGCCTCTATGGACGTGCGGGATGAAAACCGTCACCGCATACAGCCGTATATCTACGACCATCCGCTGGGCGGCGGCGTTATGACCACGGGCGGTAACGGGCAACTGTTCTACCCCGGGCACCCGGTAGCCAACCTGCAGACAGACAATGGCTACCTGCGCGCCGTACTGGAAACCGGCTGGCTGGGCGTGCTCCTGGTGGCGGCCAATTTCTTCCTGCTGATCTGTATTGCCGTCCGGAACTATTTCCGGATAGAAGGGGAAGTCAACAAACTGCTGATGCTGGGCATCGCCGCATCCATGCTGGAGATGGCGCTGGCCCAATACGCGCAGGACGCTTCCACGCTCGTGGAATCATCGATCATGTTGAATGCACTTACTGCTATCGCTATAAAAGTTAAATATCTATACGCCTTAAATACTCAATCATGAAAAAAATGCTATCTACCGTTCTGGTAATGTGTATGAGCATCTTCGCCTTCGCGCAGCTGCAGAAAAAAGATACTGCTGTGTTGTTAAAAATGCCGGCGGACCCCGTGACGGTAGCCCGTTTTAAAGAAAAGCTGGTGGAACTGGCACTGCAAAACCCCGACATCAGTCAGTATGCTATCAAAAAGGAAATCAACAAATACGAGAAGAACATGGCGGGAGCTGCCTGGCTGAACCATTTCACCGCTGCGGGCAACCTCAATGAGTTTACCATCAAGGGAAACAGTAACAACAATGTCAACGCTAACTACTACCCTCGTTACAACTTCGGGGTGATGTTACCACTGGGCAATCTCATTAAAATCCCCAACGACATCAAAAGGGTGAAAGCAGAAGGCCGTTTGCTGGACAAACAGCGCGAAGCGGAATCCCTCGCCCTGAAAGGCAAAGTGCTGGAGGCTTATGAAGAATACGCCGCCAACAAAAAACTGTTTGAGCTGCATATGCCGCTGATGGAAGATGCGCTGCAGAACTTCAACCAGACAGAAGAAAAATTCCGCGCCGGCGACCCTGCTGTTCCCCTGGAAATTTACAAACAGAACTACAGCGCGTACAACGGTGAAATGGTGAAACACATACAACTGGAAAAGGTACTCCGTCAGTCTAAACTGATACTGGAGGCGCTGGTAGGCACTACGCTGGAAAATGTAATGGCGCAGTTGTAATTGTTGTTTTCATCTAAAAGGAACGTTATGTACCGGAGAATGATGACCCTTATAGGCTGTTTGCTGACAGGGATCATAGCGGAGGGTCAGCAGCAGTATAGCCCGATGCGCAATACAGAAGTAAAGATCGGCCCCTGGCAGAAAAGGCAGGCGTTGGTTTACACCCCCGAAGAAAATGTGCCCGGTAAAAAATACCCGCTGCTGGTTTGTTTCCACGGGCGCAGCATTGCGGGTAAAGACCTCAGCAAAATCTTCAGGGAAGGCGTTACCCGCCAGCTGAAAGAAGGGAAAAAGATAGAGGCTGTCAACAAAAAAGACGGACAGTTATACAAGTTCATCGTGGTGGCGCCACTGGCCGAGAGCTGGTCCATGGCCCCGCAGGACGTGAGCAACATGCTGGATGATATCATCAAAAACTACCCGGTAGACACCACCAGGATGTACCTCACCGGCTACAGCGCCGGCGGATGGTCAGTAGAATCTGCCAAAACGCACGAGCGGGAACTGTCTAACCGCATCGCCGGTTGCATCACCATGTCGGCCGCCAGGATAGACCCACCCTATCTGAAACGGTATAAACTGGCAGCAGACGCAGACATCCACACCTGGTATTTTGCGGGCAACAAGGATGACTATTTCCTGAACAACGCCAAAGAAGCCATCGACAGCATCGGCAAGTATAAACCCAGGCTCAACAGGCTGACGGTTTACCAGGGCGCGCACTGCTGCTGGCATTCATTTTATGATCCGCATTACCGCGAAAACGGTATGAATATTTACGAATGGCTCCTGCAATACCAGAGCTATAACGCCATGAAGCGAAAAAAATAAGGACCTGATGAACAGACGGAAAGCCATTGCCAGAATACTGTTGTTTGGAGGTGCGGGAGCTGCCATCGCCGGCGGCGCCAGCTATTACCATTTCAACAAAAAGCCCGACCTCCTGGACCTCGACCAGTACGTGCCGCTTATCGCCGAGCTGGCGGAAGTGATCATCCCGGAGACCGATACGCCCGGCGCCAAAAGCGCCGGGGTACACGACTTCATCGTGACGATGATACGCGACTGTTCATCCCGGAAAGTCCAGAACCGCTTTTTATACGGACTGGAAGACGTGGCCTCCTACGCCCGGACGCAATACAACAAGTCGTTTGTGCATTGCAGTAAGGAAGATAAAATCGCCATCGTGGCACATTTTGAGAAAAAGAGCCGCCCCTGGGAAGGCCTGATGGGTAAAATATCCTCCAGGCTGTTCGGCGACTCGTTTTTTATGACCCTGAAAAAGTATACCGTTATGGGCTACTGCACCTCTATGCAGGGCGCTACCAGGGCAATGGCATATGAATACATTCCGGGCCGCTATCAGGGCTGCATTCCCCTGCAGCCCGGGCAACGGTGCTGGGCAACAGAATAGGTACCTATTAGCGAACAATCATGATCACTGTCTACCTCATATTCTTTACCGCGTTTTTTATCCTGTTTTATAACTACATAGGATATGGCATTCTGCTGTACGGCCTGATTAAAATCAAACGCCTGTTCAGCCGCAAAGCGGCGCCCGCCGCACCGTTTGAGCCCCCGGTAACCCTCGTGGTGGCCGCTTATAATGAAGCCGGTTTTATAGAGCAGAAGATCCTCAATACCCTGCAGCTGAACTACCCATCTGAAAAACTGGAAGTTATTTTCGTGACCGACGGGTCCTCCGATGATACGCCGGCCATCGTGGCCCGCTACCCTTCCGTTAAATTGTTGCACCAGCCGCAACGGCATGGTAAAACAGCGGCGATCAACCGCGCCATGAAACAGGTGCGCTATCCCTTTGTGATCTTTTGCGATGCCAATACCCTGCTTAACGCCGATGCGGTAAAGAACATCGTGAAGCACTATGCCGACGGGCACACCGGCGGTGTAGCCGGCGAGAAAAAGGTGATCGTCTCCGGCGCTGCCGGGGCCGCCGCCACAGAAGGGATTTACTGGAAGTACGAGTCCTTCCTGAAAAAGATGGACGCGGAACTGTACAGCGTAGTGGGCGCCGCCGGGGAACTGTTCTCCATCCGGACCTCCCTGTACACGCCCGTGGCCGAAGAAGTAATCCTGGATGACTTTATCATCTCCCTGCGTATTAATATGGCCGGCTATCGGATCGCCTATGCACCCGACGCCTACGCCATGGAAACACCCTCCTCTTCTATGGAAGAGGAACATAAACGAAAAGTAAGGATCAGCGCCGGCGGCTTCCAGTCCATCGTGATGCTCCGCCCGCTGCTCAATATATTCCGTTACCCGCTGTTGTCGTTTCAGTATATCTCTCACCGGGTATTACGCTGGACCCTCAGCCCCCTGAGTCTTCCGTTGCTGCTGATCAGTAACATTATACTGGTATGGGCAGGCGCCGGCCTGTTTTACCAACTGGTACTGGCCGGGCAGGTCTGTTTTTACCTGGGGGCGCTCACGGGCTACCAGCAAGCCAAAGCACATCGCAAATCAAAACTGTTTTATATCCCATTCTATTTTCTGTTTATGAACATCGCGGTATACCAGGGCTTTTTCCGGTATCTCGCCAAAAAGCAGTCGGCCGTATGGGACAAGGCCCAAAGAAGTACACAAACCCTTTAAACACCTGAAAAGACACATGGAAACACCCGCCATCAGCCCAACGATTACACCCGACAAACCGCCTGCGAAATTTATCGGATACGTCCATAATTTCAGAGGGATTGCCATGATGTACATTGTAGCGGCGCATGTGCTGGTGCAATGGCCGGAGCATTCGATCGTGCATAAAATCCTGGTCCTCCTCTTTCAGAATTCCACGATCTTCTTCATGTTTATCTCCGGTTTTCTTTTTCAGTACCTCGGCCATAAGTTTGAATACGGGGACTACCTGAAACGGAAATTCCAGTATGTGATATGTCCGTATCTTGCCTTATCCGTTCCCCTGATATTATACCGGGTGTATGCAGCAGATGTACCAGGCTTTACAACCGATGAGCATCCGGATTTTCTTTCCTGGCCCCGGTGGGAGCAAGCCGGTTATTACCTCCTGCATGGAGCACACCTGCAACAGCTATGGTTTATACCCGTCATTACGCTCTATTATCTGATCTCTCCCCTGTTACTTCAGATTGACAAACACCCACGGTTGTACTACCTGTTGATACCGTTGGTGGCGATATCACTCATATGGCAAAGAAGCGTGCTCAGTGATACGCTGGTGATGGCCGTTCACTTTCTCTCGGTATATGTAGCCGGCATGTTTACAGGCCGCTACCGGACCCAGGTACTGGCGTTCGCCGACAGGCACCGGATACTCATTACCCTGTTGCCCTTTGTTTTTATGGGCATCACCTACTTCTCACCCGCATGGTTATATGACCGGGTGGACTTCCTTCAGAAAATACTGTTCTGCCTCTTTTTCCTTTATTGGTTGAACCGCTTTGATACAAAGGTGCCCCAATGGGTAGGCACCGTTGCCGTATTGAGTTTCGGCATCTACTACATTCACTACTTTTTTGTGCTGTTCCTCCGGGGGGTAAGCCTTAAACTGTATCACCAGGAAATACCGGGCAACCTGCTGACATGGACGCTCAGCTATGTCTTTATCATGGTGGGGTCCGTTGTTGCCCTGAAGGTCATCAAAAGAATATTAGGCAGGTACAGCAGGTATATAGTAGGTTATTAGTTAAATTATTTAATTCTGAGATATTTCAGGATTTTACGGTGTTTTCATTCAAGGCCGATTTTCTGCTTTTCACCGATTCTTTTATGGTATTCACGAATTTATTCACTAGCAAATGCGCATTATTTTTTATTTTGCGGCGAAATGAAACATCTACTGGGATAAGCTACTCGTCTCTTATGTCAATGTGTGAATGCCCAGGCTTTTTATTATAATTTGCCATCTCCTCTGCAGAAACCGTAAAGGTTTATTTACTGTCGCAACACTTAAACCAGAAGTTGCCTTGTAATTACTCCGTTAATTTTTTTGACCATCCCCTGCGACCAACCAACATTATGCATATCCGTTTCCGGATGCGCGTAACCATCTAACGTTCCTAATACTTAATGGGTATATATGAGAAAAATCTACTCTCTGGTCACACTGTTCATGCTGATAAGCACGCAGTTCCTGATGGCGCAAACCGGCGTCCTCGACCCCAATGATCCCGTGGTGGACTATAATCCGTCCGCCCCGCCCACACAGCCGGCCTGGAACCAGGTAGGCAAATGGGTGAGAACGAAACGGGTGAGTTTCACTACCACGTCCTACAAGGCGTACATTTACAACGGGATGCAGTTTCGCCTGAAATGGCCTAAAAACTATGATTCCACCAAGACTTATCCCATCATCATCTTCTTCCACGGACTTGGTGAAAAGGGTACCATCTATGACAACGAATATTCCTTGTATCATGGTGGTGAGCTCTTCATGAATGCAGTAGACAACGGCACCACCAATGCCTTCCTGCTTTATCCGCAAAACCTTTCGGGCTACTTCGGCCCCAGCTATTACGATTACATCGTGGACCTGCTGAACAAATATTTCATCCCCCAACTGCATGTTGACCCATACCGCATTTTTGTTCATGGTCTTTCCGGCGGCGGTACTGCCACCTGGGACTTTATTCAGCGTAATCCTAAACTGGTGGCCGGATCTACACCTATCAGCGCCGCTACCAGCGACCTCGCCAATACCATCAACAGCTGGAAATACACCCCTATCTGGTGGTTCCAGGGCGGTGTTGATCCTAACCCTCCTCCGCAGGTCGCACAGGGAGTTTACAACCAGGCTATAGCCGCAGGCGCTAATATCAAACTGAAGATTTTTGAAGGTCAGAGCCACGGTGTATGGTATCCTGCCTGGCAATCGCCTGGCTATTTCGATTTTATCAATGCCCTTTATAAATCCAACCCCTGGCCGCTTTTTGGCAGGACGGAATTCTGTGTGAATGATCCCATTAACGTAACACTTGGTCTTACCGCCGGTTTCAATAACTATGAGTGGCGCAAAGACGGCGCCCTTATTCCCGGCGCAACCTCCAATACACTAAACGTTACGGCCATCGGTACCTATGATGCCAGGGTCTACAACGGTACCAGCTGGTCCGACTGGTCGCACACTCCTGTGGTGATTAAGATCAAGACCTCCACGGTAAGCCCGGCCATCCAAACCGCAGGCCTGATGAGCAACGTGATCCCCACGCCGGAAGGCAAAGACAGTGTAGTGCTGCAGGTACCTACAGGTTACGCCAGCTACCTCTGGAAAAAGTCAACCGACAATACCACCCTTGGCACCAACAACACCTTTGCGGTAAGACAAGCCGGTGATTATGTGGTGAAGGTAACAGAACAATACGGCTGCTCCAGCGACTTCTCCGATCCTTTCCATGTAGTAGCGGCCAATGGCGCCAACGGCCCCGACGCTATTTTTGCCCTGCAGGCAGCCGCCGGCTCCAGAACACAGATCACCCTGAACTGGAGCAATAAAACAAATCCGGCTTACAACGAAACGGCGTTTGAAGTATATCGCACCATTACCCCCGGTACCGGCTATACGCTGGTCGCCAAAGTGGATGCCGACGTCCTGACCTATACCGACAATAACTTAGTTCCGAATACGAAGTACTATTATATCATCCGGCCTGTCAACAACAACGGCGCTGCCCCGGTGAGCAGTGAGGTAAACGCCACCACTATGGTGGACAGCCAGCCTCCTACCGCTCCTACCGGTCTTACCGTTACCGGCACCACCCGTAGTTCGGTGGCACTCTCCTGGACACAATCCACCGATGACGTAGGTGTTGACAAATACGACATCTATATCAACGGCGCCAAGTCCTATACCGTCAACAGCGATCAGAACACCTTCCTCGTAGGCGGTCTGACTGCCAGAACAGTATATGCCTTCACCGTGAAAGCCCGTGACATCACCGGCAACGTGTCCAACGCCAGCAACCAGGTAAGCGCAGCCACCCTGTCCAAAGGACTGAACTACCAGTATTATAACGGCACTTTCAATACGCTGCCGAACTTTAGTACCCTTACACCGGTTAAGACAGGTAACACCCCCACTGTGGACCTTTCCGTAAGGACCCAGGATGTCAACTATGCGATCCTCTGGCAAGGCTACATCAATATCCCTGCTACAGGCAGTTATAAATTCGAGACCAACTCCGATGACGGCAGCAAGCTGTATATCGGTACCTACAGCCCGACCGCTACAGCGCTCGTTAACAATGATGGTCTCCACGGCTCACAGTATGCCAGCGGCACCATTAACCTGACCAAAGGCTCCTACCCCATCACCATCAGCTACTTCCAGCAAGGTGGCGGCGCCAGCATGCAGATATACTGGACCAGCACCGCAGCCAATATCAACAGCAGAACGGTCATCCCTGCATCTGCTTTTGTTGACACCATGACCATTGGCAGCACACCTGCGCCTACCACCAACGTGAAAGCGACAGCACTGTCTTTCAATAAGATCAAGGTTACCTGGACTGATAACAGTACCAATGAAACCGGGTTTGAAATATACCGCTCCGAAAGCCAGGTAGGCCCCTTTGAGATCGTTGCTACTACCGCTGCTAACGCTACCGCCTATACGGACAGCCTGCTCGCGCCGGAAACAACCTACTACTACCAGGTACAGGCGATCAACCGCAACGGTAACGCCGGCTCCAGCCTGTCAGACATCAGCGGTCTGAAGTACGATTACTATGAAGCGGCCAGCTATACAACGCTGCCAGCCTTCACAGAAACACCGATCAAATCAGGCCTTACTTCCGCTGTAACACTGGACATGCGTAACCGTGACGCCAACTATGCCATCAAATACTCCGGCTACATCAATATCCCCACCGCCGGTCAGTATACCTTCTATACTGCCTCCGACGATGGCAGCCGCCTGTATCTTGATGGTTTCGGTACCACTTACATGCTGGTGAACAACAACTTTGTGCAAGGCACCACCGAACGTGCCTCCGTGAAGAAAACGCTCACCGCCGGCAAACACCTGTTCTACGTGACCTACTTCCAGGGTACGGGAGGACAGGAACTGCACGCCCGCTGGGCCGGACCAGGCATCGTTAAACAGGATATCCCTGCCAGTGCCTTTGAAGACAATGATATCAAAGCCACCACACTGGCATTGCCGCCGGTACCCACAGCACCATCCGGCCTGAACGCTACCGCCGTATCGCCTAATGTTATCAAACTGAAATGGAACGATAACTCCGCCGCTGAAACCGGCTTTGATATCTACCGCTCTGTCAATAACAACAGTAATTATGTGCTGCTGACCACCATCGGCCGCAGCGACAGTGCCTACGCGGTTTACAGCGATACTGCGCTCACCGCCAACACACCGTTCTTTTACAAGATAAAAGCGAAAAATGAAGGCGGCATCAGTGGTTTCTCCAATGAAGCCACCGCTACCACCCTCAATTCAGTACCTGTGTTCGCAGCGCTGGCTGACAAGAAAATGCGCTTCGACGGTCAGCTGAATGTGCCCATTAACGCTACCGATGCCGATGGCGATGCCCTGACCATCACCACCACCAATCTGCCGGCTTTCGGCGCACTGGCGGTCGCCGGCAATGGCGTGGGTAACATCACCTTTACACCTTCCATCAGTGATGTAGGTACCTATAACAATATACAGGTAACCGTGGCCGACGGACATGGCGGCAACGTTACCCGCTCATTCAACCTGCTGGTGGATAATAACTATGCACCGGTACTGAGCAACATCTCCAATGTGGCCCTCGCGGAAAAAGGCACCAACACCGTTACCATCACGGCAACAGATGCCAATACCACTGATGCGCTCACCTGGGATGTGACCAATCTGCCTTCTTTTGCCACACTCACCACTAACGGTGGCAGCGCCACCATCGCACTGGCCCCGGGCTATGGCGACAATGGCAACTACCCTGTTACTGTGACCGTATCTGACGGCAACGGCGGATCAGACACCAAAACATTCACCATTAGCGTGGCTGCTGTGAATCCGAACTACAGCGTATACGTCAACTTCAACGACGGCACCTACAAAGCGCCTGCACCGTGGAACAACACCAATAAAGCGCAACCGGCGCTGAACGACGTGTTCGCCAACCTGCTGGACCAGACCGGACGCAACACCGGTATCGCCATGAAGGTGATGACGAATTGGCAAACCGTCAATGGCGGCGCCAATACCAACAACTTCGGCTATACCACCAACAACAACTCCGGTATCTACCCTGATGCCGCAATGATCAGCGCATGGTTTACCATGGCAGATAAACAAACCCTCAAACTGAGCGGAATGGATACTGCCTACACTTATTCCTTCACCTTCTTCGGAAGCCGTGCCGGTGTAACAGACCCACGTGTGGCCGGTTATACCGTAAACGGTACCACGGTAAGCCTCAACGCTTCCAGCAATACCAGCACCACCGTTACCGCCAGCGGTATCAGGGCCAACAGCGACAGCACCATTACAGTAGACCTTACTGCACTCAATGGTTCTGCCTATGCTTATCTCAATACCATGGTGATACAGGCCAACTACGACAACGGTAAAGCGCCGGCCAAACCCGGCAACCTCACCGCCCGCAGCCTGCCCGCCGGTGTAAGACTGAACTGGACAGACAGAGCCTATAACGAAACAGGTTACGAAGTATACCGCGCCAATGCACAAAGCGGCCCTTATCAACTGCTGAGCCCTGTGGCCAATGTGAACGATACCGCCTATACCGACCCGAACGTATCCGGTAATCATACCTACTACTACGTGGTTCGGGCCATCAACGCCAATGGCGGCAATCCTTCCGACACGGTCAGCATTAACCTGCCTAATATGCCGCCGGCTATCGACAGCATCGGCAACGTGGCCATGAAGACAGACGCCATCGTGAACGTGAACATCCACGCTACCGATGATCCGGCTGACGTGATCACTCTCTCCGCTACCGGTCTGCCTTCATTTGCTACCCTGCAGAATACCGGTAACGGTACCGCTACGCTGAGACTGGCGCCTGGCAGCACCAATATCGGCACCTTCAATATCGTAATCAATGCCCGGGATGATAAAGGCGCTCAAAGCAGCCGCACCTTCAAGGTACAGGTCACCGATAAAAACATGACGTCCACCTACGTGAACTATAACCGTATAGAACCGGCACCGGCGCCATGGAACAACTTCAACAGCCCGGCAAATGCCAATACGACCATCTCCAACATCCTCGATGAAACCGGCACTGCCAGCGGCATCAGCGTTACCCTGCTGGACGCCCTCACTGGCGACAACAATATCGGCGCGGTAACTGGCAACAACACCGGCGTGTTCCCGGATGTGGTGATGCACACCTTCTATTACGACCAGACCGGTCAGGCAAAACGCATCAGAATCAGCGGCCTGTCTGCTACGCTTAAATACAACCTGGTGTTCTTCGCCAGCCGCGAGGCTGTCAGCGACAACCGCAACACCATCTACAGCGCCGGCGGACAGTCAGTCACCCTGAATGCTGCCAGCAATACGCAGAATACCGTACAGCTCAATGGCCTCAGCGCAGACGCCAGCGGCAACATCGACTTCACCCTGCAACAGGCCTCCGGCTCCTTCGCCGGCTACATCGGCGCCATGGTGATACAGTCGTATGTTGACAACGGCATACCACTGGCTCCGGCCAACCTGGTGACCAGCAATCAAACCGCCAGCAGCATCCAGCTCAACTGGGCCGACAAGTCCAGCAATGAAACCGGATTCGAAGTATGGCGTTCCACTGAGCGTGAAGGCACTTATACCAAGCTGACGACCACCGCAGCCAATGTAACGACCTACACCAACACCGGTCTGGCAGCCAGCAGCCTCTACTTCTATAAAGTACGGGCCATCACCGCCACCAAACAGTCCGACTATAGCAATATCGCTGCCGGCGGTACACTCGCCTACGGCGTCAACATCAACTTCAACACTGTCAACCCGGCACCGGCGCCATGGAACAACACCAACGCGCTGCCGTACCTGAACCAGACAATGGCCAACCCGAAAGATGGCAACGGTAACGCTACCAGCTTCAGCTGGACCATCGTTGACAACTTTACCGGTACCAACCCTGCAGGGTACCAAACCGGCAACAACAGCGGCGTTTACCCCGACCTGGTGATCGCAGAATCCTACTACGTTGAACCTGGCGATACCGCCAAAATGCAGTTCGACAACCTCGATCAGTCCAAGGAATACTCCTTCACCTTCTTCGGAAGCCGCGCCAGTGGTGGCACCAGGATCACCGCCTACAGCATGAACGGCAGAACAGTAACACTGGATGCTTATGACAACAGCACCAATACCGTTACGCTCGACCACCTGTCACCCGACCAGAACGGTCAGATGCTGCTGGTGATCTACACCGCCAATAACACTTACGGCTATCTGAACGCCCTGGTGATCAAAGCTTACCCGAAAGAGGTAACGCAGTCACTGGCGAAAATCGGTGGTACCGGCACCATGACAACGGCGCCGAAAACCGGCACAACGACCGGCGCTACTACCACCGGCAACGCAGCGACCGACGTAACACTGTCTCAGGTATATCCGAGCCCCTTCACCAGCTTCGTGAACGTAGCGCTCACCCAGCACGGTAAAGGCAGCATGCGGATGGCACTGAAACTGCTGGACCTCAACGGCCGCATCATCAATGTAAAAGACCTCGGCCTGGTAGCCCCCGGCTCCTACCAGTTCAGAATGGATATCACCGGACGTGAACTGCCACAGGGCGTCTACCTCCTGCAGGTCCTGGCGGACAACCAAATGGTGAAAACAGTCAAACTAGTGAAACAATAACGCATCCGCCAACAATAACTTTGAAAAAAATCCGGCGTAAAAAGCCGGATTTTTTTCAATATGACTGATCGAAAAAAATCATACTTTATAGGACTTTTACATACCTGGTTCATTTTTTTGTTAACACATAGCAGATCACCGTGGCAAACCTGAATATCAAAGCAACTGAAGGCAATACTTACGACGCGATCGTTATCGGCTCCGGCATCAGCGGAGGCTGGGCGGCGAAGGAATTATGCGAAAAAGGACTGAAAACGCTGCTGCTGGAAAGAGGCAGAAACGTAGAACACGTAAAGGATTATACCACTGCCACCCTGCACCCATGGGAGTTTAAACACCGCCTCAATAACCCCGAAACGGATAAACTGGAAGATCCCATTCAAAGCGGCGCATACGACGAAAGCAGCAAACACTTCTTTGTACGCGACAAAGAGCACCCCTACATCCAGGAGAAACCCTTCAGCTGGATCAGGGGATACCAGGTAGGCGGGCGCTCCCTTACCTGGGGACGGCAGTGTTACCGCCTCAGCGACCTCGATTTCGAAGCCAATGCCAAAGACGGTCACGGGCCCGACTGGCCCATCCGTTATAAGGATATCGCACCGTGGTATGATTACGTGGAGCAGTTTGCCGGCATCAGCGGCCAGGCAGAAGGGCTGCCCCATCTGCCCGACGGACAGTTTCTCCCACCTATGGAACTCAACTGCCTCGAGCAACATATACGGGAACAGCTGAAACAAAAATACGACGACCGCCTGCTGACGATCGCCCGCGTGGCCAACCTTTCCAAAGGCCACAACAACCGCGGCCCCTGCCAGTACCGCAACCTCTGTCACCGCGGCTGCCCTTTCGGCGGCTACTTCAGCAGCAACGGCGCCACCCTCCCCGCCGCCATGGCCACCGGTAACCTGACGCTCCGCCCTTTCAGCATCGTCACAGAAATTCTCTACGATAAAAATACCCGTAAAGCCAGCGGCGTGCGGATCATGGATACCGAAACCAAGGCCGTCACCGAATATTATGCCCGTATCATCTTCCTCAACGCGTCTACCATCGCTTCAGCTGCCATCCTGCTGAAATCCGTGTCAGACGCCTTCCCCAACGGGTTGGGCAACAACAACGACCTCGTAGGGCGCCACCTTATGGACCATCACTTTAAAGTAGGTGCTATGGGAGAATACAACGGATTTAAAGACCAGTACTACGCGGGCCGCAGACCCGCCGGTATCTATATTCCCCGTTTCCGTAACCTCAACGGCGCCACACAACGCACCGACTATGTCCGCGGCTTCGGATACCAGGGCTATGCGGAAAGGGAAGCCTGGATGGACCATTACAAGATACCAGGCTATGGAGAACAGTTTAAAAAAGACATCACCAATCCCGGTAAATGGGTGATGTGGCTGGGCGCCTGGGGCGAAATGCTGCCCTATGCCGACAACCGCGTAACCCTCGATCCTGCTGCCACCGATAAATGGGGCCAGCCGCTGGTGCGCATCAGCTTTGAAATCAAAGACAATGAAAAGGCCATGCGGAAAGATATGCGCGGCAGCGCGGAAGAGATGCTGGAAAAAAGTGGGCTCACCAATATCTCCGGGTTCGACTACAACTACGTCGGCGGCGAATGTGTTCACGAGATGGGCACCGCCCGCATGGGACACGATCCGAAAACATCCGTACTCAATCAGTGGAACCAGTTACATGAAGTGCCCAATGTGTTTATCACCGACGGCAGCTGTATGACTTCTTCTGCTACCCAGAACCCATCGCTGACCTATATGGCGCTGACGGCGCGGGCCTGCGATCATGCTGTACAGCTGCTGAAAAAGAATGAACTGTAATTATTTTTCTACCGATAAAAAAGGCCAAAGCGGTTGTCCGCTTTGGCCTTTTTTTATAAAGATAAAATGAATTATTTCCGGTAGCCGGTGGCGCCCATAGTAGACCCTGCCTTCGGCGTAAAGTAGTTGCTGATATCTACGTTAGCCGCGTCCAGTGTTGGGAAACGGGTATTGGCTTTGTCTCCTGTGCCTTCTACCGCACCGCCGCCATTTTCCGTATATACGTAAGCGTTATAGGTAATGCTACCGCCGCTCATACGGGGCTGGATAAACGCATTATCGTTTACGATGAGGGCGACCGTCATTCCTTTTTCGCCGTTGATACGCAGTGAAACACCACCGGTGAGTGCTACGGTATTGTTATTGATGGTTACCGGCGCACGGTCGGTACCTCTGAAACTGATACCGTCATTGGCGCCCTGGCTGTTGTTCACAAAAAGGTTATTGCTGATGACGTGTTTGGATCCGTTTTCGCCGGAACCATAGAACTGCAGCAGTTCTCCCCAGCCGTCGTGCACGTAGTTGTCATGCACATAGGTGTTGGTAGTGCGGCCGCCGATCAGGATACCGCCGTTGTGAGAGCTGTTGTGTTTCATGCCCCAGTTGGTAACGGTGTTGTTGTATACTTCCAGCTGGTCGATAGCCGCAGTCTGGATACCATCAGCACCGCCATCCTGGACGGAGTTGTTGTAGATTTTTACATTGTGCCATTTAATAGGCTGTACGTACTGGCTGCCGGGATTAAAGCCGGATGAACTGCCGTAGTAGGAGGTGTTGGCCGTCAGGTCCCAGTAGGTGGCCGTATGGCCGATGTACATGGCTTCGTTGTTGGTGCCGCTGATCGCCACATCATGAATCAGCAGGTTCTCCATCTGTGAGTTCGGATAATAGGTAGAGGGATCGCCTTTCACCGGGTCTGTTTTGGCCCATATGCCTGTACCGCCGTTACGGATGGTCAGGTTTCTGATTTCAATATTGTCGGTGTGTTTGCTCAATACCAGGTTGAAATAGGCGTCTCTGGCCGGGTGGACCGAGCCATCGATGATGAAGTTGGCCCGGGAAGACTCGCTTCCTACTTTCAGATAGTGGCAATTGATCAGGCTCAGTGCTTCCGCCCAGGAGCCGCCGTTCCAGTCGGGGTTCCCTATTTTTACGGCGGTGCCGTCAAAATTACGGATGACGATGGGGTTACCTGAGGAGCCACTCAGGTTGATGATATTGATGGATAAAAAACGGCCTTTCAGGTTCAGTGCATCACCGCCTTTATACGGGCTTTTGGCGCCGTCAATCACGAGGCGGCCACTGGCGTCCGGTATCAGCGTATACTCCTTTCCTTTCACAGGCGGATTAGGTTTGGATGGCTGCTCCGGCGTTTCTTCCGCAGGGGTCTTCTCTGGCGTAACAACGGTTTTGTTACAACTTCCGAAATAGATGATCACAATAAATGCAAGCTTCAACATAAGCAGTTTGGAAGTAAGGTGGTGCTTCTTCATGGTTCTTCAAAAAAATAATGGTATAAAATATCCCCGCTAACGCGGTTGGTTTGCCGGATACGGATGGTCATGCAATGGAGAAAGATAGCCAGTGTGGCTGTGTTCAGGCAATATGGAACCTGATGGTTTTTATTTTTCAGCCGTGAAGATCAAAAATTTTTTGATAGAAAAACACTTGCCAGACTGCAGCAGATATGCGGCTGAACGATTAGGTAATTTTCAGGGATAAACACGCCCGCAAAACGGTATGCTAAAAAATACATACTGCTTCCCGAGATCCTCTCCTACGCTGAAACGCAGGCCCACAAACCATATTAGGGTATTTTATATATATTTATACTATAAATATATAATTTTTTTTGAAGATTTTAAAGATTTTTTTTGCACCCCTGGTCAAAGAACTGATTTACAAATGACGGTACCGGGCATTGGTCCCGGGTTAAAAAGCAGAAGGCGATTGATAATCATTTATCAATCGCCTTCCTGGTATTTTATACTGAAAGTAGAAAGCCGGCGGTTTTTTTACAGACCGAAAGCAGCTTTTACTTTGTCTACGTAGTCGAGTTTCTCCCAGGTAAACAGTTCTACCTGTACAGATTTCTCATTTTTCTTGCCTTTGTTGAACACTTTGGTGATCACCTGCGGATCGCGGCCCATGTGACCATAAGCGGCAGTTTCGCTGTAGATCGGGTTGCGCAGTTTCAGGCGTTGTTCGATAGCGTAAGGACGCAGGTCGAAGATTTCTTCTACTTTCTTCGCGATAGCGCCATCGTTCAGGCCTACTTTGGAGGTACCGTAGGTATTTACGTATACACCGCAGGGTTTGGCCACGCCGATAGCGTAAGACACCTGTACCAGTACTTCGTCGCAAACACCGGCAGCTACCAGGTTTTTAGCGATATGACGGGTAGCATAAGCTGCGGAACGGTCTACCTTGGAAGGATCTTTACCGGAGAAAGCGCCACCACCGTGTGCACCTTTACCACCGTAGGTGTCTACGATGATTTTACGGCCGGTCAGGCCGGTATCGCCGTGCGGACCGCCGATCACGAATTTACCGGTCGGGTTGATGTGGTGCTGGATATCGAAACCATCGAACAGCTGCTGCAGCTCGGGTTTCAGTTTTGCTTTTACGCGCGGGATCAGGATGTTGATCATATCTTCCTTGATCTTGGCCAGCATCTCGGTATCGTTCGCGAAATCATCGTGCTGTGTAGAGATCACGATGGTATCGATACGAACGGGTTTATTATCGTCAGAGTATTCGATAGTTACCTGGGATTTGGCATCCGGGCGCAGATACTTGATCTCATTATTTTCGCGGCGCAGTGCAGCCAGTTCCAGCAGCAGTTTGTGGGCCAGGTCGAGTGCCAGCGGCATGTAGTTTTCTGTTTCGCGGGTAGCGTAACCAAACATCATACCCTGGTCGCCGGCGCCCTGTTCTTCCGGAGAAGAACGGTCCACACCCTGGTTGATATCAGGAGACTGCTCATGGATAGCGGAAAAGATGCCACAGGAATTGGCTTCAAACATATATTCACTCTTGGTGTATCCGATTTTACGGATTACTTCACGGGCGATGTCCTGCACGTCCAGGTAAGCTTCTGACTTAACCTCTCCTGCCAGTACTACCTGCCCGGTAGTCACCAATGTTTCACAAGCTACTTTGGAAGACGCATCATATGCCAGAAAATGATCTATCAGCGCATCAGAAATCTGATCTGCTACTTTGTCAGGATGTCCTTCTGAAACTGATTCAGACGTAAATAAATAAGGCATAAAAGTATGGATTAGCGATTTTAAGGTTTTGTATAAATGATTCGCAATTTAATGTTGTACTGGGACAATTTGCTGCCTCCGGCTTTCAGGCGGTCAATATCCGGATAACCAGTGCGTACCACCTGCAGTCTGAAACCAGTATTGGTTTCCTGCTTTTTAATCAGCATCTGGAGGAATCGTCCGACGTTGAAAGTATACTGGGCTACCTGCACGCCGCCGAAGTTGGTGATGACCTGTTTGGTGCCCCCAAAATAGGTATCACCGCCGGTGGTAAAGTCAATCACGTTTTTGGTGGAGTCGTTGACGCCGGTATATTGTGTGAGGCTCAGTTTAGCTGGTTCCGTAAAGATATTGTTCATATCGCTGGGGCCAACGGTGATCTGGGTGATCACCAGTTCCGCTTTGTTGATCACAGCGTTGGGGAAACTCTCCAGGTTGGGGATCAGCAGGTTGGTATACAGTCCCGGAGTACTCTGCAGGAACAGGATACTGTCTCCGTTGGCATTACCGGTGTTGATATATCTGCTTACCTCCGCCCCGTTATAGTTACGGGCCAGGAAGTTGGCATGTCCGCTGCTGCTGCTGTTAAACGCAAAATTGGCGCGAAGCGAATCATCTGTGGAGTTCTTATAAAAAACCGTCAGCCTGGTATTGGCATCGTCCATATCGAAGAACATCATGTTGCGGTTGGTACCGGAAGTAGTGTCGGGCACCAGCGCGAACCCTTTCAGGTAGGCCCGGAAAGTGGAGTCGTTCTTGAAATTGACATCCGATTTCTGTTGTAGCAGGTCGTTACCGAAGGCGTTGGACAGCTTAATACGCAGCTGGGCCTTTTCCTTGGTGCCATACACGCTGACAGAATCGCGGATCGTCTTTGGCGTGACGGTCGCAGTACCCAGCAGTTCACCGGGGTTGTACTGTAACGGTTTGTTATAAGCGTAATTGGAATCTATTTTAAACCCTGTCTCCGCCATTCTGTAAACACGGAAAGTCTGTGGAGTGGTGGAATCTCCCTTGAAACCCAGGTAAGCGAGGGACAACACCACGGAATCGAGGGTTTGTCCGGAACCGGTGAAGGTGAAAGCGCTGGTAGGGAGGCCTACCTGCATGAACACAAAAGCATGGGTTTTGCCAAAAACAGGGTCGGTGGTAATGGAGCCAAGCGCCTTCTCGTAGCGGCCGTAACCGTTTATAAAGGAAGAGTCGTACTTGTATATGTTGTTGGCGATAACGCCGTTGATCGTAGTGTCCTGTCCATTCACAAAATCGCCCGGCGGAATAAGCCCCTTTCCGAGGATAGTGGACTCGTTGCAACCGGAAACACCGTACAACAACGCAAAAGAAGCGGCTACAAAGCTAAGGTTCCTGAAATTAATCTTCACGCGTTAAGATTGTTAGTTTAAATGAAGTTGGCGAAAATTCTCCAAATATAGATGATTTACCAAGAGATTATTTACCCAGCAATTGATTGTAAAGCGCCAGGTAATCAGCAAGATCATCATTGTCTTTTTTATAAGGTACGATGATTTTGCCTTTTTCAGCCTTCAGTTCATCCACTACTTTTTTCTCCACCTTCTCTCCGGCCAGTATTACCGCGTCGGCATACTTGCCGGCCCCTTTGTTCAACGCGCTGTTGGTGCCCTCTTTAAAGAGCTCCAGATCTTTTTCCTTGATCTGGTTGCTGATCGTCGCCTTCTTGATAAAGGAAGCGCCCAGCTTTTCCTTGAAGCTATTGGGGGACAAAGAATAAACAATTTTGGAATGGGCGAAAACCGGTTCCTTCTTGTAAGCTGTTTTCAGATACATCGGAATCAGGGAAGTCATCCATCCGCTGCAATGAATAATGTCCGGAGGCCATCCGAACTTCTTCACGGTTTCCAGGGCTCCTTTACAGAAGAATACAGACCTGGCCGCATTGTCATCGAAAAACTCCTCGTTTTCGTCCGCAAATACGGTTTTCCGCTTGAAATAATCCTCGTTATCCAGGAAATACACCTGCAAACGGGCATTCGGCAGGGAGGCCACCTTGATGATAAGCGGGTAATCATCCCCGTCTATCACAATGTTGATTCCAGACAATCTGACCACCTCGTGCAAGCGGTGTCTTCTCTCATTAATAATTCCAAATCTGGGCATGATCACTCTCACTTCCAGGCCAGCCTCATTGGACTTAATTGCCATTTTATTGACCATCGCCGCATAATCACTCAGTTCCAGGTATGGCGACATTTCTTGGGCAATAAAAAGAATTCTTTTCTTTGTGGACATTTAACGCTGATTATTAATGCAGTAATTTTTAATTTGGCTTGCAAAATTACGGATTTTTTACGGAATATTGGCCAATCTGTCAGTTTTAACATCCTTTTAAGCAATGTTTTATGTATCTATTTAAGCGCAGCAATGACCTGAAGAAGCACCTGGACCTGGTAAGAAAAAGCAACAAAAGCATTGGTTTTGTGCCTACTATGGGAGCCCTCCATAATGGACACCTGTCACTTATTCAGGAGGCCAAAAAAGAAAATGACGTGGTCATCTGCAGCATTTTTGTCAATCCGACACAGTTCAATGATCCGAAAGATTTTGAAAAATATCCCGTAACTATCGAAGAGGATATTAAGAAGTTAAATAATGCATCTACAGATATACTTTTTCTGCCATCTGTTGAGGAAATGTACCCGGAAGGATTGGCAGGTGGTGAACACTATGACTTCGGCGACCTGGAAACCATTCTCGAGGGCAAATTCCGTCCCGGCCACTTCCAGGGGGTAGGCCGTATCGTACACAAATTACTGGATATTGTGCAGCCCCACAAGCTTTTTATGGGGCAAAAAGACCTGCAACAATGTTTAATCATACGTAAACTGTTACAGCTCACCAACTCAACCGTAGAATTGGTCGTTTGCCCTACCCTGCGCGAACCTTCCGGCCTTGCCATGAGCAGCCGCAACGAACGCCTCTCCCCGGCCGCCCGCAAAAAAGCCGTCGCCATCTACCAGGCGCTCACCAGGCTGCGTGAAGAATTCGGCAAAGGCCTCTTCCTCCTCGAAGCTGCCCGTGAAGCCTTCGACGACCTGAAAAACCAGGGCTTCGAACCCGAATATGTAGACATCCTCCTGCTGAAAGACGGTCACCTCAGCCATATGGACGAACCACCCGGCGACCATACCGTAATTGCCGCCGTGGCCGCCTGGATAGATGATGTCCGCCTGATCGATAATATGGTCCTGCAGGGCGCGATCTAGGCACGCAAAGGCGCCAGGTGAGCAAAGGTGCGAAGGATTAAATAAAAATTATAAGAAAGGCAAAGGAGCTAAGACCAGGTTATTGAATCTTCGCTCCTTTGCTTTCTCTGCACGCTTACTGCCTTTGCGTGCCCCCCTCTTTGCCGGAATACTTTTTTTTCCTAGCTTTGCGAACTGCTGATTTAGCAATTATAGTTCAGAATAATCATGCAAATAGAAATATTAAAGTGTAAGATCCACCGCGCGGTTGTAACAGAAGCGAACCTGCAGTATGTTGGAAGTATTACAATAGATGAAGACCTGATGGATGCCGCCGGCCTGATCGAATACGAAAAAGTACAGGTCCTCAACGTCAACAACGGTGAAAGACTGGAAACATACGTGATCAAAGGTAAAAGAGGCTCCGGCGTCATCTGCATGAACGGCCCCGCCGCCCGCCTCGTAGCTCCCGGTGATGTCGTGATTATTATTTCCTATGCCACCATGGACTTTGAAGAAGCGAAGAAATATACGCCTATTGCCATCTTCCCCAAAGAAGGGAACAAATTGTAAACCCTTCGCCTCAACATATCGCTAACACC
This sequence comes from uncultured Chitinophaga sp., assembly GCF_946479755.1. The sequence continues at coordinate 318,067 of NZ_CAMLHC010000003.1, read as the reverse complement.
CTAAAACCACTTTGGATGATGCCCAAAACGCTTAAGAACGTCATTAAGTTTATATGCTTTTTCGGCATCGGGGTGCTCCTGATATGGCTGGTCACCAAAGACCTCACTCCGGAACAATGGGACCAGATCAATGCTGCCCTGCGCAAGGCCAACTACTGGCTGGCCATCCCTGCCGTAATCATGGGCCTCGTCAGCCACTGGCTGCGTGCCACCCGCTGGAAGCTGCTCATGAAACCACTGGGACACCAGCCCTCCACCCTTAACACTTTCTTTGCCGTCATGGTCGGATACCTCGCCAACCTGGCCGTTCCCCGGCTGGGAGAAGTAACCCGCTGCGGCATCCTCGCACAATACGAAAAAATACCGGCCGACAAACTCGTCGGCACCATGATCGCGGAAAGAGCCGTCGACATGCTGTGCCTCCTGCTGCTCATCGCCGTCACCATCCTCACCCAGATAGATGTGCTGGGCGCCTACGTGCATCATGACATCTACCTGCCCATTGCCCGCAAAATTGCCAACGCCAACGGCACACAGCTCCTGCTGCTGGCAGCTGCGCTGATAGTGGCCGTCCTCGCCCTGCTCTGGCTCCTGCGCCGGTTTGCCCGCTCCAAAGCGGCCATCACCATCAAAGCGCTGGCCAAAGGCGTCATGGAAGGCATCCTGTCCATCGGCAAAATGGAGAATAAATGGTCGTTTATCCTCCAGAGCATCCTGATATGGGGCTGCTACCTCTCCCAGGTATACATCGGCTTCTACTGCCTCCAGGAAACGTCCCACCTGGGCATCAGCGCCGCCCTCGCCGTACTCATGATCGGCAGCATCGGCATGATCGTCACCCCCGGCGGCATCGGCGCCTACCAGGCACTGGTACAGAAAGCCCTCGAACTCTATGGCATCGCCTATGTGATCGGTTACGCCTTCGGCTGGATCATCTGGGTGGTACAAACACTGCTCGTGGTACTGGTGGGATTCCTCAGCCTTGTGGCCCTGCCCATTCTCAACAAAAAACAATCCGCCGCACCGGCCCAATCCTGATCCGCGCTTTTAGCAATACTTTAACACCTGTGCGTATAAGCATAGGCGTTATCCCGTTTCCCGTACTCAGGGCTAAAGTCCCGGGCGACCGCCTGATACCGTCTTTCCCGCGGAAGATTAACTTTTACCCCCCAACCGCACCGGATTGCCCGCTTTTTCTTAACTTTAATTTAATGGCATCAGATCCGCGAAAGCCGTATTATCGTGGATTAAACAACGTGAATTTTTTGAATGTAAACTTGTTTGTATGACGATGCCACATACGGAGAATCTGGAAATTATGACACCAACTATAGTATCAAAGAAAAATACCGGCAAAAAGAATACACCCAAAAAGGTACCCGCCAAAAAAAACCCGGCCCCCAAAGCACCGGCGCTCCCCGCCAAAAAACTGATCCCCCGGGACATCAGCTGGCTCGCCTTCAATGCGAGAGTACTACAGGAAGCCGCAGATACCAGCGTTCCCCTGAGAGAACGTATCCGCTTCCTCGGCATCTTCTCCAATAACCTCGACGAATTTTTCCGCGTCAGGGTAGCCACGCTCAAACGCATGATGTCTATCAATAAAGTCCATAAAATGCACCTGGAAGAAAATCCCGGCAAAATACTGGACGATATACAGGCCATCGTGATAGACCAGCAACGGGAGTTTGACCGTATCTGGAAAGACATCGCGAATGAACTGGAAACAATGCATATTTTCCTGCGGACGGAAAAACATCTCAACCGGGAACAACAGAAATTTGTGCTCAACTACTTCAATGAACAGGTGCGCACCAATATCATCCCGCTGATGATTGAAAGCATCCAGCAGTTCCCCATCCTGCGGGACAAGTCCATCTACCTGGGCGTAGTGCTGGCCCGGCAGGACAACTCCGTCAGGCAGAAATTTGCGCTGATAGAAATACCTTCCAACGTGCTGCCCCGCTTTATCATCCTCCCCTCCAAACCGGGCGAACATGATATCATCCTGCTGGAAGACCTGATCCGCTTTTGTCTCCCCCACATCTTCTCCTACTTCGGTTACGATAAGTTCTCTTCCCATATCATCAAGGTCACCCGCGATGCGGAACTGGACATCGACAACGATATATCGGACAGCCTGATCCACCAGATCGAAAAAGGGCTGAAAGACCGCCGCAAAGGCAAACCCGTACGGTTCGTATACGACAAGGACATCGACCCGCTGCTGCTCGAATACCTGATCCGCAGAATGGGCCTCTCCGGCAAAGACAACCTTATTCCCGGCGCCCGTATCCACAACTTCAAGGACTTTATGGATTTCCCGGAATCCATCTTCCCGCCGCATACCCACCGCAAAACTTTTATCCATCCGCTGTTTGCCGATGCGCCCAGCGTGATGCACGTGATACAGCGGCAGGATGTGATGCTGCACTTCCCCTACCACTCCTTCGATACCATTATCGACCTGCTGCGGGAAGCGGCCATCGATCCCAATGTGTCTTCCATCAAGATCACTGCGTACAGGCTTGCCCGTAATTCCAAAATCGTGAACGCCCTGGTGAATGCGGCCCGCAACGGAAAACATGTGACCGTAGTGCTGGAACTGCGCGCCCGCTTCGATGAAGCGGCCAACCTCGACTGGAAAACACGCCTGGAAGATGAAGGGGTAAAAGTGTTCCTCGGTATCCCGGACATGAAAGTACACGCCAAACTATGCGTGATCAAAAAGAGGATCGGCACCAAAACCGTACAGTGCGGCTTTGTCAGCACCGGCAACCTCAACGAAAGGACCGCACAGGTATATGGCGACCATTGCCTCCTCACGGCCAACCGCTCCGTGATCGCAGACATCAACCGCGTATTCTCCTACCTGGAGAGCCCCCGTCACGATATTAAAATCCTGGAAGGCTGTAAAACACTGCCGGTAAGTCCGCTGAATATGCGCGACACCTACATGCGCCTGATCGACCGTGAGATCAAGAACGCCAAAAACAAAAAGAAAGCCGGCATCGTGCTGAAGATGAACTCCCTCTCCGACTCCATCCTCATCGGCAAACTCTATGAAGCAGCCAAAGCAGGCGTAGACATCAAGATGGTGATACGGGGCATCTGCTGCGCCTACACAGAAAGCAAAAAATGGAAAAAGGATATTACCGCTGTCAGCATCGTGGACGAATATCTTGAGCACGCCCGCGTGTTTATCTTCCATCACGGCGGCAGCGAGAAAGTATACATCGCCTCCTGTGACTGGATGGTGCGCAACCTCGACCACCGCGTGGAAGCAGCAGTGCCTATAACGGACCCGCATATACGTAAAGAACTGGCCGATATTATGAACATCCAGCTCAGCGGCAATGTAAAAGCCCGCATACTCGACAACGACCAGACCAATCAATACAAAAAAGAAGGCGATAAAAAAATCCGCACCCAGATAGAAATGTACAAATAATACCGGCGCGTTTAGCTATTTAATTGTCTGAGAAGCGGTGCAGTAACACCGCTTCTCAGACAATTAAATAGCTAAATGTCTAAATAACTATATATTCAAATAAACAAATAGCCAAATGAAGTGTTATTTTTGTGTCTCAAAACAGAGGAATAATTAATGAAGTTAGCTGCGATTGATATTGGTTCCAATGCCGCCCGGTTACTGATCTCCGAAGCATCGCCCAACAGTGCGGGAACGATGGACTTTACCAAAGTGAACCTGGTAAGAGTGCCGCTGCGGCTCGGTTTCGACGTCTTTGACCATGGCTCCATTTCAGAAAAAAGAACATCTCACCTGATAGACACCATCAAAGCCTACAAACTGCTGCTGGATGTGTACGAAGTAAAATACCTGAAAGCATGCGCTACCTCCGCCATGCGCGATGCCGCCAACGGCGCCGCCATTCTGCAGGAAGTAAGAACGCAGACAGGTATTGATATCCAGATCATCTCCGGGCAGGAAGAGGCCTCTTATATTTACGAAAACCATATCGCCGAACACCTCGACAAAACAAAATCCTATCTCTACATCGATGTGGGCGGCGGCAGTACTGAGCTCACGCTCTTCAGCGGCACCCGCCTCGTTTTCAAGGAATCATTCAATATCGGCACCATCCGCCTGCTGCACCAGCAGGTACCGGACAGCGCCTGGCAACAGCTGAAAGACTTCCTCAAACATCAGCTCAGGACGATCGGACCGGTGACAGCCATCGGGTCCGGCGGTAACATCAATAAAATATTCTCCCTCTCCAAACGCAAAGAAGGCAAACCACTTTCGCTCGACACCCTGAAGGACTATCACAAGGAATTCAGCGCATTCTCCGTGGAAGAACGCATTCACTTGTATAACCTGCGGGAAGACCGTGCCGATGTGATCGTGCCGGCACTTCAGATATACATCAACGTGATGCGCTGGGCCGGCTCCGAAGAGATCTATGTCCCGAAGATCGGGCTGGCCGACGGGCTGATACAGGCACTCTACCGGGAAATCGCCATTCCCGCGAACGGTTTTCAGTGACCACACATAAAATAATTTTCCTTTTTTCTTTTTATATCATAACCTTTGAGGAATTTTTGGTATAAAACAATACTGCTATGTCTGTGCACAAGGAAGCAAAGCGTATCACCACGCATGTTTTACAGAAGATGAAAGTCGACGGAGAGAAAATCTCCATGCTCACAGCCTATGATTTCTCCATGGCCAAAATATTTGACGATGCGGGAATAGACATCATACTGGTAGGTGACTCCGCCTCCAACGTAATGGCTGGTCATGAAACAACGCTGCCTATTACGCTCGATCAGATGATCTATCACGCATCTTCCGTGATACGCGCCATCAAACGCTGCTTTGTGGTGGTAGACCTGCCCTTCGGCTCCTACCAGGGCAATTCCAAAGAGGCGCTGAGCTCCGCTATCCGCATCATGAAGGAAACCGGCGCCCATGGCATCAAAATAGAAGGCGGCGAAGAGATCATCGAGTCCGTGAAAAGAATTATTTCTGCCGGCGTGCCGGTGATGGGCCACCTGGGCCTCACACCGCAGTCCATCTATAAATTCGGTACCTACGCCGTTCGCGCTACCGAAGAAGCCGAAGCGAAGAAACTCATCGCCGACGCCAAACTGCTGCAGGAAGCCGGTTGCTTTGCCATTGTACTGGAGAAGATCCCTGCCACCCTCGCCAAAGAAGTGGCCGAAGCAGTACACATCCCCATTATCGGTATCGGCGCCGGTAAATATGTAGACGGCCAGGTGCTGGTCATGCATGACATGCTGGGCATCAACAAAGAGTTCAAGCCCCGTTTCCTCCGCCGCTACCTCGATCTCTATACCGAGATCTATGGCGCCACGCAGGCCTACATCAAAGATGTAAAAACAAAGGATTTCCCGAACGATAACGAACAGTACTAGTGCTCTGTTGCCGGAACACCGCTACAGCGTTGTTTTAGCAAAGGATAATATCGTCCCGCGCCGCAGTGCGGTGATAAACTTCCCTCATAACAAGGGAACTTCATCACCCTTCTGCGGCGTGTTTATTTTTTCCAAAACACCGGGCCATCAGCATTCCGGCGGTTAACAGGATTGTTTTGTGCCGGCCACCGAAAAAACTTTCCCGCACTTTGTACTGCTATTCCGCAATTTTCCCTATATTAGCTCTTTCATTATCATCAATGAATTACCTGTTAAACATACAACTCTCTCTTCTCTCCTATCTGCGGAGCACCTGCTCCCATGTGCCATGAGTTGGAAAGGCAGGTAATCTTTTTTCCCTGAACATATTTTTTTAGGTATCTCCCTGTCGGGAGTTCCTGTTGTGCTGTAACGGCCGCACCGGTATTTATTTTATATAATGCCGAATTATGCCCTGCAAACTTGGTAAATTTTACCAGGTGCTGTCCTCTTGTATAAGAGCGGGCATACTGTGCTTACGTTTCAGCCAGTATCTGCGTATAATTAATAATTCCAATAGATTATGAAACGTGTAATGATCATCGGCGCCGGCAAGATCGGCGAAACAGCAGCATTCCTGTTACAACAGTCAGGCGATTACCAGGTGACACTGGCTGACGCCAACCAGGCATTGCTGGACAAATGTACTGACGGCAACATCCGTAAAGCGAAGCTGGACGTCAACGACGCCGCTGCCCTTGAAACCGCCCTCGGGGCACAGGACATGGTGCTGAGCGCCTGCCCTTTCTTTTTGAACGTAAAAATCGCTGCGGCTGCCGCCAAAGCCAAAACGCACTACTTCGACCTGACCGAAGATGTGGCCACCACCAACGCTATCCGTGAAATAGCACAAAACGCGGAAGTGAGCTTTATGCCACAATGCGGACTGGCGCCGGGTTTCATCAGCATCGCCGCTTATGATATCGCCAAACAGTTCGATACGCTGGACTCCGTGAAGCTGCGTGTAGGCGCCCTGCCACAGTTTCCGACCAACAGCCTGATGTACAACCTCACCTGGAGCACCGATGGTCTGATCAACGAATACTGCAATCCCTGCGACGCCATCTACGAAGGCGAACGCAAGGAAGTAATGCCGCTCGAAGGCTATGAGCGCTTCGCACTCGACGGCATCGAATACGAAGCCTTCAACACTTCCGGCGGCCTCTCTGCCCTCGCGGAAATACTGGATGGCAAAGTATACAACCTCGACTATAAAACAGTAAGGTACCCCGGTCACTGCCAGCTGATGAAAATATTGCTCAATGAGCTGAAACTCAATAAAAAACGCGACGTACTGAAGGAAATTATGGAAGATAGCATACCTTTCACGCCGCAGGACGTGGTACTGGTATTTGTATCCGTGTCCGGTACGGTCAACGGCCGGTCGGTACAGCGCTCCTACTCCCGTAAGATTTACAACCAGGAAGTAGGCGGCAAAGATTTCACTGCCATCCAGCTGACCACCGCCGGTGCAGCCTGCGCGGTGATAGACCTCCATGCCAAAGGCCTGCTGCCCGGCAATGGATTCGTGAAACAGGAAGATGTGATTTTCAAAGATCTGATCAGCAACAGGTTTGCTCAGTATTATAATTAGCAGTCAGCCACAGGCTGGCCGCAGGAAGCTCAAACAAAAGCCATGTTACAAGAAGTATTAAACGGCCTGATGAGCCGTTACCAGGAGCGGGTTCCGGACGTATCAGCAGTTATCGCTGCGATGGTCCGCAACGGATTAATCGGGAAAGCGGACGATATCGAAAATGATCATATCGCCTTCCGTACCATGGGTGTGCCGCAACTCGGCGTACAGTCGCTGGAGAAGATCTTTCTCCATTACGGCTATACGAAAATGGACCACTACTATTTCGCGTCCAAGAAGCTGGATGCATGGTGGTACGCCCCGCCATTACCCAAGTATCCGCGCATCTTTATCAGCGAGCTGCGGGTGAAAGACCTGAGCCGGCAGGCACAGGACATCATCACCAGTTACACCGATGAAGTAAAAGCAGACCCGGTAACACTCCTCGACCTGGATGACAGCAAGGCTGTAGACACCTTCCTGCACAGTGGACTCTGGCGTACGCCTACCCTGGCGGATTTCCAGGCACTGGCTGCTGAAAGCGAATACGCTGCCTGGGTGATTTACAACCGCTATTACCTGAACCACTTTACGGTGAGCGTACACAACCTGCCCACAGGATACAATACCGTCGCGGAGTTCAACCAGTTCCTCGAGCAAAACGGCTTTGTCCTCAACGACGCCGGCGGCAAAATCAAAACCAGTCCGGATGGCAATCTGCTGCAAAGCGCCACTGTGGCGGGCATGATAACCGCGTCTTTCGCCGGTGGCGAGACCACCAAAATCGCCGGCTCCTATGTGGAATTTGCAGAAAGGAAAGTGCTGCCTCCGTTTGCCGGTCTTCCGGCCGGTGAAATCCGCCGGGAGCACCGCCGGGAAGGCTTCGAAGCTGGTAACGCCGACAAGATCTTCGAAAGTACGTACTCCACCCAAACGAAAAAAAGTTCCTAATTTTAGTTGATTAATATATCCACCATGGCAGATGATATTTTAAAAGCTTTTGGCATCAGCGCGCGGCAGAGCGGCGTCAGCACCGGTAAACACTGGCTGGAAGCCGGCGGAGAAGACATTGTGTCCGTATCGCCGGTAGACAACAAGACGATTGCCACCGTCAGGAGTGCCGACCGTAGCAATTATGACGCGGTGATCGCCGTAGCACAGGAGGCCTTTAAAGAGTGGCGCCAGTGGCCCGCTCCCAGGAGAGGTGAAATTGTGCGCCAGATCGGCGAAGCCCTGCGCGCCCATAAAGAACAGCTGGGCCGCCTCGTTTCCTATGAAATGGGCAAAAGTCTGCAGGAAGGTTATGGAGAAGTACAGGAAATGATCGATATCTGCGATTTCGCAGTCGGTCTCTCCCGCCAGCTCTATGGCCTGAGCATGCACTCAGAACGTCCCGGCCACCGCATGTATGAGCAATGGCACCCGCTGGGCATTACCGCTATTATTTCCGCCTTTAACTTCCCTGTAGCCGTATGGAGCTGGAACTCCATGCTGGCATGGGTTTGCGGCAACGTGTGTATCTGGAAGCCTTCCGAAAAAACACCCGTGACCGCCCTGGCATGTCAACGTATAGTCGAGACCGTATTCGCAGCCAACAATGTACCGGAGGGCGTTTGCTGCCTGGTGACCGGCGGCCGCGAAACAGGCGAATGGATGGCTAACGACCATCGTGTTCCGCTGGTATCCGCTACCGGCTCCACCCGCATGGGCAAAAGCGTAGGCGCCGCCGTAGGAGCGCGTCTGGGCCGCTCCCTGCTGGAACTGGGCGGTAACAATGCCATCATCGTATCCAAAGATGCCGACCTGGACATGACCCTTATCGGCGCCGTATTTGGCGCGGTAGGCACTGCCGGCCAGCGCTGCACCTCTACCCGCCGTCTCATCATCCACGAAAGCGTGTACGATGCCTTTACTGCTAAACTGGTAAAAGCCTATGCACAGCTCCGCATCGGTAATCCGCTGGATGAGAAGAACCACGTAGGCCCGCTGATCGATAAAGACGCTGTCAACGCCTACCTGAACACCATCGCACAGGTGAAAGAACAAGGCGGCTCCTTCCTCGTGGAAGGCGGCGTGCTCGAAGGCGCAGGATACGAATCCGGCTGTTACGTGAAACCCTGTATCGCTGCCGTAGAGAACACCTACGCCATCGTACAGCACGAAACCTTCGCGCCTATCCTCTATGTGATGAAATACCAGACCCTCACCGAAGCCATCGCCATGCAGAACGACGTGCCCCAGGGCCTCTCCTCTGCTATTATGACGCTGAACCTCCGCGAAGCAGAACAGTTCCTGTCTGCCGCCGGGTCAGACTGCGGCATCGCCAATGTCAACATCGGTACCTCCGGTGCGGAAATAGGCGGCGCCTTCGGCGGTGAAAAAGAAACCGGTGGCGGCAGGGAAAGCGGCTCCGATGCCTGGAAAGCATACATGCGCCGCCAGACCAACACCATCAATTACTCCGACAAACTGCCGCTGGCACAGGGCATTAAATTTGACCTGTAAACTGCAGCCAACGAATAGGAAAGGGCGTATCCGTGGCTGGATACGCCCTTTTTATTTGCGCATTTTTTATCCCGGGGCTCACACCCTTAGGTAGATCGCCGGGCCCGGGATACACCACGCTGGTCCCGGATTAGCGCCCCTGGCCCGGAAAACAAAGAGGCGCCTGTTACAGCGCCTCAGCTATGATAAGATATTACTTATAATTGGTGGTTAATCCTTCGCCTTTTGCAGCTCCGAGGCAGTGCCCCGGAGCTTTTAACTTTCATGTCAGGATGTGCTCCTCCCTGATCAGATTTTTAAAAGCGGTTGATAAAATACAGCCTGTCTTACAGGTCCTTCCTCTACATACATCGACGTTTCCAGTCTCCGGTTTCAAAGTTTTAAAAATAGTAGCGAGGTTAGAGAACCCCGCTTTTCGTTAAACGGAAACCATGCTTATGAGAAAAATATCCAATAGCGGGAAGCCATTAAATATTCTTCCGACTATAAATATTAGACTTTTTTTTGAATATTCATATTCAACTTTTGTGCTACGGCGCTATTATTTCCGTGGACTTCCACGATCAAATACCGGCCAGATCCTTTATCATAAAGCGTTCTGACTGATTTCGCCTTCACACCAAGGCTTCTGGCCATGGCAGGAATATTTTCGGGATTGCCACAAATAACGATGGTTTTACCCTTGTTTTGCTTTACAATGCAGTCCAGCACACAGTCCCTCGTCTCTTCATCCTTCGTTACCCAGTAGTAAACCGGGCTTAGTTGCCGCAGTTCCGACAACGGCGCAATGGTCTGTACCGCCTTGTTCACGTAAATGGTGTAAATGGCCGCCACATCAATATGCCGGAGCGCTTCCGTAAACAACCGGGTCTGGTCCCGCCCCTCTTCACTCAGGCCGGCCGATGGGGTCGCTTCTTCCTCCGCTGCATTCACGAAAATAACGGTAGTCACTTTTTCAGGACCGGTAGCATACACCGCCGTACCGGCAGCCAACAGGGTGGCTAGAATAGCAGTTTTCAACATGACAATCGATTTTAATGATGAGGTAATACAAAACAAAAACAGTACAGGGAATTTCCCTGAAAGGCGCGTCTGTTGGGGAAGAGAACGTTATAGAGGAAAAGAAAGGAACCAGCGTAAAGGTAGGTTTTCCCCGCGATATAACAGCAGTATTGTGATGGATGGACAGCAGGGCTGTTCAGCTCTCAAAACCAGATAAGAATGGCTATCTATATGATTTTCTCCCAGTTAACCACCAAATGGTGCGTTTATCATTAAAATCCGCTCGTTCTTAGTCATTTTCCATACCTTTATTCCCATCATGATATTTTAATTATTAATTATAGAACATGAAATTGTTTAGTCGAGAGGTTGCAGTCCTGGCATGTGTTGCATTGACGACGGCTGCTTTTACAACGAAATCCAGTGCCCAGAGTAAAACCCCGGTGCCCAAAAACTGGCAGTTGCTGAACTACGAGACCGACAGTGTTTACGGCACCAATACCGAAAAAGCCTACAAAGACATCCTGAAAGGGAAAAAAAGCACACCGGTGATCGTAGCTGTGATTGATTCCGGTATTGACACCCTCCATGAAGACCTGAAAGGGATCCTGTGGACCAATCCGCGCGAAATCCCCGGCAACGGCAAAGACGATGACGGGAATGGGTATATCGACGATATTCACGGCTGGAACTTCCTCGGCGCTAAAGATGGCGGCAGCCTGAAAGAGGACTCCGACGAAGCCACCCGCGAATACTACCGCTACAAAAACAAATACGGCGACCCCGACTCCACGCTGGGTAAAGATTCCAAGGAGTATGCCACCTGGCAGAGCCTGAAACAGAAAATAGAAAAACCCAGCTCCCAGACGAAGCTGCAGTATAAAACCATGGCCAAACTGCAGGAGAACGTCAACAAATGTGAAAACATACTGAAGACGTACCTGAACAAGGAAGATTTTACCGTTGCCCAGCTCGACAGTATCCAGACCACCAACCAGGACGTGCTGCTGGCGCGTAACTTCATGACCCGCCTGTTGAAAAGCACCGGTGATGAACCCCTGCCTTTCGGTGAATTCAAAATGGAATTCGAAGGCTATATGGGTGAACTGAAAAGAAAAGCGGAGTCTACCGAAGTACCGCCCAATCAAAACCGCGAACAGATCGTTGGCGATAAATACGAAGATATCACTGACACCAACTACGGCAATAACGACGTGATGGGCAAATTCGGCTTCCACGGCACGCACGTAAGCGGTATTATCGGCGCTATGCGCAACAACGGCGTGGGCATCGACGGCGTGGCCGACAATGTCCGCATCATGGCGGTAAAAGCGGTGCCAGACGGGGATGAAAGAGATAAAGACGTGGCCCTCGCTATCCGCTACGCGGTAGACAATGGCGCCCAGATCATCAATATGAGCTTTGGCAAACCTTATTCCCCGCACAAAGAGTGGGTGGATGAAGCGGTTAAATACGCGCAGAAGAAAGGCGTACTGCTCGTACATGCTGCCGGCAACGACGGGGCCAACAACGACTCTGTGCCCAACTACCCGAACCCCGACTTCGCTGACGGCAGCCCCCGCGCTGATAACTACATCACGGTAGGCGCCTCCAGTCACGGACTGTCGGCCGATAAAGTGGCCAGCTTCTCCAACTACGGCAAAAAGAACGTAGACCTCTTCGCCCCCGGCGTACAGATCTATTCTACCATCCCCGGCGGCAATAAATACGGCAGCGCCAGCGGCACCAGCATGGCGGCACCGGTGGTAACCGGCGTGGCAGCCCTCGTGCTCTCCTATTACCCGGACCTGAGCGCCCGCCAGCTGAAATATATCCTCGAAAAGAGCGCTACCCCCCTCCCGGATGGCAGCAAAGAAGTCAACAAACCAGGCTCCCAGGACGAGAAAATTGACTTCACCGACCTCTCTATCAGCGGCGGTGTCGTAAATACCTACGAAGCCTTAAAACTGGCAGCTACCATCAAAGGTGAAAACGTGAAGAAGAAACAACACAAAGCGAAAATGAGACCGGTAAAGAAAAACTAGTCTCGCAAAGTTAGTAAGTGAACAAAGTGCGCAAAGAAAACATATAAGAAAAACAAAGGGGCGAAGATTAACATTAATCTTCGCCCCTTTGTTTTTCTTAGCTCATTCAATATGGTTCTTTATTTTCTTAGCTCGCTGAAGTGATTCTTTGCGCACTTTGCTCACTTATCAACTTTGCGAGATCATTTCACCAGTCTCAGCGACAGCGGGTATTTATAGGAAACCCCTTCATTGGCCTTTACAGCGGCAATGATGCTGAAGATCAGGTTTACTACCCATAACAGGCCATGCAGTCCGCCCCAGCTCCAGTTCCAGCCACCGTAGAACATACTGCCGCCGGCGATCCAGTTACCAAATGACCACAGGCCATTGAAAACACCGCCCAGTATGGATATCAGCACGCTGACAAGGCTGATGGTAATCTGGAAATTAATGGCTTCCTTGCCCTGGTCATCCACAAAACGGGATTCATTGCGTTTGATCAGCCACAATACCAGTACCAGGATAATATTACCGGCAGGCCTGAATATCGCAGAGCCCACGATGCCACCGAGGTGAATAAAAGTGCCCCAGTTACGTTCGTCTCTTAAGGTCATAAAAAACAGGATTAAATAAGGGTGAGAAGATAGGAGGTTTTATCTTAATATCAAAGCAGGGGATAAAGAAAAAGAAAAAAACTACAAACCTGTAAGCCGGATTCTGTCCCCTGGCAAGCCAGGGTTGCTATCATTTATCTGCGGCGACGCTCGCGCGCCCCCTGTATCTGCCTACCCTCGGACAATCGGACGAGCAGCCCTCAAGCGTCCGTATACATGGCATTTCAGCACACAAGGTTTACCCACACAAACAGTTACCTGCCTGCGCCGTGGGCCCTTACCCCACATTTTCACCCTTACCCCGCCGAAGCAGGGCGGTCATTTTCTGTGGCACTCTCTGTCTCCGGCAAGCCGGAGCCCACCCGTTAGGTGGTGTGTTGCTCTACGCTGTCCGGACTTTCCTTCCCTTCAGACAAGCTGAAGGAACGATAGCACGGTTTGTAGTTGGAGCGCAAAGGTAGAATATTTACCTATAAATATTTTTGTCTATAAAAATATTTGCCTGTAAACATTTTTACAGGCAAATAACGATCGTCCTATTTAGCCGGAGCTTACCGGAAAGTAATTTCTGTTGCCCCGTAACCATATTTGGCGTGGTACTGGTTCACGAAGTTAGCCACCTCCGGCGTCTGGCGCAGGATCTGGTGGATCTCGTCTTTCAGCTTGCCCTTCCCTACCCCGTGGATCACTACCAGGCTGTGCTGGTGATGGCTGATGGCCAGGTCCAGGTAACGCTGAAAAGCATTGAGCTGCACCGCCAGGATAGCGATATTGCTCATCCCCTTCCAGTTCTTCTCCAGCGCCTCAATATGCAGGTCTACCTCATGCTTAGGTTCCAGCGTGGTTTCCGGCTGTAGCTGAATTTTGCTCAGCAGGCTGGCAAAGTTGCCCGAACCAATGGCGGTCACCGGTTTGGCCTTCTTTGGATTGGCCTGCTCGGCCGGCGCCGGCGGTTCCGGTTCTTTATCCGGGAACCTGTCAAACAGCGGATAAGTCAGCGTAGCTTCTGCTTTGGTACGCAGTTCTTCCAGCTGCGTGAACATCTGTTTGGGTTTGATTTTCCACGTCTTCTTCACGGAAGTGGCCAGCTTGGGCTGCGGCTCCTTCAGGAAAAAAGTGAACTCAAAACGGGGATTGTCATTCAGTGATTCAAAGATCAGGTCAGCCAGGTAAAAATGGTTGTACGGCTGTATCTCGTTTTTTATCTCCAGGTCCATCTGGTTGTTCAGCCATATCTGAAAATAAAAACGCATGGCATGCGGCGTATCGTTGAACAGGTGGAACTTCATCAGCTTCACCGTTTCATCATAGCCGTCAAATTGATATACAGGCAGTACAGACAGGAACATGCCCTTGTCTGTCTTAAATACTTCGTATTTTTTTCTGTCTACTCTGATCTCATCTCCCGGGATCTGTTTGGGCTTCTCTTTCACCAGTTTCTGCTGGGTAAAACGATGGAAATAGGGAAAGTCTATCTGATCAAGGTATACCGGGAAAGTAGTGCCTTTCACATCTATCATCACCATATTGTCATTGACAATGTCTACTACCGTGCCTTCTTCTTTAGAGCTCAACAGTAATATCTTGTCTCCAGTTTGATATTTCATATTTGCATTCTTCTGGACACAAAAATAGAGTTTTGGCGGGGAAAAAGTGAGGAAGAAGCGGGAAGATTTGATTTTGGGTGGGGCCGTAGTTCCCCTGCGCCATTAAAATGGTGGTACTCACAGGTACGCCTATATTAAGCAGCCGGCTCAGAAATCGATGTAGGTACGCTTCCGCTTCCTTTCGGGATGCCTCCGCATAAACTCGTCTACCGAGATGCGTCCGCTGCCTGTTATCGCAAAAACGATCAGCAGCACCAGCACCAGCGCAGACAAGCTCAGCACCGGATACACCTGGAACAATCCTGTCCGTGAATGCACGAACAACAAAGCTCCCAGCAGAATCGGGATATTGAGCAGCGCGGCAAACCTGGTTTCCAGGCCCATGGCTATGAACAATCCGCCTACGATATGCACAAATACAATGTAGTGTGCAATGAAGAAGGCGGCGGTAACCAGCGCAGGGCTCTCATTGATCATGGTGTCCAGCGCGTCCCTGTTCATTACAAACAGTACGCCTACTGACATCAGGAAAAGGCCCAGCGCCATCCGTACAACGCTCAACCATACCGGGTGATGTGCATCACCCCATCGTACAACTTTTTGTAGCGTGTTCATAAAATGAAATTTTAAAGAACTCACTATTAAGTTACGAAAAATAACCCGGATTAGGCCTGACGGAGCTTACTGTGGCGGTAGCTGTAAAGGAAATAAATACTGAGACCTATGACCAGCCAGATGCTGAACACGATCCAGTTTTTCAGCGCGATCTCGGTCATCAGGTAAAAACAGCTGAGCAGCCCCAGAACAGGGATCAGCGACAGCTTGCGCATCGTTGAAAAAAAGGTGATCACCACCGTCACGATGACAAAGAAGAAAAACGGAATATTGTGTTTCCATACCTCCCAGCCACCTTCAAAAGACAGCCTGCGACCAATTTCGCCGCGGAAAAGCACCAATAGCAATATCACCAGGGCCGGCACGATGAACTGCCCGTTGATATAGGGCAACCGGAAACGTTTATCGTTGGTCTTTTCCTGCGGAGGCAGCATCAGCACCCCGCCGCACACCAGGATAAAGGCAAACAGCGTCCCGATACTGGTGAGGTCCGTTACGATGGTCAGGTTCAGGAACAACGCCGGTACCCCTACGATAACGCCTGTGATAATAGTAGCGAAGGACGGCGTTTTGAACCGGGGATGGATCTTAGCGAATTTTTTCGGCAGCAGCCCGTCGCGGCTCATGCTCATCCAGATACGGGGCTGGCCTATCTGGAATACCAGCAGCACGCTGGTAGTAGCTACCACGGCGCTCACGGAAATGATATAACTGATTCCCGGCAGGTTCACTTCGTTGAACACAAAGGCCAGCGGGTCGTCTACTTTCAACTTGTAAAAAGGCACCATACCGGTCAGCACGAAGGAAATCAGCACATACAGTACGGTACAGATGATCAGCGAGTAAATCATGCCCTTCGGCAGGTCACGCTGCGGATTGGCGCATTCCTCCGCCGTGGTGCTCACCGCATCAAAACCGATGTACGCGAAAAACACGGCAGACACGCCCTTTAACACCCCGGAGAAACCATTCGGCATAAAGGGATTCCAGTTGGACGGGTTCACATAAAAGAAGCCGAGGGCAATCACAAACAGGATCACCAGTATCTTCAGTCCCACCATGAAATTAGCACTGCGCTTACTTTCCCGGATACCCACATAGGCCAGGTAAGTGATCAGTACAACGATAATAAAGGCAGGCAGGTTCACGATAAACGGGATACCGAAAATATGCGGCGCTGCTTCTATAGTAGCCTGCGAAGCGCTGTCGTAATTGCTCGAAAGCCAGTCCGGCAGCGAAATGCCAAGTCCGCTCAACAGGTTATTGAAATACCCGCTCCAGGAAATGGCCACGGCGATGTTACCGATGGCATACTCCAGGATCAGCGCCCAGCCGATTACCCAGGCTGCCAGTTCACCGAAGGTCACATATGAATATGTATAAGCACTACCGGACACCGGTACACGGGAAGCAAATTCTGCATAACAGAGGGCGGAAAATCCGCAGGTGATAGCGGTAATCACAAACAGCAGGGACACGCCCGGACCGCCGTGGAAAGAGGCTTCACCAATAGTAGAAAAGATACCTGCGCCAATGACTGCTGCAATCCCCATCGCTGTCAGGTCTTTCACCTTCAGCACTTTATGCATGCCCACTCCTGTTTCAAGGCCGTCAGTCATTCCTTCATTGGCATCTTTCATAATAGTGGACAGGGACTTCTTTCTAAACAGCGAGTTAGACATTGGCGACGGAATTACGTTTTAAGGTAGTCTTTTAATAAAAAAATCTTGCCCAGGACCGGTGGCCGGGAAAATGAATATAGGATTATTATATTAAAAAATAATCATCTACTCATTTTTTCTCCCTCCGGTCCTGAGAAAGACGCGAATATAATGCGATTTTGGATACAAAAATTATTGCTGGCGGTTTAACAGGAAGTCGGCCAGCTCCATCAGCGGTTTTTTACGGGCCGACAGCACCGCGATGTCTTCGAGGTGTGCAAAGGCCTGTTGCTGAAAACGTTCTTTTTCTTTTTCCGCCCACGCATCCACTTTGCAGCTGCGGAACAGATCAAGCACCCTGGCCACCTTATCGTCCGGGTTGGTGTCCATCAGTTTTTTCAGTTCCGCTTTCTGCGCGGCATTGCAAAGCTCAAAAGCTTTCAGCAGGAGGAATGTCTTCTTGTTGACAAGGATATCGCCGCCCTGTTGTTTGCCGAATTTGTCCGGGTCTCCGAATGCATCGAGGAAATCGTCCTGTATCTGGAAAGCGATGCCGATATTTTTCCCGAAAGCGTACATCCGTTCCTGGTTACCTTCGCTGCCGCCGCCAATGATAGCGCCCAGCTGCAGGCTGGCTGCCAGCAATACGGAAGTTTTCAGCCCGATCATCCGCACATAGTCGTCATACTGCACCTGCTCAGGCGCCATCTGCTCAAAGTCCATATCTATCTGCTGCCCTTCGCATACTTCGATGGCTGCTTTATTAAACACCGTAATGATACGTTGTTTGTATTTGGACTGTACTTTATTGAGCATCTCGTACACGTTGATCAGCATCACATCGCCGGCCAGGATAGCGGCCGGATCGCCGTAAATGGTATGTACCGTCTGATGCCCGCGCCGGATGGGCGCTTTGTCCATGATGTCGTCATGGATGAGCGTAAAGTTATGGAACAATTCTACCGCATTGCCTACCTGAAAGGCATCCTGATGCAGCTCGTCAAACAGTTCGTTGCCCATCAGGCACAGCACGGGGCGGATACGTTTTCCGCCGATCTGTAAAATATGGGACGCTGCATTGTACAAACGTTTGGGTTCTTCCGGAAAGTGCCATTGATCAAACTGCTGGCTGAACTGCGCTATTAACTCTTTAAATGAATGCATGTCAAATAGACCGTGATTTTATTATTTACTTCTTTGTTTTCTTTTTAGCGGCAGCGGCTTTTTTCGGCGTTGCCTTTTTAGCAGCAGCTTTCTTTGCCGGCGCTTTGGCGGTGGCAGCGGCCTTCTTTGCAGGGGCCTTGGCTACGGCGGCTTTTTTAGCCGGCGCTTTGGTCGCTGCTTTTTTAGCAGGCGCTTTCACCGCAGCTTTCTTCGCAGGAACCGCGGTGGCCTTTTTAGCGGCCGCTTTTTTCGCGGGCACGGCAGCCTTTTTAGCAGCAGCTTTAGGCGCAACAGCTTTTTTGGCGGCTGGTGCTTTAGACACTGCAGCCTTTTTAGCAGCGGGTTTAGCCGTAGCTTTTTTAGCTGCCGGCGTAGTTTTTACCGCTTCTTTTTTCACCGCTTTCTTAGCGGCGGCTTTCGGCGCCACTGATTTGGCCGCTTTTTTCTTTTCAGCCGGTGCGGCTTTGGCAGCAGGCTTTTTAGCGGCTGCTGTAGCTGAAGGGCTGGCGGCAACTGTTTTTGCAGCAGTTGTTTTCTTTCCGGCTTTTTCAGCTGCGGGGGCAGGTTGTGCTGCTACCGGCTGCACAGGCGCTTCCACCGCTTTTTTACCCTTGCCTGTTTTTATTTTTTCGGGAGACGCAGGAGCTGTTTCCGGAGCGTCGGCCACTGGTGCCGGCGCCGGTGTTGCAGCCGCCGGGGCGGCTTTTTCGGCTGTCTCTTTTTTCGCTGTTTTCTTTTTCTTCGCAGGCGCTTCCGTTGTAGCCGGTGAACCGGAAGTTACGGAAGGTGACGGCGATGGGGCGACATCGACCACATGTGTTTCCGGAATCACCTGGTCAACCACCGGTTCCGGTGGTATTTCCAGTGAAACGGCCGGAGCAGCCGCTGCGGCAGGCTGTGGCTTAAACGGTTGTTTTTCCCGTGGCTGCCATGGCTGCTGACCGTGTTTTTGTTTTTTCTTCTTGCGGTCGCGGCGGCCTTCCCTGCGCTCGTCGCGCTGGCCGGGCCTGAATTCGCGGCCCGCATCGGTAGCCAGTTCGCTGTCCAGCTCATAATCCAGCTGTCGTTTGGCGAGGTTAGCAGCTACCACACGGATGCTTACTTTCTCACCGATGCGGAAACGGCGGCCGCTGGCCTGTCCAACCAATGCATATTCTGCTTCGTTGAACACAAACTCTTCCTTCCGGTTGAGGTTATGGATGCTTACCAGCCCTTCGCACTTGGTATCCACGGTTTCCACCCAGAAACCGAAATGCGCCACGCCGCTGATCACACCATCGAAAGTATGACCGATATACTGCTGCATGTATTCTACCTGCTTGTATTTGTTGGCCGCTCTTTCCGCCTCCATGGCCTTACGTTCCATTTCGGAATCGTGCTTGCACTTCTTCTCCATCTGTTTGTCCGGATGGATGTCACCAGCGAGGCACTCGGCCACTACCCGGTGTACGAGCACGTCGGGATAACGGCGTATCGGGGAGGTAAAGTGGCAATAGTCTTCAAAGCCAAGGCCATAGTGACCTACGTTGTCTACGGTATAGATAGCTTTGGCCATGGTACGGATGCCCAGTGTTTCCAGCACATGCTGTTCGGGCTTGCCCTGTACCAGCTGCAACATCCTGTTGAACGAGCGGGCGATGCTTTCCGGGTTGCTGACATCGAACTTATAGCCGAACTTACCCGCGAAGGCCGCGAATACTTTCAGCTTATCAGGGTCCGGCGTATCGTGCACCCTGTAAGGGAAAGGCACGGGCTGTTTGTTGACTTTTATCTTGGACACATAAGTCGCCACGGTCCTGTTGGCCAGCAGCATAAATTCTTCAATCAGCTGGTGCGCTTCCTTGCTTTCCTTGATGACAATGCCGATAGGCTTGCCTTTTTCATCCAGCTTGAAGCGGACCTCCTGTGAGGAGAAGTTGATGGCGCCATGCGCAAACCTTTCCTGGCGCAGTGTCTGGGCAATTTTATTGAGCAGGAGGATTTCCTGGTGATAGGGGCCTTCTTTGGTCTCTATCACTTCCTGGGCGTCCTCGTAGGTGAAGCGGTGGTCGGAGTGGATGACGGTCCGTCCGATCCAGTGGTGTTTCACCTCTCCTTTTTCGTTCATCTGGAAGATGGCGGAGAAGGTCAGTTTATCTTCATGCGGGCGCAGGGAACACAGTTCGTTGGAGATTTTCTCCGGGAGCATAGGCAGCACGCGGTCGGGCAGGTACACGGAGGTAGCGCGCCTGTCGGCTTCTTTGTCCAGCTCGGTGCCCGGCACTACGTAGTGGCTCACATCGGCGATGTGTACGCCGATCTCATAGAGGCCGTTTTTCAGCGTCCGGATAGAGATGGCGTCGTCAAAGTCTTTCGCGTCGATGGGGTCAATGGTGAAGGTGAGGATATTGCGGCAGTCCTTCCGTTTCCGTACTTCCGTTTCCGTTATTTCCTCTTTCAGCGCGGCCAGTTCGGTCATCACCTCAGCGGGGAAGCTCAGCGGGAAGCCGGCTTCGATGAGGATTTCCTTCATGGCCAGGTCGTTGGTATCGCTGGCATCGAGTATTTCGATGACTTCGCCCACCGGTTTGCGGGTTTTCTCGCCCCAGGCGACCACTTTCACCACGGCTTTGTCGCCGGATTTACCGCCGTTCAGGGAATTGGCGGGGATATAAATGTCCGGCATGAACATCCCTTTTTCGGTGATCAGGAAGCCGAAGCTTTTGCTCACCTGCAGGGTGCCGGTAAATTCGGTTTTGTTTCGTTTAAGGATATCCGTGATGATGCCTTCCTGGCGGCCATCGCCCCTGGCATGTTTGATCACGTCTACCAGGACTTCATCCTTATCAAGGGCGGTATGCAGGTTTTTCTGTTTTACCATGATGTCTCTGGCGAGGCCCGGTACGATCACGAAGGCCATTCCTGACCTTGTCAATTCCACGACACCTTTGAAGGTTTTCTTCTGGCCGGGGTGTTTCTTATCTTTCTTTTTCTTACTCATGTTTGGTTGTCTTATTGACCAAAGGCGGGCAATTGCCGGGCCACGTAGTCAAAAATAAAGTTATTAAATGATTCCGCTTCTCCGAAGAGGAACGAAATTTCCACTGGCATAACAGCTATTTGCAGGTTTTGTTCTGCCAGGTCTTTTTGCAGGAGATGCAGCCTTACGGCGTCTTTCTCCGTGGTGATGACCATCTTTTGGGTTCCTGGCAGGTCATCTCTTTCCTTTTTGATTTTTGCAATATCTTTTTCCGAATAATAGTAATGATCAGGAAACGCCAGCAGGTACACCTGCTGAAACTGCTGCTGCAGTTTCTCCAGCAAAGGTTCCGGGCGGGCGATGCCACAGGCAAGCAATACCGACGCCGATGCAGGAACATTCACGGGCTGACGGGTTGTCATATCAAATAATGCGCCGTATTGCAAGGTAGTAAAAAACAATCGCTGGCCGGGCAGCGGGTTGATTTCTTTTTCCAGCGCGGCCTTTTCGGCCAGGCTCATGTCCGGCGGACACTTGGACACGATGATGCAGTTGGCGCGCTGATAGCCGCTTCTGCCCTCCCGGAGGCGGCCGAAGGGCACCACATGATCGCGGGTGAACAGCCGGTTATATTCGGTGATCAGGATGTTCATGCCGGGTTTCACAGACCGGTGCTGGAAAGCATCGTCCAGCAGGATCACCTGCGTGTCCGGCTCTTCGCCCAGCAGCTGCGGGATGGCCAGCATCCGCTCTTCGCCTACGCAGACTTTAATATCCGGGTATTTCGTGTGGAACTGCATGGGTTCATCGCCGATGTCGGCGGCGGTGCTATGTTCGTCCGCCAGCAGGTAGCCGCTGGTACGGCGGTTGTAGCCCCGGCTCAGCGTGGCTGTCCGGAACTGGTCTTTCAGCAGGCGGATCAGGTACTCTACGTGTGGTGTTTTGCCCGTCCCCCCTACCGACAGGTTGCCGCAGGCAATCACCGGCAGATCGAACTCCACGGCGGTGAGCACGCCTTTATCGTAGAAGCGGTTGCGGACCCACATCACGAGGCCATAGAGCAGGGAGAAGGGATATAACAGTATTTTCAGGTAACTCAGTAGTTTCAGCACTGTCAGGGTTGTTTAAAATTAAACTGATAAATAAGGTCGGGCGTTACCACTGTCTGCAGGGGCACGTCCCAGCTGTCCGCGTCGCTGATACCGTCGATGGGGCCAAACAGGGATAGCCCTACCGTACGCACGTCCGGGCGGCATTGCTGCAGGAAGCGGTCGTACATCCCTTTACCATAGCCTACCCGCTGGCCCTGCCGGTCGAAAGCCAGCAACGGCACCAGTACCAGGTCAATGGTCTCCGGCTGCACGGGCTCACCGTTCTCCGGCTCCGGGATGCCGAAACGGTTCTTCACCAGTACCGTATGGGCATGCCAGGCATAATGGTACATATCGCCGGATTTCATGTCGGCCTTTGACAGCACCAGTTGGATGTCCGGATGTTGTAGCCGCAGCCATCGGGCCAATGGCCAGGTATCGACTTCTTTTTTTTCCGAGATGGGAAGGAAAAGATGCAGATAGCGCACTCCCTGAAAATCGAGCTGGCGGGCGTTGGCCAGCAGCCGTTCATTCAGGTCTGCCGCCGTAGCGTCCGGGAGGTTCAGGCGCTGTTCGAGGAAGTGTTTTCGTATATCCTTTTTGGTGATCATGCCAGTAACGCCTTTAGGGGAGCTGACAAAAGTTGTGCCTGTTGCTGCACAAATGCCATATTGACTTCTGCCGCCTGCGGGATACGGCCAATGCGGGGATAGCCGCTCAGTCGCACCACATCGTCTTCATTGGTGTGGTAATCGCCCCCGAAGATCCAGCCTATAACGGGAACGCCTGCATGTTGCAGCACGCGGGCAGTGAGCAGGCTGTGGTTGATGCTGCCGAGATAGTTCTGCGCCGCGATGATCACCCCGGCGCCCAGATCGCGGACCAGGTCCAACGTGAGGATATCATCTGTCAACGGTACCAGCAGTCCGCCGGCGCCCTCTATCACCAGTGGCCGGTGGGTCGGCTGCAGCCCTGCGGCCTGCCGTACAATCTCAGCGGTGTTGATGGTAACCTGTTCCATGCGGGCGGCCAGATGAGGCGAGGCCGGCTCCTTCAAAACATAAGCTTCCGGATGGCAGACAGTAATACCTTCCGGCACCAGGGCCCTGACAGTCTGCGTGTCGGTACCCTCTTCAGACCCTGACTGTACGGGCTTCCAGTAGTCAGCCCCCAGGGCCGTGGTCACACAGGCGGATACGATGGTTTTCCCTACACCGGTACCAATACCGGTTATAAATATTCGATTCATCTACGGCAAATATAGCAGAGGAATTACGATTTACGAATTACGAATTACGGAGGAGGGCAGTTTACGGCAGCAGGATGACAGAAAAGCACCGGATTTTAACATTTTATAAATCTTGGACATTTTTCATCATTTTAAGGATATTATTAAATAAAATTCATCTACTTAAATCATTATCAGGAAAACAAAAAGAAATCCGGGCGTTCCGACCGTCGCCGGTTAACCCCGGTTACGGCAAATTAACGGCGGTAACCTGTTTGTTTGGGCTTAATTCGTAATTTACAACTGTACACAACCTCATTCTTTTTATGAAATACGCAGCAAACATTCTCGAAACGATAGGACATACCCCGCTGGTAAAACTAAACCGTGTAACCGCTTCCCTCCCTTGTCCCGTGTTCGCCAAAGTGGAATTTTTCAATCCCGGCAACTCCATTAAAGACCGCATGGCCATCAAAATGGTGGAAGTGGCAGAACAGAAAGGCCTGCTCAAACCCGGCGGCACCATCATTGAAGGTACCTCCGGCAATACCGGTATGGGACTTGCCCTCGCAGCCGTTATCAAAGGCTACAAATGTATTTTTACCACTACCGATAAACAGTCCAAGGAAAAAGTAGACATCCTCAAAGCGGTAGGCGCAGAAGTGATCGTATGCCCGACCAACGTGGAACCGGAAGATCCGCGCTCCTACTACTCTGTATCCAAAAGGCTGGCCACCGAAATACCGAACTCGTTTTACGTCAATCAATATGACAACCTCGCCAACCGCGACGCCCACTACGAACAAACCGGCCCTGAAATATGGGAGCAGACAGACGGCAAGGTGACCCACCTGATCGTGGCCACCGGCACCGGCGGCACCGTTACCGGTACCGGCAAATTCCTGAAGGAGAAAAATCCCAACATCAAAGTATGGGCCATCGACAGCTACGGCTCCCTGCTCAAAAAATATTTCGAGACCGGAGAAATTGATATGAGTGAAGTATATCCTTATATCACCGAAGGGATCGGCGAAGACTTTGTGCCGCAGAACTATGATATGGGCGTGATCGATGCCTTCACCAAGGTGACCGACAAAGACGGCGCCGTGATGGCCCGCCGCATCACCAAGGAAGAAGGTATTTTCGTGGGTTATTCCGCCGGATCGGCCGTAGCAGGACTGATGCAGCTCAAAGACAGCCTCAAACCGGACGACGTGGTGGTGGTGATTTTCCACGACCATGGCAGCCGTTATGTAGGTAAGGTGTATAACGACCAATGGATGATGGAACGCGGTTTCCTCGACGTAAAAACCGTTAAAGACATCGTGGGCGCCCGCCGCAACATGCCGCTGGTCACCATTGACGCCGATGAGAAAGTAAGCGAGGCCATTGGCAAAATGCGCAAATTCGACATCGAACATATCCCGGTCACCAAAGGCAACGACATCATCGGGGCTGTTTCAGAAAGTGGCCTGTTCAACAAACTGATTGACAACCCGCACCTGAAAGACGCCACCGTACAGGAAGTCATGCACGCCCCTTTCCCGATGGTGAGCCAGGAAACGCCGATAGAAAAGCTGTCAGTCTACATCAACCGTGAAAACGGCGCTGTTATGACGAAAGACGAAAGCGGCGATCATCATATTGTAACCAAATACGACATTATTCAGGCATTAGGCCGCTAGTATTATGTTCCGGGACCAACTGCACCGTACCATTCATCTGCCGGAGGCACCCAAGCGGATCGTTTCGCTGGTGCCTTCGCAGACTGAACTCTTATATACCCTCGGCCTTCACGAGGAAGTGGTGGGTATCACCAAATTCTGTATACATCCGGAATCATGGTTCCGCAGCAAAACGCGTGTTGGCGGTACCAAGAACGTACGCATGGACGTGATCCGGGAGCTGGCGCCCGATCTGATCATCGCCAATAAAGAAGAAAATACTGCAGAAGATGTGAAAGCGCTGATGGAACATTATCCCGTGTGGGTGAGTAATATTCAGACGCTGGAAGACGCCTGTGAGATGATCACCGGCGTTGGCGCCATTACGCGGAAAACCGCGGAGGCAGCGCAACTGGCAGATACGATCCGGCAACGTTTTGCGGCGTTGCAACCACTCCCCGCCCCTGTTCCCACCGCCTATTTTATCTGGCGCGACCCGTGGATGGCGGCCGGCGGCGATACGTTTATTCACCAGGTGCTGCAGCGTTGCGGTTTACAGAATGTGTTTGCAGACATACCGCGTTATCCGGCTATTGACGAAGAACAGCTGGCAGCCAGCGGTTGCAGGCTGGTGCTGTTATCCTCCGAGCCTTATCCCTTTAAAGAAAAACATATTCATGAGATACAGGCGATTCTTCCGGAAGCCCACGTGCTGCTGGTAGACGGCGAATTGTTTTCGTGGTATGGCAGCCGGTTGCTGGAATCTCCCGCGTATCTTGAAACGCTGCTGGCTGGTATCCTCCGGGGCTGATGCACCCGGTTACGTGATTCTCCGTTTCTTAGTGCTATGCCCGCCCGGGGTATAGCGGTTTTTTTTGGACGAGCCGCTATGCAGCGGCTTTTTTTGTCATCTTCTCTATGTAAGCAACCCTTCCCCCTTCTTTACCGTAACAGGAGTATCTGTCACTTTATTCACAAAACGCTTTTTATGGAAAGAAGGGATTTTGTATCCAACATCGGGATGACGCTGGCACTGGCCTGTGTAGGCGGACTGGCCGCCTGCAGCAAGGGCGGGGGTGGTTATGGCTCCTCACCAGATCCTGCGCCGGGAGGCCCGAATGCGAAGCTGTCGCTCAACCTGAGCACGGACTTGCCCAACCCCGGCGACTTTAAAATCGCCAACGGGATTATCCTTATCCGTACCGGTACGGGCAAGACGGCAGGGGATTTCGCGGCGTTATCCAGCACCTGCACCCACCAGGGGTGTACCGTCGCTACGTTTAACAATACGACGAAGCTGATTGAATGTAACGCACCCTGCGGCCATGGCAGCCGGTATTCGACCAGTGGTGCCGTTAATACCGGTCCGGCTACGGCGCCGCTGACAGCTTATACCATTACCGTGAGCGGTAACACCTTAACCGTTACCTGAATGACGAATTACAGATTACGAATTACGAATAGAGCGCTTTCCTATAGCCAGGTTACTTAATAACCTTTCCAAAAGCAAACCCTTCATTCGTAATTCGTAATCCGTAATCCGTAATTGATTCAGTGCTTTAAAAGGAAGTCCAATGCCCATCCGGCGAAGTGTGGAGAGCGTACCACGCTGTTGTGATCGCCGGTAACGGTGCCATGCATCCCACGGGGCATCATGGCGGCGAGGGAGCCACCTGTATCGTTGTCTTCATCTTTATCACCTCCGATCACCAGTACCGGTTGCTGCACCTTTGCCAATTCCGTAGGTGTGGTGGCTGGCTGGCCCCACTGCATCAGTGCCAGCGCCCGCTGGTCTAACCCTTTCGCCTGTACGTTTTTGACCATGGCGGCCAGTTCCGGTACGTCTTTGCCGGAGAGGGCGTCATAGAATTTCAGCCGCCGGGGCCATGCCGGGTCGGTGAAGCCGGTGCCGATGCCGCCGAGCACGGCGCAGCTTACCTTAGGGTCCAGTACCAGCAGCCTTGCGGCGATGATTGATCCGCGGGAGTAGCCCACCACCCTGTAGGCCGGCAGCTGCAGATGTGCGGCAAGCCCGATGATATCGCGGGCTTCCGCATCCTGCATGTAGGCGAGGCTGTCATGCGGATGATCCGAAGCACCGTTGCCGCGCAGGTCGAGGGTGATGACACGGAACCCGTGTTGCAGCAGGGAGTCGTACAAGGGCGTGGAAGGCCATGAGTCGCCGTTGCCCATGAAGCCGTGTACAAGTATGACCGGCTGACCGGCCCCTTTGACCGAGTAGTGGATGCGGGTACCGTCAAAAGAAGAAAAGTAGTTGGCGGAATCGTTTGCATTCCGATCAAACGGGCTGGCGAGAAGTGTTTTAAAGGAAAGCAGCAGTAATGCGGCGCTGAGTATTTTACGCATGGCGATAAGGTATAAGTGGTTAAAATACGTTTTTCCGCCTGTATTTTTCAGCGGAGATAAAAATACATTTCACTATAAAACTTATTTTTTACTGTGTATATTTGCTTTCCTAAAAAACAAATACATTTTAAAGTATGGGAAAATACAGAGCTGGCGTATTATTCGGCGAAGAGCTGGATGCGCTGTATAACGATGCCAAAGACAACGGATTTGCTATGCCTGCCGTGAACGTAGTGGGAACCAATTCGGTTAATGCGGTACTGGAAACAGCTGCCAAAGTAAATTCACCGGTCATTATACAGTTTTCCAATGGCGGCGCACAGTTTTACGCTGGTAAAGGTATGCCGAACGACAAGCTGCAGGCTAACATCGCCGGTGGTATCTCCGGAGCCAAACACGTACATGAAGTAGCGAAATATTATGGTGTTCCGGTTGTGCTCCATACAGACCATGCCGCAAAAAAATGGCTGCCCTGGATTGACGGCCTGCTGGACGCTGGCGAAGCGTTTTTCAAACAGACCGGCCAACCGCTGTACAGCTCCCACATGCTGGACCTCTCCGAAGAACCGATCCAGGAAAACATCGAGATCTCCCATAAATACTTTGAGCGCATGAATAAGCTGGGCATGTCCATCGAAATCGAGCTGGGCGTGACCGGTGGTGAAGAAGACGGCGTGGACAATTCCGGCGTGGACAACTCCAAGCTCTACACCCAACCGGAAGATGTGGCTTACGCTTACGAAGTACTGTCCAAAGTAGGCAGCCGCTTCACTGTTGCCGCTGCATTCGGTAACGTACACGGCGTTTACAGCCCGGGCAACGTGGAACTGCGCCCTGTTATCCTGCAGAACAGCCAGGAATTTATCCAGCAGAAATTCGGCACCAAAGCAAAACCGGTATACTACGTATTCCACGGTGGCAGCGGCTCTCCGAAACACCAGATCGCTGAAGCACTGGGCTACGGCGTTATCAAAATGAACATTGACACCGACATGCAATGGGCATTCTGGGAAGGCGTACACGACTACTACGAAGCGAAAAAAGACTATCTGCAAGGCCAGCTGGGCAACCCCGAAGGTGCAGACAAGCCTAACAAAAAATACTACGATCCGCGCGTATGGCTGCGTAAAGGTGAAGATACCTTTGTAAAACGTCTCGAAGAGGCGTTCCGCGACCTGAACTGCATCAACAGAAACTAATACCGGTTCCCCCGACGGGCGCTGCCCTGCAACGTCCCTGCGGACTGATAACTCAGTATAACCGCCCGAAGCGGAAACAAAGCGACTTATATTAAAATAATCGCTTTTGTTTCCGCTTCATTATTAGTGGTTAAAATAGAATAATTTACCCTGTTTCCGGGGGGAGATTCGGAACAACTGTTTGGTTTTATGCTTTAATTCGTATCTTGCACCACTATTTTCTAATCTAATAGTAAAATATGTCAAGCTGGTTTAAGCGAATTAAACAAGGCATCTCCACCTCCACCAGTGAGAAGAAGGAAGCACCGGACGGGTTGTGGCACAAGTGTCCTAACTGTAAGAAAACCACCACTGTTAAGGATCTGAAGGAGCATTACTACGTGTGTGACAAATGCAACTATCACAACCGTATCAACTCCGGGGAGTATTTTGAAATTATTTTTGACGACAATCAGTTCGAGGAACTGTTTTCCAATATTTACCCGACCGATTTCCTGGGCTTTAAAGATCTCAAGCCTTATTCCGACAGGCTGAAAGACGCGCAAAAGAAATCCGGCCTGAAAGACGCCATGACAGTTGGCACCGGTAAGGTAAACGGATTAGACCTGGTAGTAGCCTGTATGGATTTCAACTTCATCGGTGGCTCTATGGGCTCCGTGGTAGGTGAAAAAATTGCCCGTTCCATCGACTACTGCATTATGCACAAAATGCCGTTGATGATCATTTCCAAATCCGGCGGCGCCCGTATGATGGAAAGTGCTTTCTCCCTGATGCAGATGGCCAAAACATCGGCCAAACTGACCCAGCTCGCTAACGCCAGACTGCCCTTTATCTCCCTGATGACAGACCCCACCACCGGTGGTGTAACCGCCTCCTTCGCTATGCTGGGCGACGTAAACATCGCTGAACCCGGTGCGCTGATTGGCTTTGCCGGTCCGAGGATCATCAAGGAAACCATCAAAAAAGACCTCCCTGCCGGCTTCCAGAGTGCTGAGTTCCTGTTGGAACACGGCTTCCTGGACTTCATCATGGACCGGAAAGAATTAAAAACAAGGCTGACCAATCTCCTCAGCCTCTTTAAAAACTAGATATTCATTTTGGGATTTATGATTTTTTGATTTTGGAATTTTGAGGACCGCCTGGTCAGGTTAAATCACAAAATCAAAAAATCAAAAAATCATAAATCCCAAAATTTTCACCCCATGGCCGAATTAAAGAACAGATCAGCATATTTTGAGTACGCAATAGAAGAAAAATTTATTGCGGGAATGGTATTGACAGGAACAGAGATTAAGTCTATCCGTGCCAGCCGGGTCAGCTTTAATGACTCCTTTTGTTATTTTTCAAAAGGAGAATTGTTTGTTAAAAGCCTGCACATCGCCGAATATTCTCACGGCACCAGCGCCAATCACGATCCCCTGCGCGAAAGAAAATTGCTGTTGACAAAACGGGAATTAAAAAAAATAGAGAACAAAATCAAGGAACGTGGCTATACCATCGTTCCGCTTCGTATATTCATTACGGATAAAAGTCTTGCCAAAATGGAAATAGGTGTGGGCAAGGGTAAAAAACTGTACGACAAACGGGAGTCTATCAAACAACGGGAGTCTGACAGGGAGTTACGCCGCCAGATCAAATAAACCACCGCCGCAAGCCACTTCACTGCTTAAATTCTGTCCCTTGAACACGATTAGTTTACCTATCCGTTCTGCCGGCATAAGGGGATTGTTATGCCTGTTGGCCTGTATCCTGCTATGGGGCTGCCGCTCAGGCGAAAAGCTCTACAACAAAGGTAAATACGATAAGGCCGTCACCGCTTTCGTCAAAAAACTCCAGCGCAAACCCCAGGACGCCACCGCGCTTCAACTGCTGCCTGAAGCTTACCGTCAGGCCCAAAAGGTGCATGAAGACCGCGTCAACACCCTGCTTCGCTCCAACAACCAGCTTAAATGGGAACCGATACGCAACGAATACCGTACTATGCAACGGCTATACGATGCCATTCACAGCTCCCCTGCCGCCCTGAAGATCGTCACCCCTAAAGATTACAGCAACGCCATCACCGGCGCGCTGGAAAACGCTGCCGAAACACGCTACGACAGGGGCGTCGCCCTCCTGCAGCGCGGAGACAAGGCCAGCGCCCGTAAAGCATACGATGAATTCGGTGCAGCGCTCAAACTGATCCCCAACTACCGCGATGCACAGGAACGCAAAGACGAGGCTTTTCAGGCCGGCGTGGTATATGTGGTGGTGAGCGAAGTGGACGTCCGCTCCCCTTACTTCCAGTTCAGCGCCGACCAGTTCCGGGACTACCTCGTTCGCTCCCTCCAGCAACGTAACGTCAACCGCTTTGTCGTTTTCTATGACGAACGTACCGCCAGGAACGAAAACCTGCGGCCCGATCAGTACATCGCCCTGCGCTTCCAGGATTTCGTGGTAGGTCAAACCTACGTGGACCGCGCCCGGCGCGAGGTGTCCAAAGAGATCGTTACCAGCACCACCAGGGACACTACCGGCAAAACCATCAATACCTACACTACCGTACGCGCCACTATTGTCACCACAAAAACAACGGTGGAATCAAGAGGATTGCTGGACTACCAGATCGCCGACATCAACAGCGGAAAAATACTGCGCTCAGACCGCATACCCGGCAGCTATACGTGGTTCAACCAGTTTGCCACCTATACCGGCGATTCCCGCGCCCTGAGTGAGGCCGACCTGGCGGCCATCGGCGGACGGGACCTGCCGCCACCGCCGCCACAGGAGCTTTTCATGGAGTTCACCCGGCCGATTTATAACCAGCTGGAGAAAGACCTGCGGGATTATTATGCTTATATAGACTAAATATTCCCTAGGCTACATTTTGTGAAAAGCGAAGATGATCACGATCATTATAATTATATAAAAGCGATCGCCCTTTGATATGACATCAAAGGGCGATCGCTTTTTAATCTCTTTATACTTCCCGGTTTTCCGATATCACAGCATAGGCGTTAATACCGGTATCAGTTGATGGGCCGGCACTACCCCGCTCTGGCGCCATGCCAGCTGCCCGTTCTTAAACAACAGCATGGTAGGAACGCTGCTGATCTGCCATTGGGCGGCCAGCTGCTGGTTTTTATCGATATCGATCTTAATGATCCGGATCTTGTCTCCAAACTTGTCTTTCACCTCTTTCAGGATAGGCGGCATCATCTTACAGGGGCCGCACCAGGTAGCAAAGCAGTCGATCAGCACCGGGGTGTCTGACTGGAGGATGGTCTGCAGGTTTTCCATAGTGCACTGATTTAATCTCTTTGCAAATTAATCTTTTTTAAAGACTTGATAATGGCCAGGTTAGATGCCCCCGCAAGAAACAACCGACGAAGTTGAAAACATTTCATATATTAGGTATATCTGTAATTTCAATCCCAACGCCCGATGAACACGTTATCCACCATCATTTACATGGCATGGTTCCTTTCAGAAATACTATTACACCGGATACTGCGCGGCGGAGCGCCGGAAGACAAGAAGAAGAAAGACAAAGGCAGCCTGGCCTATATCTGGATCGTGATCCTGATTTGTGTGAACGTGGCCGTGTACCTGTCGTACCGCACGCAGTTCCCCATATTGCAGCAGGGCAGCCTGATGAACTATACCGGGTTATCGGTGATCCTGGCCGGCATGATCTTCCGGTTTTATGCCATCGTCTCGCTGGGCCGGTTATTTACCGTGGTTGTAACCATCCGTAAAGATCATCATCTTAAGAAAGACGGCATCTACGGGGTGCTTCGCCATCCGGCCTATGCCGGGTCCCTGCTGTCTTTCCTCGGTTTCGGCCTGTCGCTCAATAACTGGCTGGGGCTGGTGATAGCATTTGTTCCGGTGTTGGCTGCATTCATTCACCGCATGGACATTGAAGAAAAAGTGCTGACCGAACAATTCGGCAATGAGTACACCGACTATATGCAACACACCCGCCGCATTCTGCCGTTTATCTACTGACGGACATAAAAAAAGCCTTCGGAAAAAGTTCCAAAGGCTTTGATTTATGAAGGATAAAAACTAGTTGTTGAGATTGGGATTGTTCTGCAACTCACTGAGCGGAATAGCAAACAGGTAGTAAGGGCTATTCTTCACAAAAGCAGAACCGTCCGGCAGTTTCACCGTACGATGCCCTACCCCGCGAACGGAAACAACAGAACCATCCGGCTGCGGAACCTTGATAATACTGTCTGTTCCGTTAACGGCCTTAAACGGTTTCCTTACTACGGTACCGCCTGTACGAATAATATCTACCAGCGAGAAACCTTCTCCCCACAGTTCCTTTCTTCTTTCCAGCAGGATGGTATCCGTTACGGAACCGCCAGCAGCTGCATTGTAGAGATGGGAGTTACGCGCACTTCTAAGTACATTCAGCACTTCAGCGGCTTTCGTGGTGTTATTGGTACGGGCGTATGCTTCGGCTTCAATCAGGTACATTTCAGCGGAGCGCATCAGCACCACGTCAGACACCATTCCACCCGGATCGCGGAAGCGGAATTTTTTGTACAGCAAAGCGCCGGGGCCGCTGGTGCTCCACTGGAACAAACGGAAACGCACGTCGGTGCTGTCAAAGTACCCTTGGAACCAGGGATCGGCCTTGAAGCTTTTATAATAAGACACCGGTGTGGACACGTCCAGGAAAGTGAAAGTGGAAGCCGCCACGTTCTGCGTAGGCGTCTGGGGCTGTGCCCAGATCCACTCCACGTTGCCCGCGTCATTGAAGCCTTTGTTATAATCGTCGCCGGACATCAGCGGGTAACCGCTACGTGCAGCCACCGCAACATCAATCGCTTTGGCCGGCTGGTTGCTGTAGAGGTAAGCCCTTGCCAGCAGTCCGTTGGTGACTTTAGTATCGATTTTGAATTTACGGGTATCGTCGCGTTCATAGTCCGCCAGTAATGGCAGGGCGGCCTGCAGATCGGCGATGGCCTGCTGATATACCTGCATTACGGTAGCTCTGGGCTTACCGGGAGTTGACGGGTTAGCAGGCTCCGTATAGATAGGCGCTGATTTTCCGTTCGGGTTAGTGGTAACACCGAAAGAATAGAATTCTGCCAGCGTCAGGTAGCAGAAGCCTCTTAAAGCAGACGCCTGTCCTTTCAGCAACTTGCGTTTCGCATCGTCGCCGGGCACGTTGTCTATTTTAGACAGGAAGTTATTGCAGTTATCGATAGTCTTGTAAAGGATGGTCCAGTAAGCGCTCACCCTGTTTTTGGTGTTATCCACCATTTCGATGAACGTATAGGAATCCCTGAAACCATATGAAGTGGTAAGGGCCACATCGCTGCCCATGGCGTCGCTGGTAAGGTCCAGCGATTTGAGACCTGGCACGGCGAAAGTGAAATAGGTCTCGTACATGTAGGCCCATATCCCTGTCAGCGCAGTTTCGGCGTTGTCCACGGAGTTAAACACCTGGTCATCGGGCACAGCGTTGGTAGGCCGCGTATCCAGGAAGTCCTTGTTGCAGGCTACGAGGGCAACTGCGGCGAATATAGCGATGAATAATAGTCTGTTCTTTTTCATGACACAGTTTTTAGAAGCTCAGATTAATACCGGCGGATACGGATTTCACGGCCGGGTAACGATAGTAAGTGGTACCACCAACGGTCTGTTCAGGGTCCATGCCTTTGTGATTGTACAAAGTGAACAGATTTTCGCCTGTCACATACACCGTGATATTATTCAGGTGCGCCCTTTCCATCAGCGATTTCGGCAGCGAGTAGCTAAGATTCAGGCTTTTCAGTCTGGCATAGGTAGCGTCATACAGGAAGCGCGTGGAAGCGGCTGTCCAGCTGGGCGCTACGGTACTTACCTGCGGCACGTCTGTGTTACGGTTGGTAGGCGTCCACGCGTCCAGCACTTCGGTAGACCATGCGCGACCGGCAGAACCACCCAATCCCATCAGGAAAGTGTAGTCGTTGTCGAGTATTTTACCACCGATGCTATACACGATCAGGAAAGACAGGGAGAAATTTTTATAGGTGAATGTGTTGGTCAGACCACCATACAGGTCCGGCAGTGAAGAACCGGAGTAATACAGGGAAGCTTTGCTGTAGTTAGTAGTATCCTTGATGCTGCCATCCGGATTGGTATATTTCCACTGTGCCTCACCCGTATTCGGATTTACGCCGGCCCATTCGCGCAGGTAGAAATCATAGATAGATTTGCCCACCATGAGTTTTTTGGTGCCACTGATGATTTCCTGCTGTGGCAGGCTGGTGATCTTGTTACGGTAGTGCGTCACATTGAGATCAACCGTCCAGCTGAAGTCTTTTGTACGTATAGGCGTACCATGCAGGTTGAGGTCTATACCGGTATTTTTCAGGGCGCCTACGTTCTCGTCTACTGAAGCGTAACCGGTAGAAGGTGCTTTAGGCCTGGAATACAGCAGGTCCTGTGATTTACGGACGAAGAATTCCGCGCTGCCGCTGAAGCGGTTGTCGAACATGGCCCAGTCCACCCCGATGTTGAGGTTGAGGTTCGTTTCCCATTTCAGCCTGTCGTTGAACAGGTATTCGCGGAAAGTACCGCCCAGTCCGAGGTTGCTGTTAACAGAATACAGTGGCAGGTAGTTATAGTAACGATCGGTACCGAGGTTGTCATTACCTTGTCCGCCGTAGCTGGCACGCAGCGTCAGGAGGTTGAGCCAGGAACTGTTTTTCAGGAAAGTTTCTTCCGTCAGTTTCCAGGAAGCGCCTACTGACCAGAAAGTACCCCAGCGGCGGTCGGGTGCGAAGCGGGAAGATCCGTCGCGGCGCAGTGATGTAGAGAAGAAGTATTTATTGGCATAGTCGTATTCGGCTCTTCCGAGGAAAGAACTCTGCCTGTAGTTGTCGGAGTAACCGTCGAAGCTACCGATCAGTGCAGCATCAGCGGGTTCGTCGACGCCAGGTACGGAGAAGCCGGATTTAGATCCGGAAAGGAAAGTGTATTTGAATTTATAGGCTTCCTGGCCGAGCAACACATTCAGGTGATGTTTTTCGTTGAATGTGTTTTCATAAGTCAGGAGGTTGTTGAACGTCCAGCTGAAAGTGCGGTAGTTGGCTTTTGATACGGTACCGCCTACTTCGGCGTCGAAACCGAGGGTAGGATTTGTATAGTCGTGACCTACGCGGTTGGAGTAGTCCGCATTGTAGCTGGTTTTGAACTTCAGTCCTTTATAGAGGGTCGCTTCGGCAAAGAAGCGGCCGGATACGTCATCGCGGAGCACATTGTGCTTGTCGATGCCGGAGGTCTGTACCAGGTTGGTGCGGGGGTTAGCCGGGTCGGGACGGTAGTCGCCGTAGTCGAATATTTTGCCGCCTTTTGCATCGAGAAGATAGGCGCCGGTATTGAGGTCGCGCTGATATACAGGATACATGGGTCCCATGAGGCGGCCGTATTGTATATAGTTATCGCTGCGGCTGTCTTCTGAGGGAGGCGCCTGCTGGTCGGAGTGTGCGGCACTGAGGTTCAGGCCTACTTTCAGCCATTTACGGGCGTCTATGTCTACATTGGAACGAACGGTGTAACGTTTAAAGCCGGAGCCGAGATAAATGCCCTGGTCATCGAGGTAACCACCGGAGATCAGGTAGCGGGTTTTATCGGTAGCGCCGCTGATAGCCACGTTGGCTTCTGTGCGGTGACCGGTGCGCTGCATGGCTTTGTTCCAGTCATCGTTCCACAGTGGTTTGGCGCCGGCCACCAGTTTACCATCGGTGCCTACCGGCTCAGGGAACGCGCTGCCATAGGGGTTGATGCCCAGCTCTCCTACCAGGTCGCGGCTCGCGTTCCTGGCGGCAGCGATGGAGTCCTGGCTGGTCAGGTTTTCGTTGAACAGCGCACGCCAGAACATCGGGAAGTATTGATCGGTAGACATCCTGTCATAATCTTTCACGGCTCTTTTAGAGAAGCCCTGGCTAACGCGGACGTCTATATTACTGCCTTTGGCTTTTCCTTTTTTGGTGGTGATGATGATCACACCGTTGGCGCCGCGGGAGCCGTATAAAGCAGCGGAGGCCGCGTCTTTCAGCACGCTGATGGATTCGATGTCGTAAGGATTGATAGCGCTGAGGTTACCGCCGTAAGGCACCCCGTCCACTACGTAGAGCGGGTCTGCGGAGGCGTTGATGGAACCAACGCCGCGGATGCGGATGGTCGCGTCAGAACCAGGCTGTCCGCTCTGGGAAGCACTTTGCACCCCGGAAGCGAGCCCCTGCAGCGCTTTGGTAACGCTGGACACCTGGCGGTTTTCCAGTTCAGCACCCTTTATCTGTGATACCGAACCGGTATAAGAACTCTTTTTGGTGGTACCATAGGCAATCACCACGATCTCGTCGATGTCCTTACCGGCGGACTGCAGGGTGACGGTGATGGGTGCGGTGCTGACAGGCACTTCCTGTGAGGTCATGCCTACATAACTAACGACCAGTGTGGTGGCGGCGGGATCTGTGACTTCCAGCCGGAAAGAACCGTCAGGCCCAGTAAGCACACCTTTCGTCGTTCCTTTAATGACGATGGTGGCGCCGGGCAGTGGCTCCTTGTCTTTGGCCGACAGCACGGTGCCTGTAACGGTACGTACCTGTGAAAACGCTGCCAGTGGCCCCAGCAGCAGTAGAAGAATCAGCAATCGTTGTAACATAGATCTATGTTGATTGGTTTAGAGAACGAATAAAGGCAATAACAGGCCGGTACCTGCCTCAAAGCAGATAACACCAGCTTAGCCTCCTTTGTATTGTGTGTACTGTGACAGCTGCCTTCCGGAAACAGATATGTTGCTGTAAACGTTGTCCCGGAAGACCTGCGTGCAGATAGTGATTGGTTTTAACTACAGCAACAACAACTTTGGTTGATGCGTTGACCCGGTTGGTTCTTCATTTCCATTATTGGTTTCCTCTTTCTCATAATTTAACCTTTCAATATTCTACTAATCCTATAGACTAGTGGGACGCAAAGCTATGGTGTTTGTACGTAAACAACAAAAGAAATGTTAAAAAAGTTGAACGGTGATGGAAAACTGTGATGAACGGAATACTGCTAAATAGCCGCAGCTGTAGTCCTGCGGCCATCAGCGTGGACGCCCGATACTGCATACGCAGCGGGCTTATCATGTTAGATTTTTCCGCGAGCTTATCATGTTTGTTTTGAGCAGTTATACCTGCTTTCGGACTATCATATATTGATCTTACCCTTTATGCATCAGTAGTACAATGATAACACCGGAAGTGGTGAGCGTGATATTAGCGACGGCATAAGCGACCGTATAGCCCAACGCAGGCACCTTGCTGTTCAGCGCATCCTGTACGGCCAGCAACGGTGCTGATTCGTCATGTGCGCCGGCACACGCCCCCAAACCGATGGCCGGATGGAATTTGAAAACATATTTGGAGAGAAACAGCGCTACCACCATAGGCAACAGGCTCAGCACCAGACCGGCGAGGAACAGCGTCAGGCCTTCCTGCTTCAGGCCCTGTAAAAATCCATCGCTGGCGGTAAGTCCCACGATGGCAATAAACACATGCAGCCCCAGTTTGGTGAGCACCCACTGTGACGAAGGCGGGATATACCCGAAACGCGGATTGACACTGCGCAGCCAGCCGAAGAAAAGACCGGCCAGCAACGCGCCGCCGCTGGTGCTCAGCTCTACCGGCACATTACCGAACCGCACGCTCATGGCGCCTACCAGGGCGCCCAGGGCAATACCGCCCGCCAGGTAGGGAATATCGGTTTCCACGCCTGCCCGCTCCTTAAATCCCAATATAGGCACGGCGAGGTCCAGCTCTTCCTGTATGCCCACCAGTTCGGCCACGTCGCCTTTTTGCACGATGGTATTGGCCTCCAGCGGTATTTCAATACCGGCGCGCGTAATTTTCCGGACGCTGATACCATGCAGCTGTGGTTGCCGCACCAGCAACTTAATAGGTTTATTGATGGCGGTATTTTTACTGATCACCACATTGATGGCCTGTACCGGGAATGTCAGCAGGTCGGCATCGGCGACTTCCTTGCCCAGCATAGCGCCTGAAGCGATGGCGGCGGACCGTTGCCCGCCAACAGCGATAATATCTCCCTGGCGGACCACAAAATCCTGCGGGGTCTCCATCATCTCCCCTTCCCTCCTGACGCGCAGCACATACAACACTCTTTTCTTACGCCGGAAAGACGCTTCCAGTTCCGCCACCGACTTTCCATCTTCCCCTACCAGTTCATTGTTGACGAGGTATGCCCGGAAAGCCACATGATCATAGGCGTTTTTAATATCACCGTCGTCTTCTGTATTGGCATCGGTGAGCGTCGCTTCCAGTTTACGGGTTTCTTCTATCAGTTTTTCCCTGCTGCCGGACATGAACCAGGGGCCGACGACCGACAGGAACCAGCTGGTACCGGCCGTTCCGAAGATATAGGTGACCGCATAGGCCACCGGGATCTGGTTGACCAGCCGCTCTTTGTCCGCCATGCTGATGTCCAGTTCATTGATGGTATTGGAAGCAACGCCGATGATAGCGGAGCAGGTATTGGCGCCGGACATCAGCCCGGCGGTCGTGCCTGTATCAAACTGCAGGATGGAGGCGATGGCCCAGCAGAAAAAAAGACTGCTGCAGCAGACGATAAACGAGAAGGCCGCTATCGGCAGCCCGTCTTTTTTAAGTCCCTGAAAAAACTGCGGCCCGATGCTGTAGCCGGTACAAAACAGGAACAGCAGGAAAAAAATGGATTTGGCCGCACCCGGTATCTGTATGTGTATGCCGCCAATGACAATTCCCACCAGCAATACGCCGGTCACAGTACCGAGTGTAAAACCTTTGATACGTATTTTGCCGAGGAGAAAACCAATGAGCAGGGTTAACATGACGGCGATTTCCGGGTATTTCTGGAGGGTTTCTATCAGCCAGGTAAGCATAAACGAAGTTTTTCCGTCTATATTACAATCCGGGCCGCCAGTTGGTTCGGCGATGGTTAATTTCCGCTTTCGAAGCCCTGGTCTATCAGCCAGTTGCCACTGTCGGCAGCCTGTGTGGCCAGTTCATCGCAACGGTTGTTCAGCGGGTTGCTGGCATGGCCTTTCACCCACTGCATTTTCACTTTATGTTTTCTGTAGAGCGGGATAAAGCGCATCCACAGGTCTTTGTTTTTTTTATCTTTAAAACCGGTCTTTACCCAGCCCCATATCCATCCTTTCTCGATGCTGTCCACCACATATTTACTGTCGGTAAAAATGGTCACTTCCAGTCCGTCTTTCTTCAGCGCTTCCAGTGCGGTGATTACTGCCAGCAGTTCCATCCGGTTGTTGGTGGTTTTACGGTAACCCTGCGACAATTCTTTGCGCATGCTGCCCCATAACAATACCACTCCGTAACCTCCGGGTCCGGGATTGCCGCGGGAGGCGCCATCCGTATATATCTGCAATTCTGCCATAGCGCGCAAATATATTGTCATTTTCGGATTTTCGATTTTTTGATTTGAAATTCCGGTGGATGAACCCGTATAGATTATCAATATCAAAAAATCGAAAATCCGAAAATGTACATTTTATACCTGGAACACACCTACGTTGAACACCTGTTCAACCGGCGCGTTGTTAGCGGCTTTGATACTTTCAGAGATATGCCGGCGGGTATCAGCGGGATCTATGATATCATCTACCCAGAGGCGGGCAGCGGCATAATAAGGAGTGGTCTGGCTGTTGTATTTATCGGTGATTTCTTTGAGCAGGCGTGCTTCTTCCTCCGGCGTGATTTCCTGGCCTTTTGCCTTGAGGGAAGCCACCTGTATCTGCAGCAGTGTTTTAGCCGCCTGTTCGCCGCCCATCACCGCTATTTTAGCGGAAGGCCATGCGTAGATAAAGCGGGGATCATAGGCTTTGCCGCACATGGCGTAGTTGCCGGCGCCATAGGAGTTACCGATGATGATGGTGATTTTGGGCACGACGGAATTGGACACCGCGTTGACCAGTTTGGCGCCGTCTTTAATGATGCCGGCGTGTTCGCTGCGGCTGCCCACCATAAAACCGGTCACGTCCTGCAGGAATACCAGCGGAATTTTTTTCTGGTTGCAGTTCATGATGAAGCGGGCTGCTTTATCGGCGCTGTCGTTGTAGATAACGCCGCCCATCTGCATTTCCCCTTTGCGGCTCTTCACGATTTTACGCTGATTGGCCACGATGCCTACAGCCCATCCGTCGATGCGGGCGTAGCCGCAAAGGATGCTTTTACCGTAGTCCTGTTTATATTGGTCGAAGTCGGAATTATCTACCAGGCGGTGGATGACATCGAGCATGTCGTAGGGACGGGAGCTGTCGGCCGGCAGTACGCTGTCCAGCTCCTCTTCCGGCAGTGCAGGCGCTGCGGGTTCAATGCGGTCAAAGCCGGCAGTGGGCCCCTGTCCTATTTTGCTGACGATCCTTTTTATCTGGTCGAGGCATTCTTCATCTGTTTTGAATTTGTAGTCCGCGATACCGGAAATTTCAGTGTGGGTAACGGCGCCGCCTAACGTTTCCGCATCTACGTCTTCCCCGATAGCGGCTTTTACGAGGTATGGGCCGGCGAGGAAGATAGAGCCGTTGCCTTCCACCATCAGCACTTCATCGCTCATGATGGGGAGATAGGCGCCGCCGGCCACGCAGCTGCCCATCACGGCGGCAATCTGCGTAATGCCCATGGCGCTCATGCGGGCGTTGTTACGGAAGATGCGGCCAAAGTGTTCCTTATCTGGGAATATTTCATCCTGCATGGGCAGGAACACCCCGGCGCTGTCTACCAGGTAGATGACCGGGAGATGATTTTCCATGGCTATTTCCTGCAGGCGCAGGTTCTTTTTGCCGGTCATGGGAAACCAGGCGCCGGCTTTTACTGTCATGTCGTTGGCTACGATCATACACTGGCGGCCGCTTACATAGCCGATGCCGCCAACAGTGCCGGCAGCGGGGCAACCACCATATTCGGCGTACATCTCATAAGCAGCAAAGGCGCCGATCTCGGTAAAAGGGGTGTCTTTGTCTATCAGATATTGAATACGTTCCCTGGCCGTCAGTTTGCCCCGCTGGCGTACCTTTTCCAGGCTTTTTTTTCCGCCGCCCTGTTCAATAACACCGAGGCGCTGTTTCATGGTGCTGATGGCCAGTCTCATGGCATCTTCGTTCTTGTTCGTTTCCAGATCCACTTGGTTCATAACGTTTGGGTTTTACTTTAAAAATACCGACAAATAAGTTAAATTACGAATTATGCAGCTTACAGAACACCTCGCTTCTTCCATTGAAGCGTTATATAATGGGAAACCCTGGCTGGATGTGACTTTCAGGGAACATCTTTCCCGCATCGATGCGCGTCAGGCGGTAAAAACCCTGAACGGCTCCAATAACATCTGGCAGATCGTGAACCATGTTATCTTCTGGCACCAGCGGGTAGAGCGGTACATGCATAACGAACCGCCTGAAAAAGACGGAGACCTCCCGGATTTTTATATGCCGGAAAACCACGGGGAAGAAAACTGGCAGGCCACCATCCACCGGCTGGAACATTCTTTTGACCAGATGGCAGCCACTATCCGGAAGTTTCCGGAAGCGGAACTGTTCGATACCTTTCCGGGGACGGATAAAAAAGCGATTTATTATTTGCAGGGCCTCGCAGAACACGACGCCTATCACCTGGGGCAGATTGTGTTGTTACGGAAATATCTTTGATTCCGTCAGGTCCATATCATACCGCTGTTCATATTGTTGCTGCCCCCACAGTTGCTGGAACTTCTCCCCTGTTTTCCGGAACCCCGCCTTTTTGTAAATATCGATGGCGGTTGATTGCAGGCTGGTCGTCAGCAGGTAAACGTTCTGATAATTTTTCTCCCGGCAGAAAGCGATGGCTTCAGCGAACAGGCGTTTGCCCAGCCCACGGCCTCTGTAGTCGGGATGTACGATGAACCAGCGCAGCTGGGCGAGGTAACGCGAAGAGCCCAGTATCGCTACCGCCCCCACGATCCTGTTGTCTGCAATGGCAAGGAACACCCGGTCTTTGTTGGCGTTGTAGGTGGACAGGAAATCCTGGAATGTTTTACATACATAGGATTCAAACTCAAAATTATAGCCACATTCTTTGGCATACAGCTCTCCGTGCAGGTATATCAGGTAACCGATATCGCCCGGTTGCAGGTCATAACGGAAATGGATATCCGAAGTTGCCGCCGCCGGGGCGGCGCCCGATAATACTGTTTCAATCGTTTTCATGGCGCCGGTTACCTGGAGCCGCTGTGGTTCTTCCAGCGGCTCCAGTATCTGCCGGATATGGTCAGAAGACCTTTCATTGAGGCCGGTCATCAGCTTACGGCCCTTGGCCGTCAGTTGCAGAAAGAAAGTCCGGCCGTCGGCGGGTGACTGGAGCCGGGTGATCAAACCGGCGGTTTCGAACTTCTTAAGGATGCGGCTCAGGTATCCCCCGTCTATCTTCATGATATTGATCAGCTGACCGGCGGTACATTTTTCCTGATCCCCGATCTCATACAACACCCTTACTTCAGAAAGTGAAAATTTGCTTTCGAGGATATGCTGGTCCAACAGGCCCACTACCCCGGTATAAAAGCGGTTAAAATGACGGACATCCGCTATCAGTGCATCGCTAGACGACATATACATTTGTATTTCAGTCAAAATTACAAAAATACTTGACATTGTCAACTATTTTATTTGACAAAAGCAAATAATTATTCCGGGGGGTAATCGTGTAAAAAACACCCTTGCGGCATACATACACTCAATAGGGTAAGATGTTATATTTGTGATTTAGCACTTTATATTGCGGTGCGGTCTTGATTAAAATACATTTATGTCGCCAGGATTATTATTTTCGTTCGTCATTGCTTACTTCGTTATCTTATTGATTGTCGCCTGGTACACCGGCCGTGGGTCTAACAACGACTCCTTTTTCATCGGCAACAGGAACAGTAACTGGATGCTGGTGGCATTCGGGATGATTGGCACCTCTCTGAGCGGTGTCACGTTTGTGAGCGTTCCCGGAGCGGTCGGCAAAGACGCCTTTACCTATTTCCAGATCACGCTGGGTTACTTTATCGGTTACATCACCATCGCCTTTGTGCTGATACCGCTCTATTACCGGTTGCAGCTGACCTCCATCTACAACTACCTCAACACACGCTTTGGGGTGCTGTCGTACAAAACAGGCGCTTCTTTCTTTATCCTGTCACGCACCCTGGGGGCGACGGCCAGGTTATACCTGGTGGTACGCATCCTGCAGGACGCGATCCTCTCCAGCTTCGGCGTGCCCTTCTGGCTCACCACCCTGATCATCCTCTTTATGATCCTGGTGTATACCTACGAAGGCGGGGTAAAAAC
Source organism: uncultured Chitinophaga sp. (assembly GCF_946479755.1). The sequence goes on along the minus strand of NZ_CAMLHC010000003.1, from coordinate 274,003 downwards.
CATCGTATACACTGATACGCTGCAAACCACCTGTATGCTGGCGGGCCTCATCATCTGCGTATTTTACATTCTGCACGCCATGCACATGGACATGGGCCAGAGCATTACAGCCATGCAGGAGAAAGGACTTACCCGGATCTTTGAATTTGATCCCAACAGTAAACTGTTTTTCGTCAAGCAGATACTGGCCGGGGCGTTTATCACCATTACCATGACCGGCCTTGACCAGGAGATGATGCAGAAAAACATTTCCGTGAAGACACTGCGTGACTCCAAGAAGAACATGGTGTCGCTAGCCTTCATCATGCTGATCGTCATTGGCCTGTTCCTGTTCCTCGGCGGCCTGTTGCACCTCTTTGGCGCACAACAGCAGGTAAGCGCCACCGGCGACGCCCTGTTCCCCGAACTGGCGCTGCACCACATGCCGCCGGTGATCTCCGTGATCTTCATCATTGCGTTGATATCTGCGCTGTTCCCCAGTGCCGACGGCGCTATGACGGCCCTCACCTCCTCCATCTGTATCGACATCCTGGATTTACAGCGCCGCACCGACTGGGACGAAGCGCGGAAAAAACAAGTCCGCCAGCGTATCCACCTGCTGATGGCATTCATCTTCCTGCTGTTCGTCATGGTATTTGAATGGGTCAACAACCCCAGCATGATCGGCGTGATCCTGAAAGTGGCCACCTACACCTACGGACCGCTGCTGGGCCTTTTTGCCTTCGGTATCCTGAGCAAACGTACCGTTAACGACCGTCTCGTACCGATCGTCTGCGTAGTAGCGCCTATCCTCTGTTATGTGGTAGACACCTATCAGTCCCTGCTGTTCAACCAGTTCCAGATTGGGCTGGAGCTGCTGATCATCAACGGCGCCTTTACCTATATTGGCCTGCTGATGATTTCAACGAAAAAAGCATTCATTAAATAGTATTCTTCCCATAAAAAAGGGCGAAGACCAATACGGTCTTCGCCCTTTTTTTATCTCCCTGAACAAATCAGTTAATCTCTCTCGATTTATTGAGCAGGTGTAATTCCAGGATGGTAGTCCTGCCATTTTCGCTTTCCCGGTACATGGGGATGAATTTCCGGTTGAACTGTATTTCCTCGTAGGTGTAGGAAGTACGTTGCAATACCGTATTCGCATATACGTCGTTAAAACCTTTTACCAGGACATAAATCTCTACGTCGGCATTCCGCATATCCTCGGCCGTAAAACCCAGCAGCGGGCTGTTTTCATCGATGGGATGCACGACGGTCCAGTTCATGGACAGGCTTTCGATCTTCCCTCTTTCCAGCGGCAATGAATAAAACTTATACACCGGCGTGCCATCTTCCACTAACTGCAGTCCTATCGTGACCGTCACATCCACGTTAGTGAGTGTGTGATTGTCTTTGTACGAAGCAAAGCGGAACATCAGGCCGGTCATGTCCTTGTAGGGAGCAATCAGCGCGTGGTCGCTGAACACGAGGTGCGCCCGGGGCCGGGAAAAACGGCCATACATCAGACCGGTGGCCACCGCAAAGGACAGGAAACCCGACATGGCTTCGATAGCTGCCACCATGTTGGCGCCATCGCCAACGGGGTTTACCCGGCCATAGCCGACGGTAGTAAAGGTTTCCGTGCTGAAGAAAAAAATCTCTTTCAGGCGCGCCCAGGCGGTCTGCCCGAGAATGCCCTGAAACTGGTCGGCCCCCAGTGCCCAGTAGATGCCGGTGTAGAGGAGATTGATAGAAAAATAAAACAGGAGGATGACGCAGGTGAACTTCCACGCCGGCAGGTTGAGCAGCGAATGATACACGCTAAACCGGTCCCAGAAAGGACGGCCTTCACGGCGGATGTTGAAGCTGCCGTCGCGGTTGATAAACCGGCCTCCGTAACCATTGGGATTGGTACCGAAGCCGGTTTCGTCATTTTGTTTGGAGAAAGGGTTGATCCTTTTTAGGAGCGACATAAAACAGATAGTTTGAACAACAAAGCTAACAGAATAATGTCATCTCCGGCCGGTCTTACTCGCAGGTGCCGTCAACAGAACAGGAAGCGCCGTCGGCAATATCCAGTGTAGCCAGGGGTTGTGTTTTACGCCATTCGCCGTATGCCTGTGTAAGCGCTTCTGTAAAGGCTTCGGATGGCTGTGCGCCTGCCACGCCATATTTACGGTCCAGCACAAAAAACGGAACGCCGCGGGCGCCCAGCTGCTCTGCTTCGCGGACATCCAGGTTGACCGCACCGGCAAAGTCACCCGAGGCCAGCATGTCTGCCACCAGCTTACGGTCCAGCCCTATGGCTTCGCCGATATTGATCAGTGTCTCACGGTCCGAAATATCTTTTCCTTCAGTGAAATAAGCAATAAAGAGCTTTTCTTCCGCTACGGCGCCCAGCTTGTGCACTTTCGCCAATTGTATCAACCGGTGGGCATCGAAAGAGTTGGCCACTACCGCCTGATCGAAGTTATAGGTCAATCCCACTTCGCTGGCCGACCGGACCACCTGCTGGTGCATCTGTACAGACTGCTCCCGGGAGATGCCTTTGTGCTGCGCCAGGTATTCATATACATCTGTGCCTGGCATGGATTTCAGGTCTGGGTTGAGTTGAAAGCTCTTCCACTCCACTTCTATCTTGTCTTTCTCCGGGAATTTCTCGAGTGCCGCTTCAAATTTGCGTTTGCCGATATAACAAAACGGGCACATGATGTCTGACCATATTTCTACTTTCATCTGATTCATACTTTATGATAAAAAACTACTGCAAAGTTATTATTTTTGCTTTCCAAAAGTTACCAGTAACCAAAAGGATAGCACTATACAAAAAGAAAGTGAGTCATTTGGATATTTTATCTAAAAAAATTAATATGGGAGCAGACATGATAGCGGAGCAGGAACCTGTTTTATCAGCGAAGGAAAAATGTATGGAGACGGGCGACCATAAGGATTGCCTGGGTGTGATCATGCCGGTAAGGGATGCGCTGGACGTCATCAACGGTAAATGGAAGCTGCCGATCATTATCGCGATCTCCCGCGGCCATAAACGGTTCCGCGATATTGAAAGAAATATACCCAGGATCACCTCTAAAGTATTGTCCAAAGAACTGAAAGACCTGGAAGCGCATAAGCTGATCAAACGCAGCGTGTTCGACAGTCAGCCGGTGAGCGTGGAATATACGCTGACGCCTTATGCTGCCACGCTGAACCCGGTGATTGACGCATTGTTTGCCTGGGGAACGCAACACCGGAAAACGATCTTTGGGGCATCGGAATCCCAGGGCTAACGCCCCGGGCTGCGATGTTATTCAAGCTGCTTTACTTCACTCATTATTCCTCTATTTTCAGCACGATCTTACCTCTGCCGGGGCCGCCCAGCTGGCTGTAGTCCTGCGCTGCAGCCGCGGCAGACAGGGGAGCGAACACTTTCCGGACGGAGGGGCGGATCAGGTCTTTATCCAGCAGTTTAGCGACTTCCTTCATGGCATGCAGTGTTTTGGTGCCGGCCCATACTGCGCGGATACCGGCGGCTGCGGCTTTTTCCGGTGACGGTTGCTGCACGAGGCACAGCAGGATACCTCCCGGCTTCACCAGTTGATACGAACGGTCGAGCGTATCGCCGCCGACGGTGTCCAGCAGCACGTCTACCGGGGCAGTTTGTGTTTCAAAGGGAGCCGCGGCATAATCGATTACTTCCGAAGCGCCGAGGGATTTTACGAAGTCCGCATTTTCAGCCGAACTGGTGGCGATCACATAGGCTCCGGCATGGTATGCCAGTTGCACGGCGAAGTGCCCTACCCCGCCGGCGCCGGCATGAATCAGCACCCGTTGCCCTTTGGCCAGTTTTCCCACATCGAAGAGTGCGCCCCAGGCGGTTTTGGCGCCGCCGCAGGCAGCCGCTTCCTCAAAGGACAGATGGATAGGTTTAGGGAATAGCTGTTCAGCGGGCGCTACTGCGCAGGCGGCATAAGAGCCGTCTACCGCGCCATACACCGCCTCTCCCACTTTTTTGTCCGTCACCCCTTCACCGAGGGCTACCACCACACCGGAAGCTTCTACACCGGGAATGTAGGGCAGTGTTTTTTGCATCATGCCTTCCCTGATTTTCCAGTCGACAGGATTGACCCCGCTGGCCACAATATTGATTAACACCTCCCCTGGTCCGGGCGCCGGCACCGGCACCTCTTCCAGGCGCAACTGATCTGATCCGCCGTAGGCGTGCACGCGTATTGCCTGTACATGTATGTCCTTCATATCCTTTTTTTTTGCTGGCTTAAATGTAACGAAAAGCCGTCAGGATTCATGCGGAATGGGCCTTTACAGCCGCAGGCCAAAAATATTGTTTACCTTCGCCGTTCATATTTTGTAGAAACATGACATTTGGGGATTTAAATCTGAACACACCATTACGCAACGCCCTCGACGAGCTGGGCTTTGCAAAGCCGACCACCATACAGCAACGGGCCTTTTCCGTGATCATGTCCGGACAGGACGTATGCGGTATTGCCCAGACCGGTACGGGTAAAACCTTTGCTTATCTGCTGCCCACCCTGCGGCAGTTTAAGTTTACCAAGGAGAAACACCCGCAGGTGCTCATTATGGTGCCTACCCGCGAGCTGGTGGTACAGGTAGTGGAGTCCGTAAAAAAACTGACCACTTACATGAGTGTGGAAGTAATGGGCGTTTACGGCGGGGTGAATATGAACCCGCAGATGGCCGCGGTGCAAAACAAAATAGACATCCTGGTGGCCACACCCGGACGCCTGTACGATATTATCCTCAGTGGCGCGCTCAAGGTAAAGTCGGTCAAAAAACTAATCATCGATGAAGTGGACGAGATGCTGAACCTTGGTTTCCGGATGCAGCTGACCAACATCATGGACCTGTTGCCCCCCCGCCGCCAAAACCTGATGTTCTCCGCTACCATCACCGAGGAGGTGGAAGCGGTGATACAGACGCACTTCAACAACCCCATCATGATAGAAGCGGCACCCACGGGCACGCCGCTGGAAAACATTGACCAGGTGCTGTACCGGGTCCCTAACTTCAATACTAAGGTAAACCTGCTGGAGCTGCTGATCACCCGCGACGAAAGCATGGTCAAGACCCTCATCTTCGCAGGTACCAAGAAACTGGCCGATGATCTGTATGAGCAGCTGCAGGCCAAGTTCCCCGATAAAGTGGGCATTATCCATTCCAACAAAGAACAAAACCATCGTTTTAATACAGTCAACCAGTTCCAGGCAGGCCATTACCGTTTTCTGATTGCGACCGATATCATCGCCCGCGGGCTGGATATCGCGGAAGTGAGCCATGTGATCAACTTCGACACGCCGGAAGTACCGGAAAACTACATCCACCGTATCGGGCGGACCGGCCGTGCCGACAAAAAAGGGATCGCCATTCTGCTGACCAAAGACCAGGAGACCGAAGAACTGGCTGCTATTGAAGGGCTGATGAACTATAGTATTCCAGAGCGTCCTTTACCCGAAGACCTGGAAATTTCCGATGTGCTGACAGAAGACGAAAAGCCGAAGGTGTTTATGCGCAATACGCTGGTGAAGGCACCCAAACGGGAAGATGCCGGTCCCGCTTTCCACCAGAAGCTCGCCAAGAATATGAAGACCAACCAGAAGGTCAGTCACAAGGAAAAAATGATGCTGAAGTACGGCAAGCCGAAAAAACGCAAACCCAAGAAAAGATAACTTGTACGGTTGAAATCGCTTATCCCTGTCTTTTTTGAAGGCAGGGATTCTTTTTGTTCATTTTGGGTATTTTTTTCCACCCGCCTTCGGGGTATTTGCGTCAATAGTTTTATTCTATCCAGTTAAAAATCAAATTATTATAAATCCTGTTGACACCCGGTTAGCATTTCACGTTGCCCAAGAACGATTAACAATTGATTAACAAATTCAGTATCTTCCGAAAAATCCGGCAGACCATTACGAATCGAATATACCTGAAAATTTATGTTTGGCAGCAGCAGACGCCCGATCAATCATTTCACTGTATGACGAAAACCAGCGTAGAGCAGCTATTTCCGGGGCTTATACCCTCCCCCGGCAGCCTAACTACACACAACGCATGAATGCCCATAATAACGATATTGAATTACTGGCCGCACTGAAGACCGGTAGTGTGGAGGCTTTTGACCACTTCTACCATCTTTACCGCGAGTGGTTGTTAATTACCGCTATGACCATACTCCAGGATGAGGATGCGTCCCGGGAGCTGGTACAGGAATTCTTTATTGATTTCTGGCAGCATGCGTTATATAAGCGGATAGACCTGAGTACGATCACCACGTTGAAGAACTTTCTTTTTGTCAGCATCAAGAACCGTTGCCTGAACAGGATTTCAAAAGACGAGACCCGGAAAAAGCGGCTGGCATGGTTACAACAGCCGCCTTATGTTACCCCGGACAGCCGGCTCGAAAAAAATGAGCTGCGGGCGCAACTGGAAGGCGCCATCAACCTGTTGCCCCAAAAACAATCACAGGTGTTCCGGCTGGCCTACCAGGAGCACAAGACCCGCAAGGAAATCGCCGCTGTGATGGACATCAGCGAAGAAACCGTTAAAAAACACGTAGCCTCTGCCCTGAAGACCCTCCGCCAGTTATTGGAAAAAATCCGCTTCTGAGATACCCCGTCCGGATATTATTTCTGTTATTATGATTGATGAAAAATCTCACGTCCATATTTCAGTTGATGACAGAAAAGAAAGCCGGTATCATTTCCGCCGCCGATGAAGCATTGCTGGATGCTTACCTGGAGGAGGTGCCGGAGGCCCGTGAGATGTGGAAGGCCATTGAGGGCGGCAAACAGTTGCAGGAAAAAGCGCGCTGGCGCAATACCTACAGCATTACCGAAGGGCCGGCCTATCGTCCCATGTTCAAATGGGGCACCGTCGCCAGCATCTTCCTGGCGGCATTTTCCGTCTATTACTACTTCTATAATTATTACGGTGTTCGTGCTGCGGCAGATGTAACGCCGCCGCCGGCGACGACCGTTGCCAACCTGGCCCTGGCCGACGGGACTATTCACCCGCTGACCGATGCCCCGGCTACGCTGTCTATCCGCCAAAAGCCATTGCCCGTACAAGCCGGCAGCCTTTCCCTGCTGACCGCCGTTGGCCTGCCCGCCGGTGTCAATACCCTCACTGTTCCGGACCACAGCCACTATAAAATCACCCTCGCCGACGGCACCGAAATATGGCTCAATGCCGGCACGCAGCTAAAATTCCCTTTCAGCTTCACCGAATCTGTCCGGGAGACCTCCCTGAACGGCGAAGCCTATTTCAGGATCGCGGCCAACGCCCATCAGCCTTTTGTACTGCAGCTGCCCAACAGCACCGTGCAGGTACTAGGCACCAGCTTCCATGTGAACACGCATACCCCGCATCATATTCGTATATCCCTTACCGAAGGCTCCCTCCGTTTGACCGCCGGCAGCCGGCAAATCCTGCTGCGGCCCGGTCAGCAACTGGTGTACAATGACAGCGCCCGCACCTTCGACATCCGGCGCTTCACAGAACAGGAAGCAGACGCCTGGCGCAAAAAACTGTTTTATTTTTCCAGCGTAACCCTTGCCGGACTCAAGACACTTGCCTTACGTCATTACGGCCTCCATGGAGTGATAGACACCTCCCGGACCCTCCACAAGCTATTCATTGCAAGCCCCGGCGGTGAACCGCTTCCTGCCGGCATCCTGCTCCCCGTTAAGGCGCCGCCGACGGAAGACAGTATGCACCAGCTTCAATAGGTCCTGACCATAAACCATTTCCGATGAAATCAACTACCAAAATCCTGTACATCGAAAGAGATGACACGACGTTCACGCCGCACCAGGACATTCCCGCTGCTTTTCAGGGGCAACTGATTCCGTATGCGCGGTTTTACTACCACGAAGACAAAGACGGCTCCATCCTCGACCAGAACATCCGGGCCGGGGAATTTTCCATCTGGGTACACAGCATCCATATGCGGCCGGGCGTGCAGGTACGCCACTGCTCCCAGTACCAGGTGATCACCCTGCATGCTTACGATGATGTCGATAATCTGCGGGGCGCCATCAACAACCGGCAGCAGCTGGAAAAAGAAGTCAGCCTTTTCAACGTGATGGCCTCTGAAGAGCCCACCCTCCCGGGCACCTCGCAACCCCTCAGCTTTCACATCAACATTGAACCTTACGCTTTGAAAGAGCTGGCACGGGAATTCCCGCTGCTCAGTTCACTGGCGGCCATTCCCATTTCCAATGTGACAGAACCGCTGCACAAAGCGCCCTTCCTGCTCAATCCCGTGAGCCGCCTGATACGCGACCGTATCCTGCGGGCCAAATACATCGGCAACAGCGCCTATAGTTTCTTCCGCCGCAATGCGGCCGATTTCTACGGCAACTACACCCGGCGGCTGATCGCCCCGCCACCCATCATGATGAACGACGCCAAACGGCAACAGCTGCACGAAATTTTCAGTTATATCCTGAACCACCTGGATGAACCGCTGACCTATAAAACACTGCAACAGAAATTTGACGTGGAAGAGGCGTTGTTACGCCGCCCGTTTGAACAGGAGTTCCACCTGACCATACCGGAGCTGGTATTGCAGGAGAAAATGGCCGTGGCCTTTGAAATGCTGAGCACCCGCAATACGCCGGTGACCACCATTATGGACCGGCTGGGGTTCACCAGTCTCAATACGTTCCTGACAACTTTTGATAAATATTTTAAATACGGGGCATTGCAGGTGATGGACGCGCAGTGATCACAGCTGCTTCTGTTTTTCTATGCCTTTCAGCAGTTCCCTCACAAAAAGGTCTGCCGCTTTTTTTCGGTAAGTGCCTTTCTGCCAGAGGATATAAGCCTTTCGCAACAAGGCCTTGCCGGCGATAGGTACCGCCACCAGGTTCTTCCAGCCGTTGAGCGCCCGCTCATTGAGCAATGTTACCCAATGCCCGCCTTCCAGCAGCGACAGCAGCGCGTGTACGTCGTTGAGCTCAATTTTCACTGCCGGGTATACTTTGTGTTTTTCCAGCACCTCGCTGAGAAAATCGCGGGAGCTGAAACCTTTGGAGGCCAGGATCAGTTCCATGCCGTCCAGGTTTTTCAGGTTGATCTCTTTCAGTTGCGCCATGGGATGTTTTTTCGACACCGCCATCACTATCTTGGAGGTAAACAGCTCCTGGCTTTCAAACTCTTTGCCCGGCGTCAACTGGTGAAATGCCAGGATAAAATCCAGCTGGGACGACCGCAGTTTTCTTTCCAGTTCTTCCGTGTTGCCGTAGTCCACAAAGATGCGCAGGCCGGGATATTTGCCCGGGAAGGTCGTCAATGCCGGCAGCAACAGCGATGTAAAAGCATAGGTGGCGCCGATGCGCAGCTCACCGGTGAGCAGGTTCTGTAAATCTTCAACGGCCTGTTTGCCTTTCTCCACGTCCAGCAGTATTTGCCGGGCATGCAGGAGAAATACGCTGCCTGCTTCCGTGAGCTGCACATGTTTGCCTACCCGGTCAAACAAGGGCATGCCCAGTTCTGTTTCCAGCGCCTTGATCTGCTGCGATAAGGTAGACTGTGTGATGTACATGGCCGCTGCAGCCTCCGTAAAATGGGACGTTTCCGCCGCTTTCACAAAATAAGCCAGTTGACGAAGCTCCATAGATCAATCGGTTTTACTAATGGATATCATTAAAACAATCTATTTTACAAATATATCGAACTGACCGAAATTTGCACCATCGATTATTAAAAGGAATGGCAGCATTCCCGCTTGTATAAATAAATTCTGAATGGATGTATTTCGCTCTTTAAAATCCCGGAACTTCCGGCTCTTCTTTTACGGACAATCTATTTCCCTGATAGGTACATGGATGCAGAAAACAGCCGTTTGCTGGCTGGTGTACCGGTTAACCAATTCGGCCCTTCTGCTGGGCGTAGTCAGTTTTGTAAGCCTCATCCCTTCCCTCTTCCTGTCGCCCTACGCCGGCAGTTACATAGACCGTCATAACCGCTATCGCCTGATGATCATCACGCAGGTGATTTCCATGGTGCAGGCCGGCGCGCTGGCGCTCATGATCCTGCTGCGGTATTACAACATACCCGGTATCATTTTCCTGTCACTTGTACAGGGTGTTATCAATGCGTTTGATGTCACCTGCCGGCAATCGCTCATGATGGAAATGGTAGAACAGAAAGAAGACCTTCCCAATGCCATAGCGCTCAATTCCACCGTGGCCAATTTCGCCCGTATCGCCGGACCGGCGCTGGCAGGCATTGTACTGAGCACCTTCGGGGAAGATATCTGTTTTGCCGGCAACTTCCTGAGTTATGTGCCGGTATTGATATCCCTGTTTATGATGAAAATGGACCTGCCGGTGATCGTGAAGTCAGAACGCAGCATCTGGGCGGAGCTGCGGGAAGGATGGCAGTATATTTCGCATGACAGGGACCTCTCCTCCCTGCTGCTGATGCTCACCGCCAGCAGCCTGCTGGTGATGCCTTTCAATACGTTGATGCCTGTTTTCGCAAAAGATATTTTTAATGGCAGCGCACGGACGTTCAGCTGGTTTGAAAGCGCCGCCGGTGTGGGTTCCATCGCCGCCGCCATTTATATGGCGCAGTTAAAGGCCGGCAAAGACCTGGTCAGGATACTCATCACTTCCAGCCTGATATTTGGCCTGAGCCTTGTACTCCTGGCCTATGCCGGCTGGCTGCCGCTGGCATTGTTGTTCATGATGCTTTCCGGCGTAGGGATGATGGCGCAAACATCAGCCATCAATACCTATATCCAGACACACGCTATTCCAACCATGCGCGCAAGGGCCATCAGTTATTACATCATGGCGTACCAGGGTATGATCCCTATCGGCAGCCTGCTGACAGGCGTGCTGGCCCAGTGGATAGGCCCGCGGGCGACTGTTTGTATCGCCGGGCTGACCGGTATCGTTGCCACCATTGTGTTTGTACAGCATCGCAGAAAAACACAACCAACCATGACCCAATTTCCGCCTGCCGGCAAAATGATGACCGACGACCGTAACAGCGCCCGCGCTTAACAGCGGCGGTCTAGAGCCGGAGCTGCTGTACTCCTTCTTTGGTCATCACCACGGGCCGTATGGTACCGTCCTCATTAAACTCCATCCTGTCAATACAGGTTTCCCTGTCGTTAGCCCCTTTTTTTCCCAGCGGACGGCGGTGATAAACGATGAACCACTGATCGTGTTTTGCATTGTGTATCACAGAATGATGGCCTGCGCCGGTGGCTATTGCCGGGTCCTGTTGGAGGATTTTTCCGATACGCTTAAAAGGTCCCGCCGGACTGTCCGCGATAGCGTAAGCCACACTATAGTCCGGTCCGCCCCAGCCGCCTTCCGACCACATAAAATAATACTTCCCGTTCCTGATGAACATCGTAGGTCCTTCCACGTATTTCTCCGGTGTGATTTCCCGAAAAACGGTCCCGTCCGCAAAGGGAATGAAGCCGGTGAAATCATCTTTCAGCCGGGCGATGTTACAGTGTCCCCAGCCGCCGTAGATCAGGTAGTAGGCGCCGTCTTTATCATGGAACACGTATTGGTCTATCGGTTGAGCGCCGTGGAAGATACTGTCCACCAGCGGTTTGCCGAGATAATCTCGGTACGGCCCTTCCGGTTTGCCGGCCACGGCTACGCCTATGCCGCCGGGTTCGCCGTTGTGCTGGATGTCATTGGCGCCGAAGAAGAAAAAGTATTGTTTCCCTTTTTGGATCACTGCAGGCGCCCACATCGCGCGTTTCGCCCATTTGACAGCAGCGGAATCCAGGATATGCGGATGTTTTTTCCAGTGAACCAGGTCATCGGAGGAAAAGGCGTCGAAGAACACCTGTTGCTCATAAGGCGCCGAAAAGGTGGGAAAGATCCAGTATTTTTTTCCGAACACCAGTCCTTCCGGGTCGGCATACCATCCCGGGAATACCGGGTTGCCGGCGTGGCCCGGCTTTTTTGCTTCCTGGGCATGCACTGTCAGCGCTAATGTTGCAGCGGCCAGCAGTGCAGAACATTTTTTAATCATACGATCAGCTTTCATAGTCGCTAAAAATAATAAAGCAACGTTACTTATCCAGTAAAACTTTAACACATCCTCAACACCCGCCGGCGCATACACCCGTCATTTTTTGATATTTTTACACATTAGAACGGCCTTTAACATGAAAGCAGGAAAAAAAATCATGCGTGTGGCGCTGATATCGCTGGCTGCCTTATTGCTGTTGACCGGCATAGCAGGTGGTATTCTGTACAGCCAGCAACAGCGCCTGACCCAACTGGCAGTGGATGCACTGAATAAACAATTTGCGGGTGAACTGGTACTGGAGAAAAGCAGCATCTCCCCTTTCAGTAATTTCCCTTATGTGTCCATCGCCTTGCACCATGTCCGTTTTTATGCCAACAAACGCATGGACGGGAAACCGTTGTATGAAGTAGAGAAGCTGTACGCCGGTTTCAGTCTCCCTGATATCCTGCGGGGCCGGTACCAGGTGCGCATTGTAGTAGTGGCCAACGGCAAGGTAGACATCGCCCGGGCCGCCAATGGCGACGTAGACCTGATCAAGGCACATACTTTTAAAAGCGACAGCACCGCTGCCGCCGTCGCCGACAGCGCGGAAGCGCTGAGCCTCGACCTGAAAAAAGTAATCCTGAAAAATATTGACGTCACCTACCGGGACGCTGCTTCCGGCTGGAAGATCGTGTCCCATATCGATAAAATCAAGACCTCCTTTAAAATGGAGGGCGACAGCATGGCGCTGGAGCTGGACAGTAAGATGCTGTTCGATTTCACCAGCCGCACCGACAGCACTTTATTCCGCAACCGGAAAGTGTCGCTGGACCTGAAAGGCAACTATGACGTCGGTAAAAAGCAGCTGGCCCTCTCTCCCAGCACCATCCGGCTGGAAAACGCCAGCCTCTCGCTGGCCGGCACTGCCGCGCTGGGCAAGGAAACGATGCTGGACCTGCAGGTAAAAGGCGACCGGCCGGACCTTAACCTGCTTTTTGCACTGGTGCCCAATGATATCGCCGCCATGATGGAAAAATACCGCCGCGATGGCCGCATCTTCTTCGACGGCACCGTAAAAGGAAAGCTGTCTAAAAATGAAATGCCCGCCATCCGCGTGAACTTCGGCTGCGAAAACGTGTGGTTCCAGAATAAAAACATTGACCGTAAGGTAGACTCCCTGGGCTTCAAAGGGTACTATACCAACGGCGACGCCCATACGCTGAAAACATCAGAGCTGCACCTGCTGGGCATCAACGCCAAACCCGGACAGGGCGTTTTCAGGGGCAACTTTGTGATGAAAGACTTCACCGATCCGCATATTGTGATGCAGGTATACTCGGAGCTGGACCTGAAGTTCGTAGGCGAGTTTCTCGGTATCAAAGACCTGGAGCAACTGCAGGGACAAATCGCCCTGAAAATGAATTTTAAAGAGCTGGTAGACATCCATCTGCCGGAGCAGCAGCTGGCCAAACTGAAAGAGGGCATACAAAGTGAGCTGACCGTCACCAATCTGGAGTTCCGCATTCCCAACTATCCCCTGCCGGTGCGTAAAATGAACCTGCATGCACAGGTGCGCAATGGCAGCCTGCTGCTGGACTCTGTTGCTTTTCGTATAGGCAATTCCGATATTAAGGCAGGTGGCTCCATCAGCGACCTCCCGGCTATTTTCCACGCACAGCAGAAACCCATCGCCGTATCGTTCCGCGCTTCCAGCAACGCCATCCATCCCGGGGAACTGATGCTGGCAGATACCACGCATAAAATACTGCGGCAGGAAGTGATGACCGGTTTTCATATCGGCCTCGCTTTCGAAACATCCGTACAGGAGCTGCTGCATCCCAACCCTTTGCCCAAAGGCACTTTCCGGCTGACCAACCTCGGCGCGGCCTTCAAACAATACCCTCACGCGCTGCATGATTTTGGTGCAGACATCACCATTAACGATACCAGCCTGCTGGTACGCAACTTCAGCGGTCATATCGACAGCAGCGGTTTTGCTTTTAAGGGCAGGTTGAACAACTACCCGCTGTGGTTTAATAAGATCAGGAAAGGACGTACCGAACTGGCATTCGACCTGAAGTCAGACCGTATAGCCGTCAACGATCTGATAGGCCCCCGCGGCCGGAAGTTCATCCCGCAGGGCTACTGGTATGAAGAAGCCGGCAAACTCTGGTTGCGGGCTAAACTCAATATGCGTTATGATACCGTATTCAAACGTGTGGACGCCCGTATCGCCAACATATCCGGCACACTCAAACAACATCCTATCCAGCTGGAAAATATCAAAGGCCGCATACGGTACGGCACCAACCGTTACCTGGTGGTAGACACGCTTACCGGTAAAATCGGCACCACTGATTTCGACATGAACCTGAAGCTCTACGCCGGTCCTGACCGCAAAGGCAAAGAGCGCAATAATTTCTTCAGCTTTAAATCCCAATACCTGAACATCGACGAGCTGATGAACTACGATTTCACGGACCATACCGCCCAGGCGCAGGCGCCGGCCAAACCCACTACGGTCCGGGAAAACGACAGTCTCCATGCCGCCGGCTTCAATATCTTTAAAATTCCGTTCAGCAATTTTGACGCCCACGTCAGTATCGGCAAAATACGCTACCACCGCCTATGGATGAAAGAAGTGCTGGCCAATGTGCATATGCAGAAAGACCAGCGTATCAAAGTAGACACCATTTCCCTGCGGATGGCAGGCGGCCATATCGGGATGCGCGGCATCCTCAATGCCTCCGATCCGGCCAAACTTTATTTCCGCAGCGGCATCCGGCTCGACAGTGTGGACATGACCAAGATGCTGCTGAAGTTTGACAACTTCGGCCAGGACATGGTGCTCAACAACAATCTGAAAGGTAAACTCACCGGGCATATCAAAAGCCATGTGCGGCTGCATCCCGACCTGACGCCCGTACTGAGCGAAACAGCCGCGCAGATGGACATAGAAATCCATAACGGCGTGTTGCTGGACTTCGGCCCGATGCAGGCCATGTCGTCCTATTTCAAGGATAAAAACCTGCGGATGGTGCGTTTTGATACCCTGCGCAACAAGCTGACCTTTAAAAACGGAACGCTGGAAATTCCCAAAATGAATATCAATTCCTCCCTCGGTTATATAGAGGTATCCGGCAATCAATCGCTGGACCTGCAGATGAACTACTATCTGCGGGTACCCATGAAGATGGTGACACAGGTAGGTTTTCAGGCCCTTTTTGGCCGCAAGCGCGAGGAAGTAGACCCTGATCAGGTAGACGCCATTGAGAACGCAGATAAAGGCAAGAAGGGGCGTTTTATGCATATACGCATTTCGGGCACGCCGGACAAGTACAAGGTAGGGCTGGGGAAAGCGAAGAGTATTTAAATACAGATATTAAATTTAAAAGGATGCTGATAACAGCATCCTTTTAAAACGAATTTACCTTCCGATACTATTGTGTTAGTGGTGCCTGAAATTGATAATCAAACTGGCGGACAATTTTCCCATCCTGATCACGGACTGTTTTTAACCTACCCAATCCGTCATAGCTATAATAAGTAACAAGTCCCTTTTCATCGCATCTCGTAGTGATACCTATTAACGGATCATAGGTAAAAGTTTCCATGCTTGCATCAGCCGGATATAACCGTACTTCATCTATCAAACCACTGGCAGGAAAAGTAATGCCAGTAATTCCTACCACCTGATGAACAAACTGCGTCCAGCCATTTACAGTCGACAGCTTCATGGGATAGCCACTTTGTGTGCCGGGAATAGAGAAAGCAGTACTGTTTTTCGTCCAGTAAGAAAGTGTATATGATTTGCCGGGAGTCAACCCATTTTTACTGAGCGGGGCTGACAGGTTATAACATTTTGTCCCAGTAGGAGCTGTAGCATCGCTGACCGGTGTTCCGGAGAAAATCCAGTTTCCTTTTTGGTCAGCTTCAAAGGACGTGTATGCGATATCACCGATAGCCGCATTAGCCACTTTAGCGACCGGCAACATTCTTTGATAATCCCAGAGGTAAGTAAGCAACGTGTTATTGTCCAGATGGTTTGTAACAATGTTATTAAAACTGTCATACTGATCAAACACTGCTTTTACTTCATAGCGATTGTCATTCGTAAAAGACCCACTTCCGTTAATGCTGCTTTGGGTAAACCCGGTCAAAGGCAAGGGTTGGTCAATCTTTAACACTGATAGTTTATTTACAACAGGTTTATCATCCCAATAGGTAAACAAACTGCCCCCAACAATATAATCAGTGCCATTGATCGTCTTGATTTGCAATTTTTCGATCGGCACCATTATATTGGCCCTTTGCAGGTAGCGTATACCTTTTGCATCTACAGTCGACACCACTGTGGTATCGTAGTCGAACGAGTAAAGAGTCTTCTCCTTCACCACATTCAAACGGCTGTCAGGGCTTGATTCCAATACGGGAAAAGTGTGCCGCAGAGAGTTGGCGGCGATATCCTTTTGTTTGACCAACGCAGGTGCAGACGGCGTATAATCAATCGTTTGAGAGCGGGAAAGGTAAAAATGTTCCGTAAACAATGTAGCCAGGCTCTGATTGATGCGCCGGCTACCTGGTGCATTGGTAGCACAATACAGAGCATAGTCGAGCTTAATCCCATTCAACAAACTAAGCCGACTTGAAATGGCGTAATCGTTCTGTATTTCCTGCACTAGCTGAAATCCGCCGGCGTCTGTCTTATAAATTTTCTGGTTCAGTAGCATTCCCGCTCTCCAACTGGTATTTACGGGTGCCACATAAGGCTGCACATAGCTACCGGCAACATTTGAAGAGAGCAAAAATGTACTTTCCGTTTTTCCAAGCTGCTTATTTTGGCTTGAATCGTATTCGGTGACATATTGGTATTCAATATGGCTCCCTCCGCCAGGGATGACACTTTCATCGTGTACAGTACTCACTAACCCACAACTGGCGCATCCAGATTCCGGATGTACTTCACCAATAGCCATCTCCTTTACCGTAAGATAATTAGGGATGTTCCTAAAGGCGACCTGGTTCAGGCTGTCACTATACACGAAGCGCTTTACTACCGCCGGGTTTACTCCATCTGAATTACTAATTGCGGCAATGCGGCAGCCCCCAATAACAAAGGGTTCCGGGGGCGCTGATGTTTCAATATCTATAAAAAAATTACAATGTTTGGGTATGTACTGATTAGTCGCATTATCATAAGTTCGCCCTGCTGTCAATGTATAGGTATAGGTACCAGCAGGAAACACCGAAAACACCTCCCCTCCTGAAGTATGGCTATTATAATCGTAATTCATGCCAAAAGCATGTCCTAAATCCTGATATGCCTCAGTGGTAAATGGTCCGGAAAATGAATATTGCGGGTCCTCAAAAGCTGTAGGGTCATAATTCACAAATGCTCTTATCCTCACAGGCTTCTCCGCTGGCACCACAAAAGAACCGGTAACAGTCCCGCTGGGATTATCCCAGCTGGCAGCTGCCGCCAGACCGGTATAATAGCTGCTGTTATCGATTTTAAAAAAGTTCGACAAATTGAATAAATCACTATAGGAACGTACTTTTACCTGATTAGGTTCATATTCAAAAACGCTGGATCCTCCGGTAGGGTACTTAATTTCCTTCAACATCCCCGAAACGGCGGCATCAAAATTACTTTGCCGATCAGCAAATCCAATATTATAGGTTTTCCAATTTAAAATAAACGCTTTGTAATTGGCATCCGGAATAAGTGATGCATTCGTCTTTCCATTATAATATCCCCAATGGTCCTTTCCGTTGTCCAGATAACCGGGAAATCCCATACCCTCACGATAATAGGTAAAGCTCCACCTACGGCCGGCCACAGAAGCGCCGGACTCTGTTACTGATGATAATTTCAAACGCTGATTCGTTCCAAAATACCCCTGTTCAAAAGTAAATTCTTTAACCTTCTGCCCCTTTGTGTCGGCAAGATAAAAACCAGTTATGGAGGGAACAGCGGCGTTGCTACTGATCGATTTTATGTCTTCTCTTGCACCCAGGCTTTGTTTGAACTTTACATATCCCTGATCAAACAAAATGGAGTCCGGAAGCAAATATCCGCAGGTAGTTATCTCATCGAAATGGTCGACAGTAGAGGCCGGACATGGGGGCGGCGGTGTTGGAAAACTCTGTACGTGGGAAATATTACTTCTGGTTTGTGAATACCCAAATGAGTAAAGCTTGTACTTAAACACGATTGTTCTATTATCCTTTGTTATTATCTTCGACAACCGGTAGGCCGAAATATCATTAAAAGAGGCTCTTACCTCCGCTGGCCCGCTATTACCAATCGACGCATATTCAGGATCAGTGAAGAAATACTGATTACCATCATTATCATTGATCTGGACGCCATTGGGCAACCGGATTATTTTTAAATCCGATTTCGGCATCGACACCGCCTTTTGCTGCATGTCAAAGAAAAACGAACCTCCTTTTCCTGCGAAACTATAATTATACTGGTCAAACTCGCTATCCTCCAAATCATCCAGCACCCTTGTAAAATAGGCTTCCTTTTCCACAGCTGTCATTGTACCACTTAGAAACTTGGTGAGATCTGTCATAGACGAGGGCATGCCGAACATGCCATAACTGCCAAAATCGTTGGCTCCCCGCTGGTTAAAGGAGACCATTCCTCCAGCGTCCAACGACCAACCTTCTCCAATACAAGAAGGAATTTCGTTGACCCTCAACCCGTTACTGTGATATTGTAACGTAATCGGCAAGGAGAACTGCCCCACCTGAATAGTGGTCAGATTTAGAGACACATTGGCCGTTCCGCTACTCTTCGATACCGGAATTTCACCGTACTTCTCCAAACTCGCCACATCCGGAGATTTCGGCACTACCTGTGGTAAGGTATGATTTTTCTCCTGTGCGTAGAGCGTCATTGTGCCGGTCAAAAGAGAGGCGATAGCAAGGATAATTCTGAAAGGTTTCATAAAGTCTGCATTCATGTTAGGGACACCGAGTAAAGTTTGGACTTGTTGGCAGGTCGTCCGGACCTGGACTTTGAAGGAATGGTATAACAAACATATAAGTACCTTCACAAGCTTCAGGATAACTATTGGCTGATACTACTTTCTTCGGCAACATTGCCATCGGAAAACAGATTACGAATGTAACAACAATTCGTCATAACCCCAATTTATTTGGTCCCTATTTTGGTGATTAACCAGTATAAAGCCGGCCCCGGCACAATGCATAAATCATCGGCACCGGGGTCCGGTATACATTTAAAGTTAATCAAGTCCGAATTAATACCCCGGGTTGCGGGTCAGCTTAGGATTCAGCGCCAGTTCTATTTCCGGGATCGGGAATATACGACGGAACACATCATTATCTTTTGGTTTAAAGCCCCATTTGCCTTCAAACTTACCGAAGCGGATCAGGTCATTTCTTCTCCATCCTTCCCAGGCAAATTCACGGGCGCGTTCCACCAGCATTTCATCGAGGTTGATACCTGCGGCCGGTGCGGCACCTGCGCGGGTACGTATTTTAGACACCAGTACATCCGGCGTCTGCAGCTCTCCTTTTACGGCAGTAGGCGCTGCACCACGGAGGATGGCTTCTGCTTTCATCAGCAAAACGTCCGCCAGGCGGAACACCGGCATATCGTTGTTCTGAAAGCGGGTGGACGTATTGATGTTTTTGTCGGGATAAAATTTGATAGAGCGTACGCCTTTCAGTTGACCGAGGAGGTCATTGCCAACGTCCAGTTTGCCTTCGCCGCCGGGTTTGAGTTTCATTTCAGGCGTGATGGTCACCCTCCAGTCAATCGGCTGATCGGGGCCCTGGGAGGAAGCATCCAGTGTTTTGGTGCTGGTACGGACGATATTGGGCGAGCCGTCTTTGTTGTCTTGCGGGCCAGCCAGCCAGGTCTTATTACGCAGATCATTGGGCAGGTTAAAGAAAGCGTAGAAGTCGGCGATGGTACTGAGTGCCACGCTGGGACCGAAAGCCGCCGGCAGGTCGAACTTCTCCTTCAGGAAAGGATGGAGTCCGAAGCGCGTAAAGTGCATACCGGGGATCAGGTTGGCATCGTAAGGGATGGCGAAGATGGTTTCTTTGATCTGCGGGCCGTTGTCCGGTTTGAAGATAGTGGTATAGTCAGCCTCCAGCGCGTAAGGCGCATTGGTCAGGATACTGTCGGCCATGGCCACTGCGTCGGTATAACGGGGCGTGCCGGTATAGTATTCCGCGTTGAGGTACATTTTCTCCAGCAGGGCGTAGGCCATCCATTTGGTGGCGCGGCCGTAGGTGGAACCGTCTACTTTCGATGGCAGGTCCGGCAGGGCGGATTTCAGCGAGCTTTCAATGAAGGCGAAGACTTCCTTACGGGGTTTCGTTTCCGGCAGTGTAGGCACCGGATAGGCGTCCAGGATGGGAATATTGCCGAAGGAGTCCATCATAAAAAAGTAGAACAGGGAGCGCATTGCTTTCAGTTCAGCCACAGCAGTGTTCCGCTGTGCGCCTTCGGGCAGGCCTTTGGCAAGGTTCATGGCGTTGTTGGCGATATTGATACCACCGAAGCCCCACTGCCAGGAGCTGATCACGAAAGGCAGGTTACCGCTCCAGGTATGGAGGTGCAGGAAGCGGTATTTACCACCGTCGTCGTAGTTGCCGTCGCGGGCCGGGATGATGGCTTCATCTGTGCTCAGTTCCTGCAGCATCCAGTAGTCGACCCCGTAGCTGAAGCCGGTACCGTTCATGAAGTAGGTAGCGTCACCGGATTTGGAGTTGGCCAGCTGGGCGTATACCGCGCCGATGGCGGCTGCGTAGGAGGCGTTGTTGGTCGGGAAGTTACCGGGTGTGTAACGGGATTCCACGTCCACATCCAGCTTACGGCATCCGGACAGGGCGATGGCCGCTGCCAGGGTTATATTCAGTAATTTATGCAGTTTCATATTCATCAGTAGCTTAACGTTCATGATTAAAAAGTAGCGTTCACACCGAAAATGAAGGAGCGTGTTTTCGGGTAGTAGTTACGGACGTCGATGCCCGGCGTAAGGCCGCCCAGGTCTATTTCCGGATCTATACCGCGGTAGCTGGTAATGGTGAACACGTTGTTAACGTTGCCGTATACACGAATGGACTGGATATACTGGCTTTTTGTTTTAAAGGTGTACCCCAGCGTGAGGTTGTCCATCCGCAGGTAAGAACCATTTTCCAGGAAGCGGTCAGAGATGAGGAACGAGTTTTTATCGTTGTAAGACTCTCCCAGTGTGAATTTGGCGATGTTGGTCATCTTGGCGTCGGTAGGCGTATTGATGGCTGCCAACGTAGCGTTCAGGATTTTGTTGCCTGCCACGCCGCGGATGAAGACTGTCAGATCGAAACCTTTATACAGGAACGTGTTGCTCCAGCCGTAGTTGATTTTCGGTTGCGCGGAACCGGCTACCATCAGGTCGGCTGTGCTGGGCGAAGTGGTGACAGAACCATCTGCTTTCTGGTAGGTGGAGATACCGTCTTTGTCTTTCCCGAGATAATGGAACAGCGTAAAAGTGCCGATAGGCTGCCCTTCCAGTATCTTCTGGCTCCAGTTGCCCGACTGTCCTTTACCGCCGAGGATGGCGGTCGGGATATCTTTCAGGGTAAACTGATCGTTGGCCAGCGAGCTGATTTTGTTGGTGTTGTGAGAAGCGTTGATGGTGGTCCTCCAGGTGAAGTTTTTGCCCCTGATCACGTCTGCATTCAGCACTACTTCGATCCCTTTGTTGCTCACTTTGCCTACGTTGGCCAGCAAGGTGGTGGCGATGTATTGCGTGGTGGACACCGGGTAGTTCCAGATCAGGTCTGACGTCTGTTTGTCGTAGTAATCGATGGCGCCGCTCAGTCTTCCTTTCAGCAGGGTGAAGTCCACGCCCACGTTGAACATGGCGGTACGTTCCCATTTCAGGTCGGGGTTGGCGTTTTGTACCG
The DNA here is from genome assembly GCF_946479755.1 of uncultured Chitinophaga sp. The sequence continues at coordinate 252,061 of NZ_CAMLHC010000003.1, read as the reverse complement.
GTGCGATGGCGTTGATAAGCTGACCGTTATCGTAGTAGCGGCCTACAGTGCTGTATTGCAGTTGCGCGGTGAGCGGATCGAAGCCGAGGGAGTTACCGGAGATACCGTAGCTCACGCGGAGTTTCAGGTCATCCAGCGCGCGTACAGTTTTCAGGAATGACTCCTGGCTGATGCGCCATCCCACGGAGGCAGCGGGGAAATAACCCCAGCGGTTGTTTTTACCAAAAGCGGAAGAGCCGTCATTGCGCAGGGAAGCCTGTACGTAGTATTTATCCGCGTACTGGTAGTTGATCCTGCCATAGTAGGAAATGAGGCGCAGCGTGGTAAGGGTGGTCTGGGCGGAGTTATCGAATACGATAGTGCCGGCGGGCGGGTTGCTGAGCGCCAGGTTGTTCCAGGAGAGTGCATCGCTGCCAAAGCCCTGTGTGGTAACGCCGAAGCCGTCGCCGCTGCGGTCTTCCTGCCAGGAGTACCCGGCCAGTACTTTGAAGTTGTGTTTCCCGAAAGTTTTATCGTAGTTAAAATACGACTCGATGATGTTACGTGTATTCGCCCACGATATACGGTTGGCTTTTCCGCCGTTGCCTTTGGCGAGGACGGAGAGGCTGTTGTAATAGACGTTGCGGTTGAACTGTTCCCGCTGGGTGGTGAGGCTGGCCGTATAGGTAAGACCGGAGAGGATCTTCACTTCTGCGAGGCCGGTGGCCAGGAAGCGGGAAGATTTAGTCTGGTCTTTATTGTTGGCAATGAGCGCTACCGGGTTGTTACTGCCGCGGATATTACCGGCGTAGTCTTCCGTAAAGCTGCCGTCGGGGCGTGTAACCGATACCGTAGGCAGGTAATTGAGCATGTTATACAATACCGCATCCGGCACGTTGTCCTGCCTGGTGGAAGAATTGAACACGGAGAAATCAAGGCGCAGGCGGTCGTTGAAAGCGCGCTGGCCAACGTTGGCGCGTACACTCAGACGATTAAGCGAAGAGCCTTTGATGATACCGGGATTGTTGAGGTAGTTCACACTGAAACCATAGGTGGTAGCTTTGGAGCCGCCCATGATGGAGAGGTTATGGTTCTGTGATACGCCGGTACGCTGTACTTCGTCCTGCCAGTTGGTGTTCACCAGCTGTTGCGTGCCTGGTACCGTGTCGTTGTTGATGGGCGCCAGTACCTGCCCGTTATCCGCGAGATATTTCCGGAGCTCGTCGCCGGTGAGCACTTCGAGGCGTTTGGCTACCTTTTCCACGCCTACATATGCGTTGTAGGCAATGCGGAGCTGGTCTGTTTTAGGGCGACGGGTGGTGATCATGATCACGCCGTTGGCCGCTCTGGCCCCATAGATAGCAGTAGACGCACCGTCTTTCAGCACGTCAATGGTGGCGATATCATCCGGCGCCACCAGGTCGATCGGGGCACCGGGCACCCCATCAATAACATAAAAAGGCTCCTGCGCACCGGAGCGTAAGGTAGAGGGACCTCTGAGGATCACTGTTGGCGACTGGTTAGGATTCCCGCTTTTTGTGACGGTGAGGCCGGGCACCTTTCCCTGCAGCAGCATGGAAGGGTTGGCGATAACGCCTTGTGTGAATTCACCGGCGCTGACAGAAGAGATGGAGCCCACTACATTTTTTTTACTGGTTTTACCGTAACCGGTGATAACAACATCGTTGAGTTGGCGAAGCTGTGGTGTCAGCGATATGTTAACGGTGTGTTGTCCGCCGACCGTTACATCTTTACTGTCGTACCCGAGGAAAGCGATGTGCAGCGTGGCATTGGAGCTGCTCACTTCCAGTTTGTACAGGCCGTCGATGTCCGTTACAACACCTGTTTTAGTGCCGGCTTCAGAGACGCTGACGCCGGGAAGCGGTTGTTTTTTTTCGTCTGTGATCTTACCCTGGATACTGAATTTTCCCTGGGCTTGCGCATCGTGTGACAAGAGGCAGATGCATATGACCATGCACGTAAAAGCACAGAAAACCTTTACGTAAAAATTCAGCAGCTGGCTACTGAAATAAAATTTGTTCATAAAAGTGCGCTTTAATTTAGGCTGTGTGAAAATGATGATTGATGACCGGGCATGCGGATGCCCGTGAAGAAATTCAAATGACGTGCGTTTCAGTGATTAGTTCGTGGAATCGTACATCTGTAAGGCTTTTCGGTTGATAAAGATGTTTCTAAAATACGTTTTTTTTATCGATTGCCCGAAGGATGATGTACATAAAGATCCACCATGCGAGTGCGAACTGACCGCAGTGACTTTCTTCATTGATAAGCAGGTTTGTAATAAAATTGATTTTGTAAAACTAGAAAGGGGAAACAGGATTTAATAGAGAATGGTGTTACCAGATTATTAATAATTAAGAAAGAAAATCATGGTCAACCTGGGTGATCATCGACCTGAAAGAGCAATAAAAAAAAGGTGTATCCTGGTTGGACACACCTTTTAAAATAATTTGTCGACTCCGCGCTTACGCTTTCTGCATCTGCATTCTGGCCTTGATCATTTCACTGACGCGATAGACCATCCAGATACTGATCATGGTTAAACCGGTCATCAGATAGCCAACGATATCATAATGTTCCAGCGGACTGCTTTTATCTTTCTGCGTAACAATCACACCTGCAATCGCCGCTGCAACTCCGCCTGCAATTTGTTGCAAGGAAGAGTTGATACTCATGAACGCGCCTCTGTCTTCCATGTTGGGTACAGCGCTGATAAGCGCATTGCTCGGAATACTACGGCCAAGGATACCGATCATCAGGAGTACATTCCAGGCGATGACGATCACGAGTGGCGTAGGACCCAGTTTTGTATAGATGAGCGCGATGATGATCATCCAGATGGCGCCCATGGCAAACAGTTTGAATTTGTCGATGCGGTCTGCCAGTTTACCAATAAGTGGAAGTATAACCAGCGCCACAACGCCTGACACCATAAACAGGAAAGGCAGCTGTTCATTCGTAAGACCGAGGTTATTGACGGCGAACGCGCTGCCGAAAGGCATCATCATAAAACCGCCGATAGACACCAGGGCAGTGGCGGTATACCCCATCCGGTACTGCTTATTGGCAAACGTTTTCCATAAGTGTGCCAGGGGTGAATGGGTTCGCTGCAGCTGCAGATGCTGGTTCACTGGTTTTAATTGTACCTGTATCAATACCATTACCAGCAGCGCAAAACCCGCTACCAGCAGGAAGGGCATCCACCATCCATAGCGGTTGGCGAAGAAGAGGCCGATAGGTACGCCCAGCACCTGGCTGGCGCCAAAGCCCATCATCAGATAGCCCATCACCCGCCCGCGATGATGAATGTCGAACAGGTCGGTCACGATGGCCATGGAAATAGAAGCGATCACGCCACCGAAAAGTCCGGTGATGATACGGGCTGCTACCAGCAACGGATAAGTGTGCGCCAGGCCACAAAAAATGGTACCCAGGATAAAGCCGCTGTAAAAAAAGGTAAGCAGCTTTTTACGGTCGAAGCGGTCTGCGAAACCTGCTGTCAGCAGGCCGGAAGCGCCGGCGCTGAAGGCATAGGCGGACACCGCCAGCCCGAATTGACTGGGATGGAGGTCCATGGATTTCATTAGCAGGTCTCCCATAGGCGACATAATCATAAAATCGAGGATGACGGTGAACTGGGTGAGCGCCAGTATCAGCACGACAAATTTTTGATACCCGGTAAAGGGCACCTTAGTGGTATCTTTTTGCATGTGAATTAATAATTGAAGATAAGGGCAGAGATTACGGTTTTAAAGCTTTTACAACGACTTCAAATGTTTGACGGAGCAATTCGTCCGTTAGTATAAATGTTTTTGTAGTAACGCCGCGGCCTTTATAATGAAAGCGCAGCAGGTTGTACAACGGCGCAAACGCCACTGACCACCAGGCTTCCACCGGAAGCGGAATAAGTTCTTTTCTTTTTATCGCACCTTCCACAAAACGCTGCATACTGTTATGGAACATGCTACTGATAACAAATCCCGCTTTTTCACCATAGCTGGACATTTGTATCCTTTCTATGAACGCGGAAGACAACGGATTCGCCTTCAGATAAATGGCCCTGCTCGTCCACTGCTGCCACAGGCCTGTTTCAAAAGACTGGTCCGGATCAAAGTCTTTTAAAATAGCGTCTGTCAGCCGGACGCCCTCTTCCATGGCCACCTGTATGATCAGATCGTCTTTGTCTTTGTAGTAAATATACAAAGTGGCGACGGAGATACCGCAGGCTTTTGCCAGGCTGTTGACCGAAAAGTTTTCTATACCATTGGTCGCTACCATCTGCATCGTCATTTGCCTGACGAGCTCCATTTTTTCCGTGTTCCGGGTCCGCATGATTTTTTCTACAAACGCTTGAGGATACAAAAATAAGTGAATGTTCGCTTACTTATGTTTTTTTCCTGGAGATTTTTTTTCGGGAGACAGGAAGGCTGCCGCTGCTCAGCGTACTTTCAGCCACTGCAGCAGGGCTGTCAGCATTTGCGACTTATAGTCCGTCGTATCGCGGGGGTTGGCGGTATTCCGGAAAAAGTGGTCCACGGGGTATACTTTATAGGTGAGGTTTTTCTTACCGAGGCGCAGGAATTCCAGCGGCAGGTAATCGAGGCTGTAAATGGGGGAATTGGTATCGTGGATGCCTGCTACCACAAACAGCGGGATATCGAGTTGGGCAAACTGTTGCACGGGCGGCTCTGCGCCGTAGCTGGCCCAGCGCTGGTAGGTATTACTTTCCCAGTCCTTCCGCGTATCCTGCGGATGCCGGTAGATATCTTCAAACTGGCGGAGCAGCGAATCGATCCGCCGCTGGGCCGCCTCATAGGAGATGTGGCCTTTTACCGCCTCCAGGCGGGCGTCGTGGATGAAGTCATACAGTTGATTAAGGCCGCTGCCGAAGACACTGGCGCAATGGGTCACCCTTTTGTTGAGTACCGCCACCTTGGGCGCTACCTGTGCTCCTTCCGAGTAGCCATACACCACTACCCGGCCGGCATCTACCGGGAACTTCGCACATACCGCATCAATTACCCGGGAAGCCGCCTGCGCGCGCCATTCGAGGCCGCCTTTATGCCGGTAGATGTACGGCATAGGCAACAGCCGGTCCACATCGTCCATCGTGACGGTATCCCGCTGTACCTGTATGGTGTCACAGAACGGGACGCCCGGCTTACTGATCATCACCACATGGAAACGGTTGGCCAGCTTCAGCAGGTCGTGATCGAAGGTGTTCATCACCTCCATACGGCGGGGTTGCTTCACCAGCAGGGCCAGTGGCAGGTGACTGGAGCCGTCCAGTAAAATGAGCAGGGGCTTTTTGGTTTGTAGTCCTTCGGCGGAGATATAATAACGGACATCCCCCAACGCTGCATCGTGCAGCGTATAAGCGTTCAGGTGATAATCCGCCGGGGTTACGGGTTGTGCGTTTAAACCGGTTGTCAGCCATAATAAAAGCAGACAACCGGCCCATCGGTATAAGCGAAACATCATACCCTTAATATACGAAAAGAATTAACGCAACGCCACCACCGGATTCGCGCGCGCTGCCTTTATCGCCTGCAGGCAGATAGTAACCAGGGTGATAAGAACGGCCAGCAATGCCGTGGCGGCAAACACCCACCACCCGATACTGATACGGTAAGCAAAATCCTGCAGCCAGCGGTCCATGATCCACCAGGCCAACGGCGACGCCACTACGATAGCGATAGCCACCAGCTTCAGGAAATCGCGGGACAACAGGGTGACGATGCTGGTTACGCTGGCACCCATCACCTTACGGATACTGATTTCTTTGGTCCGCTGTTCCGCGGCGTAGGTCACCAGTCCGAATAACCCGAGGCAGGAAATCAGGATAGCAAAGCAGGTAAAGGAAACGAAGATCTTACCGGTACGCTGGTCGGCCGCATAGAGGCGACTAAAATCATCGTCGAGGAATGTATACTGGAAAGGCTGCCCTTCCATGCCGGCCACCTGGTGGTACTTGTCTTCTATTTTACCAAGCAGCGCAGGGATATCACCGGTACGGATGCGGAAAGCCATCATATCGGGGCGTTTAGCCAGCCGCATGACGATAGGCGGTATTTTTGTTCGCAGCGAACCGCTGTTAAAATCCTTTACGATACCGATGATACGCAGCGGTTTATTGCCTTCGTAGTTAGCATACAGGAACCGGTCGTTCAGATCCGTGTACCCGAGTAACTTAGCCGCTGTTTCATTGATCAGCAAGGTGTTGCTGTCGGACGGCATCGCCGGAGAGAAATTGCGGCCGGCGGCCATCTGCATACCGAGCGTATGGAGATAATCCGCGTCCACCTTCCATTCAAACAGCCCCATTACCTGTCCGGCGCTGGCCGCTGCATCTTTAGCGAAGATGGCGGTACTCATAATGGTGGATACCGGCAAGGCGTCTGTCATGGTACCGGACTGCACGCCAGGCAGTTTCAGTACCTCTTCTTTAAAAGCGTCGGCATGCACCGTGAGCGATTGCGTATTTTTCAGGACCACCACCTGCTCGCGGCTGTAGCCCAGCTTTTTGTTGCGGATGTAACTCAACTGGCTGTAGATGACCAGCGTGCCTACGATCAGGACCACCGCCGTGGAGAACTGGAACACCACGAGGCTGTTGCGCAGCCATCCGCCCCGGAAACCGGTCGACAGCTTTCCTTTCAGCACCTGCACCGGTTCAAACGAAGAGAGGAAAAAGGCAGGGTAACTACCCGCCAGCAACCCCACTACAAAAACAGTGGCCACCATGCCCAGCAATAACCATCTATTGAGCAGCATGTCCGGCGTAATCGCTTTACCGGCCACCTGGTTGAGATAAGGCAGCAACAGCAGCGCCAGCGCCACTGCCATCAATGCCGCCAACAGGGTCGTCAGCATCGATTCCGTCAGGAACTGTGTGATGAGGTTGGACCGCTGGGAACCCAACGCCTTCCGCACCCCTACTTCCCTTGAACGGCCGGCGGAGCGGGCCGTAGAGAGGTTCATAAAATTGACGCAGGCAATCAGCAGGTTAAATACCGCTACTACCGTGAATATATATACGTACTGGATATTACCGCCCGGTTCCACCTCATTGGTAAAGGGAGAATACAGGTGTATTTTGGTGAGCGGCAGCACATCATACCGGAAGTGGCCGTTGCTGCGTTCCAGTTCATCGATACTGCTGCCGATCATCGCTTTCAGCGGGCCGTCCATATAGGTTTTAGTCAGCGTTTTCAGCTGGCTGAGGAGCGTCGCTTCGTTGATGCCCGGCCGTACCAGCAGGTAAGTATCGTAGTTATCTGCCATCCATGCCGTATTACGGCTATCTTCCAGGCTGGCCATGGACCAGATAAAGTCATAATGTATATGCGAAGCGGCCGGCATGTTTTTAATAACGCCGGTCACCATATAATTATCCGTATTGTTGATATGCATTGTTTTCCCAACAGCTGCCATGGTGCTGCCGAAATATTTTTCGGCCATCTTTTCGGAGATAACCATCGTGTAGGGCTTGGTAAGCGCCGTTTTAGGATCGCCGGCGAGCATGGGCAAAGTAAATACATCAAACAAGGTGGAATCTGCAAACCCGGCATTATGTTCCATCAGCGTTTCATTGCCCTTCTTGATCAGGACGGAGCGGTCTCCGAAGCCACGGAACCGCACATAATTTTCGATGCCCGGAAAGTCTTTCATCATAGTGGCCCCCAGCTGTGCCGGCGTGTATCTTTCCCGGAAAGCGTTCCCGTTCACCAGGAAATCCGCATTCACGCGGTAGATACGGTCAGCCTTCCGGTTGTACCGGTCATAGCTCAGTTCATCGACCACAAAAAGGGTGATCAGCAGGCAGGTAGCCAGCGCCACTGCAAGGCCGAAAATATTAATAGCAGCATATCCCTTGCTGCGTGCAAGATTCCTGACAGCGATTTTAAAGTAGTTCCTGATCATTGAACGGTTGGATGTTTGCCCTTATAGTAAAAAGACAATGCCATATTTCAAGACACTGAAAATCAATTCATTAATTTTCACACTTCAAGATAAATGTACGTTTTTAAAACATGCCTTGTTCATTTCCGGACAAGCTGGTGACTAGTGTTCCATGATACGGTTTTCCCGCACGTCTTTCAGGTGTGTCATGATATGCGTCGGTAACAGCGGGCTGTCAAACGGCAGGTCTATGGACGCTTTTTCAAAGTTGCGGGCATGTGGCACGCGGTCGAAGATTTCGTAGAGTGCGATGGGCTCTTCCGTGAAACTGACGCAGGTGCTGATGAAAGAAAGCTCGTTGACCTGGAAACCGGGGCGTTTCATTTTATCTTCCACATCTTTCAGCCGGCCTACAAAATGGCGCTGCCGGATGAAGGTGGTGCTGTTCATGATAATGAAGAGGTAATTGGCAAACGAGGTGATTTTGCCGTAATACATGTGGTTGTCACGGCCGGTACGCTCTACCAGGTATTCATCTCCCGAGCGGTATATTTCAAGGGAAGAGCGCCAGATGCGGTCGCCCTCTTCCTGGTCACGCATCGGCAGGTTGCGGTTGTAGCAGTACCAGTAGCCCACCAGGTGTTCCAGCAGCTTATGGTTGACCGGTGCCAGCGGGATATTGATCTTCAGCTCATGAAAAGGAAACCCTTCGGTGGCTGTATTGATAAAGTCGATGTAGTTCGTGTACCCCAACGCGTTAGCGATGGTATTCAGCCGGGAGAAGTTAGGGCTGCTGATGGCAGCCGCGGCGGTCCGGTTTTTCCAGGGTTTTAGTTTTTTGATGACCAGGTGTTCGTAGAAATAATTGTCGCCGAAAGACAGCGGGGCGGCAGCCGTTTTTTTCTTCTTCCGCTGCTTGTCCAGCAAGACGTTGAATTCTCCCGCCACATGTGCCCACTCTGTTTTGGAGACGTCTTTCCATTCTTTTTTACGGAGGAAATGCCAGGAAATATAATTCATCAGGCGCTCCAGGTTAACCAACTCTTCCCTTGTCATGATAATACGATTTTAAGACGAAAAAAAGACGCTGTAAGATAATCAGAAGATTCGGGTATTATCCCAAAAAGCGAATTTACTTTCAAATAAAAAAAACAAATGATGACAAGTATCACCAACACCACACCGCGTATCCGCGCAGGGACCACCTTCAGACAGGACCCGCTCTGGCAAAGAATTGCAGCATTTCAGCCGGACGATCCCACCGCCCCGCTGCCTTTCTCACGAAAGCTCGCCCGGGAAAACGGCTGGAACGAACGCTTCACCAGCAGGGCCATTACAGAATACCGCCGCTTCGTGTACCTTTGCTGTATCTCCCCCACCGGCGCCTCTCCTTCGTATGTGATCGACCAGGTATGGCACAAGCACCTGCTTTACACGGAGAACTACTGGGATGAATTCTGTGAAAAGGTCCTCGGCAGAAAACTCCACCATCACCCTTCCAAGGGCGGCCCGCCGGAACAGGCAAGACACGACGACTGGTTCCTGCAAACACTCCGGCTTTACCGGACCGTTTTCGATGAAAATCCGCCTCCCGACATCTGGTACAACACCCCACATTCTCTCCGGAAACGTCTCCGCTCCTTCTTCTTTCCACGGCTTCTCCCCTTGTTATTATTTCTCAGTCTCCTGCTAACAGGCTGTACGCCCGGCGGAACAGTGTTTGGATTAATCGTGCTGGCTCTGCTGGCTTACAACACCGCCCGTAAAACCGATAAAAACCAAAGCAAAGGCGATTCTTCCGGCAGTAGCTGCGGAGGTAGCAGCAGCAACTCCTGCGGCAGCAGTTGCAGCAGCAGTTGCGGAGGCGGATGCGGCGGTTGTGGCGGAGGGGGCGATTGAACCTGCAACCTTCCACATTTATTAACCCAAAAAACAAATCACATATGCGAACCATTTCCAGGCAAACAAGTTACCTTCTGCTGACAGCCAGTGGTGCGGCCATCCTCACCTTCCTGCATTTTTCCTATCACCGGTTCAATCCTTTTCACCTTGCCGGCAAACAGTTCCTCGGTTTCTACAGCCTGCTGCTGGTGTTTTCGCTGGGCAACGTGCTGTTGCTATGGCGGCAGTATCCCCGTATGGCCCGTATGGTCAACGGCTGCTGCCTGCTGCTGGGCATCGCCCGGCTGATACAGGGTATGTATCACCATAAACCCGTCGGATACCTGGTAATATTGTTGCTGTTCCCCGTTATCATTGCCTTAGCCCTGAAATCCGCTTCCAATCCCCCTTCCTGATCTTCTCTCTTTCTTTACAGGTAACTCAGCCACCATTGACGGTGTGCGGTACGGTACCGGTCAAACCAGCGACAGGGCTTATACAGCACGGCCACTACCGCTATCCAGACAAGATATACTAACGGCAATGCATAACCGAATTCGGCAGGCCTGAACCAGAAGGGCACTTGCGCTATCTGTGCGGAGGAATGTCCTGTAGCAAAAAACACGATCACCAGTAAGGCATGCAACAGGTAAAAATGCAACACGTAATAGAAAAAAGGCACTCGTCCGTACACGGTTAACACGCCGCTCCATTTTTGTTGCAGGTTTTCGAAGGCGGCCAGTGCCAGCAGTGCCGGCCCGAGGGTCATGGCTGCGTATTGCAGGGACGGCGGGTATTTGCTGGTATCAAAGAATGACAATACGTTGGACCAGCCGTCAGCATATATTTTACGGGGGACGGGATTACCATACAGATTGATCCATCGCAGTAACACAAACAGGACTATTAACGCCGCGCCGGCAATGACCAGCCGTTGTTTTCTTTTTACCGCGGGAAAGTCGCGGGTAAACCAGGTCCCGATGCTATACCCCAGCAACATGATGCCTGTCCACGGTAATATGGCGTAAAATATGCCCAGCAGGTGTGTGGCATCCAACGGCGCCACGGTACCGCGGGCGGTCAGCAGTATCTGCCACATCATCGCCGCAGTCCCTTCTGCCGGTAATTTCATATAGTCGGCCACGTTATGACCAAAAAATAACAGGATACCTGCTATGAGTACCGCTTTCCGCGACCACCAGCTCAGCAGTCCCAGTATTACCATGCTCCATCCGATGGCCCATATCACCTGCAGGATGATAAAATTGAACGAAGGGTTGAAGGTCAGGCCCAGCGTAATCAGTGTCACTTCCACCAGCACCAGCCATAAGCCTCTTTTAATGAGGAAGCGCGCAGCGTCCTGCCGTGTTCTCTTCTGTGCCGCCAGGAAAGCCGACACGCCGGAAAGAAAAACAAAAGTGGGCGCGCAGAAATGCGTGATCCAACGGGTAAAGTACAGCATTGTATTGGTCGTGGCCGGATCGAGCGGGTCTGCTGTCATGGCCGTACGATGAAAAAAATCGCGGGTATGGTCCAGTGCCATTATTACCATCACGAGACCACGCAGCACATCAATGGAAGTTACCCTGTAGGGGGTGGTTGTGTTCATGCGGACGGTTTTTTAAAAAAGTCAGCCCGTCCGGTAATGGGTACCAAACGGGCTGACGGTGTAACGACTATAAATATACGTTATCTTTTTTCATATGCCGGTGTTGCCGGCGCTTTATATTTTTTGGACTGCAGCAATGCTTTGATTTCTGCGATGCCGCGTTCGAGCTGCGGGTCAACGCCTCTGGCCATATCGCCCAGGTTTTCATCGATCGCGATGTCCGGGTCTACGCCATGGCCTTCGGGGAACCAGGTACCATCGGGGTAGTACATACGGAAGCTGGGGGCTGTCACGTCTCCGCCGTCAATCAGCGTAGGCGTGCCGGAGTAGCCGATCAGGCCGCCCCAGGTGCGGGTGCCGATCAACGGGCCGAGGCCTCTTTTACGGAAATAGTCCGGGAAAGCGTCGCCGCCGGAACCGCTCCAGCCGTTGATCAGCATTACTTTAGGCCCGAAGTGGCCTACCAGCGGCGCTGATATCGAGGCGCCGTCGCGCGTGGCCCAGTAAGCCAGCGGTTGACGGTTGAGCAGTTCTATGAAACGGTCGGGTATCTGACCGCCGTTGTTGAAACGTTCGTCAATGATGAGTGCGGCCTTGTTCCACTGGGCGCTGAACTGGCGTACCAGTTCATCCTGGCCGTCGATGCCGGTGCTGGGCACAAAGATGTAACCTACCTGGTTGTTGGTCGCTTCCGCCACATGTTTACGGTTGCTTTCTATCCAGGCCAGGTGGCGCAGGCGGTATTCGTTGCCGATAGCCTTCACCACCGCTGTTTTAGCGCCTTCCAAAGAAGGACGGGCGTTGTAGGTGATCTCCACGGCTTTACCGGCCAGTCCCTGGAAAGCGCTGAACGGCTCGCTGGCGGTCGTTAGCGGTATCCCGTTAACCGCCAGGATATAAGTACCTTCCGGGATGTTGACGCCCGGTTCATCCAGCGGGGAGCGGGCTTCGGCGTCCCATTCGGCGCCACGGACAATACGTTTCACTTTATAGTACTTACCATCCGCTTCCCAGTCACAACCCAGGTATCCTACGTTCATTTCCTTCGGTGTTTCCAGGTCGCCGCCGGAAACATACGCGTGAGAGGCGTTCATTTCCGCGATCATTTCACCGATCACGAAATTCACTTCCTCACGGGTGCGGGCCCCTTCGAGGATGCGTGCGTATTTCTGTTTCATCTCTGTCCAGTTAACGCCGTGCATATTCGGATCGTAGAAGAAGTCGCGTTCTATGCGCCATGCTTCGTTGAACAGCTGCTTCCATTCCTGTACCGGATCGAGCAGCATGGTCATTTCATTGATGCGGAGCTTTTTGTCCACCTTCTGGTTGGGTCCCAGGTCGATGATGGCGTAGCGGTCGCCGGTAACGAGAATTTTCTTGCCATCGGCAGACACCTGGTACTGGCCTGCGTCTTTGATGATTTCTTTCTCTTCGCGGCTGTCGAGATCATAATATTTCAGCGTGGAAGACCTGTCGCCGACACCGGTATTGGAGGCGTGGTTATAAAGGATTTTGCCTTTCACCGCTGCGAGCCGGGAATAGTTTCCTGCTTCCAATGGCAGTTCGTATAAGCGGGATTCAATATTTTCGAGATCTATTTTTACCTCACTGTTGTTTTTCGCGGTTTCCTCTCCCCCTTTCTTTTTATCTTCTTTTTTGGGAGACGACTGCGCGGAGTCTTTGCTTACTTCCACCGCATCGTTTTGGGTGGATGTCACCGGCGGAACGTCTTTACGCAGGCTGATCGCAGCCACGTTAGTGGTGTTAGCGTAGATGAAGGTATTCTCCACATCGCTGTAGATCGGCTTAAAGGTCCTGTTGGTAAGCAGGTAGAGGTACTTCCCTTCCGGATCAAACACCGGATCGATGCTTTCGTAGTAGTCGGCCGTTACCTGGTGGCGCTGATTGCCCGGTACATTATAGAGGAAAGCAGCGTTGTGCATGTTATCACAGTCACGGCTATACGCCAGCCAGCGGCTGTCGGAAGACCAGCTGCACTTCCAGGTGCGGAGGGCGCCTTCTGTATAATACAGGGCTTTATCTACGTTCGTCACTTTACCGCTGGCCACGTCCACGATATGGATCCGCATAGTCTGGTCGATGAAAGCAATTTTTTTATTGTCGGGCGACCAGTAGGCATGGTAGCGGAAGCCGGGACCGATATGGGTTACCTGTCTGGCGGCGTCTTCTTTGCCATTTTCGGCCATCCACAGTTCGTAATCGCCGGACTGATCGCTCCACCAGGCGATATATTTCCCGTTGGGCGACCAGGACGCATCTCTTTCAGCGGCGCCGCTGGTGCGGGTGAGGTCTTTCACGAAACCGTTTTCAGCAGGCAGGGAGAATACTTCGCCGCGGGCGCCGATGAGGGCGCGTTTACCATCGGGGCTGATGTCTGCGTACTGGATATCTTTATCTGTTTTGATCGTGCGTGGTTTCAGGGTGGCCACGTCTGTAGTGATATTGATTTTTACTTCTTTGGACTGCTGCGATTCCAGGGAGAGGGTATACAGTTTACCACCGGCTTCGTATACGATATCGGTGGGGCCCATGGCAGGCGTATGCACGTCATAGTCGGTATAATGCGTTACCTGTTCAAAGGTTTTGGTATCTGTTTTATACCGCCAGAGGTTCATTCTTTTCTCCGGTCCGCGGTCTGACAGCAGATAGACGTAATTGTTATACCACATCGGAAATTCGTCGCCGGCTTCGCTTTTAGCCGAGATATTTTCTGACTGGCGGGTATCGAAGTGATAAATATGGATATTGGCTTTCATGCCGCCGCGGTAGCGTTTCCAGGTACGGGCACTTTGCGAGCGGATAGCCACAGCGATGCTTTTCCCGTCGGGCGAATAGCTGCCGAATTCGGCGTAGGCCAGGGGCAGCTTCACGGCAGTGCCGCCGGTTTCTGGAATTGTATAGAACTGGTTGAAGCGGTCTTTGGTGCTTTCGCGGCGGGAGGAGAAAAGCACCTGTTTGCCGTCCAGCGTCCAGTCGATCACCATATCGGGGTTACCATGCTGGGTGAGCCGAAAGGGCACACCGCCGGTCACCGGCATCACATAAGCATCGAGGTTGCCGTCGTAGTTGGCCGAGAAAGCCAGCTTGCTGCCATCCGGCGAAAAGCGGGGATACATCTCCATACCGGCCGGAGAGGTCACCCTGATAGCGGTCCCCCCTTCTTTGGGCACCAGCCAGATGTCATTGGCATAACTGAAGGCGATCTGCGTACGGGAAACGTCCGGGTAGCGGAACAGGCTGGCGCTCACCTGCGCATAGGAATGGGCGCCCAACAGGCACGCCATGGCCAGCATAACGTTTTTCTTCATAAGCGGTTGATTGTTAAAGGGTCTTCTCCGGAGGTTGATTTTTCCGGATAAACGAATGTAGCAAAAACGAAACATTTTATATTAAATTATCTATGTCGTTTAAAAGACGACTGTGCTGCAGAAAAGTTGCTTTTCTGCAGTATTTTTTTTGTTTCAGATGTCTACTCCCGGATATCGATCTCTGTTCCTGCGCTCCAGTGTTTGGCTTCCGGCGTGTAATAGCGGTATACGTTTCCTGCCCTTCCTTTGTAGGTACCGGCTATTTCTGCTTTCAGGTCGAGGTTCACCGTTTTGGTTTCTTCCGGCGCCAGGTCCATCCAGTACAGTACGAGATAGTTGTCAAATATTTCATAGTGGGTGATCTTACCGGTTTCGGTCAGCTCCTTCAGTTGCCACGGCTGTGCCGACAGGCCGGCGGGGATACCTATTTTCGCCACCGACATGGGCTGTCCTTTGGCTGTTTCATTTTTCACCTGGATTTTCATCCTGACGGTCTCTCCTACTTTTGCCTGTGTGGCGCCCAGCGCAGTATACAGTTTTAATACGGAGGCCGTGCTGTTTTCCGGCAGCAAGGTGGAATAGCTGATCTCGAGGTTATAAGGTACCATGCCGGCGGTATCTGTATTGGTTACCGAAAAAGTATTGTCTCCTTCCTTCAACAGCGTTGTTGCTATTTTTCCGACTGCTACCGCCGACTGGTTTAAGGTAAAACTGGCAGTAGCGTTATCTTTCGCCCACTGTGCGGCTTTCGCATAGGCAGTCAATAGTTCCAGCGTCAGCACGGTGGATTGTGTGGCGCCGAAGCCATAATAGGAACGTTGTTTGATGATTGCCGTCACAATGCGGTTTAGCTCCACGAGATTATTATGATCCTTTACGAGGGCCAGTCCGTACCATGCCAGCGTCTCCACGTGGAGAGAGGCCCCGGAAGCTCCCACCACGCTTCCTTCGCTCAGCGTGTTCTTTTGATGTCCTTCCCGCAGGAGGGCTATCAGCCGACGGTAGTCGTCCGGACGCTGCATGTACCAGGCCGCATTGGCCATCACGGACAATTCCCAGGCGCTATTGCTTTTCAGCGCTGTTTGGTAGGCGGCCTCATATTCCGGTACGATTTCCGGTCCGGCGCCCGCTTTTGTCATAGCATATACAATGTAGGTATTGGCCACACTATAAGGGACGGCCCGCAGCTGATAACTTTTCGAATCTTCCAGCCGGAAGCCGCCTTTTCCATCGCGGCGGTCCAGCAGGAATTTTTTGGTGCGTGCCAGCATCGCCTCATCCACCGGGATAAACTCCTTCATATCTGTAAATTCCATCAGGCCATAGGCGGTGAGCACCTCCTGTGGTGGCACACGGCCGAACCATTCAAAACCGCCGGCTGTTGTTTCATAGCGTTTCAACAGGTCGTAGCCTTTTTGCAGATAGTCCATGGCTTTCTTCCGGACGGCTTGGTCTGCTTTACCTGCCTGCTGCAGGTATTTCAGGGCAAAAATATTCGGGTAGGTGGTAGATGATGTTTGTTCAAAACATCCGTGCGGCTCTCTCAGCATATCGGCGATCACCTCCAGGGTAAGCCCTTCCAGTGCAGCATACTGTTGCAGCGTCGCACGCAGGCTTCCCGGTACCATCCTTTTAATGTCAAAGTGCCACGATTCCGGCACGGCAGCCGACAGGGAGACGTTTACCGGGAATCCTTTCTCAGCGATGGTAACGGGCAATACTATACGTTCTCTTCCATGCGGCATTTTAACGATAAAGCGAATACTGTCTGTCAGCGGGGCGGTGGCCTCTACCGGTAGTAACATTTTCTGGCTGCCGTGGCCCTCCACCAGCAGGTGGGGGTTATAGCTGCCCGCTTTCATTCCCTCGGGCAATATTATGGACACCTCCGCTGCGATGGCGTCCGGTGTATTGTTTTTGATTACCAGTGGCAGCAGTACTTTGTCTCCCGTAGTAAGACAAGACGGTATCTTGATATCCACGCCTACCGGCGCCTGCGACATATAGGTGGTTTCAGTACGCCCCGGCTGGCCGTTATACCCGATACCCTCGGTGATAGCCCTGAACGAGGTGCTGGCATCCGAATTATAAAAGGAGACGGTTGCCTTTCCATATTTGTCGGTTTGCACAACCGGGTTCCAGTAGATCGTTTCCCTGAAATCGTCCCGTTCGTTTGTATGCAGCGAGGTGTATACCGGTGCATAAAAACGGCGGACAGGCGTCAACTGGTCACCAATTACCGTCACAACGGCGAGGGGCAATTTAAAGTCCGGCGACAGCCTGATTGAGCGATACCCTCTAAGCAGCTTTGAGCCGGTGATAATGATCACACCGTTGGCAGCGCGGGCACCATAGAGGGCTACCGCAGTGGCGTCTTTTATCACGGTCACTGTATTGACAGCACTCATATTATCGGCGATGTCAGCAGCTGATACAGGCACGCCGTTATAGATGAACAGCGGTTCATTGTTTCCAACCACTGAGCTGATGCCTCTAATCGTTACCTGGTGGTTATTGCCTGGCAGGTTAGATACAATGCTGACACCGGCAACGGTACCCTGAAGGGCGGAGCCGACGGACTGGAGGGTTTCCGGTCTCACCACCATCCCAATACTGCTGGTAGTTAATCTTTGCTGCGTAACCCCATAAGCGGTCACCACCACTTCCTCCAGCCCCTTATACTTTTCTCCAAACATGGGCGGTTGCTGCGCTAGCACCGGTTTTGGGGTGGAATCCCCTTCCCTTCCTGCAACAATTTCCGCAGCAGGAATCGTATCCCCGGCGGGCATATTTTCCACCGGTGCTGCGAGATCCCACCCGTTTTCACTGTCGATAAATTTGTTCTCCTCTATGTTAATTTTCGCGTTCCCTTTATAGCGGTATTTATCCAAAGGCACCGCCACCAGGGTATAGCTATCGGGAGCCAGACCGGACACTTCAAAATGGCCGGCAGTATCCGTTTCCACCATGGGGACAAGCATTCCTTCCTTACTTCTGTGCAGCAGGTATATTTTCGAGGGAACCGGCACGTTGTTCCTATCCATCACCTTGCCTGACAGCAGATGCAATGATTCCGGCCGGTATAACAGTTTGTTTTGTTGTGCCACGGCCTCTTCGTAGTCAAAATACCGGTAACCGTTAGTCAGCATTAACAGGTCCAGCGCCGCGGGGGCGGACGGTTCATCCGTTTTAAAATAAAAAAACGGCTCTTCGATTTTACCGTGCAGTTCAGAACTGAGCAGCAGCCAGGAAAGGAGGTTGTCCTGCCGGTCATCCGCCAGTGTCCATTTTTTATCATCCACAACCGCCAGCGAGAGATTGGCGGCAATGGGCACTCCTTCAGCATTGCTGGTGGTGATATCCAGCGTTACTTTTTCCCTGGGTTGATACCAGCGCTTTTTTGCAGCCACTTTCACCTGTAAAAGCTTTGACTGTCCCAGAAAAATAATCCGCTCTGCCAGCGGCAGATTGTTTGCCCCGGAAACGGTGAACACCGCTATACCAGCAGGGAAAGCACCGGTGCTGACCGATACCGTCTGTTCCCCCGCCTGTAGTTGCAACGCCTGTTTGTAATGCGTCACATTTCTTGTTTTACCTTCGAGGACGACAGTCGCCGGCTGTGATGCCCGTAGGGTAAACTGCAGCAGGCTGTCTTTTTGTGTCACGTTCATCACTACGCCATTGTCAGCTGCCACCGGTAATACATAAGCTCCCTGTGTGCCAGCCGGCGCCGACAGCTTCGCCGTATAGCGGCGGCCCTGCCGGGGCGTAAAGCGGAACGTTCCCATGCCGAAACGCAGGCTTTCAAGAGCAGCCACCTGCCGGCCTTCCTCATCCTGCACAACACCGCTGACATCCGCCGGTTTACCATGTTCATTAACAGCCTTGAAGGCTATGTTGGTCGCAATACCATTGACGAGCGTACCTCCCTCCGGCATAAACTGCAGATCGATGTTATTAAGTGTGATAGGGATACTTCTGGAGATGGCCTCTTTGTGATGCTCATAATCGACGGTAATATTCAGCAGTCCGTCATTCGTATGCAGGATGTCCGGCAGCCTGAAGGTGATACGGGCTTTTCCGGCGGTGTCGGTTGTAGCCACGCCGGACAGGAGCGCACTCCCTCCTATTGATATCGTGTATTGCACCGGGAATCGTGCAATGGCTTTCTGTTGCAGGTTTTTCATGCTGTATTCCGCCACCACTTCGTCGCCGGGGCCGTAGCCTTTCCGGGGAAAATCGAGCTTCATCAGCACCCGCGGCGAGATGACTTTCAGCAAGGTGATCTGCCGGCTAAAAATAGTCCTTGGTTTTTCGTTGCGCATCCAGGAGGTATAGGCGCGCAGTGTATAAGTCCCGCCCGGAGCATTGCTGCCAAAAAGGAAGGATCCCTGCGCATATCCATCCGTCACCTCGTACTGTTGTTTTTCCAATACAGCACCGGCCGGCGATATTACCTCCACGAATACACGTTTACTGAGCTGGTTGGGCCGGAGGTCCTGCGCATTCACCACATAAATTTTATAGAAGAGTTCTTCTCCGGGGGTAAAGAACACATGGCTGGTATGCAGATACACTTTCTCTTTGGTAGCTTTATAGTCAACCTGCTGGGAATATAACGGAAACGCATATATGAAGAATAGCCAGCTACAGCAGATTTTTATCAGATGTCTCATAGATCAGAACTTGATAAGGATATTACAGCCAAATTTTTTGACAGAAGGAAGGTTAAAAAAATCAAGGCCTGTACCATTGGAATAATCAAACAGCAGCAGGGCGGGGTCTCCACCTTCGTAAGGCGTCCACAGCAGCAGGTTGTGGACGTTGCCTGATATAACCAGCTCCCGGATGAGCCGCTGGTAGAACTGCCACCTGTAGGACAGCACCAGCGAGTGCAGGCGCAAGTAGTCGGCACGCTGCACGTAGTCTTCCGCAACACCGCCTGGCCCGTACCTCACCCAGCGGTTTTCTGCCAGTGGCCGGGACGGGTCATACCAAGCCACCCGCCTGGTATTGGGCCGGCCGTCTTCTGTGACGCCGTCAAAAACGTAGCCGGTAATATTCCTTTCATCGCCTGAGCGCCGGGAGCGGCCGTAATAGTCGAGCATTGCCTGTGTGCCGTTCCATACCTCTCCTCCTTTTTTCCATTCCAGCGATGCGTCCAGCTGCCAGTTACGCCATTCAAGCCGGCTGCTATGTTTCAGTATAAAATCCGGGTTGGGATTACCGATGATACCTTCCGGCCCTGCCAACGGAAATCCATCAGCTCCTATCACTTTTCTGCCGCTGGCATCCCTGCGCCAGGTGCTGCCTATTACCACACCGAAGGGTTCTCCCTTCACCAGGGCGGTATGAACATCCCGAAAACCCGCTATGGTGGTATAGTCCATACCCGGAGCGACCTTTGTTACCTTGTTGCGGTAACCATTCAGCCCGATGTTACCACTGTATTGCAGCTTCTCCTTACTCCAATAGCGCTTATACCAATTCATGGTCACTTCATAACCTGTTGTCCGGTGGTCAGCAATGTTACCCATTACCCATTCGCTGCCGGCATAAAACGGGAATTGGTCGTCTTTTACGTGTTTAACGTAGATGGAGGCAGTAGCTGAAATCCGGTTCGCATGCAATTCAATGCCGGTATTCCAGTTGCTGGTCCGGACGGGTTTAACCAGGGAATTGACCTTTACTTCCGCCGTCGGAAAATATCCGCTAACATCATAAGAGTTGAAGTTGGCCAGCTGTAGATGGGCCAGCGACTTTTCCAGCGGCGTTTCGTGACCGGATTGGCTCAACCGGGAGAAAATAACCAGCCGGAAATTATTATACCGGGGGTTAAGCAACAGCGAGAAGGCTGCCGAGGGAAGCCAATACTGCTGTTGGCGGATGGTATTAGAGAAATAAGTTCTGTCGGACACTTCCGCTTTTGCATCGACCCAGGAGGCTATCCGAAAGAACAAAGGCACCTCCAGCAACAGTTCATTCACCGTACGTTGCGTGTTGTATCTCACCTCCGGTGAGGTGTAGGAGAACACATTATTGCCTGCTGATAGTATATGCCTGACGGTTACTTCGGCACGGGTATTTTTTTCGCCTATTCTATAGGTACCATGAGCATTGATGACGTGTTGATCCAAACGGGCATTACGGTCAACCGCCATTCCCGCCGGCGGGAAGCCGTAAGTACCTGCCGGATATGCTTCTCCCGCTTCCTGGCGGTTGAAAGTGCCGGCATATTCCACAGCTGCGTTCAGCGCGCCGCTACCGTATTTGACACTGGCTGAAAAAGCACGTTGCCGGGCAGTATAATGGTTACCATTGTCTTTCAGTAATGTCCATGGATTGTCAGATTGACTGCCGTATGGCTTGACAGTATAGGTGTTGTCAAACGAAGCTGGTGTCAGCAGTGATTGCTGCCATATCCTGTTTAACAGGCCAATCCGGTTGTCTGTACTGAGGTTTGTATTCCGGTACTGATAGCCTGTTTCAATATGAAAATCTTTCAGTCTTATTCCTGCATTCATCACCAGCCGGGTAGCATGCTGGTCATTATACCGCATCGCCGTAGTGCCGTTTTCATTCTCCAGTCCCAACCCCAGCGTCACCCATTCCCTATTCTCCCGGTAGATACTGCCATCCAGGTTCAGATTATTTTTCCAGGATACCCCGGTGCGTAGGACAGCGTTATAGTAGGCAGCGGCAGGTTGGCCGCTGCCGGTGCCAGCCGGCACCAGTTTGCCATGCGGATCAAAGGCATAGGATTTTCCGTCAAATTCCAGTGTACGTAACGCGGGGCCGAAGCTAAACATCTCGCCCGTCTCAGCGCCATGCCATTGCAGCGTACCACTTCCAGACCGGCCCTGCGCATAGGCTTGTTGGAGTGATGGCGTTCGGTTTGCCATTTTCACCTCCAGGCTGGTGCCCACCGATCCCGCCAGCCGGAGCATATAACGTGGCTGTAAAACGGGGGTAATCATTCCATTGAGGACCTTCAGATCAGCCAGCGTCATCCGGTAAAGCGGATACCCGCTGGCCGTTGAACGGAACAGTTGTACAGACGACCTCCGAAGGCTGTCCGGCCGCATGTTGGCAGGTTTACGAAGCAGGTCATGATAATCAGAAGAGATGATCGGCTCTACAGCACATCGCTCCTGTGCCAGGAGTGAGCCGGGTATTAACAGTAACAATAAGCAATATCTCACGCATAGGGAAGTTTGGCTACTTAAATATACCGTTAATCCGCTGTTAGCGTTCTTGCGTGGCCGTTATTTTTTACAAAAATTATCTAGTAAGACACCAACTGCCGCAAGTGATGCTCCAGGTGTACCACATAGTCATCTATCAGAAAAGCCAGGGTGACCGGTTCCGGGCCGCCTGCATAACTGCTGCGCTGCAAAGCCTCCTCCGGTATATGACGGGCAATGCCCAACAGCAACCGGTTCATACTTTCCCAGCTGTCTGTCAGCTGGCGGGCGGACTGGAGCTGATGGTAACTATAGCGGTTCCATTCATTCTGATTATACGCTATGCGGGGTGTTTCTTCAAACTGTACGCGCACAAAACGCTGGTGATTATTGGCGGCGCTGTCTATCAGGTGGCCCAGTATTTCTTTTTTGCTCCACTTCGTGGGAAGGGGTTTAAAAGCGAAATCTTCTTCACTGATATTTTTTAACAGGGACGGGATGATATTACACAGGTGTTCCCAACGGTCAAGACTTGCTGTGATCATATAGTTAGTTTATAAGTCCATAAATTCCCAGGCGCTCTGGTACGCGTTCTGCGTTTCCGCGTAGGCGATAAAGCCCGCGTAGAACGGTAATTGTGATAAGGTGGCGCTATCTCCTACCACGACCAACTTTTTCCTGGCCCTGGTCATGGCCACATTCATGCGGCGTATATCGGAGAGGAAGCCGATGTTGTTATCGGCATTGCTGCGGGTCATGCTGATGTACACTACATCCCGCTCCTGTCCCTGGAAGCTGTCGATCGTATTCACGGAAATGCTGGCGGCATGTGGTTGCAGTTCTGCAGCATGCTGCAGCTGTTCCTGCAACAGGTATACCTGTTGTTTGTAGGGGGAGATGATGGCAATTTCCGGGAAGGTATCATTGCCCGGTTGCGCTTTCAGCGCTGCCACCAGTTGCAGCAGATGACGGAACAGGAAGGACGCTTCTTCCGGGTTGGAAGTGCTGGTGCCTTCGGCTTTTTCATCGAAGCCGCAGCCGGCGGTATCGACGAAAGCCAGCGGCATATCGTCTGCAAAAAGGCGACGGCCGGCCACCGTATGATGGGCCTTTAGTTTGTTATCGTAAAAAACGGCCGAGGCATACCCCATGATCATTTCGTTCATGCGGTACTGTTCCTCCAGCAGCACCACCGCTTCCGGATGCAGGGCCACACTCTTTTCCAGGAGCGTGTTGCTCAGTCCCTGACGCGCCGCTTCGGCCGATTTGATAGTCGGTGGCAGCTGGCAGTGGTCACCGGCGAAGATGACCTTCTGCGCTTTAATGATGGGTATCCAGCAGGCGGGTTCCAGCGCCTGACCCGCTTCATCGATCACGACGGTTTTATAACGCACGTTCCGTACCGTGTAGTGGTTGGCGCCGACGAGCGTAGCGGTGATCACCTGTGCTTTGGCAATCAGGTCGTCTGTAATGTACTGCTCCGTCTTATCCACCTCTTTCATGATTTTATGCGCTTCATCAAAGAGGGCTTTGCGTTGTTCCCTTTCCGCCTTGCCGAAGTTACGCTTGTATTTATGCGCCATGTTTTTAAACTCGCTGGCTTGTTTCTTCAGGCGTTTCACTTCCTTCATGCTGGCGTGTTCAGACATTTTGCTGTCGAGCGTGAGCGACGACAGTCGCTCTGACACACGGGCAGGGTTGCCCACACGCAGCACATTGAGTCCTTCGTCCGCCAGTTTTTCACTGAGCAGGTCTACGGCGGCGTTACTGGGCGCCACCACCAGTATTTTCTCCTGGTCTTTTCTGATCAGTGCCTTGATGGCCTGTACCAGCGTGGTAGTTTTGCCGGTGCCCGGAGGACCGTGCACGACCGCCAGCTCGTTGGCCGACAAAATTCTATTGACGGCTTCCTGTTGTACGGTATTCAGTCCCGGCAGTGTTACCGGTGGCGTAGTGGTATCAAAGGAGGGTTTTCTTTCACCGGTGAGGATTTTCACGAGATGCCCTTCCGGCTTGTCTGCCAGGGCAGCCGCTTGTTTCAGCGCCT
Organism: uncultured Chitinophaga sp.; assembly: GCF_946479755.1. The sequence continues at coordinate 228,109 of NZ_CAMLHC010000003.1, read as the reverse complement.
GCTGCATCTCGTCATAACTGTTGTCATCGAAGAGCAGGTCAATGCCCAGCTTACCGTTGTCAGCCCATTCCGGCAGCTCGTCCGTGCGCAATGTCAGCTTCAGGCGGTTGCCTCCCTGGAAGGTAACGGTGCCTTCCACTCTGTCCTGTAGCGGATCGTGATTGGAAAACAATACCGCAGATACACCGAAACGCAACTGGTGGGTGATATCCTGGTGGGTAGTGCGTTCCACTTCCACGGTGAGATAGTCGCCGCGGCTCATTTCTGTGCCCCTGATGGCCACCGGGTACCAGGCAAGACCGTTCGCCCTGCGCTCTGCTGCGGATGAACTGGCTGTCTGGCGGAGCCAGGATTGTTTATCTTCCTCCCTTTCCTGCCGTAGCAGCTGAAAGAGGTTATCGAAATATGACATAGCGAAATCAGTTGTAATTATGTCATTACAGTTTAGGAGCTGTACAACGAGAGATATGTGTGATCAAACGCCCGGGCGAGCAGTGCTTTTTTATCCATCATAAACTGAAGGCAGCCGGCATCTCCCCAGCAGAAGCCCACTTCCTGGTCAGAGTCCACCTGGAGCAGCAGCGTCATATCCTTTTCTGCCGCTTCCGCTGCCTGCTGATCACCTTTAAAGTGTTTCAACAGGGCGTTGCGCGCATTTTTAGGAGAGTAGTCGTATGGTTGGCCAACAACGAGGTACATGGCCGCTTCTATATTGTGATCATCATGCTGCCCGTCGGGGTAGCCGCCTATGCGGGCCACGCCGTCTGTCAGTTCCGAGCAGAGGTCGTCCATCGCGTCTCCTTCATCGTCGGAGAGCACCTCATAGTCGGCATAAGCGTAGTTGGGCGGCATCAGCGCCGCAACAGGCTCCATACCGTATCCGTTGAACCGCCCTTCCTCCTCCAGGATGGTAACCGCAGGGGGCGGTGTGCGCTGCAGCCCTGTTTTGTCAGCCACATAGATCACTTTGTGAGGGATGTTTCTGGCCGTTTCCAGGTCGCCCATAAAAAAATACAGGACTCCTGTGGAGGGCAACAGTTGTGCTGCTTCCAGCGGATGAATGGTGTCGAGGTCCAGCTGCGCGATGAACGTCATCGGTGTTCCTGTTTCCGTTAACGGCCACACAAAACCGGCCGGCAGGTCGGGATCGCCACCTACGCGGGAGTTACCGGGGTGCTGATAATTTTCCTTTACTGCCCGTTTGAAATTAACAATGGGACGGGCAGCGGACAATACATAATCGGCTACCTCCGAAAGTTCGAATTCGCGGATTAACTCCTTATACTGTTCAATCGTCAAGGCTACAATATTTTACATGGATAACAAAATGGCTACATAATGACATACCGCCCCTGAAAGAACCAGCAGATGCCAGAGGGCGTGGGTGTATTTATACCGGTCCCACAGGTAGAAAATCACGCCAATGGTATATAAACCACCGCCCACACACAACATAACGATGACCGACAGCGGCAGGTCAGTGAAGAAACGTTTGCCGCCTACCACCAGTATCCAGCCCATTACCAGGTAGATGAGCGTGGAGATGATGTCGAACCGGCCCGTGAAGAATACCTTAAACAGGATGCCGACTGCCGTAAGGCCCCACAGGACCGACAACAGCGAGATCCCGAAGGCGTCGTTCATATACACCAGCAGAAAAGGCGTATAGGTACCGGCAATCAGGAAATAGATGCTGATATGATCGAAGATGAGAAATACTTTTTTGACGGCCGACTCCTGGGTGATATGATAGATCGTCGAGCAGGTAAATAGCAAAATAAAACAAAAACTGTAGATCCCTGCCCCTACGATGCCCGGCGTGTTGCCGTGCGTGGCAGCGATGCTTGTCAGTACCGGAAGCCCGCTGATGCCGAATACGATGCCAATAGCATGTACCAGTCCGTTTACAATTTCCTGCTTCCGTGTATAGCCTGTTGGTGAAGCTGTCATTCCCATGAGTCAAAACATTTACCGGCTGTAAATGTAGGACAAACCACGGAGCCGCCGCGATAGAGATTGTCTATAGGATTATCTTTTTTTGAGAAATCCGCCCACCATCTCGCCGTTGGTGATCGTCAGTTCCCCACCTGCTTCGTTATAGAGTTTGCAGGTGAACGTCATCTTTACTTTTACGCCGTAATATCCCGGGTAGCCGGACCAGTCTTCCGTGCTCACGATGGTGAATATGCCGGTAGGCTGACCGGTGGTACCGTTCAGCGATGTCCAGGCCACGCCTTTTTCATCCGTCCAGCTAAGCAGCATACCATTACCGAAAGTCTGGTTGTTCATGATCATGTAATTGTAATTACCCGGCTGGAAGAAGCTTTTAAATTGCTGGTCGCTTGCGGCGTCAAAATTAGCCAGCATACCCTTGGCGATGATCATCTCTGTTTTGCCCGGGGGGAGGCTGGCGCTGCCTGCCCAGGAGATACCGGTGCCCAGCAACACATCTGTGCCGCCCGTGCTTTGAGAAACCAGCGTGTACTGGCTGGCAGCTGTCACTTCCTGCACATAGTCTTTCCCGTTAGCTGTCATTTTGTAATAAAAATCTGCCGGTGGCGTCGGTATTTCGGGGCCGTCGCCAGCTACCTTTACGGTGACGCCACAGGAAGATCCGCTGGTCTTCAGCGGAAAAATAAAGGAACCTTCCTGTTGAGGCGTTCCTCTGCCCATCAGTGTAATCGTATATTTGCCGGTAGCGGTGAAAGTGCCGCCGCCGGTAAATTCCATCCCGTTCACGTTCCCGGTTGTCAGTATCCATGCCCCCGGCATGGCCACCTGCACCGTTACCTGTATTTTTGCACCGGCGGCAACAGGGGTACCGACTTTAAAAGCGCCCGTCACCACAGCGTCGGAACAGCTGCCGCCCTGATGTTCGAGGGCGTAGGCCGCCATCTCTGCCGGTTGCTCAACAGGATCTGTTACAGGGCTTTCCCTGGAATATTCCTTGGAACATCCCCACAGGGAGATAACCGCCAGCAAGGCGAAGATAGTGCGGGTACAGTGTATTCGGAAACGTGAGATCATCATGGTTGCGTTAAATAGGGTGCAGCCACAAATATATTAACATAAATTAATAAGATCTATCTTTAGTCATCCAATTTATTTTTTAACCCATGGAGAAGATGGAGCGAGCATTTACACAAGAAGAATGGGAAGCCTGCATTAAAGTGCTGCAGGTCTTATCACGCGACCCGGACCAGTCACCGGACAACATGATATTAAAAGGGCTGGTGACCAAACTGTACAAGCGTGCCAAGAAAGACAACAAAGCGGCGGTGGCCGAAGCGGCGCTGACGGCGGTAGCGCCGCCGCCGGTGAGGATGACCCTGCAGCGGCTGAAGCAGCTGTCGCAGAAGCAGGATGTGTTGCGGCAGTACGATAAAAAAGAAGTGCTTTCCCAAACGCAGCTTTTCAGAAAATATGAACTACCGGATACCGGTCAGCCGGCCGGTAAAAATGAAGCGCTGACGCTGACCGGCCATCAACGCTGTTACACCTGCCAGGCCCCCTACCGGCACGTGCATTTCTTCTATCATATGTTATGCCCTTCCTGTGCGGAGCTCAACTACAGCAAGCGGCTGCAGCGCGCCGATCTTCGTGGGCGCGTGGCCGTAGTCACCGGCGGCCGTATCAAAATAGGTTACCTCACCGCCCTGCGGCTGCTGCGCGACGGCGCCCGGGTGTGGGTGACCACCCGCTTTGCCAAAGACTGCGCGCTGCGTTTCAGCGAAGAAAAAGATTTTTCAGAATGGAGCCACCGGCTGAAGATAGTAGCGCTGGACCTGCGCAGCCCCGGCCAGGTACAGCAGTTCATACAGCAGCTGTACGCTGAAGAAACCCATCTGGACATCCTGATACACAATGCGGCGCAGACAGTCAAAAGGCCGGCAGCTTTTTACCAGCATCTTTTTGCGGGGGAAGAAGCACCGCTGGAAGCATTACCCGCGGCAGTACAGCCATGTCTCGCCCCTGCCCCGCCCTTCCGCTACCTTGGCGATGCCTGGGAGCAACAACTGTTGCCCGCCGAAATACACCAGTCTTTTCCGGCCGGACTGTACGATAAAGACCGGCAGCAGGTAGACCTCCGGGCCAGCAACAGCTGGACGTTACGGCTGGATGAAGTACCGCCGGGGGAAATGCTGGAGACACAACTGGTGAATGTTACCGCTCCCTTTATGCTCAATAGCCAGCTGAAAGCACTGCTGAAACAATCGCCGTTCCCGCGCCGGTTTATCGTCAATGTATCGGCCATGGAGGGGCAGTTCAACCGGGGCTCCAAAACGCCGTACCACCCGCATACCAATATGGCCAAAGCCGCACTGAACATGATGACGCGCACGTCCGCACAGGATTACGCGCTGGATGGCATTTATATGAACAGCGTGGACACCGGCTGGATCACCCAGGAAAATCCGCATCCTAAAAAAGAACGGCTCTACGAAGAAGACGGTTTTGTGCCGCCGCTGGATGAAACCGACGGCATGGCGCGCATCTACGATCCTATCGTGTCCGGCCTTGCCAGCCCGGACGTACCGTTGTTCGGGCATTTCCTGAAAGACTACCAGCCTTATGCCTGGTAAAAAAATTATTCCGATCACCACCCGTAAAAGAAAAGATATGCAGAATCATCCCGTTGTCTGTCCCGTTGATTATGTGAAAGACACGTTTCCTTTCCACCGGAGCGACCTGGACCCTGTGCTGTCCTACCTCGAAAATAATCAGCCGCTTCCCGTTACCAACCTGGTGTTTCCGGTAGGCACGGTTACTACAGACGGGCGGCTGGACATGTGCAAACAGCAGCTGGGCGTGGAGGGAGTACAACTGGTGGCTGCCGCGCTGCGGCAGAATACACAGATCAAACATATCCTGATGGGCACCAATGCGTTTGGCAATCCCGGCGCAAAGGCCGTGGCAGACCTGGTGTCTGTCAACCATACGATAGAAACCGTATACCTTGGCTGTAACTATATAGAGCAGGCAGGCGCAGCAGCGCTCTGTGAGGCCCTTGGCGGGAACCAGTCCGTTAAAAGCATGTGGCTCAAAAGAAACCCTATCGGTAGCCAGAGCATGAAAAACATCGTACAGCTGCTGCAACAAAACCCGCATCTGCGCACGCTGGACCTGGTGAATACCTGTGCCGGCGAAGGTTTCCTGACACTGCTGGAATATCTGAAAGAAAACAGGACAGTAGAGCGGCTGTACCTGAGCGGCAATTACCTGACCGCCGACATGATGATACCCGTCAGCGATATGCTGATCGCCAACAAACACCTGAAATCACTTTTCCTGAGCGTGAACAATATCGGCGATAAAGGCGTGGCGCACCTGGTACGCGGGCTACAGCAAAACACCACATTGGAACAGCTGAGCCTGTCCAGCTGCGGTATTGAGGCTGAAGGCATGCAACTGCTCCATGACCTGCTGTCGGCCCGGCCTTACCTGAAATGGATAGACCTGGGCTATGCCCCTTCCACCAAGGCGTTGGGCGCCAAAGGTAATTTGCCGCTGCACCTTTCAGCGATGAAAGATTTCCCGGCATCCACCGGCGATTTTGTACATCCGGACAGTAAAGCGATAAAGAGTGTGTATCGTTAGCGGAGAGCAGAAAATGTGACAGGACCGGGGAGAATCGAACTCCCGCCTCCTGCTTGCAGAGCAGGCGCTCCTCCAATTGAGCCACGGTCCGTCACGGGCGCAAACATAATAACAATTTTCAATATTTATAGCCCGTTGCCTAAAAAGAGGGTGTCTGCAAAGGTGCCCTCGCCGGTTTTACAGCGACAGTACGATTTTGCCCAATAAAGGTCTGTCCCGTTTGGTATCCTCTATTCTTTGATGGGCCTTTTGGACGTCTTCTACCGGATAGATACTATCTATCACCGGCTTTACCTTTCCCGCTTCCATTAACCCTGTAATATGATGAAGCTCATCCCTGCTTTGCCGGGTAAAAACGAAATGGTAAGTAGCATTTCGTTCCCAGGCGTCGATCAGGTTCTGTGGCTGGGCAATATCCACCAGCGTCACGACTTTACCGTAGTTTGCCAGGGCACGCGGGCTGTCCGAGAGGGTGCTGCCGCCTACGGTATCAATAATCACGTCAACCCCTTTTCCCTTCGTGTGCACCTGTATTTCTTCGATGTAGTTTTTCCTGTGATGGTCAATAACCACATCTGCTCCAAGATGGTGCAGTTGCTCCTGTAAGACCCGCTGCCCTGTTGTGTACACGAATGCCCCCAGGGATTTTGCCACCTGTATGGCTAATGTTCCAACGCCGCCGGCGCCGCCAAGAATGAGAACCGTATCCCCTTTTTTCAGTTGCGCCCGTACCACCAGCATTTCCCATACGGTTCCTCCCACAAGCGGCACAGCAGCAGCTTCCGCGTAGTCAAGATGACCGGGCATCCTGGTCAGTGAGGACTCATCGGTAAGGTGATATCCCGCATAGCTACCGGAACCACCAAAACGCGGGGAGTAACAGACTTTATCGCCGGGCTGCCACTTCTTCACGTCTTCCCCTACTGCGATAACATCCCCAGCAACATCATGACCAGTGATAATAGGCAAATTAAACAGCGAAGCGTAATCCCCCCGCCTCACCTGGTAGTCGAGCGGATTGACCGAGGTAGCCTTTACCTTTATCAGCACCTGGGAAGGACCTGTTATAGCAGGAGTGGGCACTTCTTTTAACTGAAGGACTTCCGGTCCTCCATAATTTTCGATAACAACTGCTTTCATATTTCGATATTTCGCGTATTTTCGAAATGTTTAACTAAAAAAATCAGAACGTTTTTTGGACCAACCCACTCAGTTTTCCAATCGCTGCTTCATTGCGTTTGTAGTACGTCCACTGGCCGACCCGGGTGGCTTCGACCAGCCCGCATTTTTGCAGTAAACGTAGGTAGCCAGACGTGGCAAACGGCGATAGACCGGATTTTTGGGTAATGTCGCTTATGCATACGCCAAGGTTCGCGTCATAGTCCAGCAATTCCTCCGCAGGAAAGTGAAGGCGGGGCTGTTTGAGCCAGATAAGCATGTTGATCCTGGTTTCATTGCTGAGCGCTTTGAAAATCATTATTAGTTTCATGAAACAAACATATCGAGATTTTCCGAAATAACGAAATTAAAAAATTTGGTGCTGGCAGTGCGTTACCCGTGAATACCAGCGTAGGAAAGCAGGAAACAGGGAGGCAGCGGGTGACATTTCAAAGGAATGAGTTACAAAGGCGGTAATGCAAGGGGGATATCAACAACAGAGGGCGCTCAAAAGCGCCCTCTGTTGTTGATATCGTATACCCGTAAGGGTTATCTGTAAGCAATTGTGGAGGAGCAGGGCTCGAACCTACATCTTCCGGCTTATGCTGGCCGGTGTTTTTCCATTTTAAACTATCCCCCTGAATAGCGCAATAAAGCCGGCAGGAATCGAACTTACATCTCACGTTTTGGTGACGCGTATTTTTCCATTAAACTACAGCTTATTGCGGGCGCAATATACTTAAAATCCGTATCCGGTTCAGCTTTTCTGCTGGTGATATCCTTTATCGTGATACGGCTGCAGTTCTTCGAGGCACAGTTTATACAGCGCCTGTACTTCTTTTTTATAGTCCACCGCAGGGTCCTGGGTATCTTTCAGTTCCTCTACGATCTCGTAGGCAAAGTTTTCTTCGCCCAGACGGTTCCAGTCCTCCTGCAATGCCGCATTGGGATGCCTGTCGGACTGCAATTGCAGGCGGACAGAATTCCAGGCACGGTCGAGGTCCATGCTGTGATGTATCCATACCCGGTTGTCCTGTTTATTACGCAGGCGGAACACGCCCATGCGGAAAGACATTTGCCGGTAAGCGTCTTTTAATTCCTTTTTTGATTTCATGTATTCATCTCTTTTAGCTGGCTGTCCATGAAGGTATTGGCGGCTTTCAGGAATGCCGGATAGCCTGCGGGCATCTGCCGGTTGATGTACAACAACAGCAGTCCGGAAAGTCCGTACAGCAGCGCGGCTTTTTTATTGGCTGCTGCTGACGCGCTCACTGTTTTATTCGCGACCAGGTATTTCCATTCTTCGTCGCACAGCCTGTCCAGGAAGCCGGTGATCATGGGAGCTGTCTCCGGTTGTTTGTTCAGCTCAGACAGTTTCTCCATAAAGAACAGTTCAAATATGCCTGGGTATTGCACGAAATACTCGAGGTAAGCGAGCAGGATGGCACGCAGCTTCTTCTCTCCCCTTGCCGCTTTGGCGCTGCGGGTGGCCACATGCACACTGCATTCTTCCTGGAAGTCCTGTACGCAGAGAAATACCAGGTCTTTGGCATCCTTAAAATAATTGTACAGCGTGGCAAAGGAGTACCCTGCTTTCTCCGCGATGTTGCGGACGCTGACGCTTTTCAGTCCTTCGCTTTTCAGGATCTCTTTCGTTGCTTCGATGAAGTACCCCCTGATCCGCTGTTCCTGCAAGGCCTTGTTCTTCATAATAACCTATTCACGTTTTTTATATCTGCAAATATAATGAACACTGTTCAAATTATAAAACAGTATTCTACAAATGCATCCTGCAGCCTCAGGCAATCCTGCGATCCGCATGCAGCAGCGGTGGTTTTTACCCGTGGAATATCGTTACATTTGTAACAGGCGATCGCACCCCAACGGCCCGACACCTCAGAAAAATCATTTTGGCGGGAACAAATAACTCTCCTGGCCTGTTAACTTGTTATACAGCCATGAACAACGAAAAAACAACGGGTATTGTCACCCGACTGCTATCGGCAGCGGGCATCACGGTAAATGGAAGCAATCCGTGGGACATTCACGTATACAACGATGATTTCTATTCCCAGGCTTTGTATGACGGCTCTCTCGGACTGGGCGAGTCATATATGGAAGGCTACTGGGACTGCCTCCGGCTGGACGAATTCTTTTATAAGCTGCTGCGTTCCAACCTCGACAAAAGCGTCCGTAAAAGCATACGGCTGAAGATGGACATCCTGCTGGCCCGTATGTTTAACTTCCAGCGGCCGGCGCGCGCCACGCGTAACGGCCAGCGCCACTACGATGCGGGCAACGACCTTTTCCTGAACATGCTGGACAAACGGCTGGTGTACACCTGCGCTTTCTGGGACAACGCTGCCACGCTGGACGAAGCCCAGGAAAACAAACTGGACCTCTCCTGCCGCAAGCTACAACTGAAGCCCGGCATGCATGTCCTCGACATTGGTTGCGGCTGGGGAAGCTTTGCGAAATATGCCGCCGAGAAATACGGAGTAACCGTCACCGGCGTCACCATCTCCAAAGAACAACTGGCCCTCGGGCAGCAGCTGTGCGCCGGCCTGCCCGTCACCCTGCGGTTACAGGACTACCGCCTGCTGAATGAAAAATTCGACGCCATCGTTTCGCTGGGCATGTTTGAGCACGTAGGCCCGCATAACTACAGCGAATATATGAAAGTCGCCGCCCGCTGCCTGAAAGATAACGGCCTGTTCCTGCTGCATACCATCGGTGGTAACGAAACACACGCCTTCACCGACCAGTGGCTCAATAAATACATCTTTCCCGGCGCCGTCATTCCCACCATCCGGCAGATAGGCCAGGCCATAGAAGGCGTTTTTGTGATGGAGCACTGGGAAAATTTCAGCGTCAACTACGACAAAACCCTCATGGCCTGGTATGATAACATCAGCGCCAACTGGGACAAGCTCAGGAACCGGTATGACCAGTCTTTCTTCCGTATGTGGAAATATTACCTGTTGTCCTGCGCGGCGTCGTTCCGCGCACGGCATAGCCAGCTATGGCAGATCGTGTTGTCCAAAAGCGGCCTGCCCGGCGGTTATCATTTTACCACCGCCCTTGAAAACAACGGGCTGACGTATGCCGGCGCCATCAGGCCTTAACGCCTGAAGTCACCCGCAGGCTCCACTGAAAATAGAGCTTACCATCTATCACATGCCGTCCTACAGCATCAGCCACTTCCGACCGGATGATCTCCTGTACCGGCGGCGGCACCTCTTTCAGCGCATTGACCACATCCGCACTGACGCGCGTCACATACTGCCAGTGATCGTCTACCGAATTGAACTGTACGATGCCCGTCAGCGCTTCCTCCTGCACAGATTGCAACCGGGCCGTTTCAAACCAGTCAGCCATCACCCCCGGCTGCATACAGTGAAACATGCCCGGCACATGCTGGTTGTACAGCTTGCGGCGGGTGACCGTAGCGATCGTATTCAACACCATACTGATCCACAGGTTCTGTTCCAGCAGTCCCCATGCAGAAGCTGCCAGCCGCCCGCCAGGTTTTAACACCCGGTTTATTTCCCTTAGCCCTTCCGTGATGTTTTTAAAAAACATGACGCCGTTCCTGCATACTACGGCGTCGAACCAATTTTCTTCAAAAGGCATAGCGGCTGCATCGCAGCATACCGTCTCAAAATTAGCGAGTCCCTTTTCCTTTGCTTTTTCCTTCGCGATATCCAGCATCCGGGGAGATATATCCGTGCCCGTTACCTGCGCGTCCGGATATAACTGTGCAATAGACAATCCGGGTTCTCCGGTGCCCGTGCCAACATCCAGTATCCGCAGGGGATTTTTTAAGTGAAGGTGCTGTAATAATGCGGTAGTTACAGGTTTCAGAAACAGGTTGATAACGTTTTCCCATTGTCTGCGATCATCTGACCGATGGTCCCAGTAATCGCCGGGGTGCAAAGCATTTTCCATGGTGGGTGGAATTAAAGGTTCACGAATAGTAACAAATCACTGCACCGGCGAGCGGTGCAATCAACGCTAAAAATAGCCAAGACCTGTGCAGGAAAACTTCAGTAACAGACTGCTATTTAAGTTCTTATCGCCTCCTTTAGTTTTAATTATCCTGTATGCACGTTAAAAATCACCACGTATGACGCACCTTCGACTACTGACCAGACTTTTGCTTTGCTGCTACTGCCTGCTGCTGTTACATGCCTGCAAAAAAATTGAAAATCCTGCCGACAAGCAGAAAACCCTTTTCTTTATTGACTACCGGCATCTGGCCGGTGGCAACGATGGCATCGCCGTGATGGAGCTGGACCCCGAGTCCCCCGACTTCGGGAAGATCCTCCATAAGACAGAACTGGGCAAAGGCGTATTGCCGCACCACCTGTATTTCAACCGGGATGAGAAAAAACTATACACCACCGCGCTGGGTGGCAGCTACCTCTATGAGCTGAAGATGGAATGGAACCATGAGGGCTACCCGGTGATCTACCAGGTAAATCCTGTTAACACCGGCGGGAACACCGTGGGAGAAGATATCTTCTTTACCCGCAACGGCCAGTACTGGGTCACTTTCATGGGCGGTAAAGGAGGTCTCCGCGATGGCAGCGTAGGCGTTTTTAACGCGCAAAACAACCAGCTGATCAAAACCATTTCGTCCTCTATTGATACCCATCCCGATAAATTCATTATGTATCCGCATGGCATCTCCGTGTTTGAAGACCAGGGCCTGGCCATGGTGACCTCCACCATCCATCCTGACCTGACCAGCGGTGTCGGTAATACCTGCACGCTGATAGACATGCATACTTTTAACATCATCAAAACCTACCGCGTGGCAGACAGTGCCAACGACCTGTCCAGCCCCGTGGAAGTGCTGTTGCTGCGCAACGAATACCCTCCCTATGCGTTGGCCAACACCATGATCGGCGGTGATATCTGGATGGCCTCTTTCAACGCCGAAGCCCGCCAGTACAGTGAGTTCAAACGGGTGTTGAAGGGCGCATCCAAAGGACTGGGATGGGCGCTGGAATTCTACATTGCGGACGATAAACTATTATATGTCAGTTTTGGTCAGCCGGGGAAAATACTGGTCTTTGACCTCAACTACCTCCCCGAGCTGCGGCAGGTGCGGACGCTGCCGGCCGACAAGGGCGCGCATCATATGGCTTTTTTCAAAACCAAATCCGGCCGTTCTGTGGTAGCAGTACAAAACAACCTGCTGAACCTGCCCAATCTCAATGCCGGTACTATCGATGTGGTAGACATCAACACCGGCGAAAAACTGGGCACGGTGGATATGCGCAACAAATACCAGTTACTGCCTGAATCCATCGAAGGCACTTTAGGCAAGGCACATTATATGCATCATTGATGACGTACCGGTTACTGGCTCTGTTACTGATCGTCACCCTGCAAACATCCAATGCACAGCCAGCGCCCGTGCTGCCGCCCGACAGTATGCTGTCCCGCATAGCGCACAGCCATCCGTTGCTACAGGCGTATACCCTGAGGGCACAGGCTTACCGGTTGAATGCCGGCGCTGCCCTTGCCTGGGCGCCGCCGGTGGTAGGCGCCGGCACGTTTATGATCCCATGGTCGGCCCGTTATGTTTACAATGACATTGCGCTGGGCAGCCGCATCGTACAGGCCGAACAGGACATCCCGCATCCCGGAAGGCGCCGGGCCCGTTACCAGTATCTTTCTTTTCAGGCGAACAGGATGCTGACCGCACAAACCATCCTGTTGCACCGGCTTCATTTCACCGCCCGGCAGCAGTACATCCGCCGGGTGATGGCTTTACAGAAGGCCGCGGTACTGCAGCGGCAGGAGCAGGTGCTGTCTTTCCTTCACCAGGTAGCGCTGGTCCGTCTTCCTTACCGGCAGGCATCCGTGGCCGACGTGAGCATGGCGGTAGCACGGCTGGCGGAGGTGCGTACCCGTGTCCGCATGGAAGAAGCGCTGGCGGCAGGCTGCAAAGCACGCCTCAGCAGCCTGTTATCAATGCCGGAGAATTTCACAACAGACAGCCTGTATGCGCCGGTATTTACCCCCGGCCATACAGATACAGCTTCGCTGGCAAAAACGAACCGGGACATCCGTCAGCTGGAAGAAGCCATACAGTGGCAATATCTTGGCAGAAAAGTGTTACGACAGGAGCAAAAGCCGGATTTCAAAATAGGGTTTTATCAGTTCTTCCCTTTGTCGCCGTTGGTACCGAACAGTTTTAATATCATGGCCGGCATCCGGATACCGCTGGCGCCATGGGCGGCGGGATATCACCGGCGGAAAGCGCGGGCTATCCATGCAGACATCGCGGCGCTGGCGCAACAGCGGGCGGACCTGCTGCGACAAACGCAGGCGAGGCTGGCGGCGCAGGAACAGGATATAAGCGTCTTACAACAACGGATAGACGGCATGAACGAAAAGATCATACCACTTCTGCAACAGGCACTGGAGGCGGATATGGCGCGCTACCAGGAAAACAGGCTGGACCTGGCGACCGTGTTGCGTTCCCTCGAGGCCGTTACTATCATGGAGTTACAGCTAAGGGACTACCGGCAACAGCTGTATGAAAGTATCGCCGTATATGACTGGCAGTTATACCGTTGAGGGTTTCTGCGCCGCTATCAGTATAAAAATAGGACGGCGGGTTTCGTCTTTCATTTCCGGGTATTTCTCCAGTACGGCCGGCGAGGGCGTGGGTTCTTCCATGCGGCTGATGCTGAAACCTGCTTCCAGCAGTCCATTGATAAGGGAGGATACCGTACGGTGATATTTCACCACATCGTTGTCGAGGAAGCGGGCCACGCGGCGGCCTTCGTTCTGGTAGTGGTCTACCGGCCAGTGCTGCCGCTTGCCGGCGGCATCGTAATGCCAGTCCTGCGCCGCGATAGCGGTAAATACCGGGTGTTCCGTTGAAAACACAAAATGGCCGCCGGGTGAAAGGCAGTCGTATATTTTCCGGCAGATAAGGTTGTAGTTTTCCGCATAATGCAGGGCCAGGGAACTGAGCACCACATCAAAAGAGCCGGCCGGGAAGCTGATATCTTCCATGGCTTCCCGCAGGTAGGTAATGCCCGGGCCGTTGTTGCGCAGGCGTGCCTGTTCCAGCATTTTTTCGGAGAGGTCCATTCCTACCACACTGGCGGCTTGTTGTTCCATTACATAACGGCAGTGCCATCCAAAGCCGCAGCCGAGGTCGAGCACCCGTTTGTTTTGCAGGGGTGGCAGCAGGCGGCGGAATATTTCCCATTCCCCCGCGGCGTTCAGTCCTTCTACGGAGCGTGCCATCCGGCTGTAGTTTTCGAAGAAGCCGGGATCATCATATTTATTTTCTTTCATCGTGCTTTTACAGGTTATCCCAGGGAACCGCTTCGTAGGCCCGTTCCAGTATGTCTGCCAGGGTCTCCTGGCTATGATCAAACACCTGTTGGTCTATCTGCGTGATCATCCCCCGGTGGTTAACAGAGTTGGTATAAAACGCGTTTTTATATTCGTATAGCTGTGTCAGTGATATGTTGCGGTGAACTACCGCCACGCCGTTGCCCCACAGGCTGTCTGAGAGCAGCTGGACCATAATGCCCGGTAATGCCGGCGTGGCGGGCAATACGATGCTTTGTCCATCGTAAAAGCCTACATTCCAGATGCTGCCTTCGGAGATATGCTGTTGTTCATCCACATACAGCACATCGTCGAACCCCGCGGCCATGGCATTGCGACGGTACGCCAGGATACCCGATACGATGCCGCCGTGTTTGATTTCCGGCAGCAGGCGTTTGAAGCGGGCGGACTTTACTTTCAGCGGCTGTGTTGCAGGTTCTACCGCCGGTGTTTTGGTGATCAGCACGTACAGGTCTTTCTCCCGGATGGTCGTTTGCCCGAAAGCGGGAGTAAACACGTTTACCCGCAGCGAGCAGTCTTCCTGTTCGTGTGTGATATGATGCAAACAATCCAGTATATGTTGTTCGGGCACGTGGCAGCCAAACAGCTGATCGCTGCTGCGGGCCAGCCTTTCCAGGTGGAGGCGTAGCCCTTTTACCTTTCGCGATCTCACCTGCATAGCCGTAAAATGGCCGTACTGCAACGCCATCATCAGGGGCATATCCGCGGTGGAGAGTGGTTTTCCGTCCAGTTCCTGTACAAAGATATTGTCCATCCTTAAAGCTACTTAAAGTTTGTCAAATGCCCTGAAAGGGCCGGTGTTTGTGTTTTTAAAAAGATTTTGATACTTTAGCGCCCAAACCAGCCAAACCAACTTTTGTGAGCGGGAGAATACTTTAACTGATGAGGGGCAGTCAATATAATGAAAGGGAGATCGTTGCCCGGATAGCCAAAGGTGATGAATCCGCTTTTGCTGTCTTTTTCCGTCACCATTACCAGAGAATTTACGAAGTAGGACTGATGCTGACGCAGACGGAATCCGTGGCGGAAGAGCTGGTGCAGGATGTTTTCCTGAAAGTATGGAAACAACAGGCGCAGCTGCCGGATATCGTGGATATTCCGTCCTGGTTGTTCATCATTGCGCGTAACGACGCTTACAAGGCCCTGCGGCGCAGCACCCGGCTGAAAGTGATACTGGACACCCTTGAGCTGCCGCTGCCTGTTTCCAACGAAACCGATGAGCATATCATTTACCGTAACTACCACCAGCTGGTGAACAAAGCCGTGAGCCAGTTGCCGCTCCGGCAACAGATGGCGTGGCGGTTGAGCCGCGAAGAGGGTTTAAAGCGGGAGGAGATCGCCACCCGGATGCAGATCCGTCCGGATACCGTGAAGGAGCATCTCTCGCTGGCCATTAAAAATATCCGTAGCTTCCTCGAATCCCACGATGCCTTTATGATCGGTGCAGAGCTGATCTTTATCTCGACCCTGCATACACTCAATTAAAAAATATTTTTTTTTCATACCCCCCACCGCTTCGCTTTCCTGGATCTTTATGATTAACGGAGCCGTACCACCTACTATTTACGACCGTTTACAGCTTATATGGACCAAAATCGACTGGAATATTTATTTAGCAGGACCACTGCAGGCCAGGCTACGCCCGAAGAGCTCCGGGAGTTTGACGCGCTGATGCAGCAACCTGAACATGAAGCCGCCATAAAAACAGCCATTGACCGGTTGTTCCACGCCACCAGCGGGACAGCCACTATGCCGGAAAGGGCCATACAGGCCACCTTGCAACATATTACCGGGAAACCGGCCTCTTCATCCGTCGTTCGTTACCTGCGCCACAGCTGGTGGGCCGCCGCTGCCGGTTTGTTGTTATTAGGCAGCGGCACCTGGCTGCTCACGCAACCCCGCCAGGAGGCGGTGGCGCCTTTGGCAGACAAGGCGCCTGGCGGCAACAAAGCCGTACTCACACTCGCCGATGGCAGCACCATGGCACTGGACAGCAGCGGGCAGCAGGTCATTGGCCAGCAGCAAACGACTATCCGTCAATCCGGCGGGCAGCTGCAATACAGCGTACAGGCGCGCAGCGCCGTTACGGCTTATAATACGCTGACCACGCCCCGCGGCGGGCAGTTCCGGGTTATATTGCCCGATGGTACCGCGGTGTGGCTTAACACCGCTTCTGCGCTGCGTTATCCCACCGCCTTTAACGGCGCCGACAGGACCGTGGAACTGCAGGGGGAAGCTTATTTTGAAGTCGCCGCCAACGCAGCACAGCCTTTCAGGGTAAAGACAGCGACACAGGAAATCCAGGTGCTGGGCACCAGTTTCAACATCAACGCCTATACGGACGAAGCTTATACTGTCACCACACTAGTTGACGGCCGGGTGAAAGTGAACACACCCGGTAAAGACGCCGGCGTAGTGCTGGAGCCGGGGCAGCAGGCCATAGCAGCCCATAACGGCGGCCAGCCACTGACCGTAGCGCGTACTTTTGCGCCTGATGTTATCGCCTGGAAGAACGGGCTGTTCCTGTTCGACAATGCTGACCTGGAAACGGTGATGCGTTGCCTGGAACGCTGGTACGATATCGAAGTAAAATATGAAGCGAAGCCCGACATACACTACACCGGGCAAATCGCCAGAAGTCAGCCGTTGTCCAAAGTAGTGCATATGCTGGAACAAACCGGCCAGGCCCGTTTCAGGCTTGTCAGGGCCGGACAGGGACAACAGGCAAAAGACAGGATCATCATCCTGGAATAAAAAAATGGCAGGGAGGGCCATACCATGATATTAAATTAATACAAAACGCGACTTTAAGACAACCACCATTAAAAAACCGGAAACGTTGGCGCGTTCCCGGTGCATGCCAGATCTACATTGCCTGACGCCGGCTCGTATTCCATGGCCAGGCAGGATCATGATTTATTACAAACCATCATCGTAAATCCAAACGACACGAAGATATGAGAGAAAGTTTATTCTCCCAAGGGGGCTTATTGCCCCGTTGTATACCGATACCAACAACCAAAATTCCGTCAGATCCCACCACCAGACAGTCTGACCGGAACCGATTTAAAAAAGCGTTATTAATGATGAAACTTACAGGAATGCTAATGCTTGCATTTTGCCTGCAGGTTAGCGCCCGGGTGTATTCCCAGAAAGTGACATTAACAGGGCGTAATGCCTCTGTGCAACAGCTCTTCAGCACCATCCGCCAGCAGACCGGTTACCTGTTTCTGTACAGCAACGAAACACTGAAAAACACACACGCCGTTTCCGCGCAGCTGAACGAGGTACCGCTGAAAGAAGCGCTGGACTATATTACCAGTAACCAGCCTATTACCTACAGCATTGAAGAAAATAATACGATCCTTATCAAACCCAAGCCGGTAGCGGATATCCCCGCACCCGTTCTGCAACGGATCAATGGTACGGTGCGGGACGCCAAGGGGATGCCGCTCATCGGGGTGACTGTCAAGATCAAAGGCACCAACGGCGGCACTATCTCCAACGAACAGGGCGCGTGGTACATACAGGCCGCCGACGAGGCGACGGTGCTGGTGTTTTCCTTCATCGGTTACAAGAACCACGAAGAGCCCATCAAAGGCAGAACAGTGATCAATGTAGTCCTCAGCCAGGAAGACAAGAGCATGAGCGAAGTGGTGGTAACCGGCTACCAGAAAGTAGAGCGCCGCTCCCTCACCTCTTCCATCACCTCCCTTAAAACCGAAAATCTCAAAACCATCAATCAGCCTAATATCGACAAGCTGTTGCAGGGCCAGGTGCCCGGTATGGTGGTGATGAGCACTTCCGGCGCGCCCGGCGCAGTGCCGCAGATACGCATCCGCGGTACGTCTACCCTGAGCGGTAACACGCAGCCGCTGTGGGTGGTAGACGGTATCATCCTCGACGATCCTATCAACGCCTCTGTAGATGACATCCTCACCAACCGTAACCTGATCGCTTCCGGTATCGGTGGCATCAACGTAGAAGACATCGAATCCATCAACGTGCTGAAAGACGCGGCTGCCACCGCCATCTACGGTACCAAAGCCGCCAACGGGGTAATTGTGCTGACTTCCAAAAAGGGAACAGCCGGGAAGACCAGGATCAACTTCAGCAGCTTTGCTACGGTGGGTATGCGGCCGAGGATCGAAGATGCGTATATGATGAATTCCAAGGAAAGGATTGGTGTAAACCTGGAGATGATGCGCCGCGGCGTTTTGACAGCAGGCTCCTCCCGGGCCGGTGAATATGGTACGTCCACCGATTTTGAGCGCGCTTTGGTAGATGTACATGATCATAAAATAACCTGGGCTGACTTCGAGAAAAAAGTAAATCAGCTGGAGTCAGTCAACACCGACTGGTTTGATTATCTTTTTCGTAATTCGTTTACGCATCGTCAGAACCTGAATATTTCCGGCGGCAATGAAAAAACGACGTTTTATCTCTCCGGCAGCTATATGGACGAACAGGCCACGGCGCTCCAGACAGGCATGAAAACGTACACAGGCTCCCTGAAAGTATATACCAAGCTTCATCCCACACTCCGCGTAGGCGGTATGCTGGACATTAACCGTCGTGACAACGGTAGTTTCTTTGCCACAGATTCCCGCGAAAACCCATTTGAGTGGTCGATTTACACGACCCGTGCACAGAACGCCTACGATGAAACCGGTCAATTCAATCATCTTTACTACACCGGCATCAAATACAATTTTCTGGAAAACCGCAACTATGGCTGGCGGAATTCTCAGAACTTTGGTATCCGGGGAACGTTGGACTTAGAGTGGAAACCCATCAATTCTCTTATATTCAGCAGCCTTTTCTCCTTTGCCAACCAAAATACTACCGATGAAGATGTAGCTACAGAAAACAGCTACTTTGTAAAAAGCAGACAGCGAGACTATTATATTGTCATAGACTACCAAGGAGTACAACTTTGGAAAGAAGGCGGTTACCGTAAAGGCAGAAACAACAATAATAAATCGCTTACACTCCGGAACCAGGTTTCGTTCATGCCTGTATTGAATGCCCATCACCGCTTTGATGTGATGGCTGGTCAGGAAATACGCACCTCCAGATACGAGGACGAAGTGACGGAAATATATGGCTATGTGCATGAACGTGGTCGCCAGCAGATGCCGCAGTTTGAACTGATGAAGCAGATCGGCCGCCCTTACTGGTCAGAAAGCCTCAACCAGACAGCCGCTGTTTCTTATTTTGGCACAACCGGGTACACCTATAAAAACCGCTATACCGTTAGCTTTAACGCACGCACCGACGGATCTAACCGCTTTGGCCTCCGCACTAACCAGTTGTTCCAGCCGCTATGGGCGGTAGGCGCCAACTACCAGATGAAAGAAGAAAATTTCTTCGCCAACAAAGACTGGCTGAGTTACCTTACCTTCCGCGCTTCCTACGGCAGCCAGGGTAACGTCGCCTCTCAGGCATACTCTGACCTGGTAGCTACCATTGGTAAGCCTGATCTGGCCAATACAGACAACTATCTGATCATTAATGCACCGAAGAACCCCAATCTGAAATGGGAAAAAAACTATACCACTAACCTCGCATTGGAAATAGGACTATGGAAGCGCCGCGTGATGGCCACTGTAGAATGGTATCATAAAAAAGGAGTGGACTTGCTGGGCAGCAAACGGGTATCACAGGTATCTGGTTTCAACACACTGCAGGTAAACTGGGCCTCTATGAAAAACACTGGCCTGGAAGTATCTATCAGCACCATTAACATCGACAGCAAAGATTTCCGTTGGTCCACCAACATCAATGCGGGATATAACAAGAATGAAGTGCTGGATGTATATTCCCTTCCTACTGTTGATGGGATGACTAACGCACAGCGTTACGATTATGCCGCGTCTGCTGTTGTGGGCAAGCCTATCAATGGTTTATGGTCCTACCGCTTCGCAGGATTAAATAAAGATGGCCGCGCTACTTTTTATACGGCCAAGCCAGGTGAAACAGTATCCAGCGGCATGCGTAACATCAATGGCCTTGAATATTCAGGTTCTACTATGCCACTTGTCCAGGGAGGTTTTACGAACACAATTTCCTATAAAAAATTCACCTTGTCAGCACTGTTTATAGGAAGCTTCGGCAACGTCATACGGCTCCGTAACCTCACCAGCAGCGATCTTTTCTATTATCCTGAGCCGACTCAAAACTTGTCAGCCGAATGGGTAAACCGCTGGCAGCAACCAGGCGATGAGCTGACGACCAATATTCCCAGGCTGGAGTCAGAAACTAACATCCCGGGACTGACAGATGTATCGCCATATAACGGCACCATGTATAACAACAGCGATTTGCGTACTGTAAAAGGCGATTTTGTACGCCTGCAAAACCTTTCACTGAGTTATGACCTCTATAACGCACGCCTGCGTAAGAGCGGCATCCAGAACATGCGTTTCATGCTGCAGGGGAACAACCTCCATGTATGGAAGAACAGCGCCCTGAAGGGACAGGACCCGGA
The DNA here is from genome assembly GCF_946479755.1 of uncultured Chitinophaga sp. The sequence goes on along the minus strand of NZ_CAMLHC010000003.1, from coordinate 207,477 downwards.
GGCGACCGGCTCTGTAATGAAATACGACAATACCAGGTCTGCCAATGTGTCCTTCGGCAACACCTATTTGCCGCTGCCACGTTCTTATTCTTTCTCTTTTTCCTTACAGTTTTAAAAACAGCTGCTATCATGAAATTTAAATATCTGACGCCCCTGTTATTATTTTCACTGATCTTCACCAGTTGTAATAAAATGCTGGACATCAAACCGGTGAACCGAATGATGCCGGTAACTATCTCGGATTATGAATCTGTTCTACTGGGCGGCTACCCGCGCGTAGACTATTTTATGAAGACAGAGCTGATGACAGACAATGTTTACGCCAATTTGAACATTATCGCGTCTGCCCAGAAAGATCTGGATCTTTGGTTTACCTGGTCGCCTTCGAAACTGGCAGATGGGGTTGAAACGGATCCTTATTGGGGCCAGCTTTATACTTCTATCTACTATGCCAACACCGTTTTGGACAACTTCGACGAACGGCAACCGGCAAGCAGCGAAAAGGAGTTATTTGAAACCGTAAAGGGCGAAGCATATGCTTTGCGCGCCTGGAGCTACTTTTACCTGGTGAATTATTACGCCGAGCCTTACGGTCCGGCAACCCTGAAGGCGCATGGGGTGCCCATGCCGCTGACCGCTAAAGATGTTCATCAGAATACCCAAAACAATGTGCGTGAGCCGTTGGAGAAAGTATACATGCAGATTATGTCCGATCTGGACCAGGCCTCAGCGTTACTGGCCGGTAAAAAGTCCCGTAACAAATTCCGGTTCGATGCGAGTGCCGTGCAGGCGCTGCGTGCCCGCGTGAACCTCTTCATGGGTGATTACGAAAAGGCCATTTCCGCAGCCTCAGATGTCATCGTCAACAAACCGCTGTCTGACATGAACAACATGCAGACACGCATCGATGATAAGGAAGACAGATATGCCTTCACTGGTAACGTAGGCGTAATCGATGGTGGGGACTATAAAAATGAGATCTTATTTTTCACCGGTGGGGTGGCCAATACAAACATTTACTATCATGCAAACTACATGTTCAGGCCATCACAAGAGCTGTTTGCATTATGCAATCGTTCCACTGGTGGTAAAGATTATCGCCGTTACATCTTCGCCACTTTCGCAGACATGAACACCAATGAAGGTAAACAAAATGGCCCTACACTGTACAATATGTACGCTAAGCAGGAAAATCCCTGTTACTATATCGGACTGAAAGTAAGCGAGGCATATGTAATACGCGCGGAAGCATATGCAAGGCTGAAGCAGAAGGATAAAGCTGTTGCCGATATCAACACGCTGTTGCTACGCCGTATACGTAAAGGCGAGTTTGTAGCGCTGAAAGCGAACGATTTCACGGATGAAACGTTATTAAGCCGCATTTTAGAAGAACGCCGTTTGGAAACCGCTTTCGAAGGGGGCTTACGCTGGATGGACTTGAGAAGGCTGGGCAAACCGGCACTCTCCCATGTCTATAAAAACGGACAGATTTATAATTTAAAACAAAATGATAACAGGTATCTGTTGCAGATACCACCTTCAGAATTGAACAACAGCCCTTCCATTCCTTTAAATCCATGATCATCACCTGAAAATGAAACAAAACATGAAACCAATATATATTTCCCTGCTTGCGCTGGCAGCCTGTTGCATGGGCTGCTCGAAAGAAGACAAACCGGAGATTTCGCCGGACCTGGGCATCGAAAAACAGTTTACACCGCCTGCCGATGCCCCTGCTGAAGTAAAAGACCTTTACAATCGTTACGGCGTCTGGGTACGGATGGATTTCAATCACTGGAAAGAAGTGACCAATGGCGTGCTGGTAACTGATCCCATTAACCGTTGGGGAGTAGCAAAGATCGATAACGATCAACGGGCAGGCGCCACCATTTACGCACAAACGTTGCTTTCCAATGTATCTGAAAAATTCGCCAAAAAGTTCTTTCCGTTGGAGCTTTTCTTTGTAAAAAGCTATGGCGGTAGTTTCTGGATGGATGACTTTAAAGTATTGGGGCGGAGCCGCCTGGTAATATGCTGGCCCAACCAAATATACGGTGCATTGCCGGTCACAGATCCTGCAAATCATTACTATAAAGATTCTGTCCTCGTCCGTATGACCTGGGGAAATCTCGGAGGTATGGTTGCCGCTCGCTTTGACGCTCCGCTTACAGAATTTGTGCTGGCCGGAAAGGCCTATGACGGCGGTGAAGCGCGGGATAAAGTATTTAAACAATTCGAAAAGGACAAGGATGAGGATGCGAGGGATAAAGCGTTTGACCAAATAGCTCTTAACGGTGGCTTCATCACATCCGTTGGCAGTATCAACTTCGAGAGTGATTTCGGAGAATGGTTCAGGTTACTTGCCACAGAATCCTACGCCAATATTAAAGCCAAGTATCTCGATAGCAGCCCGGCCCGTGCCCGCAAGTATGAGGTTATCATCCGTTTCTTCAATAGTTATGACTGGGATATCCAGGCGGCAGGTAACAAATACCGGGAAAAGTTGGGGAACTAAGCCTTCAATACATCAACATCAGATAAACCAACGATTACATGAGAACATTCGCATTAACCACCGCCTGTTTGCTGCCTGTCCTGGCATTTGCACAGGAAGGGCCGTATACTATCAGCGGCAGCGTCAGCAAGGACAACAAATTTGAAAAAGCTTACCTGTATAGCAGCAACAGCAAAGGCAGGGTAATTGATTCCGTAGCCATCCATAATGGCAGTTTTACGTTCACGGGTAAGACCGATATACCTGCCAGGGCGTTCCTCTTTACCGGTAATACGCTCTCGTCTTCCTTTACTGCCAACCGCCTTGTGTTTTACCTGGAACAAGGCAACATCAAAGTGGTGAGCGCTGACTCCATTGCCAATGCTACCGTAAAAGGCGGTGCCGCCAATACCGTGCATCAGCAATACAAAACCGCTTCCAGCGATGTGACCAAACGTTCCGATGCACTCAGCAAGAAGTACTATGGCACGCCACCGGCAGAACGGCAGCAGGAAGCTTTTAAACAGCAGTACCAGGCAGATAACAAAGCGATTGCCGCTGCTCAGCAGAAAGTGCTGACTGCCTTTATCAAAGCGCATCCGAATACTACGGTGAGCCTTGATGCCCTGACCGAGTGGGCCGGTTATGATCCGGACCCGGAAGTAGCGGAGCCGGTATTTAAACTGTTGTCGGCTACCGTACGCAAAAGCAAATCCGGCCAGCAGTTTGCAAACCTTTTGGAAAGTCAACGTAGGACCGCCATTGGCGTGGTAGCGCCGGAGTTCACTCAAAACGACACGCTGGGAAATCCCGTATCACTGAAAGACTTCCGCGGTAAATATGTGCTGGTGGATTTCTGGGCCAGCTGGTGCGGCCCCTGCCGCCAGGAGAACCCCAACGTGGTAGCCGCCTTCCATAAATTCAAGGACAAAAACTTCACGATCCTGGGCGTTTCCCTGGACAATGAAAATGGTAAGTCCTTCTGGATGCAGGCCATTCATGACGATCAGCTGCAGTGGACGCAGGTGTCTGATCTGAAAGGCTGGAAAAACGAAGCCGCCAAAATGTATGGTGTGCAGGGGATTCCGGCTAACTTCCTGATCGGCCCCGATGGGAAGATCGTCGCCAAAAACCTCCGTGCAGAAGCACTGGAGAAGAAGCTGGCTACATTGTTACAGTAATATTTTCAGCAGCCGTCTCTGTTTCCCTGAGGCGGCTGCTTTTTCTAGCTGATATCAGTCAATTGTATAATTTTTCCTTCGGGTGAAAAAGTAAAAACTGACTTTCCTGTTAACGCCAGCGTATCCCCTTTTTTGAGGCCATTAGGCAGATCAATGGCCAATACCGCGTGATAATCGATAGCTATCGTCGTTTTCGTATCTGCATGGCTAAATGACCGGATGATCTGTTTTCTCTCCGCAAATACCGGCAATACCTGTTCCGCCTGCACCCGCAGATCTGCTAACCCTTTGATACTGAGGGTAAATGCCCCGCCGGAAACGTTTTCAAAAACGACCTCCTCCGCCATATCCTGCAGCATTCCATTTACATCTTTATCGTTATAGGCCTGCACATAAGCTTTGATGATATTTTCCCGTTGTTCCATATTCGTATAGCCTTTATAGTTAACTTCCGCTAAAGGTAAATATCGTAAATTTAAGTACATCAAATCCGTTGTATATGTCTGGTCCCGGTTTCGATTTCGAGCATGTCAGCAACCAGGTTCCCGTGCTGGAGGACAACAACTCTTTCACCACCCACCCGGTGCTGCAAAACACCCTGCAAGCCTATGGCGGCAGCTGGGCTGTGCCGCTGGCCACCGAAATGGGGCAACTGATGGGCAGTCATGAATTCCAGGAAACCGGTGTCCTCGCCAATACGCATCTGCCGGTACTGCACACCCACGACCGTTTCGGCAACCGCCTCGACACCGTGACCTACCATCCGGCATACCATCAGATGATGACGGCAGCCATCCGGCACCAGGTGCATTCCATCGCGTGGACCACCGCCGAAAAAGGCGGTTACCTCGCCCACAGCGTGCTCTCCTACCTGAAACAACAAATCGACGAAGGCAGCAGCTGCCCGTTGACCATGACCTTTGCCGTGGTCCCCTCGCTGCAGATAGCTCCTGATATCGCCCGGGAGTGGCTACCGCGCGTGCTTTCTACCATCTATGACGAACGGCACCTCCCCTACACCGAAAAACATGGCGTTACCTTCGGCATGGCCATGACAGAGCCACAAGGCGGCAGCGACGTACGCGCCAATATTACCACCGCACAGGCTACCGGCGATGGCACCTATCGCATTACCGGCCGCAAGTGGTTTTGCAGCGCCCCTATGAGCGATGCTTTCCTCGTACTGGCACAAGCACCCGGTGGGCTCAGTTGTTTCCTCCTGCCCCGCTTCATGCCTGACGGCAACAAAAACCAGCTGCGGTTCCAACGGCTGAAAGACAAACTCGGCAACCGTTCCAATGCCTCCGGAGAGGTGGAGTTCCACGGCGCCTGGGCCCGTATCATCGGGGAGGAAGGTCGCGGCATCGCCAATATTATGGAGATGGTACGCCACACCCGGCTGGACTGCGCCGTCGGCTCCGCCGCCACGCTGCAGCGTGCCCTCGCCGAAGCCATCCATCATTGTAAACACCGGCATACTTTCGGGAAATCACTGCTCCATCACCCGCTGATGCAGAACGTGCTCACCGATCTGGCCCTTGAATCGGCCGCCGCCACCACCTTCGCCATGCGGCTCGCCAAAGGGTTCGACGACGCCAAAACGGACGAGGCAGCGTTGCATTTCACCCGCATCGCTACCGCCGTAGGGAAATTCTGGAACACCAAACGCGCCGTCCTCGCCATGGGAGAAATCGTAGAATGCCTCGGCGGCAACGGCTACGTGGAAACGTCCATCCTGCCGCGGCTTTACCGCGATGTGCCGGTCAATGCTATCTGGGAAGGCTCCGGTAATATCCAGGCGCTGGATGTGCTGCGGGCCATGCAGAAAGAACCAGCGAGTGTGGCAGTGCTGATGCAGTATTTTCAGCAAGGTGCGGGACTGCATCCATTGCTGAAGAGGCATTTGGATAGTTTGCAGCAGTTACTTGCCCGCCCGTCGGATTATGAACGTTCTGCGAGGATCATCGTGGAAAAAATGGCGCTGGCGATACAGGCGATAGAACTGATACAGACAGCTTCACCGGAGATGGCGGAAATGTTTTGTCAGGCGCGGCTGCGTGCGGACAGGAGCCTGACGTGGGGCGCGCTGGAAGAGATGAAGGGATGGGAGCAGGTGGTGGCAGGTGTGTATAGCGGAGAGTGAGAACAATTCCGTAACGGTGCCATTAGACCTAAAGCAATATTGGCTTCGAAATACGGGTGATTTTTTTGTATTTCAATTCCTTATTGTGCAATTAAAACCGCTGTTTCATCAACTGTAAATCCTTTGGTAATATCACTTAAATTCCTAACAGTGCAATTAAACTGCGTTAAAGAAGATGAACTAGATGGCTATGCGTAGTTTCAATTCCTCATTGTGCAATTAAAACGAAAATGTGGTGGATACCCGCAAGTGGGGAATATTGTTTCAATTCCAGTAACAATCCGTTTAAGAGCGTCAGTCTGTAATACAGATAGACACTGAATTTCAATTCCGCCATAGTCCGATTAAAACTTTTCCACCGATGTGCCTAATGCTAACGTTTAAAGCTTTCAAATCCCTAAGAACTAAATTAAAAACGCGGTCTATTGACGCGAATTGTGGTAACAAGTTTTTCTTTCAATTTCTTCATAGTCAAATTAAAACCGTTCTATTGTTCGGATCGACCTACACGAAGCGCAGCTTTCAATCCCCTCACAGCTCAATTAAAACTAATATTTCCCTATGATTAACGATTGCGCAGGTATTCTTTCCATTCTTCTTTGTACAATTAAAACAGCCACGGACTCAGTCCCAGGAGGGCGATGAAAATGTTTTAATTCTCAACAATCCAATTAAAACTGTCTTAAATCCGTATCTTGTGAATTCTGGCATTGAGTTTCAATTCTTAATAGTCCAATTAAAACCCAGGCATTGAAAGATATGCCTAGCTGGTGGTAGATATTTCAATTCTTAAAAGTCAATTAAAACCTGACTACCACAATCGGGAACCCTTCATTCTGATCTCCATTCCTCTTAGTCCAACTAAAACTGCGCAAGCCGGTGAATTTGAGCGTCTAACAGAGTTCTTTCCATTCCTCATAGTCCAATTAAAACTAACTTCAAAATATGTGTTACCCACAACATCATATCAATTTCAGTTCCCTTCATAGTTCAATTAAAACTACGGTCTATATCATTTTTATGATCATCGGCATCATCTTTCAATTCCGTTATAGTCCAATTAAAACCAAAACCAGCGCAGCGCTGCGGGCATGTTTTCTATGTTTCAATTCCACCATAGTCCGATTAAAACTAATTACTGTCGCGTCATCCAGCTTAATTTCCGCGTTTCAATCCTCATAGTCCAATTAAAACACAACATTGCAAAGGTCGCCTACTTCATGGATCCAAATTTCAATTCCTCATAGTCCAACTAAAACAGGCGAATGGTTCAAAACGAAACACAACCACGACTGGTTTCAATTCCTCATAGTCCAATTAAAACTAAAACTGCTGTCTTCCGCCCCTGCTGCGACTCTCGTTTCAATTCCTCATAGTCCAATTAAAACGCTGTGCGACATTGGCGACCGGTACACCTTTGTGCGGTTTCAATTCCTCATAGTCCAATTAAAACAAACCTGCTGCTGCCAAAGCCTGGAGTGCCTTTTCATGTTTCAATTCCCTCACAGTACAATTAAAACGCTTTATGGAAGACTTGAGATCCGAAGGGGTTTACGTGTTTCAATTCCCTCACAGTACAATTAAAACAGGATCAAGACGGAAACTCTGTGGAACTGACAATAATGTTTCAATTCCCTCACAGTCCAATTAAAACTTCGAAGTCGTCGGCGTTGATGAGCGCGTGTAGCTCCGTTTCAATTCTCTCACAGTCCAATTAAAACTGGTCACGGGATTTGTAGCTGCTTACCTTCGTATAGTTTCAATTCCCTCACAGTCCAATTAAAACCTTTGAACTGGGCGCGATTTGCGGGCTTAACATTATGTTTCAATTCCCTCATAGTCCAATTAAAACAGCGTCGCAGGTACCACAAAACGGAGTGGTTCTATTGTTTCAATTCCCTCATAGTCCAATTAAAACCAGTGTCATATACTGACCGCGGGAAGACTGTCGATTGTTTCAATTCCGCCATAGTCCAATTAAAACCCGTTACAACTTCAAACCAGCCTCCCATCCATCAAGCACTTCAATGCATCAATCTTCTATTTCTCCCAAACAAAAGTCGTCGATCTCCAATAAGCGCATTTACCCCGGAGATCGACGACTTATTAATAAAAATCAACATAAATCATACGGATAGGCTGCCATTAGTTTCACCAGTTTCTCCTCTGCTTTTTCCAGCGCGTCTGCACTTCCCACTGCTCCGGTCACATAGCTACCTGCTGTAGGTGTAACGAAAAAATCTGCTTTAGCGCTTAGGTCAATTATGGGAATGGCCAGCCTTCTTTCCATATCATCCCGAAGATCGCCCCGGATGGCGTAAGTGATCTGATTGGCATTATCGCTGATCACGATCGCCACAATACCCATAGGGTCAAACGTTCTCGATTGATTAGTGGTTATACGCCAGTTGATGATCGCCTTTGCTAAGGCTGGGATGATTTCTTCTCTCCTTTCCTTCGGACATACAAGACAATTTCCGAAAATGTTTTTTCCTTCTTTCCACCCTTCGTCGCGGAGCTTGGCTTCTATTTCAGGATAAAGCTCCGGTTCATACTTATTGGTAGACACACAAAATAAGGTACGCAGATCAATCGCCATATCGTATACAAAAAGCCCGGAGGCACGGGTCTGATCCTGGATAAAGGCTCTGTTAGGCAACGTGCGCATGTTACTCGTGAGCCATTCGTCCAATTCTTCTTCGCTGAGTTCTGGTCCCCGTTCCTTACCGGCTGTCCAGTGCACTTTTACTTTATGGCTGCCTGTGTGAGAAGTGCGGTCGAAGGAAATGTTCTCTGTAGGACTGGCAATACCACCCAGTAATGGATGCAACGGCCGCATCGAAGAGATGGACAACGGACTTCTTCGTTTCACGGCCATAATATTAGCGCCAGCTTTCATATATCCTCCCAGCAGCTGGTCTGCGTAGGTAGGATCACAGGGCGAATGCGGCTCCTTCTGGTTGGCCTTTTTCTTTTCCTTATCAATCTCCCAGTTAAAAGTAATGGCGGCAAAAGGCATATTGAGACCCTCCAGAATAGATCGTTTTATTTGTTGCCCGCTGGAATAAGCCATACGTTTGCGGGTTTGAGGATCATAATAATATTTTTGTCCTTCATTGACAGCAAAAACAGAATGAGACACATGCCTGAGTCCCCTCAGATAAATAAATGGTGTATGCATGGATAATTAATTTTTAGAAGTTCTGTAAGCATATTGGAAGCGGACCAGGCTGAGAAACAACGGTAAATGATCAACCGGCATAATGAGCGCCTCGCGCATCACATTGTGAAGCGTTTCATTTTCAGCAGGCAAATAACCCAACATCTCCGTGAGCTTATCAATAAACGGCGGTAGACTTTTGGATTCCATGATTTTACTACTTAACTGATCCTTGATAGTCCTCCCTTTCTTTTCACTGTTTTCAAGTTCTTTCATGGTAGCCGCCATTGCATCTGCTAATGTCAATAATTCAAGTCGGTTTAACATAGTAATTAACCAAAGTTTAAAGATTTTAAAATGATAATCAGTTGTTTTCGAGTAAACGAATTCCTTACCACCGCCAAACGGCTTCGGCATGTACTCACGGAGTGCTTTAGGTTCCAGCGCTTCCAGGCCTATAGCGCCCAACTTGCAGGCCGCCCTGAAATCGTAATAGGTTTCCAGCATTTCCACCTGGTCGGCAGTAATACCAGGATCTTCGCCCAAAAAAATATTCTCCCGCCATTCAAACAACCGGTTGACTTCCGATGGAACAAGACTGATAAATCCCAGCGTCGTATTAGTCTGGGAGAGGTTATAAGCATAGAGAACCAACGAGTCCAGCTGACTAAATTGCCGGGCCAGTATGAACGTGATCTGCACCCAAGGCTGAGTGGGTATGCTCCATTTCTCCATCATTTTCACCGGTTCAATCTTCATTGGCGTCTGTAGTCCATACCGCAACCAATTGCCATTCCAGGTTTCTATCTGCCTGTCTTTCAGTTCATCCCGCTGATCGAGGTATTTCCGGTAGTGCTCCCAGCCTTCATACAGAGACCACAGGATTTCGTCTTTATCAATAAGTATCACGTAACCACCTTTTACGCCAATGCCTAACGCTGCACCAATCCATGAAGCGTACATATCCTCTTTGTCAACAGTGTAATTCATATTGGTCAACTGGCCCGAGGTGGTGGCTCCTATATCTTCTGCCGAACCACCCACATAAGTGCCCATATATACCCTGTTTCCGTTGATCCGTTCCTTTAATCCCTCCAGCTGAGCTGCCGATTTGCTTCCATATAGTGTTACCGCACTTTTATCCGGAGCTGTATGGAACGGAGAGTTTGCCACATGCATCAGATGCCCGTCATCTTTAAAAAAAAGATCGAAAAAAATTGCTAGAAAAAATTCTTCTGCCGTATACTGCGCCTTCTTTCGCTGATTGTAATACGCAAGAAACTTTTTACCAATATAACTTGTATACATAACTATGACGATTTCTCTTCTTTTAGCATCAGCCCCATTTTTTGGTGCGACGATTTTGTTTGATTTACCACGAATGGTTTTGAACCGACTGATAATTGCGTCCCTTCCAGTTTGTTTCCTTTAATAATCCCCCAGGTGATCGGAATTTCCATCATCAGCCGCCGCTGCCAACCAGCTTTTTTATACCGGGATTCATCTTCTTTCAGTATACAGGTAAAACAGTCAGACTTCATCATCATGGACAATATCGGATTACGTACATTTGTCAGCTCCCGGATAACATACTGGCCATTCTGATAAATCAAATGACTATCAATTTCTCTGAGGTTTAATGAAGGATATAAAGTGTCCAGTTTATTCGGTATATCACGCTCGTGCCACTCGCCGTCCGGAGGCAACAAAGCATAACTCCTTTCGAGAATTTCCTTTTCATAGGGCCACGCCTTGCCAGTCGGCGCGAGTATGTACACCGGCGATTTGAGGTGTCTCCCGCAGCGGTTTACCCTTCCCATCCGCTGTATCAGGCTTTCCAGGGGAGCACATTGTGTTACCATCAGGTCAAAATCGATGTCCAGGCTTACCTCCACCACCTGTGTGGCAATAACAATACAAGGCGCGTTTTTCCGATTAAGTTGTTGAAGCCTCTTTTCTGCTTTACGTCTGTATAACCGGCTGAATCTGCGGTGGATTAACAATACCGGAACACCTTTAAACATTTGTTCATATTTCTCGTAAGCCTTTTGGGCTGCATCAATCCTGTTAAACACGAGTAGACACTTCATTTCTCCACCGAAGGCAGCCTCCAAAATACCAGGTACGGTAGCCTCATCCTCTAACAGGTGAATGGTATGCCGGTCATAACTATCCAGTACCTCAACGGGGGCGGTTACTTCGTATACGTTCTCAGCCCCTCCTAATGTTTTCAATATTGCATCGTATAAGCATCGAGGCATGGTAGCCGTAGCCACATGAATCCGGCAGTTCAATCTGACCAGTGTCTTCACCACTTCCAATACCATCGCCTGCGTGATACCTTCGTACGTATGGATTTCGTCCAGGATAACATCACATCCCTCCAGATCGAGCATGATGCTTTCGAAGCCATTGGTGCCTAATACGATTCCAATCACCTGATGGGGTGTCATTACTTTTACAGAAGCCCCGACTAACGATGGCGCCAATCGCTCGCTCCTTTCTTTACTGCTTCCCAGAGAGATGGATGTTCCGTGTTGGATATCGACATTATCAAAAGGCAACAATGTCTTTAGTCGCTCATACATGAAATTACACGATGCCTGATACGGGAGCAGGTAACATATCCTTCCCATACAACGTCTGATCAGGAATTCGGTTTTCCCGCTGCCGGTAGGGTAAGACACCATGGTATGAGGTCTGCTATCATCGATTCTCAGCTTTGACAAGGGATACAGCTCATTTCCCTGACGGGCATTTACGTGGCTCAGGTCCGGTTTTTTAAACAGACGGGACAGACGGCTGCCCGTCCTAAATGTATAAGCGGAAGCAAAATGGTCCGCTGCCATCAGCAAGCCCCGCCAGCGCGACCACCCATTGGCTTTCTTTTCACAATAGCTTACCGCATACCCCAAGGCTGCTGCTGCATCCTCGCGGGAAATGGCAGGACAGTCACAGCCAAAATTTTGCAGGATACAGCGGCCATACTCATGCCAATCCTCCCAATCCTGCAGGTGCTGTGTCATCCAATGCCTGTCTCTATCAACGAGGTCCAGTATCCCTCCTTCTCTCGAATCATGAATAATCGCACGATGATGCGCCACCACCATGTCAATCAATACATCCCACTCTTCTCTCGGGAAAGCCGGCAGAAAAGCCAGCGATGACAACTCATGCCGATGCATATACCCCCACTTTACTTCCTCTGCCAGCGAAACGAAGCCTAGGGGTTTTATTTTACGCTGAAAGTGGGGATGGGCTTTGCCAACATCATGCAAAATAGCCCCCTTGCGAGCCAGCCCGGTATCGAACTTATAATATAGATGCTCACAGATCTTACTCATGGCCATCTCCACATGCTCCAGATGCTCCCAGATCTTTACATCATCCTTAGCCCATAAGTCCCGCCAATCAAACTCACTCTTCATGCCGTATTGGGTATCCGGTAATAAACAGCTGGCCATATATAGAAGCACCTTCTTCAAAACGGTTATGCCCTACCTTGAATCCATTATGCGCATCCGCCGGGTGCAACTCAAAACCATGAATCTCGTTAAACTTATCTTCAGACATTTCTTCCACGTTATCGGGAAAAAGCAGGTCCTCGTTACGGCACAGGCAAATGGTCTGCCGGGCGGCCCGTTCGGCATATGAATACTCGCTAAATGCCAGATGTAAATGCGGCATCAACAACACACCTCGTTTAAGCGTACTCTGATTGGACTTGTAAACACCTTTTTCCTTTTGATACTTAAAGCCTCCCTTTGACCATGTCCTCTCCAACTGGACGTCCATTCCACAGTAATTCAACCGATGCCGGCGTATTGCCTTCCCCGCTCCTCTTTCCTGTAACAACTCAGGAAAAAATTTCTTCTCCATCCCCTCTACAATAGAAGGCGTGAGAAACTGCTGACTGAATGTTTCGCTATCCCGTACGGCTGTCCAGGGCTTAATAAACCCAAATGGGCCGCTATATTTCACTACATAATACTGCATACCACTCTTCATTTTAATGCGCCAAAACCGATACCTGTACAGTTACCAACTCCTACTTCCCAGGCAAACGCCACCTGCTCCGGCGTCCCCTCTACTACCACAGGGCATAAGCTGGCTTTATTACTGATTGTTTTATAGGTAATTAATTTATACCGGGCATTGGGATGTGTTGTATTAAACGATACTTTCACACCTTCGTCCGGAAGTCCAGCCTGCCGAAGCTTCCGTTTCAATACAGTTGTCATCTGCATACCCGCTTCAGGATCATCAAAAAGCAGATGCTTATCTTTTTTGTGATCCACATATTTCTTTACAAACACCGGACTGGCTGGGTAAAACTCCTGTCGCTGCTGAAACGCCGGGGTTTCCATAATCGTAATATCCTTCACTTCTACTCCAAAACAAATCGTCGGATCTTGCTGTATGCCCTTTACAATTTTCTTTATCAGTGTTGTGTCATAGGCATTGATGAAGAAATATGAGTCATCTCTTGTTCTTATGCCATTAGACATAATATCAACATTTTGTATCCACGAAAAGCTGTACAGGCTTATCTTTCCATGAATCTCATTCTTCACTCCAATCCACTTATGCAAGGCACCGGTCAGGAACACCTGCTGCTGGTTGAAATAAATAACGCTTTTACTTTCACTGACGTGAAGCAGTAATCTCATAACGATAAGAATTGATTATTTGTCAAAAAATGAAAATGCAGTTGTTATTTCGCCTTTATTTGCGCGCTGTAAGCGTAGTCTTACTCTACGTGATGAACCTTCTTAAAAATCAATGCCGCAATTTGTTCGGGAGTATTCTTCCTGCCATCCAGATAACCAATGGTTGGTAAAATGCCCAAAATTTCTGTATCATCAAGCCGAACGGGCAAAATGTATCCTTCGTTTTCATCGAAAACCCTTGCTTGTGCGCTTTTTATTTCATGTTTTGTCCACCTCTTTTCTTTATAGTATTTTGAAATGAGAACAATGCAAAATCTGGATCTGTTACGATAAACATCATCCAAATAGGTATACAGATCTTTTCCCCAAAGTGTTACTTCTTCGTCTTTATCATAAAAATAGGTAAGCCCATATTCCCTCAAATACGACACGATTTCATCAACATAAGCCCTGTCTTCTCCGGCAAATGACAGTGTCACATCATATTCATACTTTTTAGTTTTATCCTCTCCTTGTTTCATAACCGCCTCTTCTAATGCAATGTATAATGCGGCCAACTTGCACTGATGATACGCTTCAAAATTTAAGGGGCTGACCATAATATTAAATCTATCGGCCTCCATCCCTCTTTCCCAGGCATAACTTGTTGTACCGCAGTGCCGCATTAAAAGGTTTGTTACTTTGGCCTGCCATCCCATATATATTGCAGTTTCAGTACGGGGAATTCCTTGATCAAACACCGCATAGTTGGTAACATTAAAGCCTTCGCCTTCTTCAATAAGCGTTCTAATCCTCTTCTGCAAAACCTTGGAGGGTGGGATCAAAAAATCATTTGCATTACTTTCTTTAGATTGGGATTGATTCATCCCTTCATACTTATTGTACATCAACATTTTAACTATTTTCAAGGGTATCGGCATGCCATCATTTTTTGAAACTTATTTCCATCGCAACTTGTATGTAATCTATTCAGTTACATTGCAATGTTTACTATTATAGTAGTTCGATTTTATGTGACAAGAGTAGTATACAAACCTGCGATTTGCTATTTTCTTAACGTTCTCTTGGCACGACTAAATGCATGCAATTCCGAAAGTACAATTAAGCCTTATAGTAGCGCTATATTATGGTTCCAATTCGTATATTGTTCGATAAATAATAAACCTTAGCTACTTCATCTCTAAACGTCCCTCGCGACAAAAAGTACTATTCTCTTAGAATATTTTTTTTCAGTTCATTGCATAATCCGGTTCTCTATAACCCTACGCGTTCAGTAAGCTTGTAAAAAGTAAAACCTCTCGTGGTATCACGGTTGCTGAGAAAAGTTAATTTTTGGCCCCAAAACTGGTATGTATGCTCATTAGAAGCAGCTTACGAAAAATTAACGTATGTGGAAAACTTGTGTAGGCAACCGACAACATTCACAACAACAGTGAACAATAAAAAGAATGGCTTAAGTTCCGAGAAGATGTGTTATTTTAATTGAAATTCATCGCACCTATTAACAGGGTTAGAATAATCGGGCTACAACACATTGCTTTCTCAATTCCACCATTGGCCTGCCGCCTTTAGGTAGCTTGTAAAACGTCATCATTCCCTTTTCCCTACAACACCTCTTTCAGCAGGCCCCTTTGGGAAACGTGGCCTGAAATGCCTGCCGGTATGGTTGCGGAGTTACCAACCGATCATTTTCCGCCCATAGCACGGGGTTAAAGTTCCGTGTTACCTGCAACTGCTTCCAGTTCTCCATGAAAGGGAACATCAGGGCGAATCCTTTTTAGCATGCCCTGCCCGCTAAGAAACAGTACAGGCTTACCCTTGATCAGAAACCGGGGCTGAATACCGCTAAAAGACAGCTTACGGAAAGAATTAGGGAATTCAGAAATTTCGCAGGAAAGAAAAGCACTGATATCCCAATAACAGTGGCCAGTAAAAACGGATTACTTTTTTCACAGTGAGCTGGGTAATTTCCCGGAAGACAAGCATTTTTTTGCTGAAAATCACTTCGTCTTATAACACCCATACGCCTCCTCCAGGTCAGAATGATCGCACTCCAGCACCTTCCGGTCCCACTTCCCACTATTCGCCGCCGCCTCATAGGTCGACTGTAAAAACGCCATCAGCGTAGCTTCCGGGTCGTCCGACTGCTGCACCGCTGCATAAGGCAGCAGGAACTCACCCATCTCCTGGCTGTAAAAGGCTTCCGCCGGCTGTACCGGCTGCGTGGCAAATTCGGGTGCTGCCGGATAGGCATAGGCATAAAAAGAAGCTTCCGGAAACTGGTCATTACCCGGCCAGAAGCCACAAGAGCTCACCTCTTTGGAATAGGCCTCCTGCATCACCACGGCCGGCATGTTGGGCATCTGTCCCTGGTGTTCCGGCGCATCGCGGCCGGAGAAGCGGGTCACCGCCAGGTCAAAAGCGCCCCAGAAAAAGTGTACGGGACTGCATTTACCGGTGAAACCTGCACGGAAACGGGTGAAGACATTATGCATACGTACCAGCGCCTGCCAGAAATTCTCCATTTGGTGCTGATCATACGACTGATGGAGCTGATCTTTGGTGAAAGGAATGGCGTCCGGCATCTCGCTGGGCACGGGATAGATGGACACATCGATCTGCAGCGCCTTCAGCTTGTCAAACAGGGAAGCGTAAAAGTCCGCCACCGTGCGTGGCCGCAGCCCGAGCGCTTCTTTTTCCCCGCTGCTGGTGGTGATCACCAGCTGGTGGTGAATGAAATCAAAATCGATCTGGAAAATACCGTGGCGGTAGGGCATACTGCCGGTGCTGAACCCATAGGGGTTGACATACAACGTGACATGCCATGAGTGGTTGAGCCAGGGCATCTGCCGCAGGCGTATCTTACCTACGATCTGTGTCCACAGGTGTACCGTGGCGAGGGTGTCCTTCCAGTCGTTGTAACGGATAACCGGCCACTGGCCGGATGATAAGGTGGTATGCTGCATACGTATCCTGCTGTTTTACCAGGATAACAACAGAACCCCTCCCGGGGTTCTATAAATATTTGCCGATGGTCTTGTTTTTCCTGACGATGGCTGTCAGCCCCCAGCTCAGTAACCAGCTGACAACAAAAGTAAGCAGGAATTTGGGCCATGCCGTCAAAGGCAGGTCCAGCAAGAGATACTGGCACCACAACACAAAAATATAATGCACGAGGTAGATGCCATAGGCATTGGCGGAGAGCGACTGCCATCCCGCGCTGGTACGGTTCAGCAGACTTTTGAAAGTAGTAAGAAAAGCGATGCCACTTAGCGTACAGGACAGTATCCAGACTGAGCGATAAATCAGGTTGGCCTGCCATACGCTCAACTCCTGCCGCGCCATCATGGCTGTCAGCGGTGCTTCACTGCCTTTCAGGGCCGCATATACGCCGGCCGCGGCCAGCACCCAGCACCACCAGTAACGCACCCATGCGGAGCCGTCGGCGAAAATGCTGCGCGCCAGTCCCCCCGCTCCTATCAGTATCCCGAGAGAGAAATAACCGAAATACAACAACACCCGGCTCACCTGAAAATCAAAAGGGCCAATGCCTGTCCACCAGCCCGCGTCTGTCAGCAAGATCAGCGGCACATACAACACCCAGGAAAAGAGAAACCAGCACAACACGAGTTTCACCGGCTGCTGCTGCAGGCCGGTCAGCCATTGATGCCAGCGTGGCACCCGCTGCTGCACCAGGGGAAACAATACGGCCACCACAATGTTAAACGCAAACAGTACCCAGATAAACCACGGCGGCCCTACCGGCCACGCCTCTACGGTGAAAAAATCAACCACATAAGCGGCGATATCATGCTGCCCATGCGCGATGTAATAAGCGGGATAGTATGCCAGCAACATCAACACGGTAACACCTATTATAAACGGAATAAACAACCGGTAGAAACGGTCCCTTATGAACTTACCCACCCCTTTGTGCTGCAGACTGCGGAACACAAAAATACCACTGATTAAAAACATCAGCGACATAAAAAACACATCGTTAAAGTCTTCAAAAATATCCAGTCCCCTGCTTCGGGCAGCATCCACCACCGGGTGTGTGGAACGGATGTACGCCGCTTTATCAAACCAGGCGAAAGTAGTATAGGCCAGCGAAGAATGGTGCGCGACCACCAATACGGTAACGAATGAACGTAGATTGTCTACCCAGCTTGTTCTGTTGTCCATACCGCCAAGGTATATCTTTTTCCAGGAGTGCCGCTAATGAATGGTACCAGCGGTAACTATTGTGTATTCACCCCCTTAATTTGTCGTGGTGCCCCCTCTTTGATATCGATATCCCGTTATAATTTTGTTCCTGTTAAGACAACAGTTTACACCCAAATAAAACCAGGTAAAATGAACCATTTAACCAAAGCGCTGCTGACTGTACTGATAATATGCAGCTGCTTCACTCCCGGCAAGGCACAACAACCGGCGGCCAAAGGATACGCGCCGGTAAACGGACTGAAGATGTACTATGAAGTCCAGGGAAAGGGCGATCCCATCCTGTTACTGCACGGCGCCTATATGAGCATTGAAGGGCCTTTTCGTGAAATGATGGACTCCCTTTCCCGTACCCGGAAAGTAATTATTTTCGAATCGCAGGGCCATGCCCGTACCGCCGACATCAATCGCCCTATTACCTGCGAGCACATGGCCGACGATGCGGCTGCGTTATTAAAATACCTGAAAATAGACAGTGCAGATGTATTTGGCTACAGCATGGGTGGTGGTACTGCATTGCAGCTCGCCATCCGCCACCCGCAGAAAGTAAAAAAGCTGATCGTCGCCTCTGCTTCATTTAAACAATCCGGTATGCAGCCCGAGCTGATACAGATGATGCCCGGCTTCAAAGCGGAATACCTGGAAGGCACACCCATGAAAATGATATATGACAGCCTCGCGCCCAATCCAAAAAATTTCACAGTGCTGGTAGACAAACTGAAGGCGCTGGATATGGAAGCACAGAACTGGCCCGCCTCCGACATCAGCGGTATCAAATCACAAACACTGCTGATATTTGGTGATTCCGATGCGATCATTGCCGAACATGCCGTAGAAATGTTCAGACTACTGGGCGGCGGCAAAATGGGCGACATGGGCCCCCTGCCCAACAAGCGCCTGGCAATACTTCCCGGCACTACCCACATGGGCGTCATGATGCGGCCGAAGAAATTACTTCCGGTCATCGAAGATTTTTTGAAACAGGATGCCATCCCTCCGGGATACCTGTAACGATACAATGAAAAGCCGCATGCGCATGCGGCTTTTTTATATTTAACGAAGTCCTACTCCTGCTTTTTAAATATTTGAGGAGAAACCGGGAAAAGTACTTCCTCTCCTACGTCTGTCAGCGGAATCGACAAACTATGCACTACCACCACAATATTCCCCTGCAGCCGGACAACCGGAGACGTTAGCCCGCCATAACGCTGCAACGCGTCAAACAACGAATCCAGAAACATCTCTCTAGTGATGACAGTATCCAGTACCAGCCGTTCGTCTACCTTAATTTTCAGGGAAGAAACAAAATTGTGCGTAACAAAGTTTCTGATGCCGAATATCGCTGTATACCGGTCATCGATGGCCAATGCACTGTCGTGCAGGCAGTAATGCCGGAGCATAATTGTCTCCCTTCCTGCTGCTGTTTCAAAAACGGTATCCACCCGAAGGGTATCGGTATACCGCGACTTGTAATTATCTACAATATCATTCAGCGCCGGGGTAACGGCCTCCCCACTACTGCTGCGTACAGCCACTACCGGCTTACTTACAACAGCCTGTTCTACTGTGGGCTGGCAGCCTGCTGTAAACGTGATAAATATAGAAAAAATGGCAAGGGACCGCACAATATGCGTCATAGCAAGCTTTTATTTGATACAAAGAAATAAATATTTTCGTTACGCTGGTCACTACCCCTCCGGGGGACATTAAACAAAAAAGCCTGCTTCTTTGCAAAGCAGGCTTTTTTGATCCCATAAAATCAATCGTCATCCCCGTGACCATGCCGGTGTCCCCGGCCATGTCCGCGCCAGTGACGGCGGTCATCATCATCATCGTCGTCGTCATGGTCCCGGTAACGGCGGTAACGATCGTCGTGGCAGTCCCGGATCAGGTCCTGGCGATCGTACCAGCCGCGGTACCTGCCATAACGGTTCCGGTAGTAGCCGGCATTCAGATACGGCCTTGGCTCATTGATCACCACCTTGTACCCGCGGTACAAATCATAGTGATAATGACGCGGTAATGCCCGCGCAAATACCCAATCACCTTCATCACGGTCGAAATAAATAAACTGGCGGCGGGGAATATAGTAATAGGCATCAACGTCCGGGAGGTAATAATATTCGGCATAGTCGTAGCCAACAGGCCCCCAAATGGGCTGACTGCCTACGTTCAGATTGACATTAACACGGACCTGGGCTTGAGTTGTTGGTGCATAGTACATGCCAGCGGCCAGCAGAAAGGCCATCACAGCAAGCTTCTTCATAAAAATATGGTTTATACCGCTCTCAATGCCAATTTAATGCCAGATTCCGCTAGCCTTCTTTCCGGCGAAAGATACGACCGGTTCGGGGAAATCACCCCGGGAATTTTCCCCTCCTGCGGGTGACCCACCGTATGCCGGTATTGGATACCTTTACGCACCTGGGAAGCCCTATTATCCCGCTCCTTCTTTTCCTCAAAAAAACCTACGGTGAACAAAACTACTGTTGATGCCTGCAGGTTCTTTTAAAGAATGACTGCCGGAAGGCCTGCGGAGAAAGGTTTGTTTTTGTTTTAAACAGCTTGCTGAAAGACTGCGGGTGCTCAAATCCCAGCTCATAGGCGATTTCACTCACCGTCAACCGGGTGGTGGACAGCTTTTCTTTTGCCTTCTCCATCAGTTTATCATGAATATGCTGCTGCGTACTTTTCCCGGTCTGCACCTTCAGCAACCCGCTGAGATAGTTGGGCGACATATTGAGCTTGTCGGCGATGTACTGCACCGTCGGCAGTCCTTTCTGTAGCAGCTCCCCGCTGTTGCAATAGTCCGCCAGCAGGTCTTCCATCCTGTCTAACACCTGGTGGTTGACGATCTTACGCGTGAGGAACTGCCGGTGATAATACCGCTCCGAATAGGTGAGCAACAGCTCCAGCTGGGCAATCATCACGTCGTGACTGAACTGGTCCATATTGCCGTGGTACTCCTGTGCAATATTCTGCATGATGGCGGAGATGGTGGCCTCTTCTTTTTCAGACAGGTGCAGCGCTTCGTTCACCGCATAACTGAAATACTCGTACTGCCGGATTTTTTTGGCCAGCGGCGTATTCCACAGGAAATCCGGGTGGAACAGCAACAGCCATCCCGTATGCCTGTATTCTTCCTCAGTTTCGATAGAGAACACCTGGTTGGGCGCCATAAAAAACAAGGTGCCTTCATCGAAGTCATACTGCTGCTGCCCGTATTTCACTTTTCCGGCAAAATTCTGTTTCAGGGCGACGGCGTAAAACGCCTGGACCAGTTTTTTAGGGTCACCGGCATCTCCCCGTTTCATATCCTCAAAGTTGATCACACTGATCAGCGGATGCTCCGGACTGGGAAGGTCCCGGAGCTGATGTAATGCGCTGATCGTGGGAAGCTGGTGTAATTGTGTGCCTGCCATAACGTTTAAATTAATTACTTTTTGCGAAAACGGCCGCAAACTCCCGGGCAAAGTCCTCTATTTTCACTTTTCCAGTCGTTGCCGGCGGGTTGCGGTAGAAATCCTCCGCCAGCACACCCGAATGCAGACTATCATACAGCTCTACCAGCGCGGCAGCCATAGGCGCCGGCACACCGTGGGTGGTCAGTTGCTCTCTCATGGCTTCACCGGGAATCAGCCGCCATGTCAGCTCCGGCTTACCGATCGCTTTGCCCAGCACGGCAGCCACCTCGTTACAGGTCCGTTCGTCGCTGGTAACGTAACGTATTTGAGGTACCCCGGCGGTACGTACGATCTCCTCTGCCACCGCGTCCGCGATATCCAACGGAGATACCCACAGCACCTTATCATCTCCCCCGTAGCTGGCGGCCATAAAGCCTGCCTGCCGGATCATGTCCGCAAAATTATATAAGTTGTAATAGAAGCTGGTCGGACGTATGTGCGTGACAGATAGTCCGGGTATGGCGTTCAGTATTTTTTCGGAATGATGTGAGCCCAGGATAACACCGGTGCCACGGTCCAGGTGCGCGCCGAAGCTGCTCAGGTACACTGCCCGCTTTACACCCGCTTTCTCCAGCGCCAGTGCATAGTTGCCTGCGATCCGGGTGTAATAGTCAACAGGCGCTTCGTTGGTTACATAGTTCGGCGGTGTCATACAGTAAACAGCGTCTGCGCCGGTAAAAGTCTTTTCCAGGAAGGCGGTATCATTGAGAGAGCCGATAGCGGCAACAGCGCCGATGGCGTCAATGGCCGCCTGCTTTTCCGGGTTGCTGCTGATAACGGTCACGGTATGACCCTTCTCCACCAGTTGTTGTGTCAATGGCCTGCTGATATTTCCAAGGGAGCCTGTTACGATAATGTTCATGTTGTACGTTTTTTTATTACCACAAAGGTCATATACCGGTACCGGCCCCACGAAGTCAAATCTACTTTTGTTGTAGCCAAAACACACCCGTCAACATAAACTATATTTTATATATATAAAAAAGAAAAAATTAAACATTGGTTTATTTTATGTGTTAATTCATAGTAATAAGCTATGTTGCAACCATCTGTAGATTAAAAACGTGTTTATCAATGAAAAGTAAGCTGTCATTCCTACTGCTGTCACTACTGTTTTACCACTACGCCAAAGCACAAACGGCCCCCGGCTTCAAAGAGCTTCTGGACAGCGCCATGGTTCGGGATGCAGACCTCAAAGCCCAGCTTACCAAAAACAAACTGACCGTACTGGACCAGCACAAGCTGAAGGATGTTTACCTCCCCACCCTGGAAGTCAGCGGTATGGCCGGTTACCTGAATGCCACCGCACATGTTATTTCCCCGGAGCTGAACCTGCAACCGTTTCTCACCATCCCCGAAGGCAAGTACAATAATAACATCAATGTATCCGGTTTCTCCGGGCTGGCCAAGGCGGACGCTAAAATGCTGCTGTATGCCGGCGGTAAGGTGAAGCAGCTCAACAAAGCCCTCGAGGAAAAGCGGCAATCGGAAAACGTGTTACTGGAAAAAACATCCGATGAAGTGGCAGCCACCATCTCCAGGGCGTACGATCAGCTGGCGCTGGTGCACCAGTCCAAAAAAGTGCTGGACGAAGCCAAACGCAGGCTGGATGCCAACCGCAAAACCGCCGACAAAGCGCTGGGCTACGGGCTGATCACCCCTTACGACCATAAGAAGATAGAGCTGGCGCAGGCTACCCTCGATTCCAAAATGGCCGAATACGAAGGAAAAAAAGAACTGTTGCTGACGCAACTCGAAGTGCTGACAGGCATCGGCAAGGAAAGGCTTCGGCTGATTGAACCGGTACTGGCGCCTGTAGCGCTGCCGGCGCCGCAGAAAACCATCGAACAACGCGCCGAAATACGCGCGCTGGACCACGGCATCAACGCTTCCGGCTATAAAATAAAAGCGGAACAGACCTGGTGGATCCCCAAAGTGCAGCTGAAGGCCTCCACGTACTACATCGGACTGTATGGCACCAGGATCAAGTCATCCGACAACATCATCCCTCCTATTCCGGCTATCGGTTACCCCGGCCGGAAACTGGACTGGCGGCCTACCAACCTCAACATCTTCCCGATGCTGAACGCCGGCATCGGTTTTAAATGGGAGATCTTCGACGGCAGGGAAGGAAAACATGCCATCGAAACGGCGCGCATCGACCGGGAGTTGCTGCAGAACCAGAAATACGATGCCATGCGCAAGCTCACGCTCAACCAGGCCAACAATCAATCCAATTATAACATCGCCAATTCGCAGATAGCCCTGAAGAAAAAAGAGAAAGAAATGGCGAATAATGCTTTGGTACAGGCAGAAAAAGAATTCAGGTACGGGATGTCCAAATCCACCGAACTGATAGCAGCAGAAAACGACCTCGAAGCCGCGGAACTGGATTATCAGAACGCTATCTTCAACCAGCGCAGGGCCGCCGTGGAGCTGATGCGGTCTACGCAGGAGCTGGACATCACCAAATTGTATTAAGCCTACACCATTACTCAAACTAATTACTGTAAGATGAAAATAACTACACCCATATTATTGATCTGTTCACTGACATTCGCAGGCTGTTCTTCCAAAAAGTCCAATGCCGACCGTTTCGAGGGCAAAGCCAAAAAAGATGTGGTGTCTTTTGCGCCGAAGGTTACCGGCAGGATCCTGAACATTTACGTCAAAGAAGGACAGACCGTGAAGAAAGGTGATACCCTCGCCCTGCTGGACGTACCGGAAGTTTCCGCCAAAATAGCGCAGGCGCAGGGAGCGGTGAACGCCGCCACCGCACAGGAGCAGATGGCGCGCAACGGCGCTACGGCCGATCAGCTGAAGCAGTTGCAGGCTAAATACAAAGGGCTGAAAGAGCAGTATGAATTCGCCCGTAAATCATATGAAAGGGCCACCAATATGTTCAACGACAGCCTCATGTCGCCACAGGCCTATGACGAAGTATATGCCAAATACCAGGGCGCCAAAGCCCAGTACGATGCGGTCATCGCCGAACTGGACGACGTAAAAAGAGGTACCCGCGTGGAAAAGGTGAACATGGCCGCCGGCCAGGCATCGCAGGCCAAAGGTGCATTACAGGAAGCCAACGTGGCCTACTCCGAACGTTATGTGATCGCCACCAATGATATGGACATAGAAACCATCAGCCTGAACCCCGGAGAGCTGGCCACCGCCGGCTTTGCGCTGTTCAACGGCTACATCCCCGGCAGCACCTGGTTCCGCTTCACCGTTCCGGAAAGCAAAATCGCCGGGTACAAAAAAGGACAGGACGTAAAAATGCAGGTGCTGTACAACAACGAAGAAATGGAAGGCACCATCGCCTACATCAAACAGCTGACGCGCTACGCGGACATTACCACTGCCTTTCCCGACTATCAGCCGCAGGATGCGATTTATGAGATCAAGGTGCAGCCCAAAGATCCGGGCAAGACCAAAGACATACTGGTAAACGCAAGTGTTATACTGAAATAATCAGGCATGAAAGAATTTTTCCGATTGTTGAAACGGGAGTTTAAGCTGTTCCTCGGCAATTCCACCCTGCGCTCTGTATTTTTCCTGGCGCCGGTGTTGTACGCCACCCTGATCGGCTTCGTATATAAAGCCGGGAAGGTGGAAAATATACCCGTGATCGTTATAGACAAAGACAATACCCCCTTATCCGCACAGCTGGTGGAAATGCTGAGCGATAACAAAAGTATTAAAACGCTGAAGTACCTGCAGGAGCCTTCCAATGTAAACGACGAAGTGATCAGGAAAGAGGCTGCCGCCGTGGTGATGGTCCCCGCCCGCTTTGAGGCGGACATCCTGCAAAAAAAATACCCGGAAGTGAATGTGTATGTGAACACCAGTAACGTGCTGACGGCCAACTTCGCCTCCAAAGCACTGCAGCTTACCATCGGCACGTTTTCCGCCGGTGTGTCCATCAAAGGGTTGCAGAAAATGGGCATGCCTGCCGTAAGGGCGGCCACCCAGTATGAACCGTTTAAAACAAACTACATCACCCTTTTCAACACCACCAGCAACTATCTCATATTTATGTGGCCGGCCATGCTGGCCGTGGTGTTGCAGCAGGTAATACTGCTGGCGATGGCCATCAGCTTCGCTGCGGAGTTCCAGCGCGGGTCTTTTGTAACGGAGTATGCGGGCATGCGCCGCTGGGCGTTCCCGATCATGCTGATCAAGGTGATCCCTATCTGGACATTCTCCATTCTCATCGTTTCCATTTATTATTTCATGCACATGTTCTTCAATGTGCCGTTGCCGGAAGGCATTCTCAGCTTTATATGGCTGACCGCCTTCTTTGTGGGATCCGCTTCATTCATGGGCGTGTTTGTCAGCATTCTCATACCGGACGCCTTAAAAGCCACGCAGGTACTGATGGTGATCGCCTCCCCTGCGTTTATCATCAGCGGCTTTACCTGGCCGCTCAGCGCCATGCCTGCGTTTGTGCAGTTTATGGCGAATATCATCCCGCTGACGCCCTTCCTGCAGGCCTTCAAAATCCTGCTGATCCAGAAGGGGTCGGTGGAGCTGACCTATCCTTATATCCGGCACCTGGGCATTTTATTGCTGGTATATGCCTTCCTGGGATGGCTGGCACTGAAGATAAAGCTATGGTACCTGTTCAGGACGGCCAAAGAGAGTAAGTTGTAAGCCATACGGCCTACAACTTACCCTACCCGCCTGTTTTTGTTGTTTTAGATTACCTGTGCCACATGATGCACTTCCTGCGGCTGCCCCAGTGGTTTGTAACTGGTAATGGCCAGCTGTGGCTGCATGGCCACCATGAAAGTATCAAAAGTGTCCGGTTGACCGGTCTGTTCGGGTGATACCAACAGCAGCCGGTCGCCGATGATCTCCAGCAGCGTGAACGGCGGCGTGATGTAATTCAGCGCCACCCGGTGCTGCTGCCGGTCTTCAATGTCAGACTCGATCAGCTCCAGATGATACAGTTCAAAAGGCAGCTCTTTGTTACCGAGACAATCCTTCACCCCCGGTATCCTGTTACCCATTTCCTGCAGGTGTAGCCCCACTGCGAAGCCTACTTTATAATGCAGCGAATTGGATTTCGGATTATGGGCTTTCAGTTCCGTAAAGGTCCGGAATTGTTTGTCAGTATTGTATGCCTGCGACTGCATAAGGAATTCCACATAGGAATCTTCGAATATTTTCTTCTCCAGGTCCCCCGTGGAAGTAGCATCTATAAGCTGTCTGTAAGACAGGATGATCTGCGCTGGCTGCATCTTCATAAAAAGAAATTAATCGACTGGTAAGAAATTGGTTGAAAAGAGATCATCTGATGTTGATAACGTGAGACAGGTTGTATCCCCCGCCGGCGGCAGGTGTTACAGTAGCCAGTTCGGTAGCCAGTGAGTCGTTGATGATGGTGTCGAGGTAGTTGGTAGTGGGGTTTTGTCCGTGTAATGCATATAACGGTGTGCTATATACGGCGGCGTTGACAGCGTCGGGGAAAGCAATCTGCGTAGTGAGGTACAGGCTGGTGCCGATGAAGATCTGCGCATGCAGGTGGGTACAACGGCCGGGGTACCATCCGGGATAAATAGACAGGAAATGCACCATGCCGCTGGCGTTGGTATACTGCAGTCCGCGTCCAAACAGGCGGCCGATATTGTTCTGTACGCCCAGGTAGCCGTTGTTGATGTAACCGGAATAGTAACCGTCTTTATCGCACTGCCAGATATCGACGCGTGCGTTGGTCACCGGTGCGCAGCCCCTGCTCACGCTCTGCACTTTGATGTCGATATTGAGCGGCAGACCGGGTTTGTTGTCCGTGATATTTACCCGGTTGATAATGGAGCCGCGGCTGTTGTACAACGGATACGGACCGTCCATATCAGGGTCTGTAAGGCGACAGGCAGCTTCGGCCTGGGCGCCGGAGGCAGCCGCTGCGGGTTCTGCATTGTCCTTTTTACAGGCTTCCAGCAGCACAGGGGCAGAGATGGCTGTAACAGCCAGTGATCTGAGAAAATTTTTCCTTTCCATAAGATAAAAATTGTTTAGCTAAAGTTCTGCTAACACAATTTTTTTATCAAGCAGGTATCGGTAAAAGCGAAGGATGTACCGACGTATTATTTGCCGCTCCACTCCCGGATATCTTCGGCATAGGTGCTACTGACCGGCAGGCTGGTACCGGAATGCAGCAATACCCTTCGATAGGCGATGGCGCAGATGCTGCGCACTGCTACGATATAGCTGCGGTGAATCCGCCGGAAGCGGTCATGCGGCAGCTTCTCCAGCACTTTCTTCAACGGCATCAGCGTGAGCACCGACCGGCCGCTCAGCAGATGGATGCGGATATAGTCTTCCAGGCTTTCGATATACTCCACTTCATCCATCCATATCCGCACCTGTTTGTATTCCGCATATACGAAAAAAGATTCCGGCTCCCGCGGCGCTGCCGCCGTGTGCCGGTAGTGGTACTGCGCCATCGTTTTCTGCATGGTGCGGGAGAAGCGTTCCATGCTGATAGGCTTCAGCAGGTAGTCCAGCGCTTCCAGCTCAAATCCTTCATGCGCAAATCGTTTATGCGCTGTCGTGAAAATGATCATGGGTTTTTCTTCGAGGGAACGCACCAGGTCAATACCGGTAATGTCTGGCATGTTGATATCGATGAACAGCAGGTCTACCCGGCGGCAGCGAAGGAATTCCGCGCCGGACAGCGCATCGTCGAAAGTCTGCAGCAGCTGCAGGGCGGGGAACTGCGCGGTGTAGGTCCTGATCAGCTCCAGCGCCAGCGGTTCATCATCTATAGCTATGGCTTTAATCTTCATACGGGCAAATGAAGTAAATGGTTTCGTACGGGTTAATCCGTCAGTAGTGTCAGTCTGACGATATATAGGTTATTGTCTGTGGTGATGTCCAGTACATGTTTCTGCGGGTACAGCAATGCCAGCCGTTGTCTTGTATTCGCGATACCTACGCCGCAACTGGCGGTGGGCGCGGGTTCACGGTAAATGCGGTTACAGCAGAAAAAATCTATCTGATGGTCTTTCACATTCAGGCGGATAGTAACTGTCTCCGGCAGGTGTTTGCTGATGCCATACTTAAATACGTTTTCCACGAAAGTCATCAGTATCAGCGGGCTGATCAACCTGCGCTCCAACTCGCCGGAGACCTGGTAGTCTACCGTCCCCGGCCGGAGACGGAGCTGCTGCAGGGCAATGTAGTCGCGGATACAGGCTTCTTCCTGCGGCAGCGGCACGTAATCGGCGATCACATCGTCCGTAATGTAACGCATAATATTCGATAAGCGCAGAATACTGTCCGCAGTGTAATTATTTTTTGTCAGCGCAAGGGTATAAATATTATTGAGGGTATTATACAGGAAGTGTGGATGTACCTGTGCTTTGAGGAAAGACAACTCCGCCCGGATCTTCTCCCTTTCCGCCGTGAGCGCCCGCTGTTCGGTCAGCTGCCAGCGCCGCGTAGTAGTAATAGCCGCGCCCAGCGCCATGATCATAAAGAAAATAAACAGACTCGTAATATCTATCACCGGCGGCACATACACCCACTCCGCCCCCGCCGGGAGCGCAGCCCACTTCTGCCGCAGCAGCCGGTCAAACGGCTGCAGTACAAAGATGCCGGCACAAAGCAGCAGGGCCATGGCGGCGTAACTAATATATCTGCCCGGAATAAAAAATCCGGGCATCAGATAATAACGATTAAAGTAGAACAGACAGATGTAACAGCTGCAGAACAGCCAATAACTATAATGGGTGGCAGGCGCTATCAATTCAGTATACCCCTTCCCGTTAGACATGAACAACAACGGGAATATCATAAACAGCAGACAACAAACGATGTGAATGCAGATTTGAGGGGCTTTCCAGGATAACATATGCAAATTAAGGGAGGCAGCCGGGTTATTTTTCATAAGTATCGATGAAACGGGGGTATGTGCCGATCTGTGGATGAAGATATAAAAACCGCTCCCATCAACAAAAAAGGTTGTAAGTACCTGACTTACAACCTTTTTTATGCTCTTTACAGCGACCAGACCGCCAGTTCGTACCCGTTGGGGTCCGCGAAATGGAAGCGCCGGCCACCGGGAAAGCTGAAGATATCTTTTACGATCTTACCGCCCGCCGCTTTCACTTTTTGTAGCGTGGCTTCCAGATCGTTGGAATAAAGGATAACCAGCACCGTGCCATTTACCGGGTCGCCTTTCGTGAAGCCACCGTCTACATATTCGCCGTCAAACGCCGTATAGTCCGGACCGTAGTCGGTGAATTCCCAGCCAAAGCTTTTGTTGTAAAATGTTTTGGTACGTTCAAGATTTTTCGAAAGGAACTCCAGGTACTGTACCTGCTCGTGTCTTAATTTCTCATGTGCCATGGGCGGAATATTTTTTACAAAGATATACGATGAAGGAGGCAGCCTGTTTGGAAAAAAACGACAAAATGCCATTACAGGTTATGGATAAAGGCCACCATGACGGCGGCGGTCATCCGCGAGGCGGGCACCATGCCCCGCTCGCCTGTCAGCAGGTTGTTTTCCTGCGGGTGGTCGAAATTAATGAACTGTTCATAACTGCCGGTACGCCCGTATCCCAGGAACAGGCCGGTCCGCAGGTTGTACCTGCTTCGCTTCACGTTCACGCCCAGCTGGCAGTAGTAGTTGTCCCATGTGGCCGTATTGGGCGCTGTGCCGTCTGTCTCCGTACGCTCTGCGTAGTTGAAATCCGTTCTCAGGGAGCAGTAGCCCGTAAGCTGTGGTTTTATCTGGTAGCTCACTCCTACTGCCACATTGAAGACAGCCTTGCGGGCTTCCCGCATTTTCAGCAGTTCTGATGCACGGATAATGCTGTTGCCGGTGTCCGGCCGCACAAAGAGATCGCTGGTGGGCGCCAGTATGGTGTATTCTTTTACTTTCAGGAAGTACTCTCCCGCCACATACACCTGACCTTTGCCGTAGTCATATGCATATCCCGCTGCCACGCTGAGCGGTGTTTTGTACCGGGTGTCCAGTTTGGTTTGCCGGGTGCTGGCCAGCAGGTTCAACGGTTCGTCAACAATGAAGTGTACGTTGGACACCGCGTTGTCACTGAGTAGCCGGCCTCTCCCCCAGGCGTGTATCAGGGGGGAAGACACCAGGAGGCCCAGATGGTGTTTGCCCGTCTCATAACTCAGTCCCGCCCGCAGCTTAAGCCCGAAATGCGTATAGTCCACCTGGTATTTTCCTTCGTTGCTGGTAATGGGCAGCGTAGGTTGGTTGCTGTTGACCAGCGCACGGGAGAGGAAGTTCTCGTTGTAATGCTGGGAGCGTGACTGTCCTTCTGCCATAAAGCCGATGGCCCAGTGCCGGTCCAGTTTGAACCCTGTGCTGACCAGCGCGGAAGCATCTCTCGTTATATTCTGCAGGTCGTACTGGCCGAGATAATATTCAGGACCGGGGCTGTAGCTGTCATTCAGCACGTTCATGCGGGCGTCCTGCTGCTGGGTGACGTTATAGTTGATCACCGCATTATGGGTGAGCGCATAGGCGATGTATACCGGCTTCCTGCGGCCCAGCTTCACCGTACCGGTGAGCATCTGCGGAACGCTGGCCGATACCAGCGAATGCAGGTTTTTCCCTGTCCCTGCGCCGTTTTTAATATTGATCGATTCCACCTGGTAAATCATCCCCGATACGGAGATAGCATTTTTCCCGGAGAGCGGCTGCAGGGCAGGATTATAAAACAGTACACCGCTATCCTTGTTATTGGCCACTACTGCGCCTGGGGAAAAGAAACCACCGGCGCCGAAATTATTGGACCAGTAGTTGGCATCCTGCGCGGGCGCCACCCTCGTTAAAAGAAGAAATGTCAAACACAGCAAGCCGCTGCGCCATGCCTTGTTTTTCAACATCGGTAGTAACAATCTTATCAAAGCGTTTTAATTTAGTACGATATCAAGGTTTTTCCGGTTGATTCCCGAAGATCGTTCGCAATCCTTTTCTGCCGGGGTTTTTCAGGCGACAGTTCTATTTCCAAGATACTTAAATTTCCCGATTGGATAAATTATTTTCCCAATCCCGTTACCATCGCCGCCGATTTCAGCTGCATTTTTGCCGTACATCATTTCCGGTGTCAACAAACCGGATAACGTTTACCTCATGGATATTAAAACCGCCAAACGCTGGTTCAACTGGCATAAATGGAGCAGCCTCATTTGCACGCTGTTCCTGCTGATGCTGTGTGTGACCGGTTTACCGCTCATCTTTCACGGTGAGCTGGACAAAATACTGGAAAAACAAGTGGTGGCCGATGTCCCGCCAGGTGCGCGGCCGCTGTCGCTCGATTCACTGGCCGTTGCCGCTTCCGCCCAGTATCCGGGCAATCATGTCCGTTATGTTTTCTGGGATGAGGAAGACCGTAACAAAGTGATCTTTGACCTGGCGCCTAAGCCCGATGCGCCACCGGAGCAAAGCAAGTATGCCCTGCTGAACCTGTACACCGGCAAGGTGCTGGACAAGCCCACTACCGACGGTTTCATGGATGTGGTCCTGAAGATCCACACCAATATGTTCCTGGGTATTGGCGGGAAACTGTTCCTCGGCCTGATGGGCATTCTCTTCGTGGTAGCCATTGTTTCCGGTATCGTGTTATATGGCCGTATTATGAAGAAATACGATTTCGGCATGGTACGCAGGTACAAATCCAAACGGCTGCAATGGCTGGACACGCACAACCTGCTGGGCATTATTACCCTTTCCTGGGCGAGCGTGGTGGGCCTTACCGGCATCATCAACACCATGTCGGATGTGGTATTGTTCCTGTGGCAGCAGGGACAGCTGAAGGAGATGGTGGCGCCTTATGAAAAGCAGCCACCCTATGAGGGTAAACTGGCATCGCTGGACAGCGCCATGGTAGTGGCACAGGCTGCGGCGCCACATATGGAGCCGCGTATCATTACCTATCCGGGGACGATGTTCTCCAGCAAACATCACTATGCGGTATTCATGAAAGGTAATACAGCCCTCACTTCCAGGCTGCTGTCACCCGCGCTGGTAGATGCGCAGACGGGCCGGCTCACCGATCACCGGCAGATGCCGTGGTATGTGAATACGCTGTTCCTCTCGGAGCCGTTGCATTTCGGCGACTATGGCGGTATGCCGCTGAAAGTGATCTGGGCGTTGTTTGACCTCGCCACCATTATCATTCTTATCACCGGCCTGTATTTGTGGTTTGAGCGTAGAAACGCCTCCAGGCTGCAATGGAGCAGGCTGGAAAAAACAGCAGCAGAAAATGAATAATTTCTCCCGATTATGGTCCCGGCCCCTCCTGTTGGCCGTGCTGTCCCTCGCCGGGCTGATAGCCGCGCTGGTAGGCGATGGTATCTGGGATGTCTTTTCCTGGATAGCGCTGGGCATACCGGTCGTACTGATGATCCGGTACTGGTTTTACCCTGCGAAGACTAAAGAATAAACCTGCCACCGTGGCTCACGCGCCTGTCTATTCAATAAATTTATTGAATAGACAGGCACTTTTAATATCTTTGCCGGGCTGTTGTGGGACTCTCCCAACAGCAGTACAGGACATATGATGGACATCAAATTAGGATTAAAAGAGAACTGGCAACAGTTCACCCTGCTGGTGCTGGTCAACATGCTGGTAGGCGGCATGGTGGGCCTGGAGCGGACGGTGGTGCCGCTGGTAGGCACAGAAGAGTTCAGGATCGGCTCGGACATCGTGGTGTTCTCCTTCATCATCGCCTTTGGCGTCGTCAAAGCTTTTACCAACCTTATCTCCGGCGTACTGGCCGATAAGTATACCCGCAAGCGGATACTCGTAACCGGCTGGCTGGTGGGACTGCCGGTGCCTTTCCTGCTGGCCTGGGGGCCGTCGTGGAACTGGATCATCCTGGCCAACGTGCTGTTGGGCGTCAGCCAGGGGCTGGCCTGGTCCATGACCGTCAACATGAAAATAGACCTGGTAGGCCCTAAAAAACGGGGCTTTGCGATGGGACTTAATGAGGCAGCCGGCTACGGCGCCGTGGGACTGACCGCCTTGCTGACGGGTTACCTGGCGTCCCGCTACGGGCTGAGGCCTGCCCCTTTTTACATTGGTATCTTCTACACCGTGGCCGGACTGATATTATCTGTGCTCGTGATACGGGACACGCGGCAGCACGCCCGGCTGGAATCCGCACAGGTAGCGCAGCAGCAACTGGCGGGAGAAAAATTCCACCGGCCGGATTTATTATGGGTGTTCCGGGAGACATCGCTCAGAAACCGGAACCTTTTTGCGGTCTCACAGGCGGGACTGATCAATAACCTGAACGACGGCATGTCATGGGGCGTCTTTCCGCTGTTGTTCATCGCCGCGGGCGTGGGACTGGAAGGCGTAGGCTGGATCAAAGCCGTATATCCGTTCGTGTGGGGCTTCGGGCAGGTCATCACCGGTCCGTTGGCAGACAGGATAGGCCGCAAGCCACTGATCGTATGGGGCATGTTTGTGCAGGCATTGGGACATGTGGTGATCGGGTTATCATTTTTCCCGCCGCTGACATCCGGGCTGGTGGGCTCTGTATTGCTGGGCATCGGCACCGCGATGGTATATCCTGCTTTGCTGGCAGCTGTCAGCGATGCGGCACATCCCTCCTGGCGGGCATCTTCACTGGGCGTTTATCGGTTCTGGCGGGATATTGGCTACGCCGTGGGTGCGCTTATGGCCGGCATTGTAGCCAGTTTCTTCGGATTGATGTGGGCAGTGCATATTGCCGGTATCATCACCTTTTTATCCGGCGTAGTGGTATTGCTCAACATGAAAGAAAATACTCCCCGGTTATAACATCAGATTGATTTATTTTGCGGCCATTATGCACGATCATCCTTTACAACTGCTCGGCGTCCATCGTTTGTTTACAGTGAATCAGGCGCCCAAAAAACCACTGGCGGACTTAATCAACACACAGGAACCCGGCTGGGAGCTGGTCACCACCTGGATCAACGACGCCACCAACATGGTAGCAGTTTTACCCGTTACAGCAAACATCGCAGAAGAAACACTGTATGCCACACAAGTCACCACCCGTTCTCCCATGGGCGCTATTATATTCAACAGCGGCGGCATCCTTGTAGACCACGGATGGATAAGGATCCTGGGGTCCGGGAATACCACGTTAAACAGAACATTGCACACCTGGAATATCAACAAAACAATTTTTGATGCAGGCAACGCCGGTTTCCTGCTGGTGGCAGACGATGCGGCCGGCGGGTTCTTCGCCATCAATAGCGGCGGTCTCGGCGAAGACATGGGCAAAGTATATTACTTTGATCCGGCGACCCTGGCATGGGAAGCGCTTGATATCTCGTACTCAGAGTTTCTGCTGTTTTGTTTCGAAGGCGATCTGCAGGATTTCTATCGTGACCTGCGCTGGCACGGCTGGGAACAGGAAGTAAGTACGCTGGACGGTAATGAAGTCTTCAGTTTCTATCCTATGCTCTGGACGAGAGAAGGCAAAGACATCAACCATATTCAAAGGGCCAAAGTGCCGGTGGAAGAGCATTACCGGTTCACGATTGATATGATGCGGCAGCTGAATGGAGAAAAGTAACCTGCGCGAATTCGAACCAAAATTTTCTGACATCCACTTGTAAATGTAAATCAGTAATCTTATTTTAGTAAAATTAACAACGGTAGTGCACGACTTATTCCTGTAGAAAACCTTTGCGTTACCACATATTTATACACCCTCAAACATAACCGAATGAAAACCTTCATTGGCAAACACCTTATTGGTGCCTGGCGCCTGATTGGCTGCACAGACGAAGACCAGCACGGCAACACCCTTCAGTTTTTTGGCGCCTCTCCTACCGGCATGCTTATCTATGATGATAAGGGTAACATGAGCGTTCAGATGATGAAACAAGAGAGACACCTGTTTGCTTCCGTAGCCGTAGGTATTGGCACGCCGGAAGAAACCTATGACGCCTTCCACGGGTACAACGCTTACTACGGCCGTTATGCGGA
The DNA here is from genome assembly GCF_946479755.1 of uncultured Chitinophaga sp. Next base: position 172,169 of record NZ_CAMLHC010000003.1, on the reverse strand, counting down.
AGAAACCCCCGGTGAAATTCTCCACATCGTAGAAGGAAGCCTTTTTCCCAACTTTATTGGTATCCGGTTTATCAGATATGCAGAACTACGCGACGATGAGCTGATCCTCGTGACGCCGCCCATGCTCGTGAAAGACCGGCAGGTAGTGTTCCGGCTCGTCTGGAAGCGGATCTGACACTGAAAATATTTTCTCTCTCAAAATAACCATTTTGTCATGTTTTATCATTTTGCGGAAGCCATGCTTTCTGCCCGCTACCGGCATGCCTGTTCCGTCCGGATTGTCAGCAAAGGTACTTTCCTATGTTCCCGGCGGTGCCCGGGTGTAATGTTATCGCTATTGTCCACCATTAAAAGCCGGAAAAACGATGTGGATATACGAACCCGGTAAGGTCAACAACGATCTCTATCTGCTTGGCAGAAAAGAAAATCCCCTGTATCTGTTAAAGTGCGGCCCGGAATGGCTGCTGGTGGAAGGCGGCATGCTGCGTGAACAGGAGCTCGTCGTGTCACAGCTCAAAGCCATCGTTCCGGATCTTGCTGATATCAGGCATTGGTTTATTACCCATGCTCATTTTGACCACTGCGGACTGCTGGCCACCTTATTGCCGGAAGCCCGGGTATACGCTTCAGAAGCGGCCATCCGGAATTTCCAGACTGGCAAGTACAGGACCGTCCTTTACAGGCTTCAGCGCAACTTCCTTCCGGCACCACCTTCGGAGCAGGCGAACAATCCCTACGATGCTTTAGCTGATAAAAATTTTATCGCTGTAGGAGAAGGACACCAGCTGACCATCGGAGACCATACCTTCACCGTGATAGCCACGCCCGGCCATAGCGAATGTTCGCTCTCCCTCTACAGTGACCATCAGTATCTGTTTGCAGCGGATGCATTCGGAGAGATGCTGCAGCCGGACGATTGGTTCCCGCTTCCATTTCAGAGTCCGCCCCTGTACTTCGAAAGCATAGAACGGCTGGCGCAGCTGCCTGTTTCCCTCGTAGCAGTGGGTCATCATGGTCTGCTGACAGAGGAACATGCGCAACAGGTGGCCGGCCGCAGCCTGCTCACCACCCGGCGTTACGTTCACTACTTCGAAACGATGTTGCATCAACACGGACTGGAAGAGGCGTCGAGGCTCATCACAGAGAAATACTGCTACAACAGCAGCGCCTTTTTCTCCGTACGGATGCACCAGGCAAGCGTCCGGAACGTTATCACCATTTTGCAGGAAACAGGGTACATCAAACCCCGATGACAGCATAAAAACAAACAGGCTTATAAGCACGTGACTTATAAGCCTGTTACCTTACCGGCGCCGCATATTCACCGGCAGGGCCTGGGGTTAAAAACAGTATGGTGACTAGTACCCTTTCGTTGGTACCAGGTTTGGATTATTTCTCAACTCCACGCTGGGAATGGGGAACAGCAGTTCCCGTTCCGTTAACGCACGGCCAACGGGGAACTTATGCCCTACATAGTTCTCAAAAGTTTTAGTAGTCACGTTAAACGCTTTGCGGAGGCGTACCATATCAAACCAGGTAACGTTTTCGAAACACAGCTCATACCAGCGTTCGCGCCATACCGCTTCTCTGAACTGTTCTTTGGTCAGCGCTGACAGCGCCGGCAGTTTCGCCCTTGTCCGGATGGCATTCACCGCCTCATAGGCTTTGGCGCCCGGCCCGCTCACTTCGTTGGAGGCTTCTGCATACACCAGCAATATGTCAGCGTAACGGATCAGCGACCAGTTCAGATCACTGTTGGCCGTTGACGTCTGCGCCGCCACGTCAAACAGTTTATAAATAAAATATCCGCCCAGCGCTACCTTCTTGCTTCGGTCATCCTGGTGAGTAAACTCCGTAAAAAAGAACTGTCCTTCTTTGGCCCTGTAATCTGCGGGATCGTACGACTTCACAAAACTCTCTTCCGCGTAAATACCGCCGGTTTCCGAAGAATAGGCAGAGATATTTTTGTTGTAAGGAATGATCAGCGATTGCCAGTTTCCGGGGATGACCTGCGTTTTGTACTGGATCATAAAGATGTTCTCTTCCACATTTTTCTTTGCCGGGTTGTGCAGGTCGTAATAAGATTCAAACAATTTATATTGTTTTGAATCCACCACCTCCTCCGCTTTCTTTGCCGCCAGGTCGTAATAAGGAGCGCCTTTCTGCAACGGGTATCCGGCCATGGTGAGATATACTTTTGCGAGCAGTGATTTCACGGCGCCCAGGGATGCCCTGCCACCTGCATCTACCCACGGCAGGCCCGCTTTCTCGGCGGTGGTAAGATCATCTACGATCAGTTTGTACACGTCTTCAGGGTTCGCCTGTTTGGGTCTTATTTGCTCTGATTTCAGGTCAACAGGCTCCGTCACCAGGGGAATATTGCCAAACAGTCTTACCAACGTAAAATAGTACCAGGCACGCATAAAGTGCGCTTCTCCCAGTAGCTTCTTCTGCTCTGTCGCATCCATTTTGATGTTTGGAATTTTAGCGATGGAGAGGTTGGCATTGGTGATACCCTTGTAATAATTCCGCCAATAGCTGACGCCGAACGCGTTGTCGGCGGTATTGCGCAGCGTCCTGATATAAATAGCGTCTACCGCCTGACCCAGATCCGTGGCAGCCTGGCCGGTGGCAAATTCTGTCATGGTCCACGGTCCGCCGCCAAAGTCGCCGCCCATCGGCTCGCGCAGACTGGCATAGATCGCATTCACGGAACTTCTGGCGTGTTCCGGTTTGGTAAAATAGTTTTCTTCTGTATAATTGCTGGGATCAGATTCATCGAGGAACTTCCGGCAACCTGTCAACCATAGGGAGCCTGTTGCCAGTACCAGCAAACCGTATTTTATTATTGTTGCTTTCATAATTTCCATTTAAAGAATTACATAATACTATAACCCCACATTCAGTCCCAGCATAAACACCCTTGGTTTGGGATAGTCATACAATGTGAGCCCCTGGTCGAAAGGTGCGCTGGAGTTGGACACTTCAGGATCGTAGCCCTTGAATTTGGTGGCCAGGAAAAAGTTCTGCACGGAAGCGTATACCCGCAGGCGGCTGAGCTTCAGGGCTGACACCGTTTTCGCAGGGAACACATATCCCAGCAGCAGGTTACGGCCACGGATAAACGATCCGTCGGTTACCTTATGGCTGTCGTTGTAAGTATCGTAACCGGCATTGATCGGGCGCAGCTGGGCTATCGGCGTATTCTGGTTGTTTTCTGTCCACGCATTCAGTACTGTCTTGTAACTGTTGGCAATGCCCTGCCTGTCTTCAGCGGAGTGGATGCTCCTGTCCAGCACATCGTTGCCGTACATGAACTGCAGGTCTACCGTCAGGGACCATGACTTGTACTGGAAAGTATTCAGGAAAGTACCAAAGCCGTCCGGGATACCTTTGCCGATGATCACCCTGTCCAGGTCGTTGATGGAGCCGTCGTTATTGATGTCTTTAAACTTCACGTCGCCGGGCAACTTTCCGTAGTTCGCCGCTTCCGCAGCTTCTTTGGTGCCCCACGTGCCCAGATGTACTCTTCCGAAGAAAGAGCCCACCGGCTCTCCTACCCTGATGATGCCGTTGCCGGAAAGGATATCGCCGTTCGCTAAAGCCAGTACTTTGTTTTTGTTGATGGAGATGTTGAAGGTGGTGTTCCAGGAGAAATTATCCGTCTTAATGTTGACAGTATTAAGACCAAGTTCGATCCCTTTATTTTCCATACTACCTACGTTGGAGAAAATCCTGTCGCGGCCGGTGGTATAGGGCAAAGGTGCGTCCAGCAGCATACCGTCTACTCTTCTGCGGTACAGGTCTACCTCGAAATTCACCCTGTTGGCAAACAAGCCCAGCTCCATCCCGAAATCGACCTGCTTTGTTTTCTCCCAACGCAGACCGGGGTTGGCGATACGATCTATGCCTACGCCGGAGTTACGGGCGCCGTCAAAAATCACGGTATAGTTACCCAGACCTGCCAAAGCCCTGTAGGCCGGGATCTCGGAGTTACCGGTGGCACCGTAGCTGGTGCGGAGTTTCAAATTGGAAATAACAGGAACGCTCTTCATGAAGTTCTCTTCCGTTACCCTCCAGGCGAGTGCTGCGGAAGGGAAGAAAGCAAACTGGTTGTCGCGCCCGAATTTGGAAGAGCCGTCCATACGGCCGGTAAAAGTGACCAGGTATTTGTTACGAAGGCCATAATTGACGCGGCCAAAGAAGGAATTCAGTCCGTTGGCCGTAGCGAGGGAATAAGGCGGCTGCGGGCTGGACCCTGCGCCGAGGTTGTTATACTTAAAGTACGAATCGGTGAACCCCTGTGTGGTGGCCTGGTTCTCGAAACGATCGATATGTTGCCAGGACACGCCGGCCATCGCATTGACGGAATGTATTTTGGCAAACTCCCTGTTATAGGTAAGATAGTTTTCGAACTGCCAGGAGTTATACCGATTGTTGTTGATGGAGGCGTCGCCGTTATCTGAGATATACTGCATGCCTTTTGCCGCAAAATAATCTTCCCGTTGATTGATGATATTCACGCCAAGGGTAGATCTCAGTTCCAGTCCTTCTGCCAGGTGGATGTTGGCGTACATGTTGCCCAGGAAGGTTTGTGTATGGAGAATAGATACCCTGTCGGCAGAAACACGCAGCGGGTTGTCGCCGCCTTCCATCCCGGGATAGTCGCGGTTGCTGGCCCAGGAGCCGTCTGCATATTTTACGGGGATGATCGGCAGCGCTTCCAGCACCTGGCGCATCATGGTGATACCGCCGCCATCCAGCTGATCTACCTGTTTTTCACGCTGGTCGGTGTAGTTCAGGGTACCGCCCACTTTCAGCCAGTCTTTGATTTTGCTGTCAAACACGATGCGGCCGGCATACCTGTCCTGCCAGGAACCACGCGCCAGTCCTTCCTGCGTGCGATAGTTCAGGAAAGCGCCGAAGCTTTTCTTTTCATCCCCATCGGTGAAGCCCAGCTGATGGTTCTGGGTAAATGCTTTCTGGAAAGTTTCATCCTGCCAGTCGGTGTCGTAGAGCGGGTTTCCCTGTGAATCGAACAATAAGGGATTGGTGCGTTTTGTTTTAGGATCGGTATACTTGGTACCGGTAGCCCATCCTGTGGGATCATATTTTTTAGCGTTGGCATACGCCTGGTCTTCTACGGCCAAAAACTCTTTAGCGTTCAGCAGCTCCAGCTTGCGGGGTAATACGCCGATGCTGAAATCCGGGTCGTAAGTCAGCCGGCCGCCGCCTGCATTGCCTCTTTTGGTGGTCACGAGGATCACACCATTGGCGCCACGGGCGCCATAGATGGCAGTGGAAGAGGCATCTTTCAGCACCTCAATGGAGGCGATGTCGTTAGGGTTGATATAATCGATGGGCGTGCTGCCGTTCCGCAGGTCTACGGGGTTCAGTATCACACCATCTATTACATACAGCGGATTGTTGGATACACTCAGTGAGCTGGCGCCACGGATACGGATATTAGCCCTGCCACCTGGTCTGCCGGAATTGGAAGACACGTTTACGCCGGTCACACGGCCGGACAGGCTCTGGTTTAAGGACGATGCCGGCCGCTCCTGCAGCGCTTCTGACTTTACAGTACCAACCGCGCCGGTCAGATCTGATTTTTTAGTGGTACCATACCCTACTACCACCACCTCGTCTATTTTTTTTACACTTGGAACGAGCTGAATGACCATGTCTGCGGAAACAGGCACCTCCTGCGTGGTATAGCCTATATAAGAAACAATCAGTACCGCATTGTCAGAAAGACCTTTCAGGATAAACTTTCCGTCGGCATCTGTTGTCGTAGCCTTATCGGCATTCTTTACTTTGATGCTCACTCCGGGCACGCCTACACCGTTTTCTTCCAGCACCCGGCCACGTACGTCCATGAGCGGGGCGGCAGCATTAGCGTGGGTCTGCGTGACGATCCCTATCAGCAGGGCTAAAGTGGCATAAATAATTTTCTGGCGCAATGCCATCATTTTAAAAATCACCGTGGAAAACTGTCTCATAGTTAAAAAGTTATCAGGTTAAATTTGAACATTCTCATCCGGGTGCCAACAGCTTATTTAAAACACAGCCAGGCGGTGGAAAATAGCCGCCCGTACCGGCGGATAGCAGCACCGGACCTCAGAAGAAGACATAAAAAGGGGATGGATTGGTTTACAGTATTTTTTGCTGGTTGATAAATATATACTTCGACTCAATAATTAGAACTCCTAACAATATTAAATATCCAAATCGATAGTTCCTTGTGATATTTTCGCTAAGTGAAATAGTAATTTAACAGAAGGGTGATGTAGCAGGCGCTTGTTCCAGCGCCCGCTACTATTTATTTTATGAAGATCATTTTTTCTCCATCGGGTGTTCTTTTAACAGCTGTTCGGGAGAATAGAAATCCGTTTTGTTTTCTATCTGCTTCCTGACCTGTTTTACTTTTTCGGGGGAGATGGCCGAGCCGGTATTCCCGAAGCTGTTGCGTACATAAGTCAGCACCGCTGCGATCTCTTCATCTTTCAGGAGGTTACCGAAGGGTGTCATCGGTACCTGCCCGGTATACTTTTTATTATTCACTTCTATGGGGCCCAGCATCCCTTTCATCACCAGTTTGATGAGGCGTTCTTCGCTGCCAGTCACCCATTGGGAGCCGGCCAGCGGCGGGAAGCCGGAATCAGGCAGCCCCTTACCATCCGGCTGATGGCATGTTCTGCAGTATCCTTCGATGGAATAGATCTGTTTCCCCTGGTTGAACAAGGCCAGTGCAGCGCCTTTGAGTTTGGCATTGCTTCCCCCCTCTTCTTCATTGCTCACGTTCTCCCCTTTCAGGTGGGCGACCGCTGCATCATACGCATGGACCATCCATTCGTCGAGCGGCATTTTCTTTGCCTCTGCCAGGATAGGCAGCCCTTTTTCCCTGCCGATCCAGGAGGCCGCAACAATCCCCATCAGGCGTACCCGGCTGTTTTCATCCTTCACCGCCTGCATGAGCAGGTCGGCCTGGTCGGGTATCTGGTGGCCGACATAACGCACTACCTGTACGGCAGCAGCCCTGGCATGGTAGTCTTTCGCTTTTAACACCTGTTTTAACAGGTCGTGATCTACCTTATCCATGCCCCAGCTTACCCAAAGTCCTTCCAGCAGGTGATGATCGTATTTAGGATCATTTTTATCGAGGTTGGCCACCCATGTTTTCAGTTTGGCCAGTACTTCCGAGGCATTGCGGCCTCTCAGTTCGCGGCGGGTGCGGTAGCGGGTACGGTACTCCGGCAGCTTCAGGTTTTCCAGCAGCTCCTCTATGCTGGCGCCGGCAATATGGGCGGGTTTTACCAGCGGCCGTGAAGGATAAGTGATGCGGTAGATCCTTCCATGAGAGTGGTCACGCAAGGGGTCACGCGCATTGTGCTGCATGTGTCCGATCAGGATGTTGTGCCAGTCGATGACATAAAGAGAGCCGTCAGGCGCAAACTCCAGGTCCACCGGGCGGAAGTTCGGATCGCCGCTCACCAGCAGGTCCTGGCGGTGGTGACTTTTATAACCCGTACCGTCATCCTGTAAGGTGTGTTCTTTGGTCCCGAGGAAACCGATGGTATTGTTGATCAGGAAATCGCCCTGTACTTCGTCCGGGAAATGCCGGCTGGACACAAATTCCAGTCCGGAGGTAGGCCGTACTTTGTGTTTATCTTCTACCAGCTGTATCGATTTGTGCGTGTGCTGCCCGTACTTGGGCAATACGGTACCGGGCAGCATCCAGCGTACATCCGGACTGGATGTTTCCGCGAAGAAAGGCTGGCCCCAGTCATCGAAAGCGATGCCCCACGGATTAGGGATTTCCAGTTGAGCCGTGCGCTCCAACTTCCGGCGTTTCGGATCATAGCGGTAGAAACCACCGTTGGTGCCCCTCACCGTACCGTAAGAGGTCTCCACGTTCGTGTGCAGGAAAACGCCTTCGCCGGAATAGATTGCCCCGGAGGCATCTACCGTAAAAGCGTGGCTGCTGTGGTGGGTATCGTGGTCATCGAACCCGCTGAGCAATATCTCCTCTTTATCCGCCTTGTCGTCACCGTTGGTGTCCACATACAATTTCAGGTTGGTGCCCTGTGCCACATATACGCCTTCCGGTGCTATCTCAAAGCCGATAGGCAGGTGAAGGCTGTCGGCGAAGACCGTTTGTTTATCGGCCTTACCGTCGTTGTCGGTATCTTCAAAAATAAGGATCTTGTCATCCGGCTTGGCGTCTCCCGGTTTATAGTGGGGATAGCTCGGCATCACGGCCACCCATAAACGGCCTTTGTTGTCAAAAGACATCTGCATGGGCTTGGCGAGGTCGGGGAACTGTTCTTCCGAAGCAAAGAGTTCTACCTTATACCCCGGCGGCACTTTCAGTTTAGCCACTGCTTCTTCGCCGGTTAAATAACGCAGACTGCCGTTTTTAGCGGGGTTGTAGTTGGTCTTCACTTCCGGCAGCACCTTGGTGCGTTTATCCGCCACCGTGATATCCATTTTCGTTCCTTTGGATGCGGCCTGCCATATAGCAGAATCGCGGACAGTCGTCATTTCGCGGATCTTCTCTATCTCTGCGGGATAGTTGTCGGGCCCGTAGGGATCGTAGCGGCGGCCAAAGACATGCACGCCGTTGGGGATCTTATAGTCGTTGAGCCACATCCAGTTTTTCTCTTTTACCGCAGCATATACCAGTTGCCTGTTGGCTTCCGCTTTCGCGGGGGCTTCGCCGAAGAGTGTTGCTGTCAGCAGGTTGCCCAGCTTCCTGTATCCTTCTTCGTTCAGCTGGGAGCCGTCGATGGTCAGCGGCTCTTTCGTGTCTGCATACCATTTTTTGGATGGTGTAAAGGCATCTACAAACAGGATATTGTTTTGTGCGGCCACTTCTTTCATAGCCTCCGTGTACAATGCCAGGTTTTCGTTTTCCTGTTTTCCATTGGGGAGGTCGTATTTATCAGAGAGATCTTCAAAAGCGATGGGTGAAACGAGGGCCAGCTGTGGCGCGGACTGGCCGTTGTATTTTTGTTTAAGCGTCCATTTGATGAAGGCGTCCAGTTCCGCTTTGTAGTCAGCCAGGCCTGCTTTGCCTTCAAAAGATTCGCTGTAGCCGAAGAAGGCGACGATCACATCAGTTTTAAGGCGGGTCAGCCACTGGTCGGGTGTTTCAAAAAATCCCTGGCTGTGGTTGTCCATATTCTCCACTTCTTTCGCCAGCTGCGGGCGAAATTTCTCGGCGCCGGGAAAAGCCCAGGGGGAGTTTCTGCCGGAGTGCGGACGGAAGCCGGGTGTTTCACCGCCGTCGCACATATTACGGATGACCAGGTTATAGTCGGGATAACGGAGATAGAGTGCTGTTTCAAAATTGTCATAGTGGACCATTCTGGACCCCAGGTTGCTACCGATCAGGGAGATATGGGCTCCCGGGGAGATCGTCAGCGGGGCATGCCCCTTCGGTTTACAGGCATCCAGTATCATAATCGCCAATACCAGGGGCACAAGCGGTACGTACATACCGATTTTAAATAGTCTGGACATCGTATCAGTTTTAACGGGAATCAGTAAACGTTGTACTTATTTGGCCACGCGATAGGGCACGCGGATATCTATTTTGCCTTTCCATTTCTTTGGCACTTTCAGTCCCAGTTCATCATGGATGGCGTTAATCACCAGTCGCTGGAAAGGTTCCTGTCTGAAGTCTTCCGGATGGCCCATGGTTGTCATAAACACTTTACCGCCGAAGGAGTTGGTGCCTGTCCATGCCACAGGATTTTCGATGGCTTCTTTGTCCGGGTTCACCGCCTTGCCTGTCAGCAGCCAGGTGGAGCCTTTCACGGGATAGTCCGGAAGTACGCGGTACAGCCAGGAGCGGACGTGGAAGTTTTTGGCGACGCCTGTCAGGATGGGATTGGCCGCCTGTTCGGGCACGATGCTGACATCGGTGCTGCTTTCATGTCCGTAGTGCGTATGTTTGGCGGCGCCGCCCCAGCCCGGAGGCGCGTTGAGTGCGAACTCCCCGAAGGCGTTCCATTTTTCGCTGGGATGACCTTCCGGAAAATGGAATGCGTGGGTGGTGGTGCGGAAGCCCATCACTGGTTTACCGCTTTTAAGGTAAGCTTCTATCAGCGCCAGTTGCTCAGGAGGCAGCAGCCGCCAGCGCAAGTAGAACACCACCAGGTCGGCCTTTTTCAGGGCTTCGAGGCCGGGAATATTTTCTTCGCTGTTATAATCCGGATATGCTTTGAGCACGATGGTTTTCATGCCATAGTCTTTCTCCAGCGCAGCGGCTATCAGCGGCATGGTTTCTTCACTGCTGTACTCATGGTCTCCGGTCACGAATACTACCAGTGGCTTTTTAGCCTTTTTGGCGGACTGTGCGAAGAGGATACCGGTACAGGTGATGCTGACACCGGCGATGAGTAATAAACAAAGGAATATTTTTTTCATTGTACAGCGTTTATGGCGGCGGTTTACAGAAGCGCGTGCCGGTTAAATATACTGTTAGGATCAGGGTTGTTCCCGGTGAGTGCGGCCACCACATTGCCAACCGTGAGCAGGCATATCTGCCGGTAGGTGGCGGCGGTAAGGCTGCCGGAATGTGGCGTAACGATCACCTGCGGATGATGTACCAGGTCGCGTGACTGTACCGGCGGTTCATCCGGCAGCACGTCTGCTGCGTACCCTCCTATCCTTTTTTCGTTCAGGGCCTGTAGCAGCACGGTATGATCTACCAGCGCGCCTCTGGCGGTATTGACCAGTAAGGCGCCGGGCTTCATGGAGGCCAGTTGCGCAGCGCCCAGGAGCCGGTCTGTTTCTTTATTGAAAGGCAGATGCAGGCTCACCACGTCTGAACGTTGCAATACCTCCTCCATGGAAAGGAACGGATAGGGCACGTCCGCGGCGGATTTGCTCCAGTACAGCACTTCCATACCAAAAGCTTCACCGAGGCGGGCCACCCGTTTACCGATATTCCCCATTCCCAGGATGCCGAGGGTTTTACCGTTCAGCTCATCGCCCGCATATTGATTACGCCAGGCCCAGTTGTCCTGTTTTACCTGCGCCACAGATGCATACATGTTACGCATGAGCATCAGCATCAGGGCCAGCGTATGTTCTGCTATCGTAGCGGCATTGCTGCCCGGTGCATTGATCACCATTACCTTCCTGGCGGTAGCGGCTGCCACGTCCACATTGTCCAGCCCCACACCGCAGCGGGCAGCAACCTGCAGCTGCGGACAGGCGGCCATCAGCGGTTCGTTGATCTGCCCCTTTCCCCTGGTAATGATGGCATGGATATCCTCCCTGTCTAATACTTCCTTTAAATCAGCTTCGTTGTATCCCGTGAACACGTTCACGTGCTCCCGGAGGACAGCCAATGCCTCATCTGCAATTGTCTCGAGCAGTAATACGTTTTTTCTCATCTGTCGTGATATAAAGTAGCGTCGTCAGACCGGTATCCTCTGAAATCATTTCTGTTGGAGACATACAGTCCTTCTTCATACAGTTCATCTGTAAATATACGGGGATCGATGTCAGCACCGGGCTGGGAGGAAATTTCCACCAGGTTGCCTGCCGGATCGCGGACAAACATCTGCATGGCGCCGTCGGGCAGCTTCCGTACTTTACCCCAGGGATGAACGTCAATCGTATTCAGTTCCTTCATGCGGAAGAAGATACTGTTGAAATCGTCTACCTGTACACAGATATGACCGCGGAAGGATGTTTTGTCCTCCCATTCGGAGATATGCAATTGTTGTTCATCATTGAATTTGAAGAACATCACCGGGTAATCAAACCTAAAGGCGGCAAGCGGCTCTAAGCCCAATTCGTGCTGGTAGAAGGCTCCGGCTTTTTCCAGATTATCTACGATCAGCGTAACGTGGTTAATTTTAAGTGCTTTAGCCATATATCATTATTTTCACTATGCTTTTTGTTGATACTCCCGTACAAAATCCCAGTCGGGGCTTACGCCTAGTCCGGGGGCCACAGGCGCAGGGATCATACCGTTGGTGACGGTAATTTTTTCTTTTACCAGTTCGTACATCATCGGATTTCCGCCGAGAGAGAACTCGATGATGGTCGCAGAAGGTGATGCAAACGCCACATTCAGTCCTGCCATGAAAGAGAAAGCAGATCCCCAGCAATGCGGCGCCAGTTCCAGCTGATGTACGCTGGCCAGGTGCGCTACGCGTACTGCTTCTGAGATACCGCCGATAATGGCCGCATCCGGCTGTACCACATCGATGGCCCTGATATCGAGCAGTTCGTTGATATCGAAACTGGTGTATTCACTTTCGCCGGCCGCGATAGGAATATGGGTGGAAGCTCTCACTTCCGCCGTTCCTTTGCGGTTGTCCGGGCTGATAGGCTCTTCGAACCAGTAGAGGTTACAGTCCTGTACGCCGCGGCAAAACTGTTTGGCTTCCGGCACGCTGAAGGTGCCGTGTGCGTCGGTCATCAGTTTGATGTCGGGACCCAGCGCGGCCCTGGCAGCTTTTACTCTTTCGATGCTGTTCCGTACGGTTTTATCCATAACGCCTACACGCATTTTTACGCCGCCGAAACCTTTCTCTACATAGCCGTTCAGTTGTGCGCCGATGTTGTCTACATCTGCCCAGCCGCCGCTGGCATATGCCGGCATGTGATCGCGGCAGGCGCCGCCCAGCAGGTCCATCACGGGTACGTTCAGCATTTTGCCTTTCAGGTCCCATAAGGCGGTATCGATACCGCTCATGGCCGAAACGGTCAGCCCTCTCCTGCCGAGCACCGGGAACTTGCGTCCTCTTGACAGCGCGTAGTGGTCACGGGTGCCGTTATACATTTCTTCCCAGAGGCGGGTGATATCTTTTACGTTTTTACCGATCAATGCCGGCTTCAGTTCATTTTCGATACAGTTCACAATGGAGGCGCATACCCCTGAAGATCCCACTGCTGCCTTGGCTTCTCCGAATCCCTGCAGCCCGTCTTCTGTTGTGATCACCACCAGCGTCATGTCAAAATTCGCCAGCAGTCCGTAGTCTGAAGTATGTTGTTTTTCTTTTGGAACGGGACAACGCAGCCAAAATGCCTCTACATTTGCTATTTTCATCAGTTCTCTAAATAAGTTTTGATAAAGTATTAAATGACCGGCTGGTCAGCATGGTATAAAACGCTTCAGTGACAGCGGTGCTGCCGTGGTCGATGAGAAACTTCGCCTGTTCGGGAGAAAGGTTTTCCGGGTTTTCATCGATAGAGTCCGGATACGGGTTGGCCGGCGTGCGGTCCAGCGGGGAACAGAATTCTACCGAAAGCACGTCGTCATATCCCACTTCTTTTAAGGTGGCGACGATCTTCTCCCAGTTGAGATGTCCCATGCCTGGCGCCATGCGGTTGTTGTCTGCCACGTGAAAACCGACCAGTCTTCCTTTCGCTTTCCGGATGGCGTCGAACATATCCGTTTCTTCCATGTTCATATGGAACGTATCGAGACATACGCCGCAATTAGGTCCGGTGGCGGCTGCCAGGGCCAGCGCCTGTTCAGCCCTGTTGATGAAATAGGTCTCGAACCGGTTGATAGGCTCTATGCCCAGCAGGATGCCGGAAGCTTCGCTGTAGTCATAGATTTCCTTCATGGCGTCTACAGCCCATTTCCACTCTTCTTCCGGTCTTCCGTCGGGAACGATTTTGCCGACGGTACCGGGTACGACGGACACCATATGACCGTCCAGTTCCTTCACCATTTTCACTACGTCTTTCACGTATTGTACAGACCTGGCGCGCTGTGCTTCGTCCCTGGCCAGCAGGTTGCGTTCTCCCAGCATGAGGGTAACGGAACCCCAGCAGGACAGGCCATGGTCCTTCATGAGTTTTGCGATCTCCCTGGTATCATATTGTTCAGGATTACCGGCAATTTCCAGCCGGGTATAGCCAAGCGCAGACACCCTTCGGATGGTGGTGGCTATTGTTTCGGAGCGCATCCAGTTGTGTATTCCTAATTCCATAACGCATGAAGTATATAACGTGATTAAAGTACTGGTTTACCCTCTACAGTAATGATAAAACAATTCGCGGTGCATTTATCTGGTTGGGTTCATAACGGACAAGCTTCATTGTCTTACAAACATATTCAGACTACCGTTGAAATAAAAGTACTGCATTTGCAAAATATTGATACTATATTTACCTTAATTACGATTTCGTTCCTCAGAAAATAAATAGTGTACCAATAACACCAATTATGAAAGTTGCCTACCGACATATATCTACTCCGGAGGACGCCAGTTTTGTTATCAAAGAATACTGTCAGCCCCGTTTCACGAACACGTTTCATTTTCACCACGGGCATGAGTTGATCCTGATCGTGAAAGGCGCCGGTAAATTGTACGCCGGCAACAAGGTCGTCAACTTCAGCGGAGGGGAGGTTTATATGTTCGGTCCCGGCCTGGTGCATTGTTTCTGTAATGACAACATTCCCGGCGGCACAGAGGGAGAAATGGCCCACGCCATCATCGTACAGTTTACAGAAGACTTCCTGGGTAAGGATTTTTTTGACAAACTGGAATTAAGAAAGATAAAAGAACTCATGCAGTTGTCTGAACGTGGCATCAAATTCAGGCAACCACCGTCTGTGCTTCCCGGCATGTTTTTTCAGTTCCAGGCTAACCAGCAGATGAAAAACCTGCTCATCCTGTTACAGCTGCTGGACGGGCTGTCTCAACAAAACAGCGAAAATGTGTTGTTACTGGCAGACGATCCCAGAAAGATACACTATAAGGATGTAGATTCGAAAAAACTGGAGTCGATCTTTAAATATGTGCTGGAGAACTACCATACGCATGTAGACAGTAAATCGGCCGCCTCGCTGGCCTGTATGAACGAAGCCGCGTTCTGCCGTTACTTTAAAAGACGGACCAGCAAGACTTTTTCGCAGTTTGTCAATGAAACGCGGATCAGTCACGCTACCAAGTTGTTGATCGGAACCGATCATGGTATCTCAGAAATCTGCTACGCCTGTGGTTTTGATAACCTTTCCTATTTCAACCGGCAGTTTAAAATTTACCAGGGAAAGTCACCGAGAGAATATCGCAAGGCGCTGGAGGAGAGTAATGCCAGTGCGCCCAGCTTCCGGCCTACGGGGAACTGAGGGAGACATCGAACTGCTGAAAAGGAAGTAATAAGCCTTCGCCTATTACTTCCCTTCCTGGAAAATAAAATCGGTCATCAATGGTTCCAGTCCGCCCAGCCTGAATTCGGTGGCTATCTGCCCCCTGTGATAGGTAGAATGATTGACGACGTGAAAGAGGATCTCACTGACTTTTTTGCGGAAAGGTTTTCCTTTGATTTTAGGATGCTGAATGACCTCATCCAGGTTAAACTGATGAATGATATCCAGCGTATGCCTGTAGTTGGCCTCGTCCAGCGCTCTGCACAAGTGCAGGGGGTGCATGTCCCAGACGTCCACCGCGGCGTCCCGCTTATCGATGCGGTTGTTCCAGATCTGGTGCCCGTTCAGGATATGATTATATAATTTGATGGCTTTTTCAGACGCCTTGTCCGGATGGGCGTTCATCACCTCCCACAGTTGCCGGTTGACGTTGTGATTGTATTCAAACAATGACTGGAAGAATGTTTTCATGGGCATTATTGTTCTTTTGACATCAGTGCTTCTATTTCTATCTCCACCATGGCATCGGGCAGCCCCAGTTCTTTCACACCGATCCAGCTGCCGGTGGGAAAATGATGCGTGTATATTTTCCGGCGGTAGGCTGCATTTTTCTGTAGTTCCGCCATGCTGGTAGTATAGATGTTTTCCAGGACCACATCATCAAACGTACAGCCGTAGTGTTTCAGCACTTTCTCCAGGCTGGCGTAGACATTTGTCAGCTGTTGACCGTAGTCCCCTTTCCCTGTCAGGGCTCCTTTATCATCGATGCTGATGACGCCGCCAATTTTGACGATGTTACCTACTCTCACCGCCTGCGTGTACCCGTACATCTTTTCCAGTTCCGGGCGCAGCAGGAAGTACTCCGGTTTTTCGGATGCTGCGGGCGCCGCGGCTGTCGGGGCTTTCGACGCATCCTGGCTGCAACCGTACGCCACCAAAGCACATACCGCGATGAGGGTCGCTTGTTTTAACTGTCTGATCATGAGTGTTATTTTTTTGCAATAATAGGGAAAATTCTTATTATTGCGATTAAGTCGCAATAATAAAAAATGAAAAGAAGGAACACGCAGGCGCAGACAGTTATTTTAGAGTTGCTGAAATCTTCGGACAGGGCATTGAGCCATGAACAGCTTCAGGCGGTGTTGGACACCAAAGTGGACAGGGCCACTATCTACCGGGTGTTGAACAGGTTCTGTGAAGATGGCCTGGTGCATAAAGCCATGGATGATGACGGGAAGCAGTATTTCGGGTATTGTGCCGGTTGTGATAAGCCGAACAATAAACACAATCACAACCATTTTCACTTTAAATGCCGGAAATGCGGGAAGGTGGAGTGTTTGCAGCACAAGATGCATATTCCGTTACCGGAGGGTTATGTGATCACCCACTTTACCGGGATGATATCGGGGTATTGCAGTCGTTGTGCGCCCGGGGAGATGTAAAACAAAAAGGCTTGCAAGCAGTACTTACAAGCCTTTGACAAACGTTTCCAGGAACGCGTCCTGTTTCCTTAAAACTTGTATCCCAGCGTGACTGACAGCACTTTGCCGGGAGAAGCAGTTTCTTCTTTCTTCATCTCGCCGTCCACATAAATCCTTACTTTCATGGTGCTGGTAGTGGAAGGTCCGCTGCCGTTAACCACGATATTAGCGTTGTAGGCGCCCGCGGGGGCTGTTACATCGGGGCTGCTCCAATTAGCTGTGTTAAGGTTGAGCGCATTATGCGTATCGGCGTCAACGCCATAAACGGCCGCATTAACGACCCCGCCGTTCTGTCCTACGGCTTCGAACCGCACTTTATGCCCGGGCCGGTCGTTATTATCTTCTTTCTTGTCTTTGGAACAGGAGGTGACCAGGACGGCGGCCATGAGGAGACTTGCAATGGATAATTTTCTGAACATATCAACTGTTTTTATGCGTTGCTTCAAAGCGAAACAACGATTACAAAATTATCTTCACCGGCCAGGCGGGACAATGACCCCAAATAGCTATTTTTATATAGCTGTTTTCAGTCATTCTGCGGACAGCCCTTTGCCGTTATTGTCTTGTGTCGCAAATTGCACGTATGATGAAATGCCTACCACCCCTACTGCTGCTTTTATTATCAGGTCTCTGCGGGCGCGCCCAGGAGCCACCGGGAAGATATAACAGGGACAGTCTTGTCCGGCAAACGGAACAGCCGCTGCCCGACAGCGCCAGGGCTGCTGCCTTTTTCCGTTTGGCAGAAGATTGGATAGAGCAGGATACGATCATGGCAAAAAAATATGCCGGACAGGGGAAACAGTTGCTCCATGATAATGTCCGGTTGCAGGGCATTTCCCTTTACTACAATGCCAGGCTGCTGGCCGCCACCGCACCTGATTCCGCCGCGGCTATCTACCTGCAGGCAGAAAACAAGCTAAAGCCGTTTACCGATAAAGAGGCGCTGCGTTACCGCTCCATGTGCTGGCACGATTACGCCCATGTGTTCCACTTCGATAAAGATGATCCCGAATCGTATATCAACCTGCTGATAGAGCGGGCCATCCCGCTGGCATTGCAATCCGGCGACCAGGCATGGCTTGGGAAAAACTACCTCGACCTGGCTTACGGGTTTAAAAATCTACAGCAGCTCCCCAAGGCGGAAACTTACCTGAAGCAGGCCATTGAAACGTTGCGGAATGAAAAAAGCGGGATCGGCTACCTGACTGCTGCCTATCATACATTATCGGAAAACAATTCCCTGTCCGGTCATCCTGACGAAGCCGCTGCCTATATGGACAGCTTGCGGCTGTTACTGCTGCCCTACCCGCACGCTACTGCCTGGCTGGACTACTACGCCGGCGAAAGTATGCGCCTTACCGTAACAGGGAAGTTTGACCAGTCGTTGGAGGCCACCCAAAAAGGGATCATGCTGGCAAGGCAACTGAAGAAACCTTACCCGGAGCAACGCCTGCAATTGCAACAATTTTACGCCCTGTACAACAAAAAAGATCTGACACGGGCCCGCGACGTAGCGCTGGACCTCACCACAAAGAAACCCTTTATTAATGTTGCGATGAACCGGCTATTGATATATTATGGCCTGGTAGTCACCTACGAAGAGCTGCACAACATCCCGGAAGCGTTCGGCTGGCTGAAGCGTTACAGCCACCTGCGGGACAGCATCTCCCAAAGCAATCTGGAAGCGAAGGTCAACGCACTGGAAATAAAATTCAGGAAGGCAGAAGACCAGCGGAAAATCACCGCGCTCAACGCGGCCAACGACAAGGCCCAGTCAGCCCTGAAGCGCACCCGGTTATTGAACTGGTCATTGAGTGTGGTCATCCTCCTGTTGTTTATTATCCTGCTGCTCGGTTATTTCTTCTACCGGAACAGGAAAAAAACGGCGGCCCAACGGGAACAGATAAAGGTTTCGCAGGCCATGCTACAAGTCCAGGAAGAAGAGCGACAGCGGGTAGCCCGTGACCTGCATGACAGCCTGGGTGGATTGCTGGCATCTACCAAAATAAACCTGTCAGCCATCGCAGGCCATCAGCCGGAACTGAAACCCATTATCAGCCAGCTGGATGTTTCCGTCTCTGAACTGAGAAAAATTGCGCATAACATGATGCCGGAAATGTTGCTGAAGCTGGGGTTGGAAGCAGCGCTGCAGGACCTGTGCAACGCTTTCACCACAGCGCAGCTGACGGTCCAGTGCCAGTGCCTCGACATCCGGCCCGACATTCCGCAGCAGGAACAGGTGACCATCTACCGCATCATACAGGAATTGCTGACCAATGCGGTCAAACATGCGGCGGCCACCAGGATTTTATTACAGTGCAATCAACGGGACAACCGGTTCTTTATTACCGTTGAAGACGATGGCAAAGGTTTCGATACTACTGCAGACGGCAAAGACGGCATGGGTTTCATCAACATCAGGAACAGGGTCGCCTACCTTCATGGCAGTATTGACATTGTTACGCCGCCAAACGGAAAAGGTACATCCATAAATATTGAAGTATATGTCTCATCAGCCATACCAGCTGGCCATCCTGGATGATCATCCCATCGTATTGGAGGGGTTGGTCAGGGTCCTTTCCGGCAAAGACGCTTTCGACATCGCCGGCGCCTTTACCACAGCGAAAGATTTTCTCACCTTCCTCAGCAGCCACCGGGTAGATGTGGTGCTGCTGGATATTATGTTACCCGACAGTAACGGTATGGACTTGTGTAAAATCATCAAAACGACCGCACCCGATACCGTCGTCCTGGCACTCAGCAACCATGACCAGCGCAGCGCTATCATGAAGATGCTGGACAATGGCGCCAGCGGCTACCTGCTTAAAAACGCCTCCATCGAAGAGCTGGTGAACGCCATCAACGATGCGCTGGCCGGTCAGCTTGTCTTCAGTGACACTATCCGGGAAATCATTACCCGCCCTGCGCCGGATATGGCGGCAGTACCGGCACTCACCGCCCGGGAACAGGAA
The DNA here is from genome assembly GCF_946479755.1 of uncultured Chitinophaga sp. Next base: position 152,586 of record NZ_CAMLHC010000003.1, on the reverse strand, counting down.
ATACTGAAACTGATCGCTTCCGGTATTACCACCCGGCGTATTGCGGAAATGCTTTTCCTGAGCAAGTTCACCGTAGAAAACCACCGTAAAAACATGTTACAGAAGTTTGGGGTAAAGAATGTGGCAGGACTGATACAGGCTGCCAACAACCAGGGGCTGCTGAGCTGAACTACACTGCTGTCGGACTTCACCGGAGAAAGAGCACGCTGATTAAAAATTGATTGTCATCAATCCAATACCTGTTTTGGTGAAGATGGTACCTGTTTCATCGTGCAGGAGGTTGTATATTGATCATCTCTCAATAACCTTAATCGTTCTGTTATGAAAACACCTCCGGCATTAGCCACGCTCCTGCTAGCCAGCAGCACCATGCTTATCTTTACCCATTGCCGCAAAAACATGCATGAAGCCCCTTCAAAACGCGCCTTGACCGCAGAAAGCGGCGCTGCTTCCGGCATTTATGTACAATCCCTCCTGTTTAATGGCGACGCGGCATTGGGTCCGTCAGCCGTTTGGAAAGTACTGAACGTAGAAGGTTCAGGTTCCATCACGGTCACTACGGACCCTGTGTACGGAAAAGTATGGAAATTCTACAAGCCCGCCGGCAGCCATCGCACCGAAGGACATGGTGCCAAAAACTATCAGGCAGCAGAAGGCGACGACATCTATATCGGATGGCGGTCCAAACTGGCAATACCTGCGGCACAGAAGACCAACGCGGTATTCCAGTGGAAAGCATACGGTTCCACCCTTCCCATGACGCAGAACTATCCGATCGTGATCAGCACCACCAGCACCGGCCAGCTACACCTGATGCATTTTGCGCCGGGCAAAATCGGCACGGAGGTATGGGTAACGCCCCTCTCCCGCAATACCTGGAATACTATGGTGCTGCGCATCAAAGTATCCAGGGACGCCGGCACCGGGTTTATAGAGTTCTGGTACAACGGCGTCAAACAAACGCTCGTAAACGGCACCCAGCGCTATCCCGCCCGTACGCTCGACGCGGATTTCTGCGATCCTAAATTCGGCGTCTATGGTGGTGACCCTGCCGACATTACCAACTATGTACATGCTATCAGAATAGGATCTTCCTATGCAGATGCAGCCCCCGCAGGCAATTAAAAAACAATTGCCCGGTAGCCCGTACATCCGTTGCCGTTACTACCGCCGATAGTGCTGCAATGCGCCTCCTCTCAAATAGCTGGTATCACCTACCGGCAGACTGTTGGCTTCCCGGATCAGCTGGAAAATATGATCAGGCCGTACCACGCGGTAGTCGGCATTCAACGAAGCGGCTACGTTCTTAAAACTGGTAGGCGTTACATTCTGCCAGGGCTGCGCCTGTATGATGATAAAGCGTGGGCTGTTCCCGTTCCACCCTGCGGCAGCGGCCGCGATATGGTCTTTCATGGCCTGTTCGTTCGTGCAGTAGTTGCAGGACAGTGCCATTCCCGGCAGGCTGTTGTTATAGACCGTCAGTCCGCCGCCGGTGTTCTGTGCTGTCATTCCCAGCAGCGACGGGGCTTTCAGCGCAAATGTCTGCCCTGTTTGCTGACTGATGCCTCCGGTGATGGTGTTCCAGATGGTGACTACGCGGAAGCCTGCACGCTGGTTGTAGGTTTCCGTTGTCGCCACAAACTGATTCAGCTTTTGCTGGTCCGGCCAGCTGTTGGGATACGTATAGCCGTAACCGGAAGGGCCGGATATCAGGTTATCATTGTTGGTGGAGCTTTGCCACAGGTAGTTGAGCGCTCCCGGCATAGCGTCTACCATGGCGGGCGACAGCGTCCATCCGATGGGTACTGCGCCGCGGTCGGGGTTGTTCCATAGCTTACGCATGAGGTGTTCAATATACTGCAGGTTGTCGCCATCGCTCAGGATGAAGGCGACATAGAGTTTATTTTGCAGCGGCGGTTTGGCCGGTATGGGCTTTTTGTTGATCGTCCGGGGAGTGCCGCTGTGCATGGTCAGGTTGGTGCACCAGTCACTCGCAATGGTGGGTATACCATACGTAGAAGACCGCTCTACTCCCGGCGCTTCCTCCGGCCACCACCCCATAAAGTTGGCGCCCGCCGGCATGGAAGCCAGGAAACTGTTCAGCAGCGTGCTTTCCGCTGGTATGGCCGGATCGAGCCATATAACGGGTGCGCCCAGTGCTGCGGCATATTCGCGCAAGGCTGCTTTATGGACGTCGGGATTCAGGCCTATCAGCAGGCGGTGGTCCAGGTTGGGCCAGTAGGTATTATACATCGTCTGGTAAACCTGCAGTTTGCTGGTAAACTGTCCACGCAGGTCCAATACCACCGGCAGGTTATAGGGCGCGGCAGTCAGCCTGGATAACAGCAGCGGGGACACCACCAGGGCACGCCGGTCTTTGGCCAGCATAGTCGCCAGGTTGACCGTATGTATCTGCGCCGGGTCGTAGACGATCAGTCCCGCTATCTCGCTGCGGTATTTTGTGATGAGGCTCCATTTATCCGTCGGTTCGGACCAGTTTAAGCCCAAAGACTGCAGCCAGGTATACGGTCCTTCAGCAAATGCATCGCCTTCGTAGGAGAAGATGCGCGGCTGCGTTCTGTTAACGACACCTTTCAGGGAGGCGAACAAATACATTTCAGCCGCCGAACCGTTTTGCTGAACACCCACCCAGTCCACTTTCGTATAGGCAGTACCGCGCCAGTATATTCTCAGCTCTATCGATTGATGATCAGCCGGAATCGTAAAGGGCAGCGTAAAATTGGTATAGTTGGAGGCGACGGGGAACTGCTGCCGCGTGATCGTCTGCGCGGCCAGTATTGCGCCGGTGGTAGCGTTTCGTACGTCGATGTCCACTACCGGATCGTTGTTGGCGGTGTTGTTGTCGATCTTCATCCGGAATTCCGCCACATTGGGCCCGGCGGGCAGGTGCGTGTCATAGGGGCCGTAGATCATATGCTGATTGGCGGCATCGATGCCTGTCTGGCATAACCATCCATCTGTTTCCAGTCTGCCGGTTTTGTGACTGAGTGCGGCGCCTTCCGCCTCCCACCGGGAGCTGGACTCCCGCAGCATAATCAGGTCCTGCGTTTGCGCCGGCGCGGGAAAAGAAGGTAAGATCTGCCCTGCGGGCCAGCTGATCTGGGCGGAAAGTGATACCGTAAAAAACAGCTGCAGGCATAACAGCAGCGTAATGGTCCTGAGAGACAAGGGTGTTGGGTTTACCATAGGTTTTAACAATTATACGACATGGTACAACAAGGAGATACCGTGTCAACGTGGAATACAAGAAATTTCATGTCAGATCAACCAAATCCGGGTTAATCTGTTCTATATAAAAATAACCATTTTTAACCAAAAAAGTATGTTATGTTACTTCAAACACCCCTCGAATCCGTTCTCATGTTACTGCTGATTATTGTCGTGTCAGTGCTGGCCATTATTGCGGTACCCATACCGTCATAACGGTCATTTCACCGTAAAAGAATTCAACCGGAGCGGGTGACTGTTTCGGGTTAAAGGACAAACCGGAAATATCCCGGTTTGTCCTTTTGTTGTGTTTCACCCAACCATCTTCCTAAAACGGCGACCATGTGGACTCCTCGCCGGCGTTTACCAGCGCGTCGTCTTTCGATAAATACAGGATATTGGTGGAGACCAGTATCAGCTGCCGCAGTATCCCGAACAGCAGCAATACGATAGCAATAATAAAACAGGTAGTTAACATCTTCTTTTATTTTACTGATAAAATATAATTGGTCAGGTCGGTCATCTCCTGCCCGGAGAGTTGTGGAAAGCCAGGCATCTGCGGATAGTCCGCTCTTTTCTTTCCTGGTTTACGTATCCATGCTTTCAGCCCGGGCAGGTCGCTGTGGTAGATGCTCACCATTTCTGTTACCGGCGGCCCTACCAGCCGTCCGTCTTTTTTATGGCAGGCAGCGCAGTTGGTTTGAAAGACTGCCTTTCCGGCTGCATGGGGCGTGTTCTTTTCCGCTACCGCTGCATTCTCATCCGGTGCAGGCTGCGCCCGTGCTTCAGCAGACAACTTCTCAAAAGCTGTTGTCTTCGCTGCCATCAGTTTTTTATGCGGCGCCAGGGCGTTGGACCTGTAGACATGCCGGCCGCTGGCCATCAGCAGTACTGTAAGGCTCATGGCGGTAATCACCCTGCCAAAATTTTTACCGATGTCTTCCGGTTTTCCGGTGATACCCTTCCACATCCAGTACATCGCCGGCAAAGCAGCAGCTGCGCCGCTCAGGATCACTATGATAAGATTCCATTGTATGCCTTTGGAAGGTAACGTGATCAATACCAGTGGCCCCAGTACAAACTGAAACAAGGAGGCTCCCAGCGTCAGGCTGTACATTCGTTTGCGGATGTGATAAAGGGAGATCGTTTGAAAACGGGTTTCAAAAGCGTACCGGCGTCTCCCGAAGTACCAGAACAGGAACAGACCGGTGATGGCCAGCGATGCGCAGAGAAAATGCAGGTACCGCGGAAATACGTTGGGCAGCGTCAGTGCGCTGACAAACCCTTTGACGGTGCCCCATTTTTCGGGGAACAGCATCAGGTTGATGTTGGTCAGAAAAATCAGCGGGATAAACAGGAAAATCAGCACTGCCAATCCGAGGATGGCAATATGCAATCCTTTATGTTCTTCCAGTTTGTGCCAGGCATATTTATGCAGGTAGGTCAGCAGGAAAGCCGCTGTCACCAAAGGTATGATGGATATCCACATCAGGCCCGTCAGTGCGTTGGCGGAATAAAAATAGACGGTATAGAGCACGTTGATGCTCAACAGCGGCGCTACGCCCAGTACCACCGCCAGGCTTTTATTGACGGTAATGGTTTTAGCGATTTCATAAGCCAGCGTATCGTAAGCTTTGTCCTTCAGTCCTTTCACCTGTGCCCACAAGGTCAGCAGGGAGCCGCCCAGCATCAGGTTCACAAAAAGGATATGGGCCAGAAAAGAAACGACCAGTAGTACTACCAGCGACCATTCCGGCAAAGGAAGCGCCAATGGAATATCTCTCGGCACAGGGGTGACCGACTGCAGTAACGTTAACATATAATTCATGGAATGGTGATATTATTTCGATTGTGCCGTATCGGCTAAAGGTTTAGTATTGTTCATGTTGTTGTCCGGGTTGACCGTTACCCCGGCCGACTGGGCACCTTCCAGCGACTCCCCTGTCACCTGGAGATGTTTGATATAGGCAGCCAGGGCATGAAGTTCTGCTGTGTTCCCGGGAAAAGGCGGCATATAGGTCCTCCCCTGGTGCATGTTGGGGATGTAGGCAGCCACCGAGTTTTCGTCCAGCGGTTTGCCTGCGCCATAGAGCCTTTCAAAGACATACACAATGGAATTGATGCCATTGGTCGTGTGACAGCGGCTGCAGGAAAGCATGAAAACGTCTTGTCCCGTGCTCAGCTTATTTTCCGGCGTTACCTTACCGGCGGTCGCGTAAGTGGCGTAGGTCAGCAGCCCATCCCGTTTATACAAGGGGTAATCTTCTTTCCTTAACAGATTGGAATACATGTACCCCCCGATGACATAAGGCTTACGGATAAATTCCCGCACCCGCTCAAAAATCCCCAGAAAACCAAAAGCAGCGATACAGGGTACCAGCACCATCCACATACGCACAGAGCGGGGCCGCAGCCATGTCCATACGCCGAGGACCACCACCAGGGATACCGCTCCCGGGATGATGTAACGCAGCAGATCATAGTATTGGGCAAACTCCATGGTACCCACCGCAGTGCTCATATTCTCCCGCATTGCTTCAGGCATCGCCTTGTAGTAGATGATAGCTGCCACCAGCGAAACAGGCGCCCAGCACAGCACCCATTTCGCGCCGTCTTTCAGGGCCACCGCTCTCCACCTGGCGCTGCGGCTGGCGAACAGGGTTGTCAGTAACATCCCAAATACGCCACCCAGTACCATGGCCGTAGGTGTCCGGAAAAACAGCTGCGGCAGGTATATAGGGTTCGTAAAACCGCTGATCAGGGAGTGATCGTTGTTCCAGTTGCCGGGGTCCATCATAAACCCAAGGATAGAGACGATAATGCACATGGTGATCCAGGAGAAAATGGACAGGAACCATCCAAAGCGGATATGTCTTATTTTGGCTTTCAGGGAATCATTGCTCTGCTTCCATGTCAGAAAATAAATCATGATCAGTACCACTTCTGTCACGAATGTCAGCCACTCCACGAACCAGGCAAAATAGAATACCCGGATAAGGCTGCCAATGGAAGAAGGGCTGATCAGGCCGGCGGAAAACCAGATCCCCACGCCTGTCATCGCTCCCAGCGTAGTGGTAATAATAAAGGCGACCTTCATTTTCCGGTATACGAGGTGGTCCCATTCAGGGTTGGTAATTTCAGATGCACCCGCCATCCTCACACCTTTTTGCTCCAGCCAGGCGATATATGGGATAAAACCGACCGCCAGTCCGTGATTGATGAATACGTGCACGATAGCGATCACCGCTATCAGAAACCGGTCGTTCAGCCAGTCGAGATGAAACATTGGAAAGTCCATGCAACAATACGTTTAGTATGCCGCAAAGTTAGACTGGTGGCGGGTAAAAGCGAAGAAACAGAAAAGCCGGAAGTTTCAGAAAACAAGCCGGCTTTTACTGATTTATTAAATAAATACTTAGAAAAAAATTAGTGGCAATGCTGATTTTAGTGACAACTATATAAAGTTCCGGCACTGCCATGGACGCTATATACGGACCAGCAGCAGTACCAGGCAACAAAACAGCACGACCAGCGCTATCCTGTTGGCCCATATTACCGTATCGATCACCTGCCTGTTCTCAGGGTCCACATATCTTGATATAAAATCTGTCAGTTTCATGAGATAAAAAGCGTTTAAAAAATATTTTTAAGCAATGATGTGATATGATCGAACTGTAACAGTACGATCAGCGATAACAGCAGCAACAATACGGCTTTCAGCATTCTTCTGCTGCGGTTGAACTTCCGTTCGTTTTCTTTCAGCACTTCTATGGTATCTCTCAGCATATATTGTTTTTTTAGTTAAGATTCATTTTTACCACTTTGGGGCGCGGCACAATTTTAATGTCCTTCCGGACACGTACCTGTACCCGTATCGCTATTTTTTCATTTGTTGAATGCTTATTCATCCTTTTTTGATTAATGATTTTTTCGAAAATTTTCCGGTGTCGTGCCCACATTCCTTTTGAAAAAAGTGATAAAGTAAGACACGCTTTCAAACTCCAGCTGCTTGGCGATGTCTGCAATGGGCAGCACCGTATAGTGCAGTAACCGCTGCGCTTCAATGGTGATTCTTTTTCTGATGAGTTCACCGGTAGACACCCCATGATATTTTCCGCATAGCTTGTTCAGGTAGTTGGTTGTGATATTTAGCCTGGAGGCGTAGAACGAGGGTGCTTTGTGTGCTACAAAATGCTCGTCCAGTAAGGATCTGAACTGTTTGATCTTTTCCTCGTACGTGTTTTTTTTCATCAGCGGGACGATATGTGAAAACTCCCGGTCCAGCTTACACAACATGATATTCAAAAAAGACCTGAGCACACTGTCTGTGCCTTTCTGCTGTCCGGCGTATTCTCTTTTCATGAAAGCGGCCAGCTGCTCCCATTCTATTGCTTTTTCCGCTGTCAGCCGCACGTGACTGCCATATTCCCTTTCCAGGAAAGTGAAGTTGGACAGTGCGTTGTTGTTATACCTGATAGAGAAAAAGTCTTCCGTAAAGCACAACAGGGTGCCTGTAGCCTTCCGGTTTATTTCCAGGCTGAATATACTTCCGGGATGGATACAGATAATCTTTGGGTGGTCCAGCCGCAGGGTATGGCCATCAACGATAGCCGTACCCTGTGCTCTTTCTATGATCATTAATACATAAAAGCGCCTTCTGTTGGGAAACTCCAACACGGGAAATTTCTCCAGTACATGCTCCAGGTCACCCACCCAGCAATCATCACTACCCCCCTGAAACATGCTCAGCGATAAAACAGCTATTTCTTCTGTTTTCATAAGCATATAAAAGATTGGTAACGTTAAAGAGACTGTTAGTAAGGAAGCTAACAGACCGGAGGTTTAAATACCGGGTGCAGGTGGGAAGTGGGGAAATAAGGGGATATATAAATGCCGGATGGTTGTTTCGTTTCCGGCGGTATGGCGATGACTGGCGTGGCAACTGTTTCAAAGAACAGCAGGACCTCTTTGTGCTTCAGTTCTGGCGCCCGGTCCTGCCGATGTTCATTCTCTTCCAGTTTCTGCTCGAGGTAACAGACGCCCCGGCATACCGGTATCTGCTCAAAGCGGTTCACGCACAGTGTATTGGCAATACGGTTCCTGTTGAGGTAGAACGCCGCAATGATCCAGCAGTTGCCAGTACTTTGGACAAGTATGATACCCAGGAGCCATATGGATACGACATGCTTCAAAGTTTTCGGGAATCTTCCTTCAGAAGGGTTTGAACGTCATTAATGAGCACCTGCATCGCTTCTTTGCTGGTGCCGTCATAGATGCCCCGGATATGCCGTTGTGCATCAATGAGCAGCATCCCACCGCTATGGATATAATTGACAGGGTCTGTACTGTCTTTAACAGCTGATACGTAGTATCCCTTCTCTGCCAGCCGGAAGATGGTATCCTGGTCGCCCGTTACGAACCGCCATTTCTGGTCCTTTATCTGCAGGCTGCCGGCAAAGGCTTTCAGCCGCGGGATGGTATCGTGCTTTGGGTCGATGGTGTGCGACAGAAAGTTGACCCTGTCTTCCGTGCTAAAGTGCTGATACACCTGCAACATATTGGCGTTCATTTTAGGGCAGATGGTAGCGCATGACAGGAAAATGAAATCTGCTATATATATTTTCCCTTCGAATGTCTGTGGCGTAACAGTCATACTGTCCTGATCGGTGAGGGAGAAATCAGGCACTACCGGGTAGGCCGAGTCGTACACCGTTTTGCCGTTCCGGAAATGTTCCGTTACGACCGGTGTGCCCAGGTAAGGCAGCCTTTTGTCCGGCTGCCGGCAGGCGGGCAACAGCAGCACGCCAGCCAGCATTAACATAACAACTCTCATACGATAACCCGTTTTTTAAGACAACAACTACGGCACAACGGCCTCTTTGCTGTGCAAAGGTATTGGCTATCGGGTAAAAGTACAGGAATTAGAGCGGACAATAATTTAGAATAAGGGGACTAATGGGTTGTACCCTCCGTCACTTCACCGCATAAATCCGGTAAACAATCTTTCCTGGCGCCGAAAAACGGCCTACGCCAACAGCCACGGTATGATTCAGCCACGCATACCTAGGATCGCTGGTCTCAAAGACCGGTGTCGACCGGAAGTAGTAATCTTCCGGTGAAAGTTCATAGCCCCTGCCCTGCTGCAGCAAAGCAGCATTTTTTCCGCTGGCATGATTGTAGCCGCCATACGCCATATAGATAAGTGCGCCGTCGTCTGTTTTGATGGTGGCCCTGCTGTCCATCTTAAAGGTAGCGGAATCCAGTGCAAGGCCCCACTCTCCACTACAGTTGAGCACTTTTCCGTGAATGGCCGCTCCGGTGACGGTACCGTCTTTAAACGGGAATATCAGCCGTGTTCCGTTTAAAGCCCGGCCGACGGCCTGCGGAGGTTCGAGGCTGATTTCCAGGTCAAACAAAAAGGCCGATTGGAGCGTCTGCGCTTCTGTCTGGCCGCAAAAACAGGTGGAAAGAAGTATGATAAGAACGAAAATGTTTCTCATGATAATCAAGATTGGGTGAGGGTGATTCATTAATTGGTTCCCGGCTTGTCAAAAAAATCGTTGACGTCGCCGATGGCGGTCCTGGTGCATCGCATGATGATGTCCTGCAGATCGGCGCCGGAAGAGTGAAGCGGGTCGATCGCCTTTACCAGTACGGTCCGTAAATCGTATAACTCCGACCGGTTGAACTTCTTCGAGCCTTTTACCAGGTCCAGTTTCATGCGTTCTTCCTGCTGGTCCTGTTTAGGATTGAAGATCCCATTCAGCTGGCTGCACTGGTCGCAGACACCGTTTTTATTGACGAGAGCGCACCTGTTATCAAAAACTTCCGTCATCGTTTCCCGTGACCCGTTCAGCAGATGTTTCACCACACCTTCGGTTTTATCGAGGATGAGGCAAATTTCCTTCACCGGAAAATCGTAGATATCTTTCAGGATCAGGGCCACCTGGTGTTCTATAGGCAAGGTTTTGGAGATGCAGGTAAAACAGAAATCGATATGTTCTTTCATCTCATAGGCCCCGGCATTGAAGGTGCTGTGAACGATCCGGAATGATTCGGCGATCTCCGCTGAACCGATGGCCAGTGCGGCGCCCTGGTCCTGCGCGTCGGCCGGCCAGCGCTTTAATTTTTTCAGATGGTCATAAGCGAGGTTGGTGGCTATTTTAAACACCCATGTCTTCAGGGAGGACTGCTGGTTGAAGGTGGCTATTTTATCAAACGCCCTGATGAAGGTATCATGCGTCAGGTCGTCCACATCGTTGCGGTCCGTTACCAGGCGATAGAGATATGATTTCAGCTGGTTTTGAAATGCGGCAAATAACAGCTGAAAGGAGTTGATATCCCCTGCCAGCGCTTTCCGGAGTATGGCTTCTTGTTCCATGGTATTGGTTTAAGGCGGGTTGCAGGCAGTCTGCAACCTGACAAATTTCTATAATATATTTATTTTCCCGCAATCAAAGTCAACGATGTGGCTGTTGAAAGCGGCGCCATTGTCGGAAACGAGAAAAGCAGCCGTTTCCCCCAGCTGTTTCAGGGTGGGACCGGTTGGCAGGAGATCGAACCGGGTGTAGTTCAGGGCCATCTCCTCCCTGGGAACGCCTCCCAGTGCGGAAAAATCGGTGATCATCTCCTGTATCTTCCTGGTCTCCAGCAGGGCGCCGGAGCAGATACAGATGGCCTTGATGCCATGTTTCCCGAATTCAGCGGCCATCACGCGGGTCAGCCCTTCTATCGCGGCGCAGGCAGCGGCAAACCCCGCCATGTTGGGCGTTTTGCTCCTTGCCATGGAAGCGTTCAACAGCAGCAGCGTACCGGCAGATCCGGATGCGATCATGTACTTCGCCGCCACCCTGGACGTGAGGAACTGCGATCCGCAGATCCGCTGCAAGGGGTTCATAAATTGTTCGAAAGTAGCCATAGTAGTAGGCGTACCGCTACCGGCATCTCTATAGTAGCTCCCGATACCGTTAAAAACGATGTCCAGTCTCCCGTTATCGGCTACCACCTGCTGCAAAAAGGCGTCGATCTCCGCTTCGTTCAACGCATCCACTTTGCCGGCTTCAGCCCGGCCGCCGTCGAACACTATTTCACCGGCCAGGGCGACAACCGCCTCCAGGTCCCGGGCCGTTACATACACTTTAGCCCCGTGTTGGGCAAAGCAGCGGGCCACCGCCCCAGCTATTTCTCCCGACGCCGCAAATATAACGGCTACTTTGTCTTTTAAACTGTTCATGGTATGTCGATTTCTCTTTTGGACGATTGGGCGAACCAAAACGATCGGCTTTCTGAGAAAAAAATTTGAACGTTTTGCCACATGGAGACTTTGTAGATATATGAATAATTCCTATATTAGCTCAGACTATTCACTGAGCAGCAAACACCCCTGATTGTTATTCCTCATTTCTCATCCCTAAGATTCACACATGAAGAACATTTTTACGCTATTCTTACTGTTGCCAATGGCGACGGCCTTCGCCCAATCACCAGATACTATCCGGATCGATTACCAGCATTTGCCTCAATCCAAAATCAGGCACAAAGCACGCCACGGCAGCCTGGTTGTATTGGAGATCGTCAACATCAACAAAAGCCGGTACAATATCCAGGTAAACAGCACCAGCACCAATTTCTTCCTGCAGCAGCCCGATATTCTCAAAAAACTGGACGGGTCGGCCGTTAAACTCAACACCACAGAAGATCCCAAAGAGGGCCCGGGATCCTCCTTCTCCTTTAACGATGGCGCGCTGCGATTGAGAGCACAGTTACAGGGTGAGCTGGCGCCTTTCAAAGCCAGCTTCAAAAAGATCAATGACAAACTGGATCGCTACTGGGAGAGCCTGAAAGATTTTACGAAAGCAGTCGATGTACTGCAACACAGCCTGTTGTATAAAAATGAGCTGGTCACCGTCAAAGACGCCTGTGACGGCACTTATACAAAAGCAGAACAGGACCTCCTGACAGCAACAACCCTCTTTGTCAACAATAATAAAATAAGTAACGAAACAGCAGCCACCTCTAAGGACCTGCTGCTCGCCCAGGTGACCAACATCATTGACCACTACACGAAAATAGCCACCACAGAAAAGGCAAACCTTGAGCAGCTGCAAAAAGACATAGCGGAAGAAGAGAAATCGTTTAAAGAAGCAGCCGATCAGATGATGACCGGTCTGCTGCCACTGAAGGAGGACGCCAAATCGGAAGATTTTATTGTAGACAGTACGATTCTCGAAAAGGCCATCAGGACCACCCACGAACGGGTGGATGCTATGGAGTCCAATAAAACGATGATCACCAAAGCCGGCGACCTGGTCGACAACTACATCCTGCTTGATCAGAAGACGTTAATCGTGAACAGCTATAAGATGATCACCCCGGTCAATTATACCATCAGACATACCGCACTGGCAGACAAAGATGAACTGAAATTTGACATCAAAATAGATCCCAAAGATAACACCATCTGCGCCGACCCCGGTTTACAAACGCCTGTTATCGTAAGAACAGTTGGCGGGTTTAAAATAGACTTCAGCACCGGCTTCTTTATGAACTTCGGGAACAACAACTTCTTTGATCAGTCTTACCGGCTGGACAGCATCGCCGGCGATCCGGACCATGCCACCATTGCCCGGAACGACAACCGCAATAAAGTAATTCCCTCCCTGGGAGCATTGATGCACGCCTACTACAGGGCCGGATGGGCCGTTCAGCCTGCGCTGGCCATAGGGGTAAGCCTGTCCACCGGTTCTTCCACCAAATTCAATTACCACGCCGGCATTTCCCTCGCCGCAGGCCGTGACCAACGGATCGTTGCAAGCTTTGGATGGACGCTTACACAAGCTACTCTGCTTTCGTCCAAATACCAGGAAGGACAAGTGGTGGCAAGGTCGGTTATGGGTACCACCGTAGAGACGGAATCTTTTCACCGGTGGGGCAATTTCCTGGCCGTCACCTATAACCTCACCCGATAATGGCAAACTATATAAAGCGCCTGCTGTTATGCAGCGCCGTTATATTGCTGTACACACAAAACACGGCATACGGCCAAGACGCGCTGCCGGTGCAACCGGCAAGCGATACCATCCCGGAAGATAAATATTTCATCTTCTCCTGTGGATTTGTCAGCAGTCAGCTGGAAGACCAATGTATCCCCGATATGATGCCATCATTAAGTCCGGACGGCCTCACGCCCGCGATGGTCGTTGTTAAAATCCAGCAACTGCTGGGGATGGGCGACGATAATCAGACAGCCGCCAATTTCGTGCTGTATGAATGCCGCTTTCCGGGACCCGTATTTAAAGCCGTCATGACACGGGGCGACAGCACCCGGTATATTTTATATAACCGGGAATACCTTAACCGGTTAGTCGCGCAAAACACTGACTGGGTGTCCTTTGCCATTTTCGCGCACGAGGTAGGACATCACTTCCTGGGCCACTCCCTCCGCAACAAGCAGCTTACCTACGCCCTCTCCAGGCAAAGGGAACTGGAAGCGGACTTTTTCTCCGGGTATATCATCAGGAAACTGCAAGGTACCCTGCAACAAGCGGAATCAGGTATCAGGGCGATCGATAATCATCCCTCACCGGAACTGGAAGCAGGATGCAGCCACCCTACCAAAGCCAAAAGGCTGACCGCCATCGCAAAGGGTTATAACTTCGTCAACCAGCCGGGAGCCTCGGTACGCAGCTTCCTCAATATCGACAGCCTCGTCAAAGCTGAAGGCATTGAACAGTTGCTCAACCGGACCAACCAGTTGTACCAGGAGAAAAAATATCAGCAGGCACTGGAACAGATCGACAAGCTGTTTAACAGGATCAACAGCCACCAGCTGCCGATGATGTACAATAACCGGGGTGTGATAAAACTACAGTTGAAACAGGACGTCTCGGCTTTGGAAGATTTCAACAAAGCCATCCTCATTAATAGTAACCGCGCAGAATTCTTCGAGAACAGAGCCCGGCTGAAAACACAGCTGCCAAATCGGCTAAACATAAAGGATGCACAAAAAGATATCGACCGGGCCAAACTGCTGAAGGAACGGCAAAGGATCCAATAACAGAAAAAGGCCGGTCTGATGAAGACCGGCCTGGCATAGGAGATGGAACAGTTAAAACTCAGTATCCTTTGTTCTGTGTTAATTTCGGATTCCTCGCAATATCTATAGAGTTAAAAGGCAGATATAAGCGGGTAGCGTCTTTGCCTTTGGTGGCGAGGAAAGGAATAGCCGTACCGAAGCGGCGCATGTCCTGCCAGCGGCGGCCCTCTCCTACAAACTCCCTTCTTCTTTCATTTTCCAGCTCTTTCAGGAAAGCAGCGGCGCCAGCAAAATCGCCGTTGCTTTTGGTACTGGCCTTGCGGGCGGTCCTCAGCTGGTTGTAGTAGGTCACGTCTACCACACCTTTTCTTGCACTGGCTTCAGCCGCTATCAGGAATGCCTCACTGTAACGGATATACGGATAAATAGCATAAGAGGAAGATGCGGATTGTAACGTGTCCGTTGAGAATTTCAGCAGATAGGTCACCTCAAGGCCGGTAGCGCCGCTGCGCTGGCGGTGCAACAGCTGCTTCCGTATATCGGCAGGCTCGTACAGCGCCACCAGGTCGTCACTCATCCAGGTCAGCCCGGGACTGTTGCCTTTAAACGGAGCGCCGGGGCTGTAAAAAGAGTACATGCCATAACGGTTGAAGTTGGCGCTCAACGGGCCATCGACTCCCCTCCACATCATTTCCTTCGCGGGAGTGGCAAACTGGAAGATCTGTCCGTAGTTGCTGTTGACCAGGGAGAATTTCCCGGAACGGATCACCTCCGCGGCCAGATCACCGGCCTCCTGGTTTTTGCCCAGTTGCAGGTAAACCCTCGCCAACAGCAGCTGTGCCGTTTGCCGGCAGGCAGCGTTAGGCGTGGTAAAATCCTTTAACAACGGAATAGCTTCTGTCAGGTCTGCCACGATGGCGGCATATACTTCTGCTTCCGTATTCTTGTCGCGGCGGATTTTGTTGATATCCGTTTCCGTGTCCAATGTCAGGATGACGCCGCCGTATGTTTCTACCAGCCGGGTGTACTGAAAAGCCCTGAGCGTCAGCGCTTCTCCCAGCACCTGTGACTGGTCGGACAATTTCTTAGTCCTGATGTAATTGATGACAATATTAGCATTCCCGATGCTTTTGTAAGCGCTGGCAATGGTGCGGTTGTTGCCAAAACCATCTTCCACAGTGGGATTACAGGCGTCATAACCAACGGGGTTGAACTGGGTAGGTGTGCCGCCCTGGATAGACACAATATCATCACTATAGATGTCCCACACCGGGTAGGACTGGTAATAGACGCCATCAGGCTTGTAAGCGCCCTGTAACAACAGTGGCAGCTCCTGCGGCTGCAGGCGGTCCAGATCAATGGAAGTATCCGGCTGTGGTTCATCCAGTTTACCGCTGCAACCAGCCAGCGAAAGCGCGGCAGCAAACAACAACAAAGTCTTTTTATATGTCAGCATGTTATAATCTTTTTAGCATATGAAATTAGAACCGGGCGTTGATACCAATGGAAACAGTGCGTGGTATAGGCACGATCGCCTGCTGTACGCCGTTCTCCATCGCCTGTTCGGGGTCTCCCGTCTTCAGGCCTTTGTCTTTGAGGATAAAGACATTCTGTACGGCGCCGTATAGGCGTAACTGTTCGAACATCTTGTTCTTCACCACTCTTCCTGCGAAATCATAACCCAGCGTGAAGTTTTTAAAACGGAGATAAGAACCGCTGAACAGGTATAAAGTTGACGGTCTGCTGTTCCAGTCGGTCGTTTGTCCGGCACCGTGAGGGCCTGTTACCGCGCGCGGGTAATGGCTGTTATCACCGGGTTTGGTCCAGCGGTCCAGTACCCAGTCAGGCATATTTTCCATCACGCCGGTTTCATCGCTCAGGCCATAAAAGCGGGCAAACTGGTCGCTGAGGTTATAGATCTTATTGCCGACGGTGTATACAAACTGTGCAGAGGCGCTGAAACCCTTCCAGGAAGCTTCGCCGTTAAAGCCGCCGCTGAATTTAGGTTGAGCTACCGGCAGGTAGATCATATCCGCCTGGTTGATCACGCCGTCTTTGTTCATGTCTTCATAGATAACATCTCCTGTTTGCTGATCGATGCCCTGTGCTTTGTACATCTGCAGCATGCCCACAGGCTGGCCCATCACGACGAATCCCATCGGGCCGCCGGGATAGTAACCGGCGTAGTTCATGATGCTGTCGCGCAGCTGTGTTATGCGGTTACGGTTGATGTTACCTACCAGGCCGACATTCCATTTGAAGCTGTTGGCGCCGGTGGCGGCGCTGCTATAGTTGATGGCGATGTCCACACCGCGGTTGTCCATAGCGCCGAGGTTCACCCGTTGACTGGTGAAGCCGCCGCTGGACGAAGGGATGAGCACGGAGGAAAGCAGGCCATCGGTTTTTTTGCTGTAATACTCAATGGTGGCGCTTAAGCGGTCGTTGAGGAAACGTGCTTCCAGGCCGATGTCCTGTTGGCGTGTGCGCTCCCATTTAAGGGCAGGGTTGCCCAACCGGGGATTCAGCTGTAAGGCCGGGGCGTTCAGGTAAGTTTGTGTGGCGAGCAGGCTGGTCACGTCTGTCAATCCAAGCGGACGGATGTTACCGGTGATACCGTAGCTGGTACGTATTTTCAGGTAGCTGATCCATTTCTGCTGTTTCATGAAAGGTTCGCTGCTGACCACCCAGCCCGCGGAAACTGCCGGGAACCAGGCGTAGCGGAAGTCTTTCAGTTTGGAAGAACCATCTCTCCTGATAGAAGCGCTGAACAGGTATTTATGGTCCCAGCTCATGTTGGTACGCAGGAAAAATGATTGTGAGTTTTCCCGGAACTCACGGTTCCTGGAGGCATAACTGTTGTCAAATGCGGAGGCGTTGCCTGGCTTCCAGAGGCTTGGCGTGGAAGGGAAACCGATCAGCGAGTAGCCGCTGGTGTTATAGCTGTTATCGGTGTATTCCTGTCCCAGTACCGCGTCGCCCCGCCATTTGTCGAGCTGGTAACGGTAGCTCAGTACGTTGTTCCAGGTGTAACGCAGTCCCTTGTTGCCGATGTTTTGATAAACTCCACGCCGGGCCTGCCCCATATAGCTAATCGGGTTATCGAACGTTTCCTCTGTCACGTCGCTTTTTGAGGCAGCCAGCATGGTGCGGAAGGAGAAATTTTTCGGCAGGGTAATCTCTCCGAAGAAGTTACCGACATAGTTCCAGGTGCGTACGGCGCTGGTATAGCCGTCTCTCCTGGCATAGGGATGTTCCTGCAGCCCGTGCCAGTAACCATAGGTACCGTCGCTGTTATATTTAATGGAATCGGGCGTATCCGGTCTCACACCCATGGCGTTGGCGAGTGGAGAGCCCATCATGTCAATGTCTTTATCCAGCACATTGGAGATGGCGATGTCTGCTCCTGCTTTGAACCAGTTGAATAATTTCTGGGTAACGGCCAGTTTACCGGAATAGCGTGAAAACCGTCCTTTCCCGATGGAATTGTCTTCGGAGTATTGTCCAAAGGAAAGATAGTAGGTGGTTCTGTCTGTACCGCCGGATACGCTGGTTTGTATGTTCCTGGTCATGGCTTGTGAAGGCGTTACCTTTTTCAGCCAGTTGTTATCGGCGGTGCCCAGTTCCAGGTTATCTATCTGCGCCTGGATGAGCGCTTTTTCATTGTTCAGGTTGGCGACCTGGTCGGGGGTGAGTCCGCCTCCCGCCAGTTGTTTATCGATATCGCTGATACGGCTGTTTCTTGCTTCCCGGAACATCATCCCGTATTCCTGCGTGTTCAGCGGGTTGTAGTTGAATACGGATTTGGTCACGCCCCAATAGGCGTTCACGTTAACATTCGGTTTGCTGTTGAAGTTACCTTTTTTGGTAGTGATCAATATAACGCCCTGTGCGCCCCTTGCACCATAAATAGCCGAAGAAGCAGCGTCTTTCAGCACTTCGATGGACTCAATATCCTGCGGGTTGAGGTTGGCCAGGTTATAGTTGGCATTGGCGCCGGCGCCGGCGGCATCTATCACCAGTCCGTCTATGACCATTAAAGGATTGGTACCGCCGCCTACTTCTGTCTGCAGCGTTTGTATACCCCGGATGGTGAATTGGGGAACAGTTCCCGGCCTGGAGTCGCCCTGTTTTACGAACAGGCCGGCTACGCGGCCCTGCAGGCCGTTGACCGTGTGGGACGACATATTCTGTTCCGGCTGTACGGAAGCTACCTTGGCGATGGAGCCGGTGAGGTCTCTCCTTCTGGCGGATCCATAGCCGATCACCACTTTTTCATCCAGCGCCTGCGGCGCGATTTTCAGGACCACCTTAATGGCGGGCCGGCTATTGACCGGTACTTCCTGGGGTTGATACCCGATAGAAGACACCACCAATACAGCATCTGCCGCCACTTCCGGCAGGATGAATTCTCCGTTGGCATTGGTAATGGCGCCCTTAGTGGTGCCTTTTACCCCAACAGATACGCCCGGTACCGGTTGCCCGTTCTCATCATAGATGAAGCCTGCCACCCGGATGGGTGGTGGCGGCGGGATGGGACGTTCCCGGATAATCACCATGTTATCCTGAATGGTATAGGCAAGGGGCTGGTTGCGCAGGCAGCTGTCCAGCGCCTGTATCAGCGTAACATCCTTCAGGTTCAAAGTAACTTTCTCTGTCTGCCGCAGCTGTGACGCGGTATACACGAAAGTATACCCCGATTGCCGGTGTAGTTCACTGAATACCTTACTGACAGGCGCTTCGTTCAGAGACAGTTGTAATCGCTGCGAATATCCGGTGGCACTGAGTTGTAAACAGGCCGCCAGCATAATAACGGCGGATAACTTCATAATCCTCCACAGTTTGGTTGATGGAAAACGGAAATCAATTCCGGCTTGGTTCCAAGCAGGTAAAATCATACTTTTGATGTTGGGTGATTAATAAATGATCATCAGCGTGATGTTTAAATTACCCGCAGCACCTGGTGTTAGCAGCACCAGGCGCCGATCCTGTTCATTAGCAGTGAACAGGATTTTTTACGGGATGGCTATACGAATGGTTGGTTCGTCTCTTTTTCCATGGTAATTCAGGGATACACGGTTACACGCCGTCCTTCCAGCCGGAAATGTACTTTCCCGGTAAGTTCCAGAATTCTTAACGCTTCTGCCGCATTGGCAAAGCGTGGGATCTCCGCATAAAACTGTTCATTCACCTCTCCTGCATATACAACTTCTATATTATACCAGCGGCTCAATTGCCGCATAATGTCCTTCATGGGGGTAGCGTTGAAAAGGAACTTCCCGTTTTTCCAGGCTACCGCTTCCTCCGCGTTGACCTGCATGCTGGTCAGCTGTCCTGTGCGCCTGTTCAGCGCTGCCTGATAGCCCCTGGTCAGGGGTAGGCTCACGTTATTGTGTTTTACCACTACTTTACCGCTGAGCAGCGTAGTGTTTACAAACGTCTCGTCAGGATAGGCCGTCACATTAAAGCTGGTGCCCAGCACCGTCAGTTCCATGTCGTTTACTTTTACGAGGAACGGCTGGGCGGCGCTGGCCGATACTTCAAAATAGGCTTCGCCGGTGAGTTCCACTTTTCTTGTCCCTTCGGGGAACATGTCCGGATAGCGCAGGCTGCTCATCGCGTTGAGCCATACCCTGGTGCCGTCGGCCAATATTACCCTGAACTGGCCGCCTGCGGGGACTGCCAGCGTATTGTAGGACGGTTGGGCATTTCGTGTGGCCAACTGCTGATAGGTCACCAGTCCGCTGTCTGTTTTGACGATGCGCACGTTATTCCCGGCGAAGACGGTGTTGTTCACGGTGCTGTCCAGCGGAATCACCTGCCCGTCTGCCATGGTCAGCGTGGCCCTGTTGCCTCCCGGCGGCGGGACGTCTTTCTTCACCGTTTTCGCTACCACTGGTGCGGAAGGGGCCTGCGGGCGCGACTTCCACACGATATACCCGCCTGCCAGCGCTACGATGGTCACTGCGGCGGCGGCATATCGCCACGCCTTACGCATGGGACGTACGCGGGTGGTGGCCGGAGCAGTCCCCTGCCTGCCTAAAATGCCGTCCATGATCCGGGAAGAAGCCGCGGCTGTCAGGTTGGTCACTGGCTCGTAATTGGCCCATGCGCGCTCCAGCACCTGCTGCAGCGCAGCATCGTCGGCGGACTGTTCTATCCACGTTGCAAGTTCTCTTTTCTCAGCCGGCGTACAGGTCTGCTGAAAAAACTTTGCCACGAGGTCATCTATTCTTCCTTCGGACATGGAAACAGGTTTAATCGGTAATGCCAGGTGTTAAAAATGTCCCTGATTACCAGTAAGACAATGAAAAAGCGGGATATGTCTAGTGGAATGGAAAATTTTTTTTCAGAAAGATGACCTTTCGGAAAAGGTCAGCAACAGAAAGAATACCGGCAACAAGTCTGTATGATTGCCCAAACCCGTGCGCAGCGCGTGGAGCGCCTGTACCAGGTGTTTATTGACGGTGGAGGGGGAAATATTCAGCAGCTCGGCAATTTCTTTGTGTTTGAGGCCCTGTTCCCTGTTCAGGAGATATACTCTGCGTTGCTGCGGAGGCAGGGAGTCTATAATTTCCTGTACCCGTTCGCGCAGGGCCTTGAATTCTATTTCTTCGTTGGAGTCTGTTGCCGGTGTGGTCTCCTGCCGGCCGGCTTCCTCTATCGGTAAGAGCGTGGCCCTGGCCATTTTCCGGAAGTCGTTGATGGCCTGGTTCTGTGCCATGCGAAAAAGATAGCTATTGAAGTGCGTGATGGCCGACAGTTTATCGCGTTCTTTCCAGAGTTTGAAAAACACTTCCTGCACGATATCCTCTGCCGCCGCAGATCCGTTCAACTGCAACATAAAGCTATACAGCTTTCGTCCGTACTTCCTGAAAAGTTCTTCAAAAGCTGTTTCGTCTCCTGTAGCAGCCGAAGCCAACAGTACCTGTTCATCCCGCTCACCTGACATATTCATTATGGTCACTCACTTGTTTCTAAAAATCGCATCCTCCGTAGGAACTATAAAAATAGAGAATAACATGATAGTATTGGCAATAATTTACAAACCATTCCGCAGGCTAAAGAATAAAGCCTCACAGGGAGGTCCTACAAGGCTTCATTCTTTATTACAATTATTTTACTATCAATATATTAAACAGTAATTAAAACTTCAATTTGTTATTTAAACGAGATATATTTCTGTTCTTCTTTGATGATGCCGTTGAAGAATGTTTCCAGTTCTTTAAAAGCACCGGGGGCGATCGTTGTATTACTTTTGGTGTTAAAACGCCTGCTGATGATCAGGTTATTATCGCCCACCTTTTTAAAATCCAGCGTGTAATTCATATTATTCAACCGCAGGTTGGTACCTGAGGGAACCTGTTCAAATTTCTTCCCTGCCGGCAGATGCACAGCCAGGTCGGTATAATAATCTTCTATCGATTCATAGTCGGCATATTCAAACGGATGTTGCCGGGGCACCGGTGTAAAGATATTGGCGGTGGCAACTACGTCCATAAAAGTAGGCCTGATCATGCTGAAATCCCCCACGCTGATCACCTCATCTTTTACCGTGAAATAGGTATCCAGCCAAACAGTATCGGACAGATTACCTAGATTTCGGAATGACAGGCTATCCAGTACTACCTGTTTTTTGAATGAGCTGCTGATATTATTTTGGATAGCATCCCTGGTTTCCTCGCTGGTGGCGTGCTGGTAGGTATTTCTCATGGCCGCTGCCATTTCGCCGATATACGCGCAACTTGATTTAGCCCTCAGGCTGTTGTCTTCCAGCGTAACGTCCATACTACGGCGTATCACATTAACCATAAAGTTGTCCAACGGCAGCGTAGTGATTTTTTCTCCTGCCTTGTACTCATAGGGGATATTGAGCACCTGTGCCCCTACGAGTCTGCCTGGCAACGCATTAAAGGGAAGCGTATTGTCCGTCAGTTCCTGGTAGTAGGTTTTGTTATTTGCCTTAAAGCTGATGATGCAGTGATTAAAATCCAGGGATGGCAATTCCATGTTGCGCTGACCATATCTCCTGGTGCTTACCAGGATCAGATTAGCCGGCAAGCCGGCTTTACGGGCAAATGCCAGAAACAGCGTGGACAGGTCCTTACAGTCTCCGAGTTTCGTCAACAGCGTTTTCCCTGCTTTCTGGGGTACATAGGCGCCCTGCCGGAATGAAACGGAGCTGTAGGAAATATTCTTCTCTATATACTCATAGATTTTCCGCGCTTTGGTCAGATCGTCCAGACCGCTGGTTCCAGCCGGGAATAACTCCCTGAAGGCTTCATTGATCTCAAAATCTTCCTTCGATTGTTCGCGTGTAATATCGCTGTACCATTCTGCTATTACATCCCAGTCTTTGACGGTAGAGAGATGCAGTACTTTACCCACATCATTGATGCTGGGCATATAGCTTTCATTCCGCAGCGGCCGGATATTGTCTTCCCTCCAGCTGTACAGTTTGAATTTTTCGTGCTGTGTTATCTTTGGTTTGACATTACCACCGTTCACATACTCATAATTCAGGGGCATGGTATCAGCTATCAGTAAATTATAACTGGAGATATTAACCGGCACGAAGTCGGCGAAATAAAATTTATCCCAGTATTCGCGGCCAAGGCGGCCACTTCCGCTACTTTTCACCTTATAACTGTAGTAGATCACGTCGCCTTCATTAAGCTTAGTGAATACCAGTTGATTCTCGTCAGTTTCAGCGGGAATTTTTGCGCCTCCCGGTTTAATCACCTCCGCTTTTACAATAGACACGGTTTGGTATACGCTGTTATACGGTATAGAAATTTCTTTCCAGTGATCGATCCCTTTTTTATTGTTAATAAAAATAGCTGTATTGAAGGTTTGTTCCCCCGCTCCTTCCGGATATACGATTACATTCTTTTCATCAAAAATAAAGGCGTAGGCGTGGCTGGAATCATGTGGCTGCTGCACGTACTTTTCTATCTCTTTGTAGTAATCCAGCGCAGGAAAATATTTGTCTACCTGCGGTTTGTTTTCCAGCATACGCAGCTGTTCCCGGTAGTCGAAACCACCGGCATATAAGGCCAGTGCTTTCCTGAAGTACAGGATAGCGGAGTCTGTTTCTTTTTTCTGGAGATAACAGTGGCCCATGTCTCCCAGTGGCAGATGGTAGTAAGGGCTGATCTGCCGTTGTATATTAAGGTAGTGAATAGCGGAGTCGTACTGCTGGCTGGCAAAGTAGTATTTTATCAGTTTCCCGTATTCCTCCAGCTCATAAGGCGCCACCTGGATCAGTTGTTTCATTTGATTAACAGCAGCGGCTGTTTTACCCTGGTTAAGATATACGTTAGCCAGGAATGACGCCGTGCTGTAACCGTACTGCCGGTTGCAATATGATTCCAGCACTTTGAGTGCCGCAGCAGGATCGTTATTCATGCTGGCCTCATACTGATACATTGTCTGCACCAGCTCCTCATCATCAGGATAGGTGGCATACGCCTGCTTCAGCAATTGCACCATGCTGTCGATCTTTCCCTGGGCGGCTAACAGCTGCATTTTCTTTACGGTGGTAACCCGCTGTTCCCCCTGCATGCTGACCAGTTTGTTCAGCATTTCCAGCGCTTCCGCATAACTCTTTTCTTCTTCCAGCTTGACAACTTTAGCATAAAGTGTCCAGTAATTATCGGGCAACAGTGTTTTGAAGGACTCTACTGCTTCCGCAAATCCTGTCCTGTCATTGCTGCCGGACATACAATCCGAGTAGTAGTTCGTAATAAAGGCATCTTTGGGATATGCCTTGTAAAATTTCGCCAGTGCAGTTTTGGCTTTGTCCCACTCCTGGTTACGGATATATACCCTGCTCAGCAATACGGCGTTAATAGGGTCCTGTGGGTGGTCGGCCAGTTGCTTTTTGAAATAGGTTTCCGCAAAATGCGGGATCAGTACCGGCTCATCTTTCCGGGTGTCCGGCTGGTAAGGCGCCGGAGAAGCCTGGCAAACGAGCCCTTTCACGGCCTTATAATCGTTATCTGTCAGGCGTACGATATAGTTTGGCCGGATATTCTGCTTTGTAAAGCCGATTTGTACCAATATCCTGTTATAGCCCTTTTTCAGGCGCACCTTGGTTTTCCACCAGTCCAGCTCTGTGACCTTTTCTTCCGGCTGGCTGATCATCAGTTTATCATTCACCCACACCTTCAGGGCGCCGGTGCCGCCGAGGCACAGCAGCGGCTCCATGTCCGCCGGGGCATTTACAAAAGTCTGCGCATATCCGACGGCGTTATTTACCGGGAAGTAAGCTCCTACATAACTCCAGCCTTGTCCTGTTGTAAACAGCGGCTCAAACCAGTTCACCGGGCTGTTGTTACTACTGCTGATAAAGGCGCCGCCCTCCGGCTTACCGACAGGCCCGAAGTCTTTATCAAATCCGCTGCCCATGAGATTATCAAACGGGCCGGTAAAAGCCCATTTCTCTAATGCCCCGACGCGGCTGAAGAGTGACTGCGTAAGGTCCATCCGTTTACTGACCAGTTGATGCATACCCATAAAATAAGCGGCAGCGGCATTCAGCGAACCATTGAAGTTTGCAGTGTCAGACAACACCTTTTCCAGGTTCTGCAGCTGCACTCCTTTTTTAAGCCCATAGCTACCCAGCACCGGCTCGAAGAACCACAGGGCGTAGGTGTATGGCGCGGGACCGTTCAGCTGTTGAAGCGGATTAAAATAGCGCGTGGTAAAGTCCCGGTCAAACCCTGTCATATTGTTGAGTAATATCAGCGTGGCGATAGCGCTGTTTTTTTGGGGACCGCCAGCCTTAATCGCCTTTTGCAGGTAGGTGGTGGCAGTTACAACATCATTTTTATGGATCGCCTCCCAGGCTTTTTCATAATCTCCCGCCATTAAACCAAAAGGGAACAGGATTAACAAAATAAAAGAACAAACAGTTTTTTTCATCGGTAAAGGATTTAACGGCGGCAAAATTACAAATTAATCGCGCTCGTTGTACCCCTTTGCCCCCTCCCTGTCAAAGCACTAACCACGATCCGGGCTTCAGGGATCATGATGAACTGCCGTTTCAACTCCCCCGGAAGGGCTTGCCGGAAAAGAAGTTCCGGGCTGATAATGAAAAAAATGTTAATTCACTTTGTAATTCAAAGTACTTTCCATAACTTTAATATAGTTTCTTTTTACCCTTTGAATTATTTTCAAAATGGAAACAAAAATATTTAACGTCGTCACTTTCCTTTCAATGGTATTAACCGTTACAGCGGCGGTGCTCAGCATTGCTGGTATGGCCATCACCGGTTTTTATCCGGCAATCGTGGTGTTGCTGGCATTGGCAGTGGTTTCAAT
The DNA here is from genome assembly GCF_946479755.1 of uncultured Chitinophaga sp. The sequence goes on along the minus strand of NZ_CAMLHC010000003.1, from coordinate 127,001 downwards.
CGCCTCCCGGTATTACGCCGGAAAAGTAAACGGAACTGCCGGCGGGCAATGGAAGAAATACCATACCCCGCTGATTATTGTCAACGCGCTACTGATACTGGTGGTGCTATGGATGGCATTCGTTATTGTGCATGACCGCGTGCTGGGCGACTGCTGCTGATGGTTGTCTTACCATAGAAACCATGGATAAGATTTTTAGAAAGGTCACGGGCTGGTCTTTTGTCCATCCCCCAAAATTCCCGGAAAAAATAAAAACGTAATTTTATCCGTGTACCATCACCCGTGCATTTTAACGTATTACCCAGCGGCATGGAACTAAAAAACATACAACCCGCTAAAAGCCTGACCGACTTTGTTGAAAGCTTTTGGATGATCCGGAATGACACCCCGGAAGAGAAAGAAATTATTGTACTGCCCGATGGCCGGTTCGATATTATTTTTTCCGTAGCTGCCAACGAGGCTTTTCATGCTACCCTCCGTGGCCTGGACACTCACCCCACGCAAGCCACTATTCCACCACATATGACCATGTTTGCCGTTAGCTTTAAACTACTCGCCGTCGAGTATTTACTCGATATTAAAATGGCGGACCAGTTAAACGGGGGGCAACGGCTGCCGGACGGGTTTTGGCATGTTGGTCCCGCTGACCTGGAAGACTTCGATAGCTTCTGCGCCAAAGTTTCGGCAACGATGCTTCCGCTCATCAAACCCGGTATCGACAACCGTAAAAGAGAATTATTCGACCTGATCTATACCTCCAACGGCTCGCTGCCGGTACAGGAATTGGCGGACCGCGTGGCCTGGAGCAGAAGACAGATTAACCGGTACTTCAACGAGCAGTTTGGTATCGCTTTAAAAGCCTACTGTAATATATTTCGTTTTAAGGCTTCCCTGCAACAGCTCAAAGAAGGCCGGCTCTTTCCGGAACTGAATTACACCGATCAAAACCACTTTATCAAAGAAGTGAAAAGGTTTTCGGGCGTGGTCCCGAAAGAACTCGCTAAAAATCAAAACGGCCGTTTTATACTATTATCTGACCCACCGCAGGAATAATTTTGCGGTATGACAATTCAAGACAAAAAGATAGCCATCATCGGCGGCGGCCCCGGCGGCCTGACCTTAGCACGGCTCTTACAGCGCAAAGGCATCAACGTAACCGTCTACGAACGGGATATCCATAAAGAGGTGAGGCTGCAGGGCGGCGCCCTGGATCTGCACACCGACTCCGGCCTGGCGGCATTGGCCAAAGCCGGTTTAATGGAAGCCTTCAAAGCCAACTACCGCCCCGAAGCAGGGCTTATGCGCGTAGTAGACGAGCAGCTTAAAATGCACTTCGACGAACATCAGCAAGGCAAAAAGGAAACTTTCGGGGATGACCACCACCGCCCCGAGATCGACCGTGGCCCTCTCCGGGAGCTGCTCCTGGACTCACTGAAACCGGATACCGTTGTTTGGGACAGCCACCTCCTCTCCATCGAAAAAATACAGGGCAGCTGGAAACTGGTTTTCGGGAACGGCCATACCGCTACCGCGGATCTCATCATCGGCGCTGATGGCGCTAATTCTAAAGTCCGCCCTTTCGTCACTCCTGTTCAACCTTACTGGACGGGTATTACCATGCTGGAGGGCTCTCTAAAAGACGGCGCCAAAACGGCGCCCGTTATCAGTGAGCTATTAAAAGGCGGAAAGTTATTCGCTTACGGAAAAGGACAAACGCTGATCGTCAGCTCCAAAGGCAACGGCAGTCTTGGCTTTATGGTTAGCTTTGCCTCCGGTGAACACTGGGCGAAAGAGAGCGGCATCGATTTTAAAGACAATCACCAGGTACTCGCCTGGTTCAAAAAGGAGTTTGCTGATTGGAGTCCGCTGTGGTGGGAACTCTTCGAAAGCCCGGATACGCTTTTTATTCCGCGGCCGCAATACTGTATGCCGCTTGACCAGCAATGGGAAGCCAATGCCGATATCACCCTGCTGGGAGACGCCGCCCACTGGATGCCGCCCTTTGCCGGTGAAGGGGTGAATATGGCCATGCTGGACGCATTACAGCTCAGTGAAGCGCTGACCAACCCGGCATTTGACACTACGAAGCAGGCGATCGCCTTTTATGAACAGCAAATGCTGGCCAGGTTTGCCAAAATTGGCCAGGCCACGTTGTTTAATACAAAATGGATGCATCAACCCAACGCATTGAAGGATATGCTGGCGATGTTCGGCAAAAACAAATGGACGCAGGCGGTATTTTTCATGAAGTATATTATGCAGATAAACATCCTTCCGTTTATCCGGCGAACGTTAGGATGGGCGCCGGTACAAGAGGTGTTTCGCTGACAGCAGGAAGGCCCGGCAAAGGAAAAAGGCTTATGAGCATCAGCTCACAAGCCTTTGGTACGTTAAAGCAGATAGTTACTTTACGACTGTCGCTTCCAGTTCCACCGTCAAAGTAGCAAACAATTCCTTAACACCCAGTAAAGTAGTGGCTTGCTGAATACCGTATTTTTGAATAAACGGCACATAGATATCCATACAGGTGGTGAAGAATGTCTGTGTCGATGTGGTGTAAACATTCAGTCTTACGATGTTTTTACACGCATAGCCTGCTTCGCTTATCAGCTGCTCCAGGTTCTGGATGGTCTGAATCAGCTGTGAACGCATATCCGCATTGGATGGCACGCCATTGGCATCTATGGCCACCTGTCCTGAACAATAGAGTGTTCCCGCCATGTTCTTTACTTCAACGGCCTGTACCGAATTTGTGTTTTTGCCCCATTCCCAGGGATCGAAAATCTGCTTTTCCATCATTTTTCCTATTAATTGTGATTGATGGAACAAAGCTAAAAGGGGGTTGCGACAGCCTTATGTCAGGGGTATCAAAAATTAATAATACTTATCAAAATACTCCTGTAAAGTCATTTTATGCGGCGCGAATTTTTCCGGCATGATTTCCAGTTTCCCTATCCGGTCCGGGCGAAAATACCGGAACGTTTTACGTAACCGGCACCAGGCAATCAATAGCCAGTTGTCGTTGGTGCTGATCAGGGCAAATGGCTCAATTACCCTGTCGGTCGTTTCGTTTTGCTCGGTGGTATACGAGATTTTTACCAGGCGAAAGTTAGTGAGCGCATGTTGTAGCTGCGAGATATTGTTGCTGTTCCGTTCTCTGTTGATGTTCTGCTCAAAACGGGTACGGTCGGCCAGTAAATTCGCTTTATCTTTCTCCGATTGCCTTAAAACGGCCTTTATTTTGTCGATCGCTTCGGTGTAATCCCTGATAAAAGAAGCGTCTTTATTTTTGAGCACCAGCTGCTCCGCCAGAATGAGGGCATTGGCCTGGCTCTCGGAAAACATCACAGGAGGAATTTTATATCCTTCCATCAGGGTATAGCCTTTCCCTTCTTCTGTAAGGATAGGCACTCCCGCTTGTTCCAAAGCCCTGATATCCCTGTAGATGGTCCTTACATTTACACCAAACTTATCCGCAAGATCAGGGGCTGTCAGCAATCGTTTCGTCTGCAATTGTGTTAGGATCGCCGTCAGCCGCGAAAGCCGGCTGGTATTGTTTTCATTCATCTTTTATCTATTATGGACACCGGAAAAGCTTCATCGATCTTATGGGTCCCTTCCCTGATGGAGACTTCGTTTCCATTATCTCCCATCTTAAAATCGATCAGGTATTTATTGATCTTTGACAACAGATTAAATTCGATCTCAAATATAGGGTCATCTTTCCAATATCCTCTCAACGCATACAGATGCCCGGAACGGGCATCCTGGTAAAAATTAGTGAGAAACGACTGGAAAAACAACTGAGCTCGTAAGTGATTACTTACAGGCCCAGCTGTGTGATATCCTGCTCTTTCAGCAGCTATGGCTGATTGTATTCGATCCACAGCAACACATCGCGTGCTTTTGCGAGATGTGCGGCGTCCGCACCTTTGTTGATGGTGATCACAACAGGACGGGCCGGCGATCCGCCTGCCGCCTGATTGAGCGGCATCGCATTTGCCGGAATGCCGTCGCCCAGCGGTCCGCTGTTCGACATAGCGAGACCGTCGCTGATGATGAACGACGTTGGCGTTGCATCCGCAAACTTCAGTTTGGCATTGAAGCTACCGGCTTCCACGCCGGGAAGCAGTACCGCCAGATTGGTGATGGTCCCTCCCGGCGGCAGGGCGAGCTTGTCTAAGGTGAACGTTATCTTCGCCGAGACGCCGGCTTTACGGAGCGTTGCCAGGCCGGTTGAGTCGATGGCCAGCGCTGAAACGAATACCGCCCGGCTGGACGCTGGCGGCGCGGCGGGTGGTGTGTCTTTGACCGCGTAGGCAGCTTGTACATCGAACATAACACGCACATCGGCGATGCGGTTTAAGCCCGTTGCGTTGGCGGTCTTCGGTAGTTCGAGCGTCCAGCTGGTAGCAAATCCTGAGCCTTCAAATGGTAATAGTTGCTCGTTCGATACCCCATGCAACCCTATGTCTCTGCGAACGCGGAACTCGCTCACCGGGTAGGCGTCCGCGAAACGGAGCAAGGGTACCGGTGCGCCTCCTAGCTCACGGCGGAAGCGGGAGAAACCGCTGTTGGTCAGCATGCCGCGTACCTGTACCATGGTACCGGGGGCATCGATGAACACATCCACTGCGCGTATCCGATGGGCATAAGTGCCGGGATGTGCCGTCGCCAGCTCGTCGTCCGTGAGCGTGAACGTGCATTTTCCTAAGCGCTTGAGTTGCCCGAAAGCCAGCGGCAGGTCCTGCGCGAGCGAGTAGGTACGGGTCAGTTGTACCGTCACCCGGGCTGCAGCGAGGCGGACGGCTTCCAGCTCGGCGAGGTCCAGGGACAGCCGGTCTACGCCGCCGATGTCGCGCATTTTCGCATCAAAATATCCGAGCTTGATGATCCGCAGCGGCGTACCGAGCATATAGGCCAGCGCCCGTTCGGCAAACCATGCTGCTTGTGAGGCAAGGTCGAGATACCGGTGGAGCGCCCGGCGTGCCACGCCGGCGAGTGCATCCCAGAAGTCGCGATTGAGGAAACGTTCGTTCTGATAATTGACCAGGTCACGTGCGTATGCAAAATCAGTCGTGGCAATTTCTGCCTGCAGGCGTGCAATGGTTACATTTCGCTCCTGAACGCGGACGGCATTACGTGCTGCAGGCAGCGTTTCATTCATGAGTGTCTTCAGCTCTCCGTCACGTTTGATGGACGCATTTGCCATGCCCTGCAAGGCCGTTGTACTGACGACAGCAAATGCGCCAAAGCCCCCCACAATACCCAGTCCGGTCATAGCGCTGCCAAGCCCTACTGATTCAGCGGCGGCTGTGCCGCCTGCACCTGAAGTCTGTCCCAGCCCCAGGGCCTCTCCCACTCCGCTCGTGCTCAGGGAAGTCCATCCTTCCGAGGCTGATTTTCCCACATCGACGATCGAGGTGACCGTATCTTTTATTCCTTTGAAATAATCTTTGAACTGGCTGAAGATGGAGTTGGCATCTTCTATCTCCTGCTGTTTCGCAACGATCAGTGCCTCTACGTCTTTGACCAGTTTCTGTGCAACGACGACGCCGGCCTGTGCGATCTCTATTTGTTCGGCTGCGATACCTACCGTCATGCGGGCCTTGCTCTCCTGTGCCTTGGCGGCGAGCAAGTCCAGGTCCAGTTGTTCTACACGACTGAGATACTGGAGATAGTCGGCCTGCGCTGATTTAGCGCTGGTCGCCCAGCGGCCTGCAGCAGCTGTCAGCGTCTCATATCTGAGCGTGGGGACCGCGGCGTCGCTGTAGCCGTAGAAATTTAGTCCGGCTGCGAGTTGCTGCAGCGCGAGGCGTGCCCTGTCGATCTGATTACGCACACGCGGGTTCTCGACCAGTCCGAACCACGGCTGGAACTGAAGTTCGAACGGCCGGTAAGCGCTGGTGCCAGGGTCTTTACCGTGCAGGAAGAGCACCGCTTTATAGAGTTCCCTTGCGCGCTCCAGCATCGCTGCGTCGTTGCTCCGATATAACACTTCGGCCCAGGCGAGGAGGGCGTCTGCCTGCACGATGCGTGCATAACGCTCTTCCAGCTCATGCAGGATCGGAGGCACGGGCTTTTTAACATCGTAGCCGTCAAGCACCTGAGGAGTGAGTGAGTAGGGCCCGGTGAGGTAACGGTCATCGGTATATGACAGTCGTGCTGTATAAGGACGGTCGCCGAGGGCGTCGTCCCAGCGCAGGCGGCCGGCCACGATACGCTTCGGCAGTATGGCGGAATCGGGAAGCTTCACCATTCCTGCCGGAGTGCCCAGCATAGCGATACCGATATAGAAGCCCGTTATCCCTGCCAGTATCTCTACGGCACCGGGAAGATCGCCCTTCCCTGTACGAATCATTGACTTGAGCATGGGCAACAGGAAACGTTGCTGGTAGGTATGCAACCGGGTAGCCTGATCACGCGCAATACGGAAATGAGTGATATGATTCCATAGTTCGATCGGCCGCTCCAGCATAAAGAACAACTCGAAACCATCCGGCACGTAAACTCCCGGCGTACCAGTGAGCTCCAGGATGTTGCTGACCTTTAACCTGCGGCGGCGAGTGAGGCTCAGCGGTCTTGGCGTGCTGTAGTAGCTCGTTGAGGGTTCCCAGTCCTCCCCGGAGAGTGCATTCGGTGTCGCTGCTATCAGCAGTTTCGTGGCTTCGTCAGCAAGTCGCGGTGCTGCCCCGAAATCACTCCTGTCTATCGCCTGGACCAGCTCTTTCAGCTTCGCGTCCGCGGCGCCGTAATTGAGCAGGAAGGTCGCAGAGCGATGTACCTCGCCCATTGAGCCAAAGAGCCCATTATAGTGCGCCACTTCAAAATCATCGGGAAGCCCCAGGTGATACTCAAGAAATCGCTTACGGGCGTCGTCCAGCCAGGGACCACGGGCTACGCTCTCCACCTGCGTGCGCAGCGCGAAAAAGTTCTCTGCAAAGAAGGGTTGCTGCCGTGCCAGCCACTCATCGAAGCGCAGGAAGAACGGTGCGGCGCCAATCACCTCTTTCCATAGAATGGGTTTGCCTTGTTCTCCGGGCAGCTGCGGGTCTATGATATTCTCCTGTGGCTCCACCGGCCCTTGTGCCGTATCGCTGAGGGCCCGTGACAGTGTATAAATATTCAGCGTCACGGGAGAATACAATGTGGTATCCGGTTCATCCAGCGGCAGGCGGTACCGGTTTGCAAATTCTGCTACCGTGACCGGAGCCGCCGCCAACAGCGCATCGAGATGCTGCCTGTCGGTGTGTGCGCCTTGTGCCGGTAGTGCAGCCGCTGCAATAGCAAAGCCGAAACCGCCCCCTGTCGGCGCCACCAATATCTGAGTGACAATAGGTACCAGGAGCTTGTTGGCCGATACTTCCGTACGATCGGATGTTCGAAAGTCCTGAAAGAACCGGCGATTCAGCTGACGTTCCGCAATATCGGGAAAGGTCATCGGATTAGCCCCCACGCCTAACTTCTGCTGATGTATGAACAGCACAAACACGCTACGGAGGTAATCACGGTAGGACTGGTCATCAGGCAGCGCCCAGGGAAACATCTTCCAGCCCAGTCCAGGCTTAATAAACAAGTCAGGATCAACAAAGGGCCGGCCCTCCTCCAGCTGAAGCGGCAGGTCGCGCAATGGCAGTAGCTGTACTTCGCCATCGCGCAGCGCATGGGGGTCGAGCAGGAAAGCGTCACCTGTATTTGCGGTATTGTCCTCCCGGATGATCCGGTCGATGTCCGCGAGCAGCCGTGCCCGTGTGGCCGCAGGTAACAGCCGTGTAATGCTGTCGCCCGCCGGTACGGCCAGGTCGCTGGCCACATCGTCAGCGCGTACTCTCCGCGTCGCGACCAGATGCTCCGCCAGCATCTTCAAATGCTCCCGATCCGTGTCATGCGCAGCAGCCACCTCGACCACCACGTTTTCTTCGTTATTGAGGATAGCCAGCGTCACAGGAACGGGCGAACCGGTTTGCCCTGCAGCGCGCAGCCCCAGCTGCTGCCGCCAGCGTGCAGGGTCCAGGTCGAACACGGCGTTACCGTCAGGCCCAGTCCGTTCCTGTGAAAGGACTTCGGGTTCACCAGCATCCAAACTTAGCAGCTGCACAGCTATTTCTGCCAGCGGTACGCCTGTGGCGGCGTCACGGGTATGTACCCCGATGTGCAACAATGAGTCGACTCCTGTTTTCATAGTGTGTGTTTTAAATAGTTCGCGTCTTATGGGAAAAGTCCAACCAAACGAAAAACAGTATACACCAGAAAAAACCTATAGTAACATTGAGCGTCTTCAAAACAATATTCTGTAGAAAGAAGCAAAAATTAGCGGCGAATCAGTAGCGCAGAGAACAGTAACTGAAAGTGGATTTGTTTTATGATTCCGGGGTATACATCAGTATTTTGAGGAAAGGCTAAAGTACAGTCTGTGGGGCATTGGCTAATTAAATGTAGGTAGTTTTTGACTGATTTACAAGTATATTTTTAGCTTACAAATAAGTGACGGCGCGTGAATTGGGGAAATCTTCTCCTTCACGCTTTCGCCTCTATTTGAAAACCGGATATTAGAAAAATAGCCCGTCTATAGGATCTGAATCCTTGAGGCAACTACTTGATAAGTTAGCTTTTGATTGATTCTGGGAAGATTATGCGTTCGATTGCTAAATTCTTTATAGATTTTGGAAAAATCAATAACTTCAAAATAATATTATAAAAAGAATTTAAATATCAAACCTGCTACCCAATGACACAGGATATCTTTAACAGAATCCGGGTGGAACATATTCTTACCGCAATCCAAGAAATTGATAGAGACGGTGTTCGTAAAGGACGTCATTCCACCACTTATGATCTTGTATATAATAATAAATTATATCCCCCTAAATACGTTTTGTCCTTAGCAGCTAAGCATGCTACTGGAAGGGAATTAGACCCCGAGGAATTTGCTGGTGGGGCAAATACACCGGCCTTTCAATTATTTGAAGCATTCAATTTTCGCATAGTTCCTAAGATGGGGTCTCCCCTATCTTTTTGGTGGGTGAATCACAAGCAAACCGGCAAAGTCGAAGTAAATGAAGGTTATATTTGGTCTCCTCAGAAAAATAATAACGGTTCTACCAATCAAACCTATATTAATCTAACCAAAACAGCCCTGGGCGACATTATTTTCTCATATGCCGATGGCCAAATTCCTGCTGTTGGTAAAGTCATTGCTTCGGTCCAAAATAAGGAGCGCCCTGCTGAGTTCGGGAAAACCGGCCAGCAATGGGACAAAACAGGGTGGTTAGTGAGCGTTCAATGGCAAAAACTATGGAGCCCGCTAGTTCCTAAAGATCATTTAAACCAGATAGTTCCACTTCTGCCGCCTAAATATTCTCCCATTCAGGCAAATGGTAATGGGAATCAAGGTGTTTATCTCGCTGCGATAAGTAGTCAACTCGGAAACAAGTTGTTATCTCTAATAGAGCAAGCCAATAATGGTACTCACCAAGCAATAGAGGAAATTGATACATCACTTGAAGAAAGAGCGCAAGAACGAGATATTGAACGTGCACCAATTCCTACAACACAGAAGCAACAGTTGATCATGGCCCGTGTAGGCCAGGGAGATTTTCGGCTTAACGTACAAAAAATAGAATCAAAATGCCGTATCACCGGCTTAACGGATAAGCGTTTGCTAATTGCAAGTCATATCAAACCATGGAAAGACTCTTCTAATAAAGAACGCCTCGATGGACACAACGGCCTTTTATTGTCCCCTCATATAGACAAATTATTCGACAAAGGATGGATTTCATTTTCTGATCAAGGTAAGCTGCTAGTCAGCAAGGAAAAAATTCAACCTATTTTAAGTACTTGGTCTATCGACATAAACATGTTAGTTGGAACTTTTACAGATCAACAAAAAATGTATTTAGAATACCATCGAACAAATATCTTTAAAGGATGAATGTTATACAGGTTACCTGTGCGATCATTTTAAGGGAAGGCAAAGTACTAGCCGCTCAGCGCAGCGACACGATGTCATTACCTTTAAAGTGGGAGTTCCCGGGTGGTAAAATAAAGAAGGGAGAATCCGAAGAAGAATGTCTAAGAAGAGAATTATTGGAGGAATTAAATCTCTCTGTTGTTATTAAAGATAGATTAAGCAATAGTCTGTTTAACTATGGGTCTTTTACAGTCGAACTAATCCCTTTTATTGTCGACTACGTAGAGAGTGAAATTATATTACATGAACATCGTCAAATCGGGTGGTTCAGAAGTGCCGATTTAATGGACTTGGACTGGGCGCCTGCAGATGTGCCAATTTTGAAAGAGTTTTTAGAACACGCGATAGAAAAGCCTTTATGAGTAGGCAATAAACGGGCATTCAAGCAGGGAGCTCGATTTATTAAACAAGTTTAACATATTACTTCCCGACCCTGTAATTACCGGTAAAAGATGTGAGACTTTTTGTTGTCAGAGCAGACCATCAACAATCTTCTCAATATTAAATCAATGTTAACTCCTTCTACCCTTAGGGTATAATACTACGGCACCGGTATCTCCTGTGTACACAACACTGATGAATTAAGAACAGTAACATTTATTCCCGTTGGAGGCCTGAAGACGCCTCCAACAGGCCGGTATGCCATGCTTACACTGAAATATAAAATTTATGAATCCAGCTGCACGATTTTTACCAAACATCGCGCTTACAGTTACCTGCATTGCCTTTCTGCTACATATCCCGCACATATCGCGCGGACAGGCCACTCGTCTTTCGTTTGACGCCAGCACTTATAAATGGCCCAATAGCTCCCCCGGGAAGGTCATTTCAGCTGATTTTGACAATGACACGAAGGATGAAATAATTGTCGCCAGCCCTAAGCAAAAGAAGCTTTACATATGGGAGGGTATTCCGGGAGGCGAAGGGCAGTCCTGGAGGATGAAAGATAGTATTTCATTGGAGAGCAGGATGCTTTCTTTTTGTATTGGCGACATTGACGGTGATTCAAAGATCGATATTATCACCTTATCTGATAGAAAGGGGGATAATAGTATTATCGACATATTTCTGAACAGGTCGGTCCCCGGGTCAGTCAAATTTGAGAAAAAATATAGTATAGAAACGAACGGATTGGCCTATGATGTGGCCGCGGAAGATCTTGACGGCGATCATAAGAAAGATCTTATTGTCGCCGATTTTGACAAAAAATCGCTGACGTTCCTGGGTAACGCTACTGCCAGAGGGATGATATCCTTTTCAGGATCGACCCATCCTCTGGGAATACGTCCTAATTATTTCATTGTAAAAGATATCAACGGCGATAAAAAACCGGATCTGATTGTTTCCGATTATGACAAAAATGCCTTGTTCGTTTTACAGAATTCCACTTCATCGCAGGCTGGAATATTTTTTACACAGGTGGATAAATTAGTTACTGGAAGCGGACCTATTGCATGTGTAGCCGAAGATCTGGACGGCGATAAAATGCCGGATATCGCTGTTGCAAACTTATTTGGCCATTCGCTTTCAGTTTATCAGAATGTATCATCACCAAATAGCCAGACTCATTTTGCAGATGCCAATGTGTCGATACCGATTAAAAGACCAAGCTCGTTGGCAGCCGGTGACCTGGATGGCGACGGCATGCCGGAGATCGCCGTCACCAGCGAGAAAGATAATAGTATTGTTATTCTGAAAAACTACGCTTCCCTGCATAACATATCACTTGACAAAATCAGCGAAATACCTGTTGGCAAGGCTCCGCAGTATGTTTATATGAAAAAGGCCGGTAAAAGCAAACAGCTGGATTTAATAGTGTCCAATTCTTACAGTGACAACTTTCTTGTTTTAAAGCATCTCCAGGCAAAGGAGCGCCAGTCATTAGTCGATACTGTTTCTATACTAAAACAGAACGGGGACCCAACCGAAAAGATCACTATATACCCCAATCCCGCCAGCTCGATAGTACATATTTCATTCAGTTCTTCCGTAAAAAGGTCCGGGCCGGTACTCTTAAGGATTATCAATGCGTCGGGACAAGAGGTAGCACGTGAACGTCATGATGCCACTAACTTAATAACGATGGACATCAGCAGGCTCTCGGCAGGTATTTATTGGTGCCAGATAAGCTCGCCTGGGCATTATCCTAAAACCCGGCAGTTGGTTGTAGAATAATCATCTTAAACGTTCATAACAAAAGTTAAAATGGAATCCAGACGCGATTTTATTAAAAAACTGACGGCTTTATCCGGAAGCATGGCCCTGGGTAGTCTCCCTGGCGCTGTTCAAAGAGCATTTGCCATCAACCCCGATCCCGGCACCACCTTTATGGATGCCGAGCATATCGTCTTTTTAATGCAGGAAAACCGGTCGTTTGATCATTTACTAGGGACGCTACAGGGCGTAAGAGGGTTCAATGATCCCCGGTTTCTGCGGCAGAAAAACGGCAATCCCATCTGGTTGCAGCGTGACAGCCAGGGAAATACCTATGCGCCTGTAAGATGCGATATTAAAAACACCAATGTCACCTGGTCAGGAGGCTGTCCGCATGAAGTGGAGAATCAGATAGGAGCAAGAAATTCGGGGTATATGGATAAGTGGATAGATCAGAAAACGCCGAAGACGATGCAATATTTCACCCGTGAAGACCATCCGTTTTATCATGCGCTGGCGGATGCCTTTACCGTATGCGATCATTATTTCTGTTCGTCGTTGACCGGTACAGCGTCCAACAGGTCTATGTTTTGGACGGGCAAGCTAAGAGGTCTTAATATTTGTGATCTGCATTTGTGTAAGACAAAGGAACATATGGACAATACACTGTTTTCATTGCCAGGTACCTGCACCTGGGAGACATTCCCGGAAGTATTGCAGGCCAATGAGATTTCATGGAAAGTCTACCAGAACCAGACTTTTGTAAATTATCTTCGGCGGGATGATATTGAAAAAGCGCTGCCGGGCATTTTAAAGCAGTTTGAATCGCAGCCGGCACCGGCATTTCATGCCTCCTCTGATCCATTTGAAGCGATACTGCAGATACCTGAGATGATAGCGGCCGCACTTAAGCCATTATTCGAAATTGCCGCGAAAACTTATCTCAACACAGATGACCTTAAGATAAAATGGTTATCAAATTTTTCTGACAACGCATTGGAATCGTTTCTTAACTACTATCCTTTATTAACGGAAGAAAACAGAAAGGTCTTCAAAGAAGCCCAAAGCTTGTGGGAGAGTTTGGACCCCAAAACGCAGGACCTTCATAACAGGGCATTTACAACCAATATCAAGGACCCGTTATATAATCGCCTTAAAGAAATCACACTGGATGACGGAACAACCATGTCGGTACCTGCCGGTGATATTCTTTATCAATTCAGGCAGGACGTCAATAATGGTGAATTACCTACGGTATCCTGGTTAGTAGCGCCGGAAGTTTTTTCAGATCATCCGGTTTCTCCGCAATATGGTCCCTGGTATGTTTCCGAAGTTATAGATATTCTAACCTCAAAACCCGAAGTCTGGAAAAAGACCATCTTTATAATCAACTTTGATGAAAATGACGGTTTTTTTGATCATATGCCACCCTATGTGCCTCCTATTCAGGGAGCGGGTAAATGTTCCCCGGGCATAGATCCTGATGAAGAGCTGGCAAAGGATTATAACAGCCCCATTGGCCTTGGGTATCGGGTACCGATGCTGGTAGTGTCGCCATGGAGCCGTGGCGGCTGGGTGAATTCACAGATACTTGATCATACTTCCACCCTGATGTTCCTGGAAAAATTTTTAAACAACAAAAATGGCAATAGTAATATCAAGTGCGACAACATCAGCCAATTCAGGCGAACTGTTTGCGGAGACCTCACTGCTGCCTTCAGGCCCTATAATGGCGAAAAGATAGTATTTCCGAAACCTGTTGACAAAGAAGCGTTTTTCGCACAGGTAAGGAGGGCAAAAACCAACGCGCAGCCAGGCGCTAATTTGTTGAACCCGGATGACATAGAAGGTATTAAGAGCGATGTGCGCAATAGTACCTTGTTGCCCAAACAGGAAGAAGGCATAAGGCCGGCCAATGGGTTATTATATCAATTATATGCTGAAGCACGCGCGGATAAAAGCAAAAATCAGGTTACTATAGCATTGGGGGCGGGAAACGAAATCTACGGGCAAACCTGCTGGGGGGCCGCCTTCCATGTTTATTGGGGTTTTGATGACAAAAAACCAAGGTCCTATGTAGCAAAGGCCGGGGCAGGTATGCTTACAGACTCCTTTAATCTTTCCGATTTTGATGATAATGCTTATCACATCGTTGTTCATGGCCCTAATGGTTTTTCAAGGGAATTCTCAGGGACCGTTCAGGACCCCGGCATTGGCATTGCATGCACATATGAATTCGCACTACAGGACGCCCGGACTTTAACCGGAAACGTTGAAATAGTCATTAAAATTCAGGATAAATCCATCAACTATACTCATCTTATTATTACGGACAATGCTTACGGACAACCTGACATTATGGTACCCCTTCGAATCAGTCGCTATGATGATACGATTACACAGGTCATCAACCTTGAGCATTCGCTGAACTGGTATGACTTCACCGTCAGTATTCCAGGGAATAAGAAATACTACAGACGATACACCGGCCACGTAGAAACAGGGCTGCCCGGCTACACGGACCCGTATATGGGTCGTTGGGACGGCGCCACAAAGCCGCCTTTGACTTGATCAGGCTCCGGCATAAAGATGTTGTTCATTTCTGGTGATGCGGAATGGGCATCTATGCCCCTGTATCTATGCCCCCCGTGGAAATCCTGGTTTTTTTTCATGCTTTAGTCAATGAAAATTCCCAATGAAAAAAGGCTTGTAAGATTACTTACAAGCCTTTTATTCTACGTGCCCAGAACTGGAATCTTAACTTGTTCTGGGTGAGTATGTTGTGAGCTATTTGTGTCAATGAAGTGTCGGAACAAGTATTACTCTTGATTTAGGTATATACATCATGGTCAAATTTCCATTTACGTATATTTAGTCTTTCTTGAAAAATGAGAGTACTTCTCTTTTAACATTTGCAGCTCTTCACCCAAGTCCATTCGTTTAAGTATTTCAGCCAATGCTTTATATGCATGATAATCATTTTTGTTTTGAAGCAACAAATTTGTTAGATTGTCTATTGCGGTTTGCACATCATTGAGCACGTAAAATTGGTATTCAGCAGTCATTACGCTATAAAACTCGTTAGCACGTTTATCAAAACTCTTTTGTGTTCTAGCAAGCAAGCCCTGTAATATTTCATTTTCTGGCTCAGACAAATGTGGCTTTTTGATCAAACAATTAAAGTAAGACTGGATATGCAAAATATTATTCTTATTCCTTTCAAAACTTTCCTTGGCTATTGCCAAAGCTTTTCCATACTTTCCGTTCCTTAGATATACATTTACTAGTTCTCGCTTTGTTCTAGAGTGATCTGAGTCAATGTCTAAAACCTTGGTAAAATATTCTTCTGCAAAATCCATTCGATCTCCAATTCTATAATAAAATCCTAACAAGAAGTTATAGTCAATTAAATTATTCCCTTGTTCATTTCGAAAATATTGAACCTCTTCGAAAAATTCTGAATCTTGTTTTCTGCAGAAAGCAAGACACAGCCAATATTTCATTTCTCTTATTATTTGCCTATCAAAATTCTGATCTGCATCTAATATTTTTTTTGATAGCTCTATTACAGTATCATAATTACGTTCATTATACTCCTGCGTTACTGCCTTCAATATAAAGGATGGAAGCAAGTACTTTTTGGGGATTGGCTTGTTCGATCTAATTAAATTTGCGATTGTTATTAAAAATACCGAATAATCAGAATCTTGATCTAGGCTTAATGGCTGAGAAACGGCATCTTTAATTATTTGCTTAAGCCTTGTATTTTGTGCGGGTTTTAATTCAAGTCGTGATCGATTGAGATAATCGGAAAGAACCCCATTCAATTTTAAATACTCATGAGTTGAACTTACATTGTAAAATACACCTAAATCATAGAGTTTTTGGATTGATTTATGCACATCTTCTGTTTCATCAAATATTTTGAATATTAAGTCATAACTAATTATTTCAAGTTTAGACAATGCAATCAGTATATCAAGTGCAATTGGATATTCTGCTTTAAGATAATCAAGTATAGCTATGACATTTGATTCTTTAAATTGTTTGATCTCATTAATATATCCCTTAGCTTCCTGTACACTCGAATCAACAATTAAGTTCGCCGCAAAAATGACCTGTCCAGGCAAGCCATTAAATTGCTTCAAAAAGTACTGATTATCTTCGCGTGCAATAGCAATTTTGTATTGTTTTAGATACTGCACAAATAAAGTCTGCGTATCAATATGCTCAAGCTCATCAACTTGAAATGATAGAACTCTCTTTTCTTTTCTTAGATGAATAGGATTAGGTTTGTACTTGGAAACTAAACAAATTGTAATTTCATTTTGAAATCTTTCATCCGAAATAACTCTATTGAACCAAGGAACAATTTCTTTATTAGGCAAAACGATTCCTCCATCATCAATAACTAGTATAATTTCATTATTCTTATGAAATTTATAAATCAATTCCTTTGCTGTGTCAATTTTGGACTCTAACTCTTCCGACGAAAAATCATGTTTAAAAATTTCAGATGATTTATTTACAAAATTTAATTTATATATGAAATCTTCTATACTATCCTTTGTACTATGATAGATAGGAACTGGTTCATACCATTTTGAAATCAAATTATTTCTGACTAAAGCCTGTTTCAAGAATGTACGCCTTCCAATTCCTTCAAAGTAGCTATAGGCTATTAAACAAGTAGGAATAATACCATCTATATTAAACAGCTTCCTCTCAAAATCCTGTAATAGTTTATGCCTACCAACAAATAGATCATTTAATTTGCTAAGATGATCATATTTCTTAAAGTTGGCTTCACGGATTAGCTGGTTAATCTTTTGCAAAATCAGCACTTCATTATCAAAATACTGAATGTTATAAGGCTTTTTAATCCATTCCGGAATTCTCGGGTCGGAGTAAGTAATTGTAGGATCAATAATCAGTGGAAATATTCGGTCAATAATTTTCTGATCATATTTCTCCTTAGCAGCTGAAATCTCTTTTTTTACCCATCTAGACGCCAAAGCAGGTTCAGAAATGAAGAGAACAAAAATATCGGTATCCCCTAGTCCTCTAAAAATCTCGTCCAACGTTTGAGCACCTGCCTCAAAGGTTAGGGAATCCAAGTGGCATTTGTTCTTTCCAAGTTTACGTCCGATCGGCTCTACAATATTTTTATTAATGCTGCTGTGTGATAAAAATGCTTTAGTCATATTTTTTGGGCTTGGAATACATACTAAATTAATCGATGCTAAATCTTTGTAGTAAAGAGGCGCTCTCTTTTATGCAAGAATGATATTCAATTGCCCCCCATTAATTTTCCCAAAGGATTTAATCCTAAACAATGAGTCAATCTCCTTTAATGGTTTCTTTTGCTAATTCTAATAATCTAGATCCGTTTTCATACTATAGGAAATTTCTTAAAAGGGAGACATAACACCATGTGACATCACGTAGTGCGTCATCTTATAAAAATAGGGATTTAATTGTAAATTAAGAAATGGATTTTTATGCGTAATTAGGCGCCTGTCAAAGCGCCAGCAAGTTGTATGGTTGTTACACAACCACTTGAAAGGCAGCCTCCAAAGTCGGCGCTTTTGTGGGAAATAATCGCTCGGAACTCGCGATTATCTAAACCCCAATCCGACTATAGTTATAACGAAATCGGCAGGCTGGTAACCTGCCGATCTTAAATAGGCTGATATTAATCTACGCTTCAATTAACTGAATAAGGCAATTTTGAAGCCATTCTTTTACTTCAATAGCCGCCATTTTCATCATCGTTTTTTCTGCATTACTTAAGGTAGGTGTTGCGCTGGAATCCTTATCCCAATCGTTCACCTGCCTCATTTTCCGGTAGAACGTTAGCATGCTCCAGTTGCATTGCTCACACATTCTTTCCCGAAAGAGAACCGGAATTCTGACACAAACGCCGTGCATGTCAGCAAGACTGTTGGTATTCTCATTTGCCATACTTATCAAGATTGACGGATGAGAAGGAAAGGATGACGGAGAAAGCGGTAAGCCCCTTTTTGCTCCTGACTTCGATGTTTCCACCTAATAAATCAGTGTACTGCTACAAAGATATAGCCCTAATTCAGCCCCGGCATTGACTTGGTCTAGTGTCTGATAAGGTTCAAAAATTATTTTGAGTTTTTCAGTTGAAATTGTCTTGCCTCGACTAATCACCTTCAAAATCATCTTTTTTCCGTAGACATGGGCGCGGGCTATAATATAACTTTCTGGTTGAGCATATTTAAAAGCATTGAGCAAAAGATTAGAGACTATTTGCAGGAGCTTTACAAAATCAGTTACCCCTTTGATTCCAGGCGGCATAAAAACATCTCGGTCGATCCGTATATTTTGCAGGTTACTGAGTATGGAAAATGAGTCGATGCAGGACTGAATAAACGGTTCGATTAACATTTCTTCCTCCAAATTTTCAGATTGCCATTCCCTGCCAGAGAGGAAGCTTTCATATTTTCATAGACAGTTTTTGCGTTTAAGGTTATTATTTTGATATAGTCAATATAAACAGTGGCTTCTTCCGAAAAAGAGCCATCTGATTATTTATGCATGTCAATGGAATTTAGCGCCTGAATTATTCCTGCAAGTTGTCCTTGTAGCTCATGGCCTAGCAGCGCTACAAAATCTGATAATTGGACAAGAGTTTCTCCCGCTCTTTCCTGAGACGTGTAACACGCTTCTATGAACCGCTCTAGTTCCTCCCTGAACCAAATATAATTCAGTGGATCAGGGGCATTACTGATCAAAACCCGGCTTAACCAATCATTCAGCGTTTTGCGGATTTCCGGCAAAGGAAAGTCTGTCATGAAGGTTTTTACTACAGTTAAGGGGTTGGCGATTTCACTTTTGGCTAACCGAAACGGTTTACTGTGGCAGTCCGGGAGGGGCTTTGCAAGATTTTGTGTATGCATAAAGAGAGATTTAAAGTGATTGGTATAGTTTGGACAATAGCACGCTGGTCGGTATATTGAAACTGATTTTTTAAAGAGGTTGAAGAAGTAATTTTCAGCGATGGAGACGTACTGCTGAATAGAAGAGGTAGGGGCAAAAAAAAGACGTGGGACAGTCCCTACCGAGTCACTGGGCTACGACACCCCGACACCGAATAGTGACGCCCACGCCAGTAGCGTGAGCGCTTTACTCGATCCCCCGGTGTCTCAATTGTCGTAGTTTGTGATTCCGAGAACTAAGCAAATACGCCTAATATTTTTATGAAGCTGCTAAAATACACCATTAGGATGTATTAACAAATAGCCGTAATATCATATTGATACGCTTTTAATTGTTTTCAGTAAGAGAAATAGCAAGTCCAATAAAAAAGGACTAGTATCATAAAGACAGGAAAAAATATTTTGATACTCCTTCTAGTATCAAAATATTTTGAAGATTTTCCCATTTTACCCAGATGGAAAAAGGGAAGAAATTCTATAAATACAGGCTGGGATTAGGTTTGCTCCAATGGATAGCCAACAATAAAGACATAGCTTCTAAAGATAAAGAAGCCGGGAGGCACCTTGTTAAAAGCCTACGTGGCCTGGAATCCAGTTCAGGTATCAGTTATACAATTATTCAGGGGATTTCAAAAGGACAAAGAAGTCCGGAGTATACTACCTTGGAAGCCATTGCGGAAGCCCTGAACACGAAACTGAGCACATTCATAGCATTTTGTGAAGCTATACCTGACGCCGAAGTATTAAAGGCAATAGAAAAGGACAACAAGTCCAAAAGCAAAAAACGATTAGACAAATAACCTCCATTCTCCCTTCTCAAAAAGAATTCACTGCTGCGAGCCTTCGAAACGCCGCGCCTCTACTTCGCGCCGGCTTGCCCTTCGGGTGTACTGAATAAAAATCTCCACCCCGCATCATTTTTACTTTCCCGGCCGACATCATACATGATTTAGCATTGTCGCACATTCCGGCTCTTGCAGCCGGGGTAGTATTTTTATTCAAACACGTTTCTCCGGCCTCCGCAGTGAATTGGCTGGTCGCTACGGGATAATGAAGGGCCGCACGTTCATATATTAAGAAAATAGGGCAATAGCTCTGGCGTGGGTAGTTGCCCGATTGTTGTTTGCTGGTCTGCCGGCCTATGACGTTTGTATGTTTTCTGTATCTGTTTCGTGGTGCTATGCCCCATTAAATAGGCAATAGTAGGGTCATCTACCAGTTTATCTTTTAAAAGAATGGCAAAACTCAACCGGGCGCAAGACCACGTTATGTATTTATCAATATTGGTAGCGCTGAACCATTTTGCAAGTACTTTACACTGGGATTAGACTTAGCAGCCACCTTTTCTGTAGGATTCACACGGAAATAACCATCAGAAGTAGCGGCGGCCAGCACCCATTTAAAACGGGTGTAGTAATCGGAGGGCATTTCACCGGTGTATTTGTCTAACAAATACCGGCGGAAATTCTTACAAAGAACCTCTGTTATATCCACGGGGGAAATGAATTTCGTATTCAGAAACAACCTGAACTGATTCAGGCTATTTTGCAGGTGACGGTTACCATCCCGCCTATGGGTGCTTACGTATTCCTCGTAGTAATCAAGAAAGTTCTTTAAACTTATGCGGTGGAATGTAAGCCGTGCCTATAGATTGTTGTTCGATGATTACCTGGCTTTTCTTTACTTCCATCAGTGCTAATGCCTGTTTGTTGTGGTTCTTTTGTGTCTGATCTTTGGGCCTTGTATATACGAAGATACCAGTCGCGGGACGTTGACCTTTGCCACGTCCAAAGTCATAATAGTAATAGGCTTTATCTCCTTTTGCATTCTTTCGCTTCAATAGATTCATACCGCACGATGTTTAAAGGTAAAACCATAGGCACTAATAGTATGCCGTGTCAGTAAGGATTTGAAGCCATTTGCAAAATGGTGGGAAAGTGGGCCAAAGTGAAAGAAAGAATTTTTTTCGTACACAACAGTCGTTGTGTCATGTCGCCCAAACGTAAGACTGACTGGCAGCTGAGGAATGAGGAAATAATTTTCGTGTGTCAATTATGTGTCGCCAATAGTGGGCAAAAGCAGATAAAAGCGCATAAAAACGACATTGACACAAAAAAATAGGTTGTAAGTCAAATACTTACAACCTATTACGTGCCCAGAACTGGATTCGAACCAGCACACCCTTGCAGGCGCTGCGACCTGAACACAGTGCGTCTACCAATTTCGCCATCTGGGCAACTGATATTGTGATCAGGGAGCGCAAAGATAAGCACTCATTTCAATTCTCCAAAAATTTTACTGAAATATTTTTCCAGACAACATTGATAAACGAGCTGAAAACCAGCACTATAAACAATTGCGGCGGATGGTTGTTATCCTGTAAAGCGGCTGACTTATGCTATCTATCATCATCATTATCGTACTCATCGCGCTCAACTTTTACTTCTCTCTCGCAGAAATAGGCCTCATATCGGTCGATAAAAACGCACTGACCATACAGGCCAACGGTGGCAATCAACGGGCAGCCAGCGTACTCCGGCTGATAAACGACCCGGACGAATTCCTCAGCGCGGTACAGGTGGGCATCACCCTCGTAGGCATACTTGAAGGGCTATACGGTGGCGATATGATGGCGGCGCTGCTCGAACCGGTGTTCCGCTCCTGGCACCTGGGCAACTATGGCGCCCATCTGCTGGCCCTGTTGATCGGCGTGGGTTCTATCACCTACCTCACCATCGTCTTCGGAGAACTCATCCCTAAAACACTCGCGCTGCTCAACCCCGAAAAGATCTCGTTTATCATCACCCCGTCAATGATCGTATTCTCGAAGATCACCTACCCTTTTATTAAACTGCTGACCTCCAGTACCAAGTATATCCTCGGACTGTTCCATATCAATACCATCCGGGAACAGAAGCTGACCGATAACGACCTGCGTGGTATGCTGATCCTCGCCTACAAACAGGGACTGATAGAAAAAGGCGAGTTTATGCTGCATAAAAATATCTCCACCGCCTACGACCTGCCGGCGGAAAACATCATGACACCGGCCAGCATTGTAACAGTAGTGAAAGAAGATATGTCACGCGACGAGATAACGGCAACGGTCCAACGAAGCACACACCGCACTTTCCCGGTGATGACAGCCAACAATGAAATACCCGGCGCCCTCATGATCAAGGATTTTTTCCTGCAACCGGACAAACCACTGCGGGAGCTGGTCAGCCCCGTCTCCTACCTCTCGCTCAACCAGGGCATCTACGATATGTTCCAGCTGTTGCGCCGCGAAGGCACCATTATGGGCATTGTACTCAATGAATACGGGGAGTTTGAAGGCATCGTCACCTTCCATGATATTGTGTCCGGGCTGCTGGGCAATCTGCCGGGGTATAACACCAAAGAAAGGGTACTGCAACAGCAGCCGGATAAAAGCTGGCTCACCAACGGTATCACCCGGTTATCTTTTATCAGGGAGACATTGAACCTGGAGTGGCTCCGTCCCTACGAAGAGGAAGATATTACCGTAGCAGGCCTGCTGATCGGCAAATTGAAACATATTCCCCAACCCGGTGAGAAGATAACACTCAACCAGCTCTCCTTCGAAGTCAAAAGCATGAACAAACACCGGATTGAAGAAGTGATCATCAGGGAAGTCAGTTCCACTTAAAGAACCGGATGCCCAACACGCCAAACACCACGGTATACCCCAGTGTGGCCAGCAATGCGTAGGTGGCCTGCAGGTTCCACGTTTCGGGTTGCAGCGCCGTGGCAATCACGCGGTTGACCACACCATAGGGCGACCACTGCACCAGCTCCTTCACTACATCGCCCAGCACGCCGAAATTACCCAGCATGCCCACCATGATGAAAATAAAATATACCAGCCGCGTGGTGGAGTTCACCGTTTCCGGATTTTTAATCAGTCCCACGATCAGCTGACCAAGACTGAGATAAAGCGCCCCGCCCAACACGGCAGCGAAGAATCCCGTCACATAACCCAGCGGCGGCAGCACTATTTTATCTACCAGATTACCGACGGCAAAAATGGCGATGGTCATCGCCATAATGGTCGCTATCTGTACCAGGATACGACTGCCCATGATGGTCCATGCGGCCACAGGCCCTACCCGCAGGCGCTGAAATACGCCCTTGTCACGGTCACGCGCAATGGAATTGGTATAACCCAGCAGGCCGATACTGATAAGGCCGATGGTGATACCACCGGAGAGCACATAAGCGCCACCCATCATTTTCACCATCCCTTTCCAGGAGATGACGATCACCACAGGTACCAGCAACACGAGCCGTAGAGAGCGGCGGTTGCGCCACAGGGTGGTAAAATCGGCCCGCAACAAAGCGGACATTACGGCAGAAGTCTGAGGTATTTTGGTTTGCATAAAGTACGGATTGAGGAGTTAGGAACGGACAGCCCTGCCGGTAAGGCCGATGAATACATCTTCCAGCGTGATCTTTCCTTTGCGGGAAACGGCGATCACGTCGGGATCATTGCGGTGCGCCGCTATCAGCGCTTCGGGCGTATCGATGGCGATCACACGGCCGTGATCGATGATAGCGATACGATCGCAGACCGCTTCGGCCTCTTCCATGGAATGGGTGGTGAGCAATACGGCATGACCTTTTGCTTTGATGGCTTCGATACGGTCCCACAGCTGCCTCCTGGACTGCGGGTCCAGGCCGGTGGTAGGTTCGTCCAGCAGCACCAGCTGCGGATCATGGATGGTGGAGATGACCAGCGACACCCGCTGCTGTTGCCCACCGGACAACTGACCGTAACGTTTGGTCCCCGAATCCTGCAGGTTGATTTCTACCAGCTTCTCCTCTACTTCTTCGGGAGTCATTTCTTTGCCGTAGATGCCGGCAAACAGCCGGATGATCTCTGCGACGGTCAGTTCCGCCTGAAAACTGGTGGACTGTAATTGTACGCCCATGTTGGCTTTGGCGTATAGGGGCTGTTGAAGGATGCTGAAACCGGCCACATTGATTTGCCCGCCCTGTGGCCGCAACAAACCTTCGATGGCACTCAGGGTGCTCGTCTTACCGGCGCCGTTAGGTCCCAGTAAACCGAAAATTTCGCCGGACGCTACGGTAAAGGATACTCCTTTTACTGCCTGAAAAGAGCCATAGGACACGCTCAGCTGGTCGACCTCCAGAATTGCCCTTTGTTGATTACTCATGTGCTGACTCGATTTTGGATGAATGAACAGGCTGCAATGATACAAAAACCAACAAAGGACAGCGGAGAAATAAGGTAAATGACCCGTACAGGTCGGTAAAGTACATTTTTCGGCCGGTAAAGGAGTCGTCAGAGCGACACCAGCTGCCGCCGCAAAGCCTCCAGCACCATACCGGTGCGGCTTTGCACGTTGAGCTTATGAAAGAGGATTTCGCGATAACCGTCCACCGTACGCTCGGAGACGTTCATCTTTTGCGCGATGGCCTTATAGGTAAGGTCGCTACAGGCGAGGCTGAGGAATTCTTTCTCCCTTTCGGTGATGGTCTCCTGCTGTTCGGACTGCAGGATCAACCGGCGGTAGTTGACATTGGAGGCGTCGTTGTGATAGTAGCCTGATTCATGTATCTCCCGCAGGGCTTTTTCCAGTTCCACCGGATGGATGTCTTTGAGCAGATAAGCACAGCAACCGGCTTTAAGCATGGTGATAATGGTCGTGTCATTTTCCTTCATGGACAAGGCCGCGATCCGGATGCCCGGATACTGTTTCTGTAACAGCGCGGTCGCTTTGGGTCCGTCCATGACGGGCATGTTCACATCAAGCAATACAATGTCCGGCTGGGCAGGCAGCGCTGTGATTTTATCCAGCAGCTCTTTTCCGTTGACTGCTTCTGCCACAATACTAAAGCCGTTAAAGCCCGCTATGAGCAGGCTGAGTGATTTGAGGAATAACTGATGGTCGTCTGCGATGGCAATTTTGATGTTCATAACTGATTTGGTTCAACGGGTAATTTTATCAACACAGCAGTACCTCCTGCATCCGTCACTTCCCAGTTGATCGATCCGCCCAATAGCTGGGTGCGGTGTTGCATGTTCCGGATACCTAGTCCGGTGGCGGACATACCGGCTTTGTCAAAGCCGGCGCCGTCATCTGCGATGATCAGCAGCAATACCCTTTCGGCTATACGCAGACTGATATCTATCACTTGCGGACGGGCATGTTTCAGGCAATTTTGCATGGCCTCCTGGATAATACGGAACAGAATGATCTGCGGTTCAGACTGTAGCGGCAACTCCGCCAGTTCGTGGGTAAACTTTACTTTAATGGTACGACTGGCATTAATACGGGCCACTTCGCTCTTCAGGTTATCGATCAGACTAAACTGATCCAGCCACTGGCGGCTGAACGATTTGGACAGCGCGCGCAGGTGATGAATGGCCGTACTGAGGGTTTCTTCCGCGGTCTTCAACGTTTCCGGTGCATCGGTCAGGTTACGCTGAGTAACATTGATTAACAATTTGGTGCTGGTTAACAATTGGCCGATATCGTCATGAAGCTCCTGCCCCAGGTGGGCAAAGGTTTCTTCCTGTATTTCAATCTGTGACCACATCAATTGTTTATCATACTCTTCTTTCATTAATTTAAGCTGATGCAGGTAAGCCTGTTGTTTTTTCTTGTAATTGATGATCGCCGCAATCACTATCAATCCCATGATGATAAACAACAAGGTGAGTAATATGACTGCTACAAAGAAATCTTGTTTGACCGGAAGCATATGATGCTTTTTATCAGCATAATATACAACAGGTAATTGGATAATGAGTTCAAAATCGCAAAAAGATGTTTGGCAGACCGCGCATCACCGGCCAGTAACAGGTTGTAAAAGCCGTTGACACACATAGACCCCGCGAAATAAAAGAAAAACGCAAGGGTCAGCCAGAAATCGGGGTGCCGGAATATAGACGCTTCACTATTGGGGGTAATCGAAAAAAAGGACAAAAGGCACCAGCATATGACCAGGAAGCTTTCAATGGTGATATTAATACCCGGAAAATAACGCGAGCCGCCATAAACAAAACTGTGTACGAGTGACACCACTCCAAACACAAATATCGACACCCACATCAGCAACCGCCAGCGCTCATCCTTGATTCCTGACCGTAAAATAATTGTTATCAGACTATATTCCAGCACCACAAAAAAGTGGTATACAATAAAGAAATGGAAATCACGCTTTCCGATCACTTCTACCATCACCTCTGATAATATGGAGAAACCCAATAACACGGCCAGCTGCCTCACCTGCATGTACTGCAGGTTAAACAGGCTAATGGCAAAACATGTCACCAGCATCACATAGTATCCATAGATCCATCCGTTCATTCAGCGTAACAATTTTTTTTAGCAGTTTTCTAAATCAACAGGCGTTACCGCTCCGAACGGATGGCCGCTGGCCTTCAGGGCCGCAAACAGCTGTTCCATCGGTTGTTGTTTTTCTCCGCCGTTGCCTCTTTCTTCAATGCCCGGGTCGCCAGGACCGCTGTCCAACACCCCTGCGGTAGCCTTGTCCAGCAGAACAGGGAAACCAATGTTGAGGTGGTTGGCATCCAGCCCCTCGCCCATCAGGCTCAGTTTGTTGTTTTCTTCCGGAATGACAAAATGAAAGCGTACAAATTCACACCCGGGCTGGCTCAGCAACCGGAAGAGCGAAGCCTTGCTAAACTCTACAGAGTACACGCCCTGGAAAAATTCTTTTACCTCAGGATTCTGGGAGAGGTAATTGTAAAAATGAAACAGCATTCCGAAATAAGCACTCACTGTAACCGGCATCCCGTAGGTTTTGGGATCCCCGGTGAAAGGCATGTTGGAGTCGAGAGGGATGGTGGTATTCTCAAGATACCCCTGGTTATTGGCGGTATAACCGCTAACAATCATTTTGTCGCTCATGTTGTTGTGTTTAGTGGAAACAAATATTCAACATTTTTTTCATGCTTATACCGGGGGTTTCCCCGGGTAGTTCCCCGGGAGATTTCCTGTTACACGCTATCAATAATATATAAATATATTGACATGCTGAATTTTACCGCTCACAACACGGTCCGCTAAACCTTCCATGATCCCCCGCTTTTACATAAATTGCAGTAAAACCAATGGTCATGAGTCAACAGGACACCCGCATCGACGCCTACATCCTTAAATCGGCTGATTTCGCCCGGCCCATACTTGAATATATGCGGGCCCTCGTTCACAAAGCCTGCCCACAGGCCGTTGAAACCATCAAATGGGGCATGCCCTATTTTACCAGTGAAGGACAGCTGCTCTGCTGCTTCGCCGCCTTTAAAGCCCATTGCTCCTTTATCTTCTGGAAAGGCGCTCATATGGACGATCCGGACAACATCTTCCGGGAAAGAGGCGAAAACGGCATGGGCCAGCTGGGAAAAATCACCAGCCTCAAAGACCTCCCCTCCGATAAAATTTTTATTAAATATCTGAAAGCCGCCGCCCAACTAAGCACCGCCGGCACACCACCTGCCGCCAAAAAAACCGCCCCCGGCAAAAAAGAGCTGGAAGTCCCGGATTGGCTGCTGTCTGCCATAAAAAAGAATAAAAAGGCATGGGCCACCTTCGAAGCCTTCAGCTACAGCAACAAAAAAGAGTATGTGGAATGGATCACCGGCGCAAAAACGGAGGCGACCCGTGACAGCCGCCTCGCCGATGCCTTAGCCTGGATGGCGGAAGGGAAAATCAGAAATTGGAAGTATGTGAAATAGGTACCGGTACTACCGCCACCCCAGTCCCGGTGCCACGTGCGTTAAAATAGAAGACAACACGTGCACATTGTAATCAACCCCTAGTGTGTTCGGTATCGTTAAAAGCAGCGTATCTGCTTCCTGGATGGCTTCGTCTTTAGCCAGTTCCTTTATCAGCTGGTCCGGCTCAGCAGCATAACTTCTTCCGAAAATGGCGCGTCTGTCGCTTTCAATATACCCTATCTTATCAGTCCTGTCGGCTTCCCGCCCAAAGTAATACCTGTCCTGGTCATTTACCAGTGCAAATATTGACCGGCTCACGGACACCCTCGGCTCACGCTGATGCCCTGCTTTTTTCCACGCCTCTTTATAGCGCCTGATCTGCTCCGCCTGTTGTACATGGAAAGGTTTGCCGCTTTCATCATATTTCAGGGTTGAACTCTGAAGGTACATGCCGTTTTCTGCCGCCCAAACAGCGGTAGCATCGGATGCAGCTCCCCACCAGATGCGGTCCCTCAGCCCTTCGGAATGCGGCTCCAAACGCAATAAACCCGGTGGATTCGGAAACATCGGGTATGGATTCGGCTGGGCAAAACCCACGCCTTTTAACTTATCCAAAAACTGAAGCGCCTTACGGCGTCCCATATCGGCATCCGTTTCCCCTTCAGCCAGCTCATAGCCAAAGTAACGCCAGCCGTCAATGACCTGCTCCGGCGATCCTCTGCTGATGCCCAACTGCAACCGGCCGCCCGAAATCAAATCCGCGGCGCCGGCATCTTCTACCATATACAACGGGTTTTCGTAACGCATATCAATCACACCGGTCCCGATCTCTATGCGGCTTGTCCTGGCCCCGATAGCCGCCAGCAGCGGAAACGGGGAGGCCAGCTGCGCCGCGAAATGGTGCACCCGGAAATAAGCGCCGTCCAAACCGATTTCTTCTGCAGCAACTGCCAGATCGATCGACTGCAGTAGCGTGTCCCCCGCTGTACGGGTTTCATAAGCAGCGTTATTGGACCAATGTCCGAATGATAAAAAACCAATTTTTTTCATACCATTCCTTTATGTGTAAAAAAGCGCCCTACAATTTCAACAACCCCGATCTATACAACGTATTCACCGGCTTGTTATCCCAGAAAAGTTCAAAATCTTCCAGGCCGGCCGCTTCATAGCTGTCTTTGATCTCCTGCAACGTATAGGTTTTAGGGTTAGCCACCGCTACCTGCGACAGCAGCCCCGCCAGCCACTCGCCCTGTGGTGGCGGCACGCTGATATTCATCTTCTCTTTTTTATTATGAAACGTGAAGGAAGCCACTTCCCAGGTGCTGCCCTTCTTGGATTTGGTGATCACTTCCATCGACGGCTGTTTGCCCAGGTATACCACCTTGCTGGTAGGCTTGATCGTCCCTGCCTCCTCTTCTGTCAGCGCTTTGGTGATGAAATCCGGCGCCACACTGGTCTTGGGCACCTTGAACTCAAACCATTTCTGCAACGGATAATCCAGGCAGGCGCCATGCATGAAGTTGAGCAACGACTTCTTCAGGCCATAGCTGAAACTTTCATGGTCCGCCCCGGTGGGGTCAACATGCATAATATCGTTGTTGGCGAAAGTACCGATCGCCTCGCTCTCTTTCTGCACGCTGTACTTCGCCGGGTCCAGCCCTACCGGGCTGTGGGCCGTCATGGTAAACTGATGCCAGAAGGCGGACTGTAAAATACCTGCGGCAAACATCTGCCGCACCATTTCCAGCGAATCGATGGTCTCCTGTGCCGTCTGCGTAGGGAAGCCATACATCAGGTACGCATGCACCATGATGCCCGCTTCGGTAAAATGACGGTTCACCCGCGCTACCTGCGCTACGGTGATCCCCTTCTGGATAAGGCCCAGCAAGCGGTCAGACGCCACTTCCAGCCCCCCGGACACGGCGATGCAGCCAGACGCTTTGAGCAGCAGGCAGAGGTCCCGCGTGAAACTTTTTTCAAAGCGGATATTGGTCCACCAGGTGACGGTCAGCTTACGCCGGATGATCTCCAGCGCCAATGCCCGCATCAGCGCGGGCGGCGCGGCTTCGTCCACAAAGTGGAAACCGTTCTGGCCCGTCTGCGCTATGATGGTCTCCATCCGGTCACACAGCATGGAAGCGGCTATCGGTTCATACACGCGTATATAGTCCAGCGAGATATCGCAGAAAGTGCATTTGCCCCAGTAGCAACCATGAGCCATGGTCAGCTTGTTCCAGCGCCCGTCGCTCCAGAGGCTGTGCATGGGGTTCACCACCTCAATGGCCGACACGTACTGGTCCAGCAGCAGATCGCTGTAGTCAGGCGTACCCACCTGGCTCTGTTTGTAATCGTGGCAGGAGGCGTTGTTGATATAAGTCACCGCACCGTCCTGCAACAGGAAGGTACGTTTCAGTTCTTCGATGTTTTTCTGCCCCTGGAGGTATTGAAACAGGTTCTCCATGGGCGCTTCGCCGTCGTCAAGAGTGATGAAGTCGATGAATTCAAACACTCTCGGGTCGCTGAGCGAGCGCAGCTCTGTATTGGGGAAACCACCGCCCATGGCTATTTTCACTTCCGGATAATGGGTTTTGATCCACTGTCCGCAGCGGAAAGCGGCGTACAGGTTACCCGGAAAAGGAACAGAAATGGCCACCAGTGAGGGTTGTACCGCTTCCATCCGGGCGGCCAGCAGGTCTGTCAGGATGTGGTCTATATAAGTATACCCTTCGTGAAGGGCGTCATACAGTTCATCGAAACTGTTGGCGGAACGGCTTAGTTTTTCGGCATAGCGGCTGAAGCCAAAGTGCGGGTCCACACATTCCATGATGAGGTCCGACAGGTCCTCCAGGTACATGGTGGCCAGGTGTTTGGCCCTGTCCTGTGTGCCCATGGAACCGAAAGCCCAGTGCAGATCGTCCAGCTGGGCGAACCGGGACGCTTCCGGCAGAAAATCGCGTTTGCTGATCTGATGCGCCAGCGTAGGGTTCCTGCCCTGCAAAAACAACATCACCGCGTCGATCGTGCTCACATAGTCGTCCTGCAGCGCGATGATCCGGGCCACGTTCTCCGAAAGCTCCGCCGGCGGCTCCGCTTTGATGCTGTCAAACAACTGCTGTAAACCCTGTTTTGAAAATAAAGCCAGCGTGACTTCAATACCCAGGTCAGCCTGAAAAGCACTGATCCCTTTGGTGTTCAGGAACCCCTTCAGGTAGGCTGTGGCCGGATATGGCGTGTTCAGCTGTGTAAATGGCGGTGTTATTAAAAAAACAGAATGACTCAAAACAGGTTATTTTAAAACGCAAAGGTAGGTCATATTAATGAAAGATAGCAGGGCTGCGGATGTACGCCTGAAAACAGAAATAGTCTACAAAATTTATAGACTTTTATTTGGAAATATAATCACCCCCTCCTATCTTTGCTCCATCACACCTAATTAAGCCCACCGTTAATTAGTTTATACCACCACCATCTATTTGCGGAGCTATAAAATAATTAGCATGAAACAACCAGTTTACTTCTTACGATGTTGCCCTCACTGTTTATAGGGACCAGAGATACAGACATCTGCTGATGTGCTCTCCTGTTACGTCCTTTGGTACTTTTCATTGTTTTTCTTTTTCATTTTTTACCCTTCGGGCGATGACCGCCTGGCTCCTGTAGCGTGTAGGCGTTACGGTGGTCCCGCGTAGTCGTCATGTACAGGAACCGCTGTGGGACTTCCGTCAGTGGCAGGTATCTCCATGCGTACCGCGCTCCGGGCCTATCCCCGGGCACAGCGTTCCCCTGTGCACTTCACACACCGTTTATCCAACCAAAAAATAAAACCATGAAAACACATAAGTCACTTTTCCTCACCGGCCTGCTATCCGCCACCCTGCTGGGCAGCGCCGCCGCCACACCCGACAAACCCTTTGTCCGTGAAGGTATCTGGCGGGGCGTCTTTACCCTCAACGAAGCACAGGTGCCCTTTAATTTTGAACTGAAAGGCAAAGACCCGGCACACGCGGTGTTTACACTGCTCAACGGCACCCGCCGCGATGACTTTCACGTACAACGCATCGGCGCCGACTCCCTCTTCATCAAAATGAACACCTACGACGCCGCACTCGTCGCTAAAATAGAAGACGACGGTAAAATTACCGGCGAATACCGCAGCCTGGTGCCCAACTTCCGCGGCAACGCACTCCCCTTCTCCGCTGAATACGGCCACAGCTACCGCTTTGCGCCCCCCGGCACAGAAGCGGCCCCGCAACATGATATCAGCGGTAAATGGGACCTCACCATCTACAGCAAAGAACCCACGCCCAACCGCGTAGGCCTGCTGAAACAACAGGGCAACAAACTCACCGGCGTCATTATGTCGGTAGTGGGCGACAGCCGCGAACTGGAAGGCACCGTCCACGGCGATGAATTTGAACTGTCCGGCTTCACCGGCCCCAGCCCCATCTACATCAAAGGGAAAATCAATGATGACAAATCCCTGACAGGAGAACTCAGCCTCGGGATCTACAACAACATCAAATTTGACGGCAGCAAAAACGCCGCCGCAGAACTGCCGGACCCATACGCCCTCACCTTTCTGAAAGAAGGCTACAAAAAACTGGACTTCTCCCTGCCTGACCTGAACGGTAAAACAGTCTCCCTCAGCGATGAAAAATACAAAGGCAAAGTGGTGATCGTGGAAATCATCGGCACCTGGTGTCCCAACTGTACAGACCAGACCGCCTTCCTCTCCCCCTGGTTCAACAAAAACAAAGACAAGGGCGTAGAAGCGATCGCGATTGGTTTTGAACAGAAAGATGACCTGGAATATGCCCGCTATACGTTGGGTAAACTCAAAGAAAAATACAACATACAATATGATATTCTTTTTGGTGGCATTGCTGATAAGAAAGTGGCGTCAGAGAAACTACCGGCGCTCAACCGCATGATGGCATTTCCCACTACCATCCTGATAGACCGTAAAGGCGAAGTAAGACAGATACATACCGGGTATACGGGAGAAATCACCGGTCAGTATTACCAGGACTATGTGGCCAAATGGACCAAAGACCTGGACGCCCTGATCGCGGAAAAATAATTAACGTTTTTTTTCCGCTTTGCGCAAATGCTTCTCCGCAATTCAACCTACTTTGCAGCAAATTTTTAAACACACACTCATATGCAACGATTAGTATCCCTGGTATTCATGGGAAGTGCCATCATACTGATGTCTTTAACCGCTCCTGCAACTGCCGGCAACAACAAACCTGCAAAAGCTGTCACCAACACTAAAAAAGCGACTACCTACCAGGTAGATAAATCCCAGAGCAAACTGAACTGGGTAGGCAAAAAAGTAACCGGTCAGCATAGCGGCACCATTAATGTTTCCGACGGTAAACTGGATATCGAAAACAACGTACTGAAAGGCGGCAGCTTCTCCCTGGACACCCGCAGCATCGCGGTGACCGACATCAAAGATGCGGATGGTAACGCCAAACTGGTGGGCCACCTGAAAAGCGAAGACTTCTTCGGCGTGGAAAAACACCCGTCTGCCAACTTTGTGATCACCCAGGTAACACCTAAAGGCAGTGGTAAATATGATATCACCGGCAACCTGACCATCAAAGGCATCACCCACCCGATCACTTTCCCTGCCACCGTGACTGTTGCAGGCAAACAGATCTCTGCCAAAGCGGATATTAAAGTGGACCGTACCAAATACAACATCCGCTACGGTTCCAAAAGCTTCTTTGAAGGTATTGGCGACAAGGCCATCTACGACGAATTTGACCTCGCCGTGGAACTGGTAGCCAACGCACAATAATCACCCGCCATCCATTACTACTTACCCCCATCATAATTCCTGGGGAGAGCAGGCACTATCGCCCGCTCTCCCGGGAATGCCAAATATCAGCCATCTGCGCAGCGCACCACCACCTGCCTTAGCTGCCCTGCAGCCACCGCGCATTATCATCAACCCTCCGTTTACAGCCCGGAAACCGAACAGCGCTCAGTAACTACCAAATACCGACATCACTCCATGACAAAAATGGTCTTCATTTTAACGGGCATAATATGCCTGTGCATGATCCTTGCGGGGTTCCGCAGTGGCGACCCTCCCACCAAAGCACAGCTGGGAGAACAACTGTTTTTTGAAACCCTGCTGTCGAAAGACAACAGCATCAGTTGCGCCTCCTGCCACCAGCCACAGCATGGCTTTGCCGATACCGCGGCCCTCAGCCTCGGCATCCATCGCACGCCCACCAAAAGGAATACGCCGGGCATCACCAACCTCTCCGGACGGCCCAACTATTTCTGGGACGGCCGCGCCGCCACCCTGGAAGCACAAGCGCTCCAACCTATCATCAATCCCGATGAAATGGGACTGCCCATTGAAGAAGCCGTACAACGGCTCAACGCCAGTCAGCGCTACCGGCAACTGTTCCAGCAGGTGTTCAACAGCCCGGCAACCGCCGTCAATATCACACAGGCGCTGGCCGCCTATGAGAAAACACTCGAAACGGCCAACAGCCCGTATGACCGCTTCATCGCCGGCGATGACAACGCCCTCACGGAACCGGCTAAACGCGGCAGGATACTGTTCATCGGCAAAGCCAACTGCAACAACTGCCACTCCGGGGAAGACTTTACGGCCGACCGCTTCAAAAACATCGGGCTGTACAACGGTACCACCCTGAACG
Organism: uncultured Chitinophaga sp.; assembly: GCF_946479755.1. Next base: position 92,498 of record NZ_CAMLHC010000003.1, on the reverse strand, counting down.
ACGCCGGCCGCTACGATATCACCAAAGACGAACACTACAAAGGCTTTTTCAAAGTACCCGGACTGCGCAACGTGGCCGTTACCGCTCCGTATATGCATAACGGTATGTTCCGCACGCTGCGGGAAGTGATTGTCTACTACAATAACCCTAACGCTGTAGTGCCGGATGGCGTAGGCAGGGACCTCTCCCTGAGCAAGCCGCTGAACCTGAGCGAACGGGAGATACAGGACCTGGAAGCTTTCCTGGTAGCCCTCACCGACGACCGATTTACTCACCGCCCTTAACGATCATCAACCAACGCATGAAAAAAATTATACTCACTGTCACCGCCCCGTTGCTGTTTCACAGCCTGTCCGCACAGGAAAAACACCTGACCGACACCACCCGGCAGCTGGGAGAAATACAGATCGTCGGCTCCCGCAGCGCCGACCGTACCAAACTGAACTCCCCCGTACCGGTAGATATCATCGATATCAAAACACTACAGGAATCCGCGCCACAGACCAGCATCACACAACTGCTGCAATACATCTCTCCTTCTTTTCACTCCGTCAACGGCAGCAATGCCGGCGACGCCGGCTCTGCCCTTAACCTCGCACAGCTGCGCGGACTGGGCGTAGATCAGTTGCTGGTGCTGGTCAACGGCAAACGCCGTCACAAAAGCGCCAATATCAACTGGGGCGGCCTCGGCAACGGCGCCACCGGTTACGACCTCAATACCATTCCGGTCAGCGCCATCGACCGTGTTGAAATACTGCGCGACGGCGCCGCCGCACAATACGGCTCCGACGCCATCGCCGGCGTAATCAACATCGTCCTGAAAAAACAAACAAACCATATCCTTGTGAATACCACGGCCAGCACACGACGCAGAGGCGACGGCGTCATCACCCGCACCGGTATCAACTACGGCACGCGGGTAGGACAAGCAGGCGGTTTCTTCAACGTGACCGCCGAATTTGCCACGCAGGCCATCGCCCTGCCGTCCGGCCACGATGACGCGGGCCTGTACATCGGGCCCGTTTACGGCGGTGGCGCCAACACCAGGGGCTACGACGCCATCTATACCAAAGCCATCGACGACGCCATCCTGGAAAGCCGCGGCATCAACCGCCACCACTTCGACCAGCGAAGCCCCGGTTCCAACAAAGCGAAAGACGCACTGCTGTTTTTTAATACAGCCATCCCCGTTAGAGAAGAGACGGAAATATATGCCTTCGGCGGTATCAGTCGCCGCAACTCGCAGTTCACCGCGGTATACCGCCTCCCCGGCTGGACAGAACGCAACAATACCACCCTGTACCCCGACGGCTTCCTGCCCGCCATGGACAACGGCATCACCGACAAGTCCATCGCCATCGGCGTGAAAACGACGGTCAACCAGTGGAAGATCGATCTGTCCAACGTATACGGAAAAAACGATTTCAGCAATGTCATCAGCAACTCACTGAATGCAAGCCTGGGCGCTAAAAGCCCCACCACTTTCGACGCCGGCAAATACAACGGCGTGCAGAACACCGCCAGCCTGGATATCAGCCGCTACTTCAAACAGGCCCTTCACGGGCTCAGTATCGCGTTCGGTGCGCAATACCGCACGGAGACCTACCAGATCATCGCCGGTGAAGAAGCTTCTTATATCAAAGGAGACCTGCGGCCCATCTACCGTGTAGATACCAGCGCCGCCGGCGTACCTTACCTCTCCGATGCCGGCTGGCTGGCACTCAACGGTCTTTCTCCCGGATCACAGATCCATGCCGGCTTCCGGCCTGTCAATGAAGTGAATGTCAGTCGCTCCATCGTAGCGGCCTATGCAGACGTGGAAGCAAAAATCACCCGTCAGTGGCTCATCTCCGCTGCCGTTCGGGCGGAGAACTTCTCTGACTTCGGCAATGTAACCACCGGCAAAGTAGCTTCACGCTATAGCTTCGCACCATGGCTAAGCATCCGCGCCTCCACTAACACCGGTTTCCGCGCGCCCGACCTGGCGCAGTTCTATTACACGGAAACATCCACCACTTTCCAGCAGGGCCGCGCAGTGGACCTGGTGACGGCGTCCAACAAAAGCGCCGCTACCCGTGCGCTGGGCATCCCCTCGCTTACACCGGAACGCTCCACCGGCTATACCGCCGGCATCACCTCCCAGCCGGCGCCCAACGCTGAAATTACCGCCGACGCCTATTACGTGGACATCAAAAACCGTGTAGGCAATACCGGTAACTTCTCCGCCGCCGACACCCACCTGCCAGCAGACGTACGCGCCCTCCTGCTGCAAACCGGCACCACACAGGCGAAGTTCTTTTACAATGCATTCAGCACCCGCACCCGGGGCATAGAAATAACAGCCAGCTACCGCATCCCGCTGGAAAACGGGCAAATACAGCTGCTGGCAGGCGGTAATTTTGTGAAGAATGAAGTAACACATATCAACACCCCGAAAGGACTGGAAGAATATCAGTACGTGATCTTCAGCGAAGCGGAAAGAGCGAGGGTAACGACCAACATCCCCGGACAGAAAATTACCCTGCAGGGCAGCTGGACAACGCCGCGGTGGTCGCTGCTGCTGCGCACCGTGTACTTTGGGTCGGTGACTACCGCCACCGCGCAAAACGCCACCTTTCCCAAACCGGACTATTACTTCCAGGAGCTGAAACCCATCTGGGTCACAGACCTCTCCGCCGGATACCATATCAGCAAAGCCATCCAGGTGACGCTCGGCGTCAATAATGTGTTCAATGTGCTGGGAGATTATACCGACCAGGCCATTTCAGGCCTCCGCAACCCTACCATCGTAGGCATACAAAACGGTAACGCCGGCATACAGCCTTTCGTGCGGCTCGCCGGCAAATTTTAAAATCATCATTATATGAAAAGATACTCCCCCTTTATACTGCTGGCGCTCAGCGCATGCACTAAAAGCGACTACCTCGATGTAAACGCCGCCGACAGGCCGCCGCTCAGCGCCTATATCAGCTTTGTCAACGCCCGGCCGGCAGCCACCGGCATACAATTCTGGACCTTCACCCAACAGGTCACCACCACAGCAGTGGCGGTCAACCAGGCCTCCCCCTATCTGCCCACCACCTTTGGAAATGTACAGATCAATTTTACGGAAGGGAGCGGGACCAGCTACAAGGCCTCACGCCAGTTTGGCAACAGCGCCGCCTATACGGAAACGGGCGGCCCCAACGGTCCTGTTGCCGGCTACTACCATACCGTGATCGCGGCAGCGAAAAAGAATGACCGCAGCAAAGACACGCTGGTATTGTTTTATGATGACCTGAGCAAAGCGCCCGCCGGCAAGGCTAAACTGCGCTTCCTCCACTTTGCGGCCGGCACCGGCGAAGTACGGGTAACATTGCAACAGCAGGGTATCGGGAAAGTCTGGTTTGAAAAGGTGAATTACGGCAGCGCCGGCGGGGGCAACCTGTCAGGCGCTGCTTATGAACTGGGGCCGTTCACTAACGTAGACGCGGGTACGATATCTCTCAACGTCAGCGCCAACGGGCAGGCACTCAATATCCCTGCCCTCTCCGGCCTGCAGCTGGAAGCCGGTAAAGCATACACCGTATTGCTACATGGCGGCGTAAATGAAAAAGACATCCCCGGCGCCAGCCTGATCGTGCATCCATAAAAAAGGAGATGAACAGCAGCTGTTCATCTCCCTGATATATTCTAAAAACACCTTTTGCTAGAATTTTACACTGCCTCCCAGTGTTACCCACCTGCCAGGCATGGGTACCGCACCGGCTTCCACATAGGTCACATCCAGCAGGTTATTGGCATCTGCATACACCTGGAAACGGCGCTGCTGGTAAGCAATACGGGCATCTACCACGGTATAGTCCTTATAATTGATACGCATATTGTACCGCGCAGTGGCAGACACCATCCAATGCTGCAACAGCGAAGCCCGTACACCGGCGGTTAGCTGGTGGCGCAGGCTTTCAATCACGTAGCGGGAAATCTTTTTGCTGTTGTCATCTCCCTTAAAAGAGGGCGACAGGTAGTTATAACCGGCGTTGGCGGCAAAGCTGCTAAACACACCGGAAGCAAAAGTAGTAGCATAACCCGTCTGCAATGAAAAACCTTTAGTGTCTGCCCGCTGGAAATTCTGCGGCTGCCATGGCTGCGGCAGGCTGTCTTTCACATAATCGATAAAATCGGATATCTGGCGGTAGAACACACTGCCGGAATAAGAGAATTTACCGCTGTACTTACGGATACCAGCTTCCATATAAGTAGCTTTCTCTACGCCCAGGTTAGCATTCCCGAGAATAGCAGGACTTTTATAATACAGGTCGGTATACGTTGGTAAACGTTGCGCCGTTCCGATATTGGCATACAGCTTCAGATCGGAAGTAAGGTTAAAACCCGCATCTGCACCGGGGAAGAACTGCCAGCCATAGGCGGAGTTATAGTTCAGGTAACCGCCGACGGAGAAGCTGAAACGTTTGTCGGCCTTACTTTTATACTCACCGTAGATACCGATGTTGGTGCGTTCATGAATGCCCAGGTTGTTACTGTTGATGGCTTCATAACGCGCTTCAGCACCGGCGCCGAAAGAGCCGATGGCCGTTTCGAAACGGTTGTTCAGCTCTACGTCCACGATATTGTTGTCGTGCAGGTTAGCCCCTGCTTTATTTTGTTTAACGTAGAGGTAGTTGTCCTCCGTATAACGGTAACTCACCCGGGGGGTCATCTCCCAGCTTTTAGTGAGCTGTATTTTATCGCTGACAGCCGCCAGAAAGGTCTTCACGGATTCTTCCGACTCTTTGTCGCCGGGAGCGGCATAAAATCCGTTGGCCCCGTAGCTGTTTTTCACGAAACCGGCCAGTGCGCGGATATCGTGTTTGGCTGCCGGCTGGAAAGCCCCCTGGTAAAACGCCCGGTAGTTATCATACGCCGTATTGTAGCGGTAACCGTTGCCGCTGTTGGCGCTGAGCGACAAGGACTGACCGGCGTTGCCGGTCATCAGGGTGCCGGTGGCGCCGATGCCGTACCCGCTGTACAACTTATTTTTTTCGTCTTTTTTGAAGCTGCTGCCAACGTTGGCACGGACAACAGCACCCGTTTCTTTTGGCTGGCGGGTGATGATATTGATAGCGCCATTGAGGGCGTTGATACCGTATACCCTTGCCGCCGCGCCCCGGAGCACTTCGATGTGGTCCACATCGTTGAGATCAACGGGCAGGTTCATCATATTGTGACCGGTTTGCGGATCGGTAATTTTGATACCGTTCAGCAGCACCAGCGTCTGATCGAAAGTACCGCCATCGATGCCGATGTCCGCCTGTACACCTCCCGGGCCGCGCTGACGCACGTCCAGGCCGGGCACAAAGGCCAGCACCTCGTTGATGGAAGTAACCGCCAAAGCGTCTATCTGCTTACGGCTGATGATGGTAATATTGCGGTTGGCCGCCTTTAAAGGCGCTGCCAGCCTGTTTTCATGTACAATCACCTCCTCGAGGCTGTGGGTGGTCATGGCAGTGTCGGGACGCTGCTGGGCCGCCGCCCGGCCACAAAGGCCTGTGAGCAGCAACAGGAAAATTGTACGGTTTGTCGAATGAATGCGCATTCTGTTAAAATTGGTCAAAGCGGCGCAAAAGTACAGAATTATTTACAACCGCCTGCAGCGCATCCTGTACTGTCCTGTCCGCCGGTCATATTTTCTTCCGGGTATAAATATTAGACCTTAACTTACCGGCACTGCTTACTACTAAAAGCTTTAACATGAAATTCCACGTATATCCTCTGCTGATCTTACTATGCTGCGTCAGTACATTACCCGGCCACAGCCAGCTGCCCGCCAATCCTGCACTACTGCAAAACCACTGGTCGGCCTCCTGGATCAGCTGTCCCGGCATCGCCCAGCGGGCCTATGGCGTCTATCATTTCCGTAAAACCGTCTCCCTGGCGGCCAAACCGTCGAAGTTCATCGTACACCTGACCGCTGATAACCGCTACCGCTTTTTTGTGAACGGCCAGGCCGTATGCAGCGGCCCTGCACGCGGCGACCTCTATAACTGGAACTACGAATCGGTAGACATCGCCCCCTATCTGCAGGCAGGCAACAACACCCTGGCGGCCCTGGTCTGGAACATGGGCGAACATGCGCCGGTAGCGCAGGTGTCCAATCAAACCGGCTGGCTGTTACAGGGAGATGGTGACGCAGAGAAAACGGTCAACACCAACAATAGCTGGAAAGTATATCACGATACGGCCTATACCCCTTGTTCCCTCGATAACGGCGCGCGGATGCGCAGCTATATGGTCGTAGGCCCGGGCGACCGGGTGAAAGGCACTGCCTATCCCTGGGGCTGGGAGCAGTCCGGCTACGACGACAGCGGCTGGAAGACCGCCAGCGTCCTCACGCACCCTGCCTCTTTCGGCTACGACAGTGACAACCGCTGGACGCTGGTGCCCCGCAGCATTCCGCTGATGGAAGAAGTACCGGAGCGCATGGGCGCCGTAAGGCGGAGCAGCGGCATCACACCCGTTGCCGGCTGGCCTGGCCGGCCAGGTACCCTTGAGATACCCGCCCATCAGACAGTGAGCATACTGGTAGACCAGACCTACAATACGTCTGCCTACCCACAGCTGACCGTGTCCGGCGGCAAAGCGGCGAGCATTAAAATGACTTACGCCGAAGCGCTGTTCCGCAACCATCAGAAAGCCAACCGCAACCAGGTGGATGGTATGGAGATGATCGGCAACTACGACATCTTTGAGCCGGATGGCGGTGATCACCGCACTTTCCGGCCCTTATGGTTCCGCACCTACCGCTACCTGCAGCTGGATATCACCACCGGCGACCAGCCGCTCCGCATCGATGACCTCTACGGTATGCGTACCGGCTATCCGTTTGAAGAAAAAGCCGCTTTCAGCTGTAACGATACCACGCTGACGGCCATATGGAATACCGGCTGGCGTACTGCCAGGCTCTGTGCCGGCGAAACGTACTTCGACTGCCCCTATTATGAGCAGCTGCAATACGAAGGCGATACCCGCATCCAATCACTCATCTCCCTTTACGTGGCCGGCGACGACCGGCTGATGCGCAAAGCTATTCATGATTTCTACTGCTCCCGCGTGCCCGAAGGCCTTACGCAGGGCCGCTATCCCAGCAACCGTCTCCAGGTGATCCCTCCTTTTTCTCTTTACTGGGTGTCTATGCTGTACGACTACTGGATGCACCGGGCAGATGATGTTTTCCTGCAACAGTACCTGATGGCTGCCCAGGGCGTGCTGGACTGGTACGAACGGCATATCGACAGCAGCCGTATGATGCTGGGACCTATGAAATGGTGGGGCTTCACCGACTGGAACACCGCTTTCCCCGGCGGGGTGCCCGATGGCGCTACCAACGGACATTCCGCTGTGATCACCCTGCAATATGCATATACGTTACAACAGGCGTCAGCACTGTTTGCCGGTTTTGGTAAACAGGCGTTGGCACAGCATTACAGCCGTCTGGCGCAACAGCTTACCCAAAGCGTATACCGTCAGTGTTTTGATCCTGCCCGCAACGCAATGGCCAATACACCGGAGAAAAAAACTTTCAGTCAGCATGCCGGTATCATGGCGGTGCTGTCGGGCGCCATTCCCGCCAGCCAGGAACAGGCCGTCCTCCGCCGCCTGATGACAGATACAACACTGAGCCAGGCTACTTTCTATTACCGCTTTTACCTGAACCAGGCATTAAAGAAAGCAGGCATGGCCCATCATTATTATGGCCAGTTACAACCCTGGCGCGACATGCTGACGATGGGACTTACCACTTTTGCCGAAAACCCGGAACCTACCCGCTCCGACTGCCACGCATGGAGCGCCAGTCCCAATTATGATTTCCTTGCTACTATCTGCGGTATCGTTCCGGCGAAACCAGGCTTTGCACGGGTGAAGATTGCTCCGGCGCCCGGGGAATTACAACAGGTAAAAGGCCGTATGCCGCATCCTATGGGAGAGATAACGGTATCGCTTGTACGAAAAGGCGCCCACGGCATTACCGCAGATATTACACTGCCCGCCGGACTGGATGGGGTGTTTGTGTGGGAAGGGAAAGAGAAAGCGTTACACAGCGGCCACCAGTATTTGGAGATTGGGGTATTTTGATATTTGGTTATTTTGATTTACGGATTTTTTGATTTACAAATTTCGGAATTGGGGGACTGGAAGATCTTAACTATAATTTTGATTTTTATCAAATTTCCTATCAATCCCGAAATCCGTAAATCAAAAAATCCGTAAATCTCTAAATTCAAAAGATAGATTCAAAGTTCCCGTCCGTCATCACCTGCTCCAAACGCGCTCCCAGCGCTCTTTTCTGCGCCCAGTACATACTTCCGCCCATACTGATGCGTTTTACGCCCAGGGAGGTCAGTTCATCGAGGCCCGGCAGTCCTTTCATGGCAAGAACGTTCACCGGCAACTTGATGGCCGTTACCACCGCCTGTATATCCGCAGGCTCTTTGATAAACGGTACAAAGAGACTGTCAGCACCGGCATGTGCGTATAGCCGTGCACGTTTGAACGTTTCTTCCAGTTTACCGGGGATGTCCAGCAGGAAGGTATCCGTCCGGGCATTAATAAAAAGGTGTTGTCCTTTTGCGGCCAGGTGACTTTTGATCGCTGTAATTTTTTTCACAAAATCATCGGCAGGCAGCAAGGTCCTGGTACCGGCAGGATCGGAATCTTCCAGGTTGATGCCGGCTACGCCGGCTTCCACCAGTTGATCGATATTGGCCAGCAGACCTTCTATGGTGTCGCTGTAACCGGCTTCGATATCCGCAGACACTGGTACTTTCACACTGGCCACCATCCGGCGGACGACATGCAGCAGTTCCCCGAAGGAAATGTTTTGCCCGTCGGCATAACCCAGCGTATCCGCGATGGCGGAGCTGGAAGTAGCGATGGCTTTAATTCCTTTTTCCTGCATCACGAGGGCACTGGCCACGTCCCAGGCATTACTCAGCAGCAGCGGGGCATCCTGGTGATGTAATTGTTTGAATTGTTCGAAAACAGACATGGTTTCCAATTTATAAATGGTTTACATGAAATGTGCCGGAGATGACCGTCACCGCTTCTCCGCGTAGCAACACACGGTCGCCTTTCAGGACTACCTTCAGTTCTCCTCCCCTGGCGGAAGCCTGGTAGGCGTTAAAAGTCGTTTTCCCCAGCTTGTCTGCCCAATAGCGGGCGAGGCAGCAGTGGGCAGAGCCTGTCACCGGATCTTCGTTAACGCCCAGGGGCACGGCAAAGTAGCGGGACACAAAATCATACGGGCTGTCGCTGTCACCCGCAGCGGTGATCACCACCGGATAGGACTCCAGCAGGTGGAAATCGGGCACGAACTGCGCTACAGCGCCGGCTACCGGCAGCTCCACGATATAACGGTCATGGCTATACACTGCCCGGCTGTAGTTGTCCTGAAACAGCTGGCGCAAGGCCGTAGGCAATACCACGTCTTCATAGTTACGGGCAGGGAAGTCCAGTTCAATCAGGTGGTCTTTGCCGGTGGCGGTCAGCAGGCCGCTGCGCACCGTATGAAAACGCAGGGGAACGTCTTTGGGTTCCAGCCCGTTGCTCCAGAGCACGTGTGCGCTGGCCAGGGTGGCATGACCACAGAGCGCTATTTCCAGTTTGGGTGTAAACCATCGGAGGCTGTAGCCGTCTGCCTGTTTGAGCAGGAAAGCGGTTTCAGCAAGGTTGTTTTCAGCAGCGATGGCCAGCATGGTTTCATCTGCCAGAGGTGTCTCCAGCAGACATACGCCGGCCGGGTTGCCGGAGAAGGGTTTATTGGTAAAGGCATCTACCTGGAAGAAGCGGATATCCATATCGTGGGAGATTGTTAAGCAGCAAAAATGCAACAATTCCCCCGCCGAAAACAGACGCAGTTTTTTATTTTTTGACCATATCAGATGAGCTGGCTACATCCGGTAACAGACCGCATTGATGTTCATCCCGGCGCCTACGGACGCAAACACGATCACGTCGCCGGGTTGCAGGGTATGTTCGGGCAGTGCGCCTTTGCGGACCATGTCAAACAGCGTGGGGATGGTTGCCACGGAGCTGTTGCCCAGCTCATGAATATTCATGGGCATTACATGGGACAGGTCCGGCGTCAGGTCATACAGCTTGTACAGCGCTTTGATGATGGCTTCATCCAGCTTTTCATTAGCCTGGTGGATGAATATTTTCTTTATCTGGGAGATGGGGATACCGGTAGCGTCGATGCAGGCTTTGATGGCTTCCGGCACATGTTTGAGGGCAAACTCGTACACCCGCCGTCCCTGCATTTTTACGTATTTGATACCGCTGTTGTCTTCAGGGGAGTTGGAGACGCCGGTGCTGATGTAGTTCAGTTCCTGTATCGCGTAGGTTTGTGCGGCAGCAGCCAGGATGCCAGGGCCACCGGTGGTTGCCTCCGCGGCCTCCAGTACCATGGCGCCGGCGCCATCGCTGAAGATCATACTGTCACGGTCATGGCTATCCAGTACGCGGCTCAGCACTTCCGCCCCGATAACGAGGCAACGTTTGGCCACGCCTGCGCGGATGAAGGCATCGGCCTGTATAACGCCCTGCAGCCAGCCCGGACAACCAAAGAGGATGTCGTAAGCCACACAGTTGGGATTACGGATACCCAGTATATGTTTTACACGGGCCGCCAGGGAAGGTACGGCGCCCGATTGTATAGAACCTTGTTCCACATCCCCGAAGTTATGCGCCACGATCAGCTGATCAATGGTCTCAGGGTCTGTGCCGGCATCTTCCAGCGCTTTTTGCGCAGCCCATGCTGCAATTTCAGAGGTATGCTGATCGTTCGCCACATAACGGCGCTCGCCGATACCGGTGATCTGCCGGAACTTGTTGACGATTTCTTCGCCCGGCGTGTCAATAGCCACCTGCTGGGCATCATAAAAGCGGTTGGGAATAAAGTCCCTGTTCAGTTTAGCAACTGCGGGAATAAAGCTGCCGGATCCTTTGATAATAGTGTTGGTCTTGTCCAATGTCTGCGTTTAAATTTTTGATAAAAGGTAAATAGGTTCACAACCCCTACACGCACTTCACCCGGTTGCAGGGCGGATGGCACGTACCCTTCTAATGCATATAGTGTGCAGAAAAAATCCTGCCGGTTTACCGGCTAACCAGACTTCGAAAGCAGTTATATCCACCTGAAGGTACTTTTTTTGACGGATAAAAACTAATACGGACCGAACAATATCTGACCGCAGTACGGGAAAGCCGGCCCGATTTTTTGTTAACTTTAAATCCAAACACTTATAAACCATATCAATATGACAACCCAGGAAATCGCCCAACGCCTCGCGGCTTACTGCGAAAAGGAAGACTACACAGGCGCCCACAAAGAGCTGTATGCGGAGGACGCCGTCAGCATTGAACCGGAAGCCATGGGTGGCTTTGAGAAAGAAACCAAAGGCCTGCAAAACATCATCCGTAAAGGAGAAATGTTTATGGACCTGATAGAAGCATCCTACGGCGTAAAAATATCGCCGCCACTGATCGCCGGTAATGCGATCGCTTTCACGCTCACCATGGACACGAAATTTAAAGGCAAAGAGCGCGGCACCTTCGAAGAACTCTGCGTATATGTGGTCAAAGACGGAAAGGTCATTTCAGAACAATTTTTCCTTTAAACAGGAAGCTTCTGAACAAAACAGCCCGGGGCTTTGCTCCGGGCTGTTTTGTTCAGAAGATGTGATCAGACTGCGGCCGCCGCTACTTCTTCCTCGTACGCTTTTTTAACCACCTTCGCCGTCTTATGATCGCCGGTATGGCTCCATCCCGGCGGCATCACGATGTACAACAATTTGTTGACAATTCCCGGCGCCCTGCGGATATCTTTCCACAGACAGTACAGCTCACCAAAATACACATCCAGCAAATTCCCCGGATTCATCTCCCGGGTGATACCATATTGTATTTTCACCTCTTTTTTCTCCGGCTGAAAAGTACCGAATACCTTATCCCATATGTTGAGCAGGTTACAGAAATTGGTATCCATATATTCCGGGTTCTTCGCGTGATGTACCCGGTGATACGACGGCGTAAGAATGATCCGGTTCAGGAACCCCATCCTGCCGTCCGGCAAAATGTTCTCTCCCACATGAATAAAGGCGCCCCAGGTGCCGTCTATAAACATAATCAGGAACAACATCGGCGGGTTCACCCCGGCCAGTATACAGATAGAAGTACGGATCACGTCCGCATACGGTGCCTCCAGGAAAAAGTGCGCATAGGTGACCGACAGGTTCATCGCCACCGGCGCATGGTGCGTGGAATGCAGACACCAGAAAATACGGACCTTATGCCCCAGGTAATGATAGATGAAATGAGCAAACTCCCATACTATATAACCGTAGATAAACCAATACCAGGTAAACGTGGTCTGAAAAGGCGCTATTTTCTCAAACACCCCGATGCAAAAAGCAATAGCAGCGATGGAGATAAAACGGGAGATAAATCGATTAAGCACAAAGATCAGAAAAGGAATTTTGTAGTCTTCTATCTTAAAACGCTTGTAAATCAATGCACGGGCGACTTCTATCAGCAGCAGCAACGGGATCACCGGTGAGATCACCCAAAGGATACCGTTAAACGTAAGCAACGAGGAATAATTGCCGGTACGGTACAGTTCAAGGAGGTTTCCGATACCCAGGAAAGAAATCAGCTCCTGGTACAAAGTGTGGAAAATGGCCATATCAGGATAATTAAAAAAGATCAGTAACGCGGAAAAACTTCTCCCGGAAAATAATATAAATTCGGGAAGATTTTACCCGAAATTGTTCTTATGAGAAAATTTTCTATCCTGCTGACTTTACTATTGTCTGCAACCCTGCTCTGCTCCGCCCAGTCTACCGATTCCATCCGTACCTCCTGGGGCCACCTGTATTATCATCTTTATGGCAAAGGGGAACCTATCCTTGTGTTATCCGGCGGACCGGGCAATTCCTGCCTGCAACAGGCGGGCGTAGCAGCCGAACTGGGCAAAACGCACCAGGCCATCCTGCTGGAACAAAGAGGCACCGGCCTTTCCATACCGGTACCGCTGGACTCCACCACCATCAACCTGAAAGCAGCCGTCGACGACGTGCGCCTGCTGCTGGACCACCTGCACCTCCCCCGTGTGACCATCTACGGCCACTCCTGGGGCGCCATGCTGGCCATGAACTTCGCCGTCACCTACCCGCAGCGGGTGAAGAAACTGGTACTGGCCTGCCCGGGTTATTACAAATTCGATCCCGGCTTTTTTGCCACCCATATCAACAACCTGAAGGTGAGAATGGGCGCTTCCGACATCAGCCGCTATGATTCGCTCGAAAAGAAAATCAACGCGCATCAGGCCACCAAAGCAGATTCAGCAGAATACAACCGCATCATCCGCATGTCCTACATCTTCGACAAAAGGATGATCGACAGCATGCTCAAACAAATCGACGTGGCGCCCTCCAACACGACCATGCAGGGACTCATGATCCAGGACCTGAACCGCATCCACTACGATCTGAGCAAAACGCTGCCCCGCTACAAAGGCCCTATGTACGTGATCGGCGGCGCACAGGACGCCCTGTCGTTCTATACGTACGAACTGAAACAGGTACACCCTCCGGCCATCCTGTACTGGATACAAGGCTCCGGCCACTTCCCCATGTTTGAACAACAACAGGCTTTCTTTGAAACGCTGAAAAAAACACTATGATGAATGCAAGCCCGCAGATATGTGAATTTTCAGATTCACATATCCGCGGATGCTGTGGATGAGATTTCCCAATATGAAAATTTCCATTATCTTGTCGCCCGAGTTAATCTAAACCCGTTGTCAAATTCAATTAAAAGAGCATTGGCCCGGCTGGTGATCCGGATGTCTGACCGCCTGTCATCCCGCCCGGACAAAAATGCGGTATTCAAATCCCTGTCGCAACTGCACGACCGTATCCTGCAAGGGAAAAAGGATAGCGGCTTGCTGGTGCCGTTTGACCTGCAACAGGGCCGCTTCATTATTTTTTCCGACCAGCATAAAGGCTGCCGCGATGCCGCCGATGACTTCAAAGGAGCCGCAGATGCCTATATAGATGCCCTGCAGCACTATTACGATCATGGCTATACGTTGATTAACCTGGGCGACTGCGAAGAGCTTTGGGAAAATAAACCCTCCGCCGTCATGCAATACAACACCCCGCCCCTGCAGGCGGAAGCCCGCTTCCTGCAGAAGAAACGCTACTACCGCATCTTCGGCAACCACGACCTGGAATGGCACTACGTGGTGCCCCGCCGCCAGTTCCTGCAACCACTGTTCGGCAAAAAGCTGCGGGTTTACGAGGGGCTGATACTGCAAACACAGTATAACGGTAACGCCCATAGGATTTTCCTGGCGCACGGTCATCAGGGTGACAAACGCAGCGACGGCAACGCTTTCAGCAAGTGGTTCGTAGCCGCCATCTGGACCCCGGTGCAACGGCTGCTGGACATACATCCCGATACGCTGTCCGAATCCTTTGATCTTGTAGACACCCACAACATTATCATGTATGAATGGAGCGTGCAGGTGCCGCGTACATTATTCATCTCCGGCCATACGCACAAACCTGTCTTTGCCTCGCTGGACCATATCGACCGACTCAGCAAACAGTTGGAGCGGGCCATGGCCGACAATGACCAGGCTGCCATCGCCGCGCTGCAGACCGAACTGCGCCGGCGACAGGAAGAATATGCCGGTAAACAGTTTGTTAAAACCATGGCGTACCCCACCTATTTCAATACCGGCTGCTGCTGCTTCAGCGATGGCGACATCACCGGCATAGAGATCGCCGACGGCTTCGTCCGCCTCATCAAATGGAGCCGTAAAAACAATACAGCAGCCCATCGCAGCGTACTGGAAGAAGCACCGCTGTATTATCTTTTTGATCAGTTGCAGCCCGGTTCCTGAATGATCCGTTAATTGTAAATTCTTTAGCAAAAGGGTAAGAACAATCACCACAAGGGCTTTGTTAGCAATAGGGGTGTGCCCTTCCGGGGTGCATCACCTGTCACGGAAACTATTGTAGATCCTAAAACCTTGCAAGATGAAAAGTATCCTTGTGCTTATGGCGCTGCCCCTGTTCTTCGTCCTCGCTACGGCAGATGCCCAGGACGGCCTGATGGCCCGCGCTGACAAAAAAGAAATCCGTAAAGAAAAACACGCTGAGAAAAAATCCTTGCGCGCACTAAAAGGCAGAGATGTCAGCTACGAATCCAAACAGCATTTCGGACGGGACTTTGGTAATATTTCAGATGTAGTATGGCAAAGGACCACCTACTTCGACCAGGCAGCCTTCACCAGTAAAGACGGCAGACCTACCACCGCCTTTTATGACGAACAGTCCAACCTCGTAGGCACCACCACCCCGGCCCGGTTCTCCGATCTGCCCCCTGTGGCTCAACGGGAAATCGAAAAACACTATAAAAGCTACGCAAACGCCATTGTCATCCTTTTCGATGACAACGAATTTAACCAAACCAACATGTTTGTTTACGGGGAGGAATTTGAAGATGAAGACAATTATTTCGTGGAACTAAAGGACGATCATAATAAACGGATTGTGCTACGGGTGACCCCGGAAGGTGAAGTGACTTATTTCGCTGACATCAGATAAGATGTCGGGATTTTTTGATTTACGGATTTTGAGGTTTCGGTATCCGGATCGAAGCGAAATTTTAAAAGCCGTAAATCAAAAATTCCGAGGTGCTATGATTGCAGCACCGAAAGAATATTCCCTGCCGGATCAGCAAACCAGGCGATCGCCATTCCCCCTTCCTTATCCCTGAAAATACCTTTTTCATCGGTTCCTATTTCGCCTTCGTATTGCAGGAAACGGATGCCTTTCTGCGTAAGCTGTTCCACAGCATCATCCACATTGTCTACAATAAAATTGAGTACGGTAAAGGTTGCCGGTTCATGGTTCGGTTTGGCATAAAGAAATACCTTAGGTCCGCTGTCCATTTTTAACTCCAGTCCCTCGGCTGTTTCGGAGACCTCCAATCCAACTTTGTCCTGGTAAAACTGTTTAGCCTGTTGCAGATCATTGACGGAAAAACTGCTAAAAGCCCCTGAATGTTTAAGCATAAGCGACGGTTTAAAAAAATGAGGAATACCTCAGCTCCTCAATTTTGTTACCAGAAAACCTGTGGGGTCAGGATGAAGCCGTCATTTTTTGGGGGTATGGGGTAAAAACAAAAAGGAGAGGCTAAAAAAATAAAAAGGCAGCAGGCCATTAACCATACAACACCTGCTGCCTGTAAGCCACCCGTCTGCCTTATGCCAGCAGTGCCGCTGCTGCAGTATCGAGATAAAAGGTACAATGCGGGTGTTGTTGCAGAATACTGGCCGGGAACAGGTTGCTGACCGGTTGTTCCAGGCTGTTTTTGACAGCCCTGGCCTTTCTTTCACCTGGCACGGAACAGATGATCTGTTTAGATAACATGATCTGGTGCACCGACATGCTGATAGCCTGTGCCGGCACATCGGCCGCTGTTGCGAACCATCCTTCGTTGGCCTGTTGCTGCCGGCAGGCATCGTCCAGGTTCACCACCAGGTAAGGCGCTTTGGTGGTAAAATCAGCCGGAGGATCGTTAAAAGCGAGGTGACCGTTCTCTCCTACGCCTACCAGGGCTACATCTATCGGATGGGCCTGTATCAACGCTGCCAGCCGTGCTATTTCCGCTTCGGGGTCTGTTTCTCCATCGATCAGGTAAGCGGCTTTCAGCGGGCTTACCTGTTGCAGAAAACGTTCTTTCAGGTATTTCCGGAAGCTGGCCGGATGGGTCACCGGCAGCCCGATATATTCATCGAGGTGGAACATCACCACCTTGCTCCAGTCGATATCTGCCGTAATCAGTTCACGAAGGGTTTCAAACTGACTGGTACCGGTGGCGAGGATAACATTCGCCTGTCCTTTTTCATGGATAGCCTGGTTGATCAGGGCAGCCGCATCCTGGCCGGCTGTGGCCCCTAATTCCTGCGGGTTGTTGGATCGGATGATTTTCATGTATATGCTTTTTTTTAGTCGTGACGATTGAATTGTTTGATTTCGGAAGATGATCACCTTTTGTTCACTACACCGGTGGTGCCGCCCTGTGCCAGGGAGATGTCTACCGGCTGGTTTTTCTTCCACGATCCCCCGGTGAAGTCAGGGACATCAATGGAGTTGGAGCGGTGCGCAACTGACCATTCGCTGAGCGGCCAAACGGCGCTCCAGGTGGCGGCGTCATAGACGTCCATGTCCATCGGCAACCCGTTGCGTAGGCAGTCGATCAGGCGCCAGTCCATCATAAAGTCCATGCCCCCGTGGCCTCCTACCTGTTTGGCCATCTCTCCCACTTTCCGGACGATGGCCGGCATATATTGCTCTTCCAGCTTTTTGAAATCGGCATCGCTGAGCCATCCTTCGTGACTGGTGGCAATACGGGCGGGCAACGGATATTTCTGTGCCGTGGCTTTGGTGCCGCTGACCAGGTGGATGCGGGAGTAAGGCCGCGGGGAGGTCACATCATGCTGCACCATAATGGTTTTGCCTTTGCGCGTGCGGATCGTAGATACGTTCATGTTACCCCGGAAATGGGCTTTGGTGAACTGCTGAAAGAAATTGTCTTTTGCGGCCAGTTCCACGGCACGGTCGTGCATCATAAAATCATTGGAGGATACAGACACCAGGTACTCCATGCTGTCGCCCCGGTTGATATTGAGCACCTGGCATACGGGACCCAGTCCGTGCGTGGGATAGAGGTTACCATTATGTTTGGCATTTTCGCGGAGGCGCCAGTTGTCATACCGTTTTGTTCTGTCGAACATGCTTTCGAAGATATCGTGGATATAGGCGCCTTCGCAGTGGATGATTTCTCCGAAGAAGCCCTGGCGGGCCATATTGAGCGTAAGCAGTTCAAAGAAATCGTAGCAGCAGTTCTCCAGCATCACGCAGTGTTTGCGGGTGCGTTCGGATGTTTCCACGAGTCGCCAGCAGTCTTCCAGCGTATAGGCGGCGGGAATCTCCGTGGCCACGTGTTTACCATGTTCCATGGCATATACCGCGATGGGTGTATGCAGTTCCCACGGTGTGGCGATATATATCAGGTCGATGTCGTCCCGTTCGCACATTTTTTTCCAGGCGTCGGCAGATCCCGTGTATTCGTGGGGGTGATAACCGCTGTTGGCGATTCGTTTTTTGGCTTCTGCTATTTTTTCCGGGCGGATGTCGCAGAGGGCTTTCACCTCGATGCCCTGCAGCCAGGTGATGCGTTCCACGGCCGCCCCGCCCCTGTTGCCCAGTCCGACGTAGCCGATGCGGACGGTATCGATTTTAGGCGCGGCATAGCCGCACATATTAAAGCGTTGCTTACGGGCTTGTTGCGCCTGTTGCAGCAGGTTGTCCGGTATACCGGCGGCATGAGCTGTTCCGATGCCCGGCAGTACGGCGCTGCCGGTAAGACCGATACCGGCGAGGCCTGCCAGTTTGAGAAAATCCCTGCGATTATTTTTCATATGCATATTATTTTTCGACGTTATAGTTGTTATCTGCGGTGCGGACAATGAGCTGTCCGCGCTGGCGGCAGCGTTTGCGTAGTTCCTGGAACTCGTCGCGGTAGAATTTGAGCGGCAGTCCGCTGACCGGGTTGCCGGACATGTCTACCGGCGCTATCAGCTCCACTTCCCTGCCGGTGAGCGCGGCGGCCAGCGACACGTCGCCCCATGGCAGGATGCCGGGCACGTGGATGGCCATATTAAAATAATCGACGCCCTGCCTGTTGGCAAACTGGTAACTCACCGGACTGTTATGCGCCACTACTTTGTGTACGCCGCTCTCCATCGCGGCGGCAAAAAGGCCGGCCATACCGGTTTCCCTGTACCCTTCAAGTGTAATGCGTTTTACGCCGTAGTGGCTGCGGAGGAAGCCTGTCAGCAGCCGCAGATCGTTGGCCCATTTGCCTTGCAGGGTATGCCCCAGCCAGAGTGCACTGCGGGACAACGTATGAAAGCGTGGCAGGCTGCCGTCCGTTTTGGTGGCGGCTTCGGAACTTTGTTCACCGGTGCCCCACAGATCGGCCAGCACCAGGCCATAGCCTTTTGCCAGCAGCTCATCGATGCGGGCAGAGGGGATGCTGTCTTTTCCACCGCTGTGGGTCAGTACCACGTAGCCGTTTTCCCGTTTGCGGGGTTTATGGTGCAGCAGCGGCAGCAGTTCTCCGTCTGTCGTCTCGAGTGCCAGCCTGTCCCATCCTTCCTCCGGCGTATAGGTATGTATTTTTTTCAGCTGCAGCGGTTGCTCCGCTTTCAGCACCGCTTTTAAAGCAGCTCTTTTTTCTTTCACGTCCAGTCGGTCGTGTCCCAGCATGCTGGCGCGCCATTCGCTGCCAGCCTGCCGGCACCAGGCGGCGGTGCTGAGCACATTACTGTCCCGCTGCAGCGTGGGGAACGTGAGCAGCTGCCGTTCGGGCAGTAATGCCGTATTGGGCAGCGGCACCGCCTCGCCGTTGCCGGTATGTTTCAGGTGCTGGTCAAACCAGCCCAGCATGGTGCTGCGTATCTCCGGCCAATAGCCGTGGGTGGTGTTAAAGAGCTGGTATTGTAAACGATCGCCGGCCTTCAGCAGCTGGAACAGCGGCATGGCCGCTTTGTAGCTGCGCAGCATTTCCGAAGGATAAAACGATTTGCTGGCGTCTTTTTCCGCGTTGCATATCTTCAGCGCCCTGGGCGCCGCCATGGCGAGGATGCCGGCTTCTTCGGTGAAGGTGAGCCCGGAGGGCAGCAGTTCACATACACAGTTACTGTTAAGGATATACGCTTCGAAGGTGCCGACACTGACCACCGGTACTGCCGCTTTAATTCGTTCATCCATGGCCGTTAGCCACATGGCCTGGTTACCGCCGCCGCTGGCGCCGGTGGCGCCGATCCGTTTTTTGTCGGTCTGCGGCAGGCTGCACAGCAGGTCTACCCCGCGCATGTTGTCGGTCAGCTGCATCCCCATCAGGGTGACACCGGCGTTCATCAGGGAAGCGCCGAGGTTAGCACCGTGATATTCTGCCGTACCGGGCGTGGTGGTCCGTTCTCCGGCGCCCCAGGCGTCGATATTAAGGCAGATATAACCATGGCTGGCCAGTTCATGTGCGGTGGCCTGCACCATATCACCGGTGCGGGCGCCGGGCCAGTGCCCGTGCATATTGATCACCGCGGGGAAAGGACCCGGACCGTCCGGCATATACAGATTGGCGGTAGCGTATACGCCGGGCCGGGTCTGGAAAGCGATGTTACGGATGCTGTATCCCTGCTGCTGTACGCGGCCGGTCTCTTTTGTATCGAGCGGCAACGTATGATCTTCCTGTATACCGGTTTCCCGGGCGATCCTGTCGCGCAGCTCCTGCCGCCAGGCGGTCCACCCTTCGGTGGTTTGCGGAAGCGTAGTATACCGCTGGAAGGCGGCAGCCGCTTCCAGCTTCAGCTGCCTGCCGGCAATATCCTCCCGCTCAGCAGGAAGCACTTTGGGCAACGGCCGCCCTACAGCCAGAAAAAGCGAAGACATGACCATGAAAAACTGCGCTATCGTATTCAACATCCAATGAATTTAACTATTTAAAACAAGTCTATTCCACATCCCACCACAAACGGGTGGCGGCGTTGTCGGGGCCGCCCAGCAGCTGTATCCCTTTCTTCAGCTCAGCGCCGTTGGTGGTCGCCTCTGCGGAAGGGTAAGGCAGCCGTTTGATAAAGGCGCCGGCAGGCAGGTCAGCGTTGTCTGACTGTAATACCGGGTACATTTTCGGGTAACCGCTGCGGCGGAATTCAGCCCAGCCTTCCATCCCGTCGGGATAGATGGCGATCCATTTCTGTGTGCCGATCTGCTGCCGTTGTACGTTGGCAGCCGTACCGAACTTCACCGGCACGTCCGCTACGGCCGCCGAATTAGCTACATCGCCCGGCGCCGCGGGCAGGGCGGCGGACTGCTTGTAGGCGTTGATGACAGTGCCGTCGGTAACGCCCCACTGCTGCATGCTCGTCTCAATTCCTTTTTCATAGAGCGCCTGCGCGGTACCGCCCATATTCCAACCGTTGACAGCGCCTTCTGCCCGCAGGAAATAAGCTTCCGCGGCATACAGCACCGTCTGGGAAGCTTCCAGCATAGGCAGCCATGCGGTGCCGTTCCAGGTGGCCCAGTAAGTACCGGCATTGGAGGTCTGGTCTGCCTGGTTCAGCGGGTTGTTGAGCGCCACCGCCGGGGAACCGTTACGCACGCTCCTGAAAGCGCCGTTCCCTACGGCCGGCTGGTACATTTTATTCATGCGCGGATCGTTATATCCTTTCAGATAAGATAACATGGTGGAGCTCATGCTAAACTCGTTATAAGAAGCCACCCTGGCCAAACCGTTACCATCGCCGCCGTTGAGCGAGCGTTTCAGTTTAGCCGTATGCGTTATATCGGTCATTACCCCGGCGGTAACAGCCGCTTCGGCTTCCTGTTTGGCCCTGTCGGGCTGTACACGGGAAATGCGCAGCGCCAGCCGCAACCGCAGCGTATTGGCGAACCGTATCCATTGCTGCACGTCGCCGCCATAGATCAGGTCATAGTTGCCAAACACATTGCTGACACCCGCCTGTTGCAAGGCTTTCACGGCGTGGTCCAGCCGTTTGAAAAAATCGTCGTAGATCTTATCCTGCGCGTCGTAGGCGATCACATCCTGCGCTTTACCGGCATCAAAATACGGTACGGGGCCGAAATAGTCGGTCATATGATGAAACACATACACCCACATGATCTCCGCCAGCGCATATTCACCGGAAGTGGGCTGCGTGTTTTCAAAAATGGTGCGTAACTGCGGGACGGTCTGCACGTAGGTCACAATACCCGGGCGTGGCAGCCAGCCGTCGTTGATCAGGTAACGGTCGGTCTGGAAGCTGGTGGTATTCAGCGCAAAATATTGTGCGTACAGGTCGGCGTACAGGTTCTGTGTGGTCTGGTAATATCCCTGGTTGACAGCAGCTGCCGACTGAGCTTTGGAGAACATAAACGGTATCTCCCGGAGACCCGCCTCGGTAAGCGTCCCTGGATTGGTATTCAGTTCATCGAAATTTTTGGTACAGCCGTTCAGTGCAGCAGCCATTACCAGCGGAAGAATATATCGGAATTGTTTTTTCATGGCAGTTGATTTTAGCGGCTAAAAAGATACGTTCACGTTGAAACCGAAGCTGCGCACAGCAGGCAGCAGACCGGCTTCTATGCCCTGGTAGTTGCTGGCGCCGATGGCCATTTCCGGGTCTACCGGGAGGGTACGTTTGCCTATGCCCGGGATGTCCAGCAGGGACTTGCCCCTGTACAGGAAGAAGAGGTTTCTCCCGGTGAGCGCTACCCTGGCAGACTTCAGCACTTTGTTATTCAACTTGAAATCGTAGGCGACAGACAGTTCCCGCAGGCGGAAATTAGTGGCACTATAGGTAAAAAACTCACCGTAGGCATTGCGACCGCCCTGTGACACGGTCGTCCACAGGTCTTCCGCTTTAATGGCCACATTGTTCTGAGAGCCGTCCGGCAGTACGCCAGGCAGTACCAGGCCACCATCGCGGAAACGGGTGGTGTAGTCCGCGACGCCATAAGCGGCGAGGATTGCGTCGGTACCGGATACCAGTATACCGCCTACCCTGCCGTCTACCAGGAAAGACAGGGACAGGTCTTTATACTTCAGCTGGTTGCCCCAGCCCAGGGTGAAGTCAGGGTTGAAATTGCCCAGTTTCTGGTTGGCCGTCACCACCGGCAGGCCGTTGGCGTTCACCATGCGCTGACCGGTTTTCTCATCGCGGCTCCAGGTGTAACCATAGATATCCCCATAAGAGCCGCCCGGCTTGATCAGCAGGCTACCGAAATTATCGGACGGCGACAGGTCGGCCTGGTCCACTCCCGGCGCCAGTGACAGTACTTTATTTTTATTGGTGGCATAATTCAGCGTGGTATTCCAGCTGAAATGATCATTACGTACAGGCGTCGCTGTTACCATCACTTCCACTCCCCTGTTTTCGATGTTACCTGCGTTGATGTACTGGTTATCGAAACCACTGGCCTGGGGCAGGCCGATATAGATCAACTGGTTGATGGTATTGTTTTTATAGATGGTAGCGTCCACACCGAGGCGGCCATCGAGGAAGCGTGCTTCCAGTCCTGCTTCATAGGACTTGGTCTGTTCCGGTTTCAGGTTTCTGATGGCTTTGGTGAAGCTCCTGGACACAAAGCCGTTGCCGGCGCCTACGCTGTAATCATAGGTCTGCAGCAGCAGATAAGGGTCTGCGTCGTTACCCACCTGTGTGTACGAGGCGCGCACTTTTCCGAAAGAAACCCAGGAAGGCATTTTGATCATATCGGACAAAACAGCGGAGAGGCCTACAGACGGGTAAAAGTAGCTGTAGGGGCTGGGCAGTGTGGAGGACCAGTCATTGCGTGCGCTGACATCCAGGTAGAGGTATTGTTTAAAATCCAGCTGGGCGCTGCCATACACGGATTGTATTTCTTTTTTGACGGTGGTATTGGAGAACGCCGGTGCGGAGGCGAAGTTCAGGTTGAACTGGTTGGGGATGCTCAGGCCATTGGCGATGGACTGGGTGTTGTATCCCCTGCTGGTAAGCACGCTGCCGCCTACGTTGTAGCTGATATGGAAACTGTTGGAAAGCGTGTTGTTACCGGACAGCAGCAGGTCCATGTTACGCTCCCAGTGGTTCACATATGCTTCGAGGTAGCGCCCCCCCGGTTGTACGGGAAAGGCCACAGTACCATCGTAGTAGGAAGCGGTGATTTTATCATCGTAACGGTCAAGGCTATATCTTCCCTGCACGCTGAGCCAGTCGCGCAACTGGTATTTAGCGGATCCCATGAGCATGATGCGGTTGCGGGATTCGTTGACGCTGTTGCGGTATACGTCCCAGTAGGGGTTCTGGAAGGTGGAAGAGTTGGTCCAGTAAATGGGGTATGGTTTCCCGGTGGCATCTCTTCCTTCGAAGTGCCTCAGCGAATCGGGGCTGAGGTCCCGGGGCATGATATAGGCTTCGTTGGCTACGCCCTGGTCGCCCACGCGGGGTTTATTTTTGATATCCTGGCTCACATAGGTCAGTTTCACGTCGGTGGTGAGGCGGGGCAGTACTTCCGCGTTCACGCGCAGGTTGAGCGTATTGCGCTGCAGGCTGTTTTTGGGATAGATGCCGGTAACGGAATTATTCGCGTAGGAAGCGTATCCCTTCAGTTTATCAGTGCCGCCGGACACGTCTACTGCGTTGTTCACGGCCGTACCGGTGTTGAAGAAGCCTTTTACGTTGCCGGCGTAGGTCTGTGCCGGCGCGCCCCAGCTGTTGCCCGCACGGGCGCCGTACTGGCCGCCGTTGCCCCGGCCGTAGCTGTTCTGGAATTTCATGAGCAGGTTGGGCTGATCGATGGACACGCCACCGTTGTAGTGCATGGCCAGCTTACCGCTTTTCCCGCTTTTGGTGGTGATGATCAGCGCGCCGTTGGCGGCACGGCTGCCGTAGAGCGCTGCCGCGGCAGGACCTTTCAGCACGTTGATGGACTCTACGTCCTGCGGGTTGATGCTGGCCGCGCCGTCGCTGCCGGAATAACCGCTGGACGTGCCTTTCGGCTGTGTGGCCACCGTATTGGCGGAACCGCCGCCGGCGGTCTCCGTGCTCATGGTATTATCGATCGGTACCCCGTCCACGACGATCAGGGCGTTGTTGTTGCCGCTGATGGAGCGGTTGCCACGGAGCACCACCCTTACAGCACCGCCCGGACCGGAGGCGGCTGGTGTCACCACCGCGCCGGCCACTTTACCGTTGAGCGTATTCATGATATTGGCCCCGGGATCTTTCACGGCGTTGATACTTTCGGTGCCCAGCTGCTGGGTGGCGTATCCCAGGGAGCGGGTCTTCCGTTCGATACCCAGCGCGGTAACGACTACTTCGCTGAGGCTGGAAGAGCTTTCGCTGAGCGTTACATCAATAGTGGTTTTACCGCCTGCCGGTATTTCCTGGCGCGTGTATCCCACAAAAGAAAATACGAGGGTGGCGTTGGCTGGCACGGAAAGCGAATAAGTACCGTCGGCGCTGCTGGTAACGCCCTGCGTGGTACCTTTTACGGTGATGGTAACGCCGGGGAGCGGCGCTTTGGAAACAGCGTCTCTGACAGTGCCTTTAACAGGCGAATTTTGCGCCGCCAGTTGGCCGGACAGCGCCATTAGCAAGCATAGTAGCAGGTAGGGGAATAAATCGCGGCAATTACAGTTCTTCATACGCTCGAATTTTAATGAGTGATTCTTGGTTGGCTCGTTGCTAAAACGTACCCCCAAAATACGTAGCCTCGAAACGTTTTGCCGGAATTTCACCGGTAACGTTACCGAAAACGTCCGTGATTTCTTATATTCGGGCATATGCGCCGACACTATGCTACGATAAAAGATATCGCCCGGGCGTTGAATATATCTGTATCAACGGTTTCACGGGCGCTGCGGGACACTTATGATGTGAATGCCGAAACCCGGCAGATGGTACTGGACAAGGCGGCAGAACTGAATTACCGGCCCAATTTCAATGCCACCGGCCTGGTAAAAAACAGTTCCCATAACGTGGCCGTGTTATTGCCGGCCATCACCAATTACTATTTCTCCACGGTATTTACCGGTATACAGGAAGTAGCCTACCGGCATGGCTATAACCTCATTCTCCACGTGACCAACGACGACGCGGAACGGGAGCTGAATATCATCCGCAGCCTCTCTTTCAGCAGCCTCGATGGTATGCTGGTATCTGTATCCTCGCAGGCAGACGCCTGTGACCATTTCCAGGAGATTATCGACGATGGGGTGCCGGTGGTGTTTTTTGATCGTGTAGCCGAACATGTTAGTACCAGCAAAGTAATGCAGGACGATTACAACGGCGCTTTTGAAGCTACCGAACACCTGATCGCCAAAGGGTACCGCCGCATTGCGCACCTGGCAGGGCCACAGGGACTGACCTTCACGGCCAACCGGTTACAGGGCTACCTGGACGCATTGCGCAAGCATAAACTGCCGGTGCAGGAATCGTGGATCATCCATTCCGGCTTTGCACAGGATAGCGGCTACCAGGATTTTCAGCAGCTATGGCAACTGCGGTCTAAACCGGACGCCATTTTTGCGGTCAACGACCGCAAGGCCGTTGGCGCCATGTTAGCCATGAAAGAAAAGAAAATCATTCCGGGCAAAGAGGTAGGCGTGATCGGCTTTACCAACGACCCGGTATCAGCGATCATCTCCCCCTCTCTCAGCACCATTGCAGAACCGGCCTACGAGATAGGCAAGGTAAGTTGCCAGCTGCTGCTGAATCATATCCGGAAAAAGAATTTTGTAGCAGAGGAGGTAGTGCTGCCGGGGAAGTTGATAGAAAGAGAGTCAACACAGCGGGGATAATTAATTTAATATCATGAGTACATCCGGGCAAAATACCTCCACGCAAATAAAGCGATTGTTTCCGCTGTCTCTTTGTTTTGTCTTCCTGGCAGCTTGTAATATTACGCCTGTCGGACCTGTGGAGGAACTATCGAGGAGCTATTGTCCCGACAGCAGCAAATATCTGTTGTTCTATCAGCGTCAGCAAGGCGCCTGGGATGGTGACCATGCCTGCCTGGTTACCGCCATGACAGCCACTGATACTTTAACAGCTACCGAAAAACCACCATCTGTGGCGGTTTATTATTTAGACAGTGTTTATTGGCAAGGAAACGACTCCGCAGTGATACTGGAAAAGTATACCGCATCTGTTCACAAGGGGCAGCCACCTTCCCGTGACACCATGATCAGGGGAATTAGCATACAAGTCCGGCATCATTAGCTATTCCGCCAGTTCTTTCACCCTATACTTTACAATCTTATTGATCAGCGCTTTCGGCAGCGGCTTGTCCAGCGGGAACTGGATGGCGCCTTTCGAAGTTTTGTAAGCAGTCAGATCGTCCTGGAAGATATCGATAGCGGCGCCACCGGGATAAAAGCCGATATGGCTTTTATAGCCGGCAAACCATACCAGCACCTTATTCTGTTTAAACGCCGGTATGTTATAACTGATCACTTCTGTAGCTTTGGGTGCTGCTTTGCGGATGATTTCCCGGATCTCCTGCGCCTTTGCAATGCTGGTTTCCGGCAGCGTGGCCAGGTATTCGTCGGTAGTAGTGAATTTAGTTCCCATCGTCGTTCAGTTGTACTACAAACTTACAAATACCGCCGCAGCTGTGCGCGGTGTCAATACGACAAATACAGGGACATATGCCGCCATAAATGATTATTTTGGGAGACCTATTTTGATACAGATGACAAACAGCCAACAACCTAAGATCAGCCTTATCACCGGCGCCAGCAGCGGTATCGGTCATGCGATCGCGCGCGCCCTGGCGGCAGAGGGCCATACCGTGGTGATCACCGCCCGCCGCCAGGAGCGGCTACAGGAACTGGACGCCGCCAACGTGATGGTGATGGCCGGCGATCTCACCGATCCCGGCTTCCAGGAACAGGTGGTCAATACTGTTTTTGACAGGTACGGCCGCTGCGATTATCTCTTTAACTGCGCCGGCAGCATAGAAGTCGGCCCCATTGAAAGTATCGATATCGATAAGATGTCGGCCATGGTGCGACTGAACGTGGAAGCCACTTTCAGGCTGACGTACCTGGTGTTGAAACGTTTTAAGGCCCAGGGCTCCGGGCATGTGATCAACCTGTCCAGTGTGATGGGAACGAAAGTACGGCCCACCGCCGGCGCTTATGCCGCCACCAAATTCGCCATGGAAGCACTGTCCGAAGCATTGCGGATGGAGCTGGCAGGTACGGCCATCAATATCTCCTGTATAGAACCCGGACTGGTGATGACGGAGCTGCACAAGAACTGGGCCGTACATCCCAAAGAAAGCATGGGCATCCATGATCCGCTCACGGTAGAGGATATTGTCCGTACCGTGAAGTTCATTTTAGAACAGCCGGCGCATGTACGTATCCCGAAGCTGATGGTCCTGCCGGGCCATCACCAGATATGAGTTACGGGGTTACGGAATCACGACCACTTTACCGCGGGTGCTGCCGCTGGCGATCTGCTGGTGGGCTTTCGCCATATCGGCAAACGGGTATGTGGCGGACACATGAGCGGTAAGCCTTCCGCGCTCCAGCAGGTCGGCCAGCTGCCGCATGTCTTTTCCGCTGGACGCCACCATGATAAAATAGCCGTTTTTATTCTGGGCGGCAGCCTTCTCTCCTACAGCCTCGCGCAACCCGCTGGGCAGGCTGATGATGGTGCCCTGCGGCCGCAATGTTTTCAGGGAACGGTCGATGTATTCTCCACCCATCGTGTCCAGCACGAAGTCCAGGTCATGATACCGTTCTTCAAACGGGGCGGATTTATAATCAAAATGTTCGTCGGCGCCGAGTCCCAGTACAAAATCACGGTTAGCCGCGGAAGCGGTGCCGATGACATAGGCGCCCGCTGCTTTGGCCAGCTGTACCGCATAATGCCCTACGCCACCCGCAGCAGCATGTATCAGGACTTTATCTCCGGGGCGAATGGTGGTGCTCGCAAGGGCCTGCAGCGCTGTTAATGCCGCCAGCGTAGTGGCCGCGGCTTCCTCGTGGGAAATGCCCGCCGGTTTATGCGCCAGCTGCTCCGCCGGCGCCGCTACATATTCCGCGTATGCTTTACCATGACCGGGGAAATTAACCATGCCAAACACTTCGTCTCCTTCTTTGAATAGCGGTGAATGAGAAGCGGTGACGATGCCGGAGATATCCCATCCCAGGATCAGTGGCACTTCTGCCTCCAATTTGGTAAACATGCCTTTACCGCTGCGGGTCTTTACATCTACGGGATTTATGCTGATGGCTTTTACCTGTACCAGCACTTCACCGGTTGCGATCTCCGGCTCCGGTATGGTGGTATGTACCAGCTGATCAACGTCTCCTGCGCCTTTTAATATAATTGCTTTCATGGCTGTCGAAATTATTTTGTTACAAATGTAAGTCACCCGCCCCCTCTTTTTGCTGTACAATCCTGGTATAAATCTGTAAAAATCCCGGATACCCCCATAAAAAAGCGGCCTGGTTTTCCAGGCCGCCTGCGGATGTATATTCGTTCACGTTAAAACGTTTTGATGTCTTCGCCAAGGTCGTATACCGGCGCCTGTTCTTTCAGCGCGTCCGCTACGATGCTGCTGCCTGCGGCGCTGCGGTAACCGCCTGCACAATGCACGACGATCGGTTTGCCTGCCGGTATTTCGTGTACCCGTTCCCGTAGCTGGTCCAGCGGAATGGCGATGGAGCCGGGCAGTAAAGCACCCGCCTCTATTTCATTGTCCATACGCACGTCTACAATGGTAAACGCTTCCGGGTGTGCGCGGAGCTCTTCCAGCGGCACAGGGTCCATACTTTCGGATCCGCCGGAATATACCGTCCCGCCGCGTATCATGCTTTCATAGCCGATGCTGGCCGCCCTGCGCAGCGCTTCCTTTAACTGTATCACATCGGCCGCTATCAGGTAAAACACTTCGCCCGGCGTTACCACGCTGCCCAGCCAAGTTTCAAACTTGCCTTTCAGCTGCAGGTTGATGGCATGCGGCAAATGGCTCTGTTTAAAAGCTGCCGCCGGACGGGTGTCTATCAGCAGCACGTCGCCTTTCAGCGCCGCGCCCGGCGTGATCACCGGGACCTGTCCCAGCGACGCCATCATAGCCGGCGCCCCTTTCCGGTTGATGTCCACGTCATACGGGAAATACTTGGGAATATAAGGCTGCTGGGACAACAGCTCCGCCACAAAGGCGTCTTCTGTATAGTCCTGTAAACTCCAGTTGGTCAACTTCTCTGCGCCGATGGTGCTGTGATTGGCCTCACTCAGCGATTTACCGCACAGCGTACCGGCGCCATGGGCAGGGTACACCAGGGTACTGTCCGGCAGCGTCATCAGCTTCTCCCGCAGGGAATGGTACATCTGCTTCGCCAGGTCTGCCCGGGTAGCCGTCAGGTTGCCCGCTTTTTCCCGCAGGTCCGGCCGGCCACAGTCGCCGATGAACAGCGTATCGCCGGTGAACACCGCTTTCACGGTGCCTTCCGTTTCCAGCACAATGCTGATACTGTCCGGCGAATGGCCCGGTGTGTTCAGGGCTTTGAAGGTCAACTCCCCTGTTTGTATCGTATCTCCCTCATCGAAAGCAGTATGCGGATAGGCGGCGCCTACCAGCGCGGAACAGTAGATCGTAGCCCCTGTGGCCTGGTGTAGCTCCAGGTGGCTGCTCACAAAGTCGGCATGCGGATGTGTTTCTATCACACCGGTGATTTTTGCATTCCTCGCAGCTGCAAACTCCACATAAGGCGTTACGTCCCTCGCCGGGTCTATCAGTATCACTGCTTTTGCCTGTTCACTGTACACGGCATAGGAATAATGGGACAGCCCCTTATCTTCAAATTGTCTGATCTCCATAGCTATATATTTTTAATGCGGTAATTGATCACGGAAACGGCCATACACCCAGGTGCCGGCGATGGCGCTCAGCAAAGTAACGGCGACTACGGTGGCGCCTACACCGATCTGGGCAAACAGCGGGCCCGGGCAAGCGCCGGTAATAGCCCATCCCAGGCCGAATATCAAGCCACCATAGATTTGTCCTTTGTTGAATTTTTTCGGGTGAAACACTACTGTTTCTCCCTCCAGTGTTTTAATATTATATTTTTTGATGAGCCACACCGATAACATGCCCACCATGACTGCACTGCCAATAACGCCATACATATGGAAGGACTGCAGCCGGAACATTTCCTGGATACGGAACCAGCTGATCACTTCCGCTTTCACAAAAATGATTCCGAACAAAGTGCCGATTACCAGGTATTTTAATTGACTAAACCACGTATTCATAAAAAGTGTGCATTACAATGAAAGAATAAAAGGCAGTACCAGGTTAGCCATCACAAAGCCGCCGATCATAAAACAGATGGTGGCTACCAGTGAAGGCCACTGCAGGGTAGAAAGGCCCATGATGGCGTGACCGCTGGTACAGCCGCCGGCGTAACGGGTGCCGAAGCCTACCAGGAAACCACCGCCGACCATCATCAGCAGGCCCCGGACAGACAACAGCGCGGGCCAGTTGAACAGCTGGCCGGGCACCAGCGAGTGAAAATCTGTAATACCATATTGCGCCAGGTCAGTCACCAGTTTGGGATTCACCGCCACCGGCGCCGGATTGGCCAGCAACGATCCTGCAATGATACCGCCTAACAGGATACCCCCTACGAAAAGAAGATTCCACGCCTCCTTCTTCCAGTCGTACTGAAAGAAAGGTACCTTTGCGGGTATACAAGCCGCACAGATATGCCGCAGCGAGGAGCTGATACCAAACGATTTGTTACCTACCAGCAGCAACACCGGCACGGTAAGACCGATCAGCGGACCTGCGATATACCAGGGCCAGGGTTGTTGTAAAAATTCAAGGATTGTCATTATGATGATATATGTTTTATGTTACAAAGGTGTAGCAATACATTCACGAACATGGTGACAATTGTTACACAAGCCAGTTCTTATTTCAGCACTGTTTCCAGCAGGATGATGTAAACGCCCATGACCAGCACAAACCAGCCAAAACCACGCTTCAGCTTCTCCCCTGGTATCCTCCGGGAAAGCAGCCCGCCGGCGATCACCCCTGCCACGGCAATGCCTGTCAATGTCAGCAGCAGCGGCCAGTTGATGCCAGCATGGCCGGTGTCGCCCATAAACCCGATGAGCGTACTCATAGCCATGATCATCAGGGAGGTGCCTACCGCCGTTTTCATGGGCAGGCCCGCCATTATGATCAGCGCCGGGATGATGAGGAAACCGCCACCGGCGCCCAGCAGACCGGTCACAAAGCCAATCAGCAGACCGTAGAGCGCCAGCCGTATTTTGCCGGCAGGGCCCATCGGCTTTACAGCCTGTGGCTCCCTTCTCCGTCCAAGGATCATGGAAAAAGACGCCAGCAGCATCAGGCCTGCAAACAACAGCATGACCGCCAGCTCCCGGGTGACCATCCAGCCGCCGATGCGAAACAATTCTGCCGGCAGGACCGGCATCACGTAATGCCTTGTCATCCATACCGCCACAATGGAGGGTATGCCAAACAACAATGCCACCGGCACATGAACCCGTTGTTTCCGGTAGCTGCCCACCGCGCCCACCAGGCTGGTGGAGCCTACGATAAACAACGAATAGGAAGTGGCAGCCGCCGGCGAAATACCGAAGAGATACACCAGCACCGGCAGGGTCAGCACAGACCCGCCGCCGCCGATAAGCCCCAGTGATACGCCTATCAGCGCTGCAGCGATATAACCTATAATTTCCATCTGTTACACATTTGCTTTACTATCCATACAAAAGTACGGACCTGCCAAAGCAAACTCTGTGACTTAGGTTACACAGGCAATACTTCTATAGAATTCCTGTTGAGTTTGACAACGCCTTTCTGTTCAAGTTTTTTAAGCAAACGGGAAACGACTTCCCGGGACGAGTTGAGGTCAGTAGCGATCTCCTGGTGGGTTAATTTCAATTCCTGTGTGCCCAGTTTGGTGGCCTGGGAACGGATATAGGATAAAAGACGCTCGTCCATGTTTTTAAATACGGTGCTGTCCAGTACACTCAGCACCTCTTCGAAGCGGCGGCGGTACGATTCGATCACAAACTGATACCAGCTCTTATGATCTTTCATCAGCGCCTCCATATACCGTACAGGTATCATCAATACCACGGAGTCTTCCACGGCTTTGGCCATCACTTCGCTGGCTTTTCCGGAAGCCACACATACCATAGAAATGGCGCAGGCGTCGCCCGGCTCCAGGTAATACATAAAAAATTCGCCTATATCTTCCCCTTCGCGGTACAATTTGATCCTGCCTTCCAGCACCAGCACCGTGTATTTAATGTACTGGCCCTGCTGCATGAGCACCGTACCGGCGGGTACGGCCTGTAAGGTCCCTATCTCCGACAGATGCGCTTTCAGCGCGTCGTCCAGTGCGGGAAAATGAGCGTTGAGGTAGTCCAGAATATCCGATGTAGCATCCATAGTACGCGCGATATGGTTACAAGGTACAAAAAAGCCCGCGATCAGGGAGCAGTACAGACATCATCACAAAAAAATATAAAAGAACTTAAAATTATATAACAACCATTCCACTCCTTCCGGCTACTTTTGTCCACATGAAGAAAGTCCTCACACTCGTTTTACTGCTGCTGTACGTTGGCACCTCCACCGGGGCTACGTTCCACATGCACTACTGCATGGGCAAGCTGGTAAAAATAGCGCTGTGGCATGGGGACAAGAAAAAATGCAGCCACTGTGAGACAGACCTGAGCAAGGGATGCCCGAAAAAGTGCTGCAAGGACGAACATAAGACCGTGAAGCTGGAGAAAGACCAGAAGGTGACCGCTCACGCCCTTCCTTTCCTGCAGATGCCTGTGGCAGACGTGCCTGCGAACCATGTGCAGCTGCCGCCTGCTAAAATAGTGCCGCTGGCGACAGCACGTCCGGTGAGCCATGCGCCACCCTACAGCAGTAAGGTCCAGCCCTATATCCTGCATTGTATTTTCCGCGTGTGATACCCCTTTCCGCAGAATGGCAAGCCTGCCGTTACTGATTTACCACCCTTTTATTTCTGTTTTTTTTACCGGGAGATAACTGACTCCTCCTTGTGACGTATAGCCTGTGCCGTTATACACCACCGCCGGCGGCATGCAGTCTCCGGCAGACCTTGTGCCTGCAGGGGTTTCTGTTATCTTCTGGTACCCATTGAACTAACATATATGGTACATCGAATTATCGAATGGTCGCTGCGCAACCGCTTCATTGTGCTGGTACTGGCCACCGCCCTTTTTGCCTGGGGCATCTATGCCGTCAAAAAAAATCCTATCGACGCCATTCCCGACCTGTCGGAAAACCAGGTGATCGTATTTACCGAGTGGATGGGCCGCGGCCCACAGCTGATAGAAGACCAGATCACCTACCCGCTGGTGACCAACCTCCAGGGGCTGCCCAAAATCAAATATGTACGGGGCTCCTCCATGTTCGGTATGAGCTTTATCTATGTCATCTTCCATGATGATGTAGATATCTACTGGGCCCGCGAACGCGTGCTGGAAAGGCTCAGCACCGTATCCCGTACCCTGCCCACCGGCGTTTCGCCACAGCTGGGCCCCGACGGTACCGGTGTAGGCCATATCCTCTGGTATACGCTCGACGCCCCGCAGATGGACCTCGGCGAACAACGCGCGCTGCAGGACTGGTACGTTAAATTCGCCCTGCAAAATGTAGATGGCGTCAGTGAGATCGCCTCCTTCGGCGGCTTCCAGAAACAATACCAGATCACCGTAGATCCCAATAAACTGCTGTACTACCGCCTTTCCGTACCGGAAGTGATCAACGCCATCCGGGCCAACAACAACGAGTCCGGCGGCCGCAAATTTGAAATCAGCGACATTGGTTATATCATCAAAACTTCCGGCTACCTGAAATCAGCCGAAGAAATCGCCGACATACCCGTCAAAACCCAGAACAGCATCCCGATACGCGTGGCCGACGTGGCCACCGTGCAGATGACCGGCGAAACACGCCTCGGCATCTTCGACCAGGACGGCGAAGGGGAACGGGTAGGCGGCATCGTGGTGATGCGTTACGGTGAAAATGCCGCAGAAGTGATCGATCGCGTGAAAGCCAAAATGAAAGAAGTCGCCAAAGGTCTCCCCGAAAAAGTGAAGTTCGATATCGTGTACGACCGCGGAGAGCTGATCAAAGAATCCGTAGACTCTATCCGGCATACGCTGATCGAAGAAATGATCGTGGTATCCGTAGTGGTGATCATCTTTCTTTTCCACTGGCGCAGCGCCCTCAGCATCATCATACAGATACCTATCACCCTGGCCGCCAGCTTCCTGCTGCTCAACGCCTTCGGCATCTCCTCCAATATCATGTCGCTCACCGGTATCGCGCTGGCCATCGGCGTGATCGTGGACAACGGGATCATCATGAGTGAAAACGCTTATAAACATCTGTCCGAACGGTACGCCAGCTGGCAGGAACAACAAAAAAACCAATAACATGAACTGGCTGAAAAAGATATTCAAGAAAACACCAGAGTGGATCAGCGAAGAAGAAAGGCTGAAAGTCATCGAGCAATCCAGCAAGCAGGTGTCGCGCGGCGTGTTTTTCGCTACCATCATCATCATCACCTCTTTTCTGCCGGTGTTTATGCTCACCGGCCAGGAAGGGAAGCTGTTCCACCCGCTGGCCTATACGAAAACATTTATCATGATCATGGACGCCCTGCTGGTGATCACCCTGGCGCCCGTCCTGATCTCCTTCTTTATGAAAGGTAAATTCCGTCCGGACAATGCCAACCCGGTCAACCGGATACTGGAACGCATATACGAACCTGTTATCAAAGGCGTACTAAAATGGCGCAAGACCACCATCGCTATCAACGTGATCGCGCTGGTGATCACCATCCCCCTGCTGAAAAGCCTGGGCAGCGAGTTTATGCCACCGCTGGACGAGCAGAGCATCCTGTTCATGCCGGTGACCCTGCCCGACATCTCCAACGCAGAAGCCAAACGTATTCTGCAGGTACAGGACAAGATCATCAAGTCGGTACCGGAAGTGGAGAAAGTGCTGGGCAAAGCCGGCCGCGCCAGCACCGCTACCGACAACTCCCCTATCAGCATGATCGAAACCATTATCATGCTGAAGCCTAAATCACAATGGCGGGAAGGCAAAACGAAAAAAGACATCATCGACGAGCTGGACAAAAAGCTTCAGATACCCGGCGTAGTGAACGGATGGACACAGCCCATCATTAACCGCATCAACATGCTGGCCACCGGCATTCGTACAGACGTGGGCGTGAAAGTATACGGCCAGCAGCTGGACACCA
Source organism: uncultured Chitinophaga sp. (assembly GCF_946479755.1). The sequence continues at coordinate 56,534 of NZ_CAMLHC010000003.1, read as the reverse complement.
TCGCCGCCGTTTCCGAAAAAGTGAGAAAAGCGCTGGAAGGCACCCCCGGTATCACCGACCTGTACGTAGAACCCGTTACCGGCGGCAAATACCTCGATATCACCGTTCGCCGCGCCGACCTCGCGCGCTACGGCCTCAACGTAGACGATGTGAACCAGACCGTAGAAACCGCCCTGGGCGGCGCTCCTATCGGTAACACCATCGAAGGGCGGCAACGTTTCTCCATCAGCGTGCGGCTGGCACAGGACTACCGCAACAGCGTAGAGCGCATCCGTCGTATACCCATCATGTCTGCCGCCACCGGCGAAGTACCCTTGTCCGCCGTCGCCGATGTGAAGTTCACCGACGGTCCGCCCATGATCACCTCCGACAACGCCATGCTGCGTGGCGCCGTACTGTTCAACGTACGCGGCCGCGACCTCGGCAGCACCGTACAGGAAGCCATCAAAAAAATGGGACAGGCGCAGGGCATCCTGCCACAGGGCTATTACCTGGAATGGAGCGGCCAGTATGAAAACCTCATCCGCGGCCAGCAGACATTATTATGGATTGCGCCGGTGGTGCTGGTCATCATATTTTTCTCGCTCTACTTCGCCTTCCACTCTATCCGCGAAGCTTTTCTGAGCCTTATCACCGTGCCTTTCGCCCTTATCGGCGGCGCCTATATGATTTATTTCTGGGGCGTGAACCTGTCCGTGGCCGTAGCCGTAGGCTTTATCGCCCTCTTCGGCATCGCGGTGGAAACGGGCATCGTGATGGTCATCTACCTCAACGACGCCATGCAGCAGCTGGTGAAACAGAAAGGTAACAGCGCCGAAACCATCACCCGGGAAGATCTGCGGACACATGTCATCTACGGCGCTGCCAAAAGGCTCCGTCCCAAACTGATGACCGTCTGCGTGTCCCTCTTCGGGCTGGTGCCCGTACTGTGGGCCAACGGCGTAGGCACCGATGTGATGCAACCCATCGTACTGCCCATGATCGGCGGCGTGCTCACCTCCTCCACGCATATCCTGCTGGTGACACCGCTGATCTTTCTCATGACAAAAGAATATGAATTGCGTAAGCACGGTAAACTGGAGATCCATGAAGTACATCACTAAATATAAATACGCTAAAACGCGAAACCGCCGTGGAGTAACGACTTTCACCGGGATGCTGATGCTGGTGCTGTCTTTGGTGACATCAGCCGTTACCGCCCAACAGGCGCCGGTATTATCGCTGCAAAGCATCCTGCAGAGAATAGACAGCAACAACGTGCTGCTGCAATCCTACGGCCTGAAAGCGGAAAGCTACCGCCACAGCGCCGAGGCAGCCACCGCCTGGATGGCCCCTATGGTAGGCGCCGGCACCTTTATGACACCCTACCCCGGCCAGATGCTGATGGACGACCGCGACAAAGGCAGCCTGATGCTGCAGCTGGAGCAGGACATTCCCAACCCGGCCAAACTGGCCGCCAAGAAACGTTACATCGCTTCCCAGGGTAATGTGGAAATGGCCACCCGCGGCATTACGCTCAACGAACTGAAGGCACAGGCCAAACGCCTGTACTATACATGGATCGTAGCGCAACAGAAAATCCGGGTACTGCAGGAGAATGAAAAAATCATGCAGACCATGCAGAAGATCGAAGAGGTGCGGTTTCCCTACAACCAGTCACAGCTCAGCGGCGTGTACAAAACCGCCGCCAAACTGGAAGACAACCGCAACATGATCCGTATGCAGGAAGGTACCATCGCTAAAGCGCGCTCCTGGCTCAACAGCCTGATGAACGCGCCCGGCAACCAGTCCTTCGATATCGACACCACTTTTCAGCCCGTCTTTGAACAGGCGTCGTCTTACGATACCGCCTCCCTGGCGGCCGTACGGCAGGATGTGATGAAGATGAACGAAAGCATCCGGTCCATGCAACTCAACGTAGAAGCCATGAAGCGGGACAAGAAGCCTGATTTCAGAATAAGGTTCGACCACATGCAGCCGCTGGGCAGCATGATGCCAAAGGCTTTCAGCGCCATGGGCATGGTAAGCATCCCCATTGTGCCGTGGGCTTCCAAAATGTACAAGTCAGGCATTAAATCCATGGAATACAGCGTAGCGGCCATGGAAAAAGAGAAAGCCGCCATGTTACAGGAGACACAGGGTATGCTGTACGGCATGCAGTACGAGATCCGTTCCATGCAGCAGCGCATCACCGCCATGGAAGACAAGATCGTGCCTTCCCTGCGCCAGACGCTGGATGCCGGCTTCCTGAACTACCAGGAAAACAAACAGTCGCTCTCCGCTGTCATCGACGCCTGGGAAGCGCTGACCATGATGCAGTCCAACATCCTGGACGAAAAACTGAAACTCTATGAAATGATCGTGGATTATGAGAAACAGCTATATCGTTAATATCAATATCCTGTCTGTGGCCGCAGCCGCGTTGCTGACGCTCGCCGCCTGCCAGCCGAAGCCGGCACAGACACATGCTACCGGTCACGCACAAACGCCGGACAGCAGCATTACCGCGCTGACGCAGCCGGTCAATGCCCGCGTGATTGCCACCATCCCGGTAATCAAAGCCAGCAGCGGCACCCGTATCCACACCTCGGAAGTGAGCGGTGTGATCACCTACGATACCCGCCGGCAGACCAGCATCGCCAGTCGCGTAGGCGGCCGTATCGAAAGGCTGCTGATCAAATACAACTACCAGCCTGTCAGCAAGGGGCAGCTGATCATGGAGATCTATTCTCCGGACCTGGCCGCCGCACAGCGCGAGCTGTTGCTCGTCGCCAAACAGGAGGGCCCGTTGCTGGCCGCCGCCAGGCAGCGTTTGCAGCTGCTGGGCATGCAAGCCGGCCAGATAGATCAGGTACTGAAAACAGGACGTATCCTTTACCGTATCCCGGTGTATAGTAACGCCAACGGCTATATCCTGGAGCAAAGCAGCGCAGCAGCACCCGCTGCTATGGCCCCCGCCAGTGCCGCAGCAGCACCTGCCGGAGACGGCATGGGTAATATGAGCGGCGGTGGCGGCGGCAGTGCTCCTGTAGCCGCTACACCCGCAGCGCCGGCCAATACGCCTGTGATGCTGCGCGAAGGGCAGTATGTGAGCGCGGGACAATCGCTCTTCACCATCTACCAGGCAGACAACCTCGTCGCGGAATTTGCGTTCCCCTCTGCCCTGGCAGCGAAGATAAAGCCGCAGCAGCGCCTGCTGTTTTACCCGGTGCACGACAAAAACGCTATGCAACCCGGCACGATCGGGCTGATAGAACCGGTCTACCGCAACGGCCAGAACTTCACGCTGGTGCGGGTGTACCTGGGCGCGCATCATTTCCGGGCCGGACAGCTGCTCTCCGCCAGCATACCGCTGGTCTACCGCGAAGGCTGGTGGCTGCCCGCCAAAGCCGTGTACCACTCCGGCAACCAGTCGCTCGTATTCCGTAAAACCAACGGCGCCTTTACGCCCGTAGCCGTAGAAACCGCCGCCGCCGCAGGTGGCATGGTACAGGTAACCACCGCGATCGGCGACTGGGAAGTGGCTTCCAACGCCGCCTACCTGGTAGACAGCGAAAGTTTTATCAAAACACAACCTTAGCTCATGGAAAGAAAACATTTCTTACGCAACATATTGCTGGTATCCATGGCGCCTGCCGTACTGCTGGCCGCCTGCAAGGAGACCGGCAAACCCGCAGCACAGGCTGGCCCGCAGCAGACGTTCACCTGCCCCATGCACCCGCAGATAGTGCAGAACAAACCCGGTACCTGCCCTATCTGCGCCATGGACCTGGTGCCGTTCGATAAAAATAACAAAGACCATTCCCTCACGCTGGACAACAGCCAGATAGCCCTCGCCAATATCACCACCATGACCATCGGCGCCGGTAACCTGGCCGGCTTCAAACAGTTGAACGGCCGGCTGGCCATCGATCCGGAGAAGACCAACGTTATCTCCAGCCGCGTGCCGGGGCGTGTGGAAGTGCTCTACGTGCGGGAGACAGGCGTTAAAGTCACCAAAGGGCAACCGCTGTACCGCATCTACTCCGAGCAACTGGCGGCCCTGCAACAGGAATACCTGCTGGCAGCCGCACAGGCGCGGCAGTTCCCCGAAGACGCCCGTTTTGCGCAGATCGAAAAAGGCGCACGCCAGAAACTGGCGCTTTACGACCAGTCGGATGCCGCCATTCAGCAGCTGTTGCAGTCCCAGAAAGTAAATCCTTACGTGACCTATCCCGCCACCCAGAGCGGTATTGTATCCGAGCTGTCCGTCACCGAAGGACAGTATGTGGCCGAAGGCGGTCCCGTAATGCGCCTTGAAGGGTATCAGCAGCTGTGGGTGGAAGCAGACCTCTATCCCACAGAAGCCGAAGCCGTTGAACCCGGACAGACCGTAAAAGTGATGGTGGCCGGCTGGGAGCAGGAACCGCAGCAGATGACCATACAGTTCATCAACCCTGCCCTGCAGAGCGGCAGCCAGCTGATGCAGCTGCGCGGCACCATCCCCAACCCGGACAACCGCTGGCAGCCGGGACAGCAAGCCAGTATCCTGCTGCCCGTTAAAAGTAAAAACGACGTACTGGCGTTACCGGTAGATGCCGTTATCCGTGATGGCAAAGGCACCCACGTATGGATAGAAAAGAGCAAAGGCAAATTCGAGCCACGCATGGTGACCACCGGCATGGAGAACTACGACGCCGTAGAGATCGCAGACGGTCTCGCCGCAGGCGACAAAGTAGTGGTCACCGGCGCCTACCTGCTGTACAGCGAATACATTCTGAAAAAAGGTGCAGACCCGCTGGCAGCAGCCGCCGGTCATCAACATTAAACGATCAACTGTTCATCATAAAAAATCATCCACATGACATCATTCGTAAAAGCGGGACTGCCCGTACTCTCCGCACTCCTGCTGGCCGCCTGCGGCAACAGCGCTTCCACCGGCAACCAGGCCGATTCCTCCCATCAGCACCAGCCGGAACCGGCAGCCACTGCGGCAGCGCAGCCGGCGGCCCTTCAGCTGAAAGATGACCAGCTCAACGCCGTGTACCAGCAGTACCAGCAGCTCTCACAGGCCCTCGTAAAGGGTGACGCCGGGGCTGCCCGCATTGCTGCCAACGCCATCGAAGTGGGCGCCAAAGACCTCGCCGGCGGCACACAAACCGCCAGCACCGCTGCCGCCATCGTAGCCGCAGCAGATATCGAAGCGCAGCGTACCGCCTATGCATCGCTCAGCAACGACCTGATCGCGCTGGTGAAAAAATCAGGCGTGAGCAGTGGCACCCTGTATGTTGACTTCTGCCCGATGGCACTCAACGACAAAGGCGGCTACTGGCTCAGCACCGAAAAAGGCATTCAGAACCCTTACTTCGGTGACCAGATGCTTACCTGCGGAGAAGTAAAAGAAACGATTCAATAACACCTAACATATACGCATGAAGACTATCATCATCAGCACCCTGACTGTTACCACGCTGGCCTTCGCCGCCTGCAACAACCAACCTGCCAGCCATGAGGGCAGCCATACCGACAGTACCGCCACCGCGCATCATCACGATGCAGCACCGGCTGCCGCTGCGGATGTCACCACCGTACAGCCGCAGTTCACCGATGTGGACCCGGTCATCGGTACGTCTATGAAAGGCCTCGTTGACGGCTACCTGCAACTGAAAAACAGCCTCGCCGCTGACGACGATGCAGCCGCCGCCAAAGCCGGGGAAACCATGAGCGCCGCACTGGCGAAAGTGGACGCTTCCCGCCTCACAGCAGATCAAAAGAAAATTTACGACAACAACGAAGAAGACCTGAAAGAACACGCTGATCACATCAGCAAAAATATAGGCAACATCGCGCATCAGCGGGAGCATTTTGCGGAAATGAGCGCAGATATGTATGAACTGGTAAAAGCATTCGGGGGCGGTCAGCCGTTGTACCACGAGCGCTGCCCGATGTACAACGACAACAAAGGTGCCCTGTGGCTGAGCGAATCCGCTACCATCAAAAATCCTTATATGGGCGCAAAAATGACGACTTGTGGTAATGTGGAAGAGTTGATCCAATAATGCCAGGCAAGGCAAATCAAATCCAATGTAAAAACAACCCGGGGCTTCCTGCCCCGGGATCATTCTTATGAAAAAAATCAAATGGATAACAGGCTTCCTGGTGCTGATATTCGGCGCGATGCAATTATACCGGCCGGCTAAAAACCAGGGGAGCCCGGAGGATAGCGCCTCAGACATCCGTCGCGTGTTTCCGATGCCCGACAGCATCCATACCCTGCTGCAACAAGCCTGCTACGACTGTCACAGTAACCATACCCGTTACCCCTGGTATGCGGAAATCCAACCGGCAGGCTGGTGGCTGGCTAAGCATGTAAAGGAAGGAAAAGAGGAGCTCAACTTCCAGGCATACGCCAGCTACAAACCGAAACGGCAACGCAACAAACTCAAACGGATAAGAGAACAGATCATGACCGGCGCCATGCCGCTGCCCTCCTATCTGTGGATGCACCGCGAAGCCAGGTGGAGTCCTGCACAGCGGCAGGCGGTCATCTCTTTTATAGACAGCACGCTGGAAAGCGAATACATTCTGAAAAAAGGTGCAGGTCCCGCTAGCAACAGCCACCACCAAATCCCGCAAACGAAACTGATAGTTTATTAAACTTGTTTAATAAATTTAGTACTCCTACCTAAATATAATATTATTGCTTTAATTTAACCCCACCGAATGACCTGGGTACCACCTGGTTACCAGTGTTTACTTTCTTTTGAAGATTATAGCGGCAATTTTTACCATGTGAAAAATACAGTTGAACATGAAATTTAAACCTTGGAAAGCTCGTCTTGATGAGGGGCATACAATACTCGTTGCGAGAAGCCTTTTCTAACATCAATAAGCAAAATATCGGTTTGACCTGGTCTCAAAAAACGTATTTGTGAAATGAGCAAATACGTTTCACTGGTCTGCGCGTACATCTTGCAAAATCGTTTTTACAACCCTGCACATTTGTGGGGCGTTCATTCATTCATCAATAAAAACCACGTTTATGTTTATGAAAAAGTCGATGATTTTTTTGTTATTTGCCGGTATCCTGCTGACGAATGCCTGTAGCAAAACAATGGATACAGATCCCAAACTCCCTGACGATGCCCGGAGTAAAGCGCCTGAAAGTATATCCCAGCCGCTGTCGTTCGTTACAAACCCCACCAACCTGAACATTGTAATGTTTGTGCCTAAAGACAATCCTGCGTTACCGGATTACAAAACGCGTTTAAGCGCACTGATGGTGCATTTTCAAAAATGGTTCCATACAGAAATGCTTCGTTATGGCTATGACAAATATATGGGACTGCCGAGAGACAGTAACGGGCTGGTAAAGATTATTGAAATACAGGCTCAGGGAGGGCAAGCTGATTATCCTGCAAGCGCTACGACGAAAATTCTTGCAGAAATTGATGCCTATAAGGCTTCACATCCCAGCGAATTTTCAAATGCCACACATATACTGATCCTGTCACCTCAAAGAACAGATTCTGTTAACGTAAGCCAACCTTTTGTGGGGAATAAAGATAAAAATTACTGTTTCGCGACGGATAACGCAAATGTGGCAGTAGACAAAATTCCTAATCCCAGCGCAAACTGGGTTGGAGGAATGTTGCATGAACTTGGACATGGTCTGAAGCTTGCACACAATCATGCAAAAGAAGTTGCTGAAAAGTCGCTGGGCACATCATTAATGGGTGCCGGAAATATATCCTTCAGCAAGGGAACTCCCACCTTCCTGACCCTTGTGGATGCTGCCATCTTAAACCGGAACATAGTTTTTCAAAATGAGGTGCCAGCTGAGCCGCCTTACGAAAAAGGGACAACCACGATAAACGTGAAATTGAGCTACGATAGCAGCAGCCAGCAAATCAACATCCTCGGCAACTTCACAAGTGATAAGCCGGTGAGCGATATCCTGGTGTACCTGGATGCGGATAACAGGAATCCCCAAAAGACTGACGAAATACAGATTGGTCAGAACAAGGACTATGATGCTGTGGCCTGGAGATTTGACCCGGGGGCCGATAATACAATAACAGGCGCTATGCCGCTCGAGGAGCTGAAGTACAAAACCAATGAGCGCTATCAGGCGACGGTAAAGCTTTTACTGAAAAATGGAGCAGTCATCACCAAATCCATTGATTTTTCGTTTCTGAATGGCGTACCCCAGTTTGAGAATTAACCGGTATAAAACACGCATTACTTTGTAAGCTATCTCTTGACGATTGGGGCCGACTAAGGTTGGCCCCAATAAATCAGGTAAACTTCAACACGCCGCAGGCGAAGATAGCCAGCAGTAGCAACAGCTGGATAATGTAGAACAGGTTCAACCGGCCTTTCAGCGGTTCAATGGATGCGCTGACGTTCTCGCCTGATGTGCCCCCCTGCAACACCGGTTTCATCTTCAGACCGAGCCTTCTGCCAAGTATCCCGTTGAGAATCACTAACAGAAACATGACCATTTTAATCCGGAACCAGAGCTGCTCCCCATAGGTACCATGTACCAATGCCATCATCATCGTGCCCGACATGAGCAACAATAGCATCCCGATGCCCATAGCCAGCGGGAAACGGGCCGTCAGGTCGAGGATAGCCACTGCTCTTGTTCTGTCAGTGGCATAAATTTTCCAGAAACGGCGGTTCGCCAGAAATCCAGCCAGTACAATGCCTGCCACCATGGCCAGCCCGATAATGTGCGTCAGTAAACTCAATAAATAGGTGTTCATCTTACTAGATTTTATACCTGCAAAGGTCTGCCCCGCCCGCCTTTTCCGTTTATATTAAAAGGAGCCTTATTTATATAAAAAGGAATTAGATTTGTAAAAAAAGTACCATGCCGATGGAATGGGACGCCGCCGGGAACGGACGGCAAAAGCTCAACACCGACGAACCGGATATCTATACGCCTCAGTTGCATGAAAACTCATCTGAGGTATCAGCGCAATTTGGCCAGGGGAAAATATCCACCTGGCAATTTGACGGTATCCGTATGATCAGAAGCGACTGGGAATACAACAGCCGTAGCCAGTTGACCTGGCAGACGGAAGCTGATATGGTCCACCTGCATTTTATTCTGAAAGGAGACCTGGTCATGGAGCCGGTTGAGGGAAAGACGCCACTACACTTCACCACCAATACGCACAATATGCTGTATAATAAGATGGTGCCGGGCGTACTTAATATTCAGGAGCTGGAAGCATCCGCCTTCATCCTTCAGTTTTCCAAAGACCTCTTTCTTCAGCTGACCGAACATTCAGACGAAGTGCTGCAACGGTTTGCCGATAAAGTACTGAACGGTCAGCGCAGCACGCTTTCTCCCCGTTCCATGCCTATTACGCTTCCCATGCAGCAAACCATCAATGCAATCCTGCATTGCGGCTACCAGGGCGGCATCAAAAAGATGTTCCTTTATTCCAAAGCTATTGAGATGCTGGTATTGGAGGCGGCTGCCTATCAGGAATATCACCACCCTAAAAACTCCGTTGTGCGGACGGCCTATGACCGTGACCGGCTGCAGTTCGCCCGCGAGCATCTGGCACAAAACCTGGAGAATCCTCCTACCCTCTCTGCACTGGCCAAACTGGCAGGGCTCAACGAATATAAACTCAAACACGGCTTTAAAGAGCTGTTCCATACCACCGCCTTCGGCTTTGTGGCCGAACAAAGGCTGGACCTGGCCCGCACTTATCTGCTGGACCAGCATAAGACCGTCGGCGAAATTGCCAATATGCTGGGATACTCTTCTATCCAGCATTTTAGTACTGCATTTAAAAAGAAGTTTGGCTGTTCACCGAATAAAGCGAGATAATACCTATCCGCGCTTCTGATAAACTTACCAAGACTGCTCAAGGGCGGTCTTTTTTCATTCCCCCCATTTTCCGGTTCATCGCCCATTTTTTCCGGTTCACCCCGATTGTCGGCGGGAGATCTCCTGTAATCGGCCACATTTGCCCTTTATAAAGAAAAAATGATGGCAATGACACACCAACAAAGCAACATAAGAAGCAGACGACTGATCCCGGGGCTGATCATGGCCTGCCTGTTGCCAGCTGCCCTCAGCAGCTGTGGTAATAAAGCCGGCGCCGAAACTGCCGGCATGGAAACTCCTGTGCCCGAACTGCCGGTGATGACACTGGATACTACCACCGCTATGACCACCAGCGATTATTCCGCCCTGCTGGAAGGTAAGGTGAATGTGGATATCCGTCCGCAGGTGGATGGTTATCTCGATAAAATCTTTGTGGATGAAGGCAGCTATGTAAAAGCCGGTCAACCGCTGTTCCAGATCAATGACCAGACGTACCGCGAGCAGCTCAACAAAGACATCGCCAGTCTGCATGCGATGGAATCCGCGCTGAATGCGGCCCAGCTGGAGGTGGACAAAGTTAAACCGCTGGTAGATAATAAAGTGATGGCGGAAATGCAGTTAAAAACAGCACTCGCCACCCTTCAGACCGCCAAAGCCAATGTAGAACAGGCCAAAGCGGCAGTAGCATCTTCCCGTATCAATGTGGGCTTTACCCTGGTGAAAGCGCCGGTGAGCGGTTACATCGGCCGTATCCCTAAGCGGATCGGCAACCTGGTCGGTAAAGGCGACGCTGCCCCACTCACCACCCTGTCTGACATCAGCGAAGTATATGCGTATTTCTCTATGAGTGAAAACGACTTCATGAACTTCAGCAAAGGTGCTTCCGGCGCTACTTTTCAACAGCAGCTGAAACTACTGCGCCCGGTAACGCTGATCCTCTCCAACGGGGAGACCTACAGCCAGAAAGGACGTATCGAGATGGTAGACGGCCAGTTCAACAGGACCACCGCCGCTATCAGTCTGCGTGCCACGTTCCCCAACCCGGCTTCCCTGCTGCGTTCCGGCAATACCGGCAAAGTGAGGGTAGAACAGCTCTTCAGCGGGGTGATACAGGTACCGCAGGCTGCCACACTGGAAATGCAGGACAAAGTATTTGTGTACCAGGTGGCCGACAGCAATAAAGTAGTACGCCGCATCCTGGACCTCGCAGGCCGCAGTGAAGAGAACTTCATCGTCCGCGACGGTGTAAAAAAAGGCGATAAGATCGTGACCGCCGGCATTGAGACCCTGATGGAGGGCACCGTGGTAAAACCGGCCGCCGGCACAAAAGATACCGTTGCCCCTGCAGCGGGAAAATAAATCCAAAGTAATACAAGCCATGCTGAATAAAATCATTCAACGACCAGTACTCGCCACCGTGATATCGGTGATCCTGGTTATCCTGGGTATCGTGGGACTTACCCGTCTGCCGGTGACCCAATTCCCCGACATTGCGCCGCCAAGCGTGGTGGTCAGCGCCACCTTCCCCGGTGGCAACGCCGCCACCGTACTGCGCTCGGTGGTAACACCGCTGGAAGAAGCCATCAACGGCGTGGAAAACATGACCTATATACAGTCCACCGCCAGCAACGACGGTATGGGCATGGTCACCGTTTTCTTCAAACTGGGCACCGATCCCGACCAGGCAGCGGTGAACGTACAGAACCGCGTGGCGCAGGTTACCAGCCAGCTGCCCTCCGAGGTAGTACAGGCCGGCGTTACCACCACCAAACAACAGAACGGGATGATCATGATCCTCGACCTGGTGAGTGACGACAATAAAAAATACGATGAAGCTTTCCTGCAGAACTACGCTAAGATCAACGTGATACCGGAGATCAAACGTATCCCGGGTGTAGGCCAGGCGCAGATCTTCGGCGCCAAAGACTACTCCATGCGGGTGTGGCTGAAGCCCGAACAGCTGTCGGCCTATAACGTTACACCTGCCGAGGTGATGAACGCTATCCGCGACCAGAGCCTGGAGGCCGCCCCCGGTAAATTCGGGGAAGGCACCAACGAGCCCTTGTCTTTCGTGATCAACTATAAAGGGAAATTTAATCTCCCTGAACAGTATGAAAAAATTGTGATCCGCGTGGCGCCCGATGGCTCTGTGTTGTACCTGAAAGACCTGGCCCGTATAGAGCTGGGGTCTGCCAACTACACCACTGATAACCGGGTGAACGGTAAAGACGCCGTGACCATGGCTATCTTCCAGACCAACGGATCTAACGCCAATGCCATCCAGACCGCTATCGGCGAAGTGATGGACAACGCGTCCAAACTGTTTCCCAAAGGGATACGTTACAACGTAACCATGAGCACCAAAGAGCAGCTGGACATCTCCATCAAACAGGTGAAGTCCACGCTGATAGAAGCTTTTATCCTGGTATTCGTGATCGTGTTCCTGTTCCTGCAGGATTTCCGTTCCACGCTGATCCCCGCCATTGCCGTGCCCGTGTCGCTGGTAGGTACTTTCTTTTTCCTCCAGATGATGGGCTTTTCCATCAACATGCTGACACTCTTCGCGCTGGTGCTGGCCATCGGTATCGTGGTGGACGACGCCATTGTGGTGGTAGAAGCCGTGCACAGTAAGATGGAGCGATCGCACCTGCCCGCCAAAGCCGCCACCATGTCGGCCATGGGCGAGATCACCGGCGCCATCGTGTCTATTACGCTGGTAATGGCGGCCGTGTTCCTGCCGGTAGGCTTCATGGAAGGGCCGACGGGCGTGTTTTACCGGCAGTTTGCCTTTACGCTGGCCATCGCCATCCTGATCTCTGCGCTGAATGCGCTGACGCTCAGCCCTGCGTTATGTGCCCTCTTCCTGAAGAACACCCACGCCGGCGAAGGCAGTCACGATGGAAAAGCCGCAGCCCCCAAAGGCTTTGCCGGCCGCTTCTTCACGGCGTTCAACAGTGGCTTTACCGCCCTCACCAATAAATACGGCCGTGCCGTGAAATGGCTGATCTCCTACAAATGGGTAGGACTTGGTTTGCTCGCTGTCGTAACCGCTGTCACCGTATGGCTGATGCAGGTAACGCCGAAAGGCTTCATCCCCAACGAGGACGGCAGCTTCGTGGCCTACTCCCTGTCCCTCCCTCCGGGAGCGGGCCTGGACAGGACCACCCAGGTGCTGCACCGTGCAGACAGCATCCTGCAAAAAATGCCTTTCGTAGAATCCGAGACCAGCATCTCCGGTTATAATATCCTGAGTAACGGCGCCAGCCCTGCGTATGCCATGGGCTTCGTGAAGCTGAAGCCTATCAAGGAACGCGGCGAGATCAGCCAGATAGACGACATCGTGGGTGTGCTCACCATGGAGCTGGCCACTATCAAGGAAGGCGCCTTCAGTGTGTTCACCTTCCCGACAGTACCCGGTTTCGGTTCCTTCAGCGGCCTGGAGCTGGTACTGCAGGATCGCACCGGCGGCCCGGTGGACAAGTTCAGCGAAACCGCCAATAAGTTCATCGGTGAACTGATGCAGACACCGGAAATAGGCGTTGCCTTTACCATGTTCAAGGCGGACTTCCCGCAGTACGAGATCATGGTGGACGCCGTGAAAGCCAAACAGCTGGGCGTGAGTGTGAGTGATCTGATGATGACCATGCAGACTTATTACGGTAGTAACCAGGCCAACGATTTTAACCGCTTCGGCAAATACTACCGTGTGATGGTGCAGGCCGAGCCGGAATCCCGCGGTAACCCGACCAGCCTGGAAGGCATCTTTGTAAAGAATGACCAGGGGCAGATGGTGCCGGTGAACAGTATCATTACGCTGAAAAAAGTGTATGGTCCGGAGATGATGAACCGTTACAACCTGTTCAACTCCATCACCATCAACGCCATTCCCAAACCGGGCTTCAGCACCGGCGACGCTATCAAGGCCGTGGAGCGGATAGCCGCCACCAAGCTGCCGACAGGCTTCAGCTACGAGTGGACGGGTTTGAGCAAGGAAGAAAAAACAGCCGGCAACCAGATGGTGTTCATCTTCGTACTGGCGCTGGTGTTTGTATACTTCCTGCTGGCAGCGCAATATGAAAGTTACCTGTTACCGCTGGCCGTACTGTTGTCCATCCCTACCGGTATCCTGGGCGTGTTCCTTGCCATCAATATGGCCGGTATCGATAACAACATCTATGTGCAGGTGGGGCTGGTGATGCTGATAGGGCTGCTGGCCAAAAACGCCATCCTGATCGTGGAATTTGCCGTACAGCGGCGCCGTGCGGGTAAAACGCTCCTGTCGGCCGCCCTGGAGGCAGCCAAGCTGCGTCTGCGTCCGATCATTATGACATCGCTCGCCTTTGTGGCCGGCCTGATGCCGCTGACGATCGTAAAAGGGCCGTCAGCACTGGGTAACCACTCCATCAGTATCGGTACTGCCGGCGGTATGTTGTCCGGTGTTATCCTCGGCGTGTTCATCATCCCGGTATTGTTTATCGTGTTCCAGTACCTGCAGGAAAAAGTCACCGTTCACAAGCCGGTGGTCATCAAAGAACCTGTAACAGTATAAACACCTTCTAAAAAATAGTATTACAATGACTATCAATAAATCACTGTTGTTCGCCATGGCCGTGCTCTCCAGCACGGTGATGGCCTGCAGGGTGGGCAAAGAGTTCACCAGACCGGCTACCGTGCTGCCCGAAAAATACCGGGACGCTCCTGCGCCGGCCGACAGCAGCAATATCGGCCAGCTGTCATGGAAGACTTTTTTCACCGATCCGGCGCTGCAAGCCCTGATCGACAGCGCCATCGCGCATAACTTCGACATACAGACCGCCCTGAAGAATACGGAGATCGCCGCGCAGACGGTCAAAACCGCACGGCTGGGCAATCTGCCGGACATCAACCTGCAGATACAGGCCAACCGCAGCTACCCGTCCAAGAACAGTCTGAATGGTTCTATGGCGGACCAGTTCATGGGCACCCGTTATATGGATGATTATAACGCCAATGTGAGCCTGAGCTGGGAAGTGGTGGCCTGGGGGAAAATCAGCCGCCTGAAAGAGGCCTCCCTCGCCGGCTACCTGCAGAGCACCGAAGCTGCGCGCGCGGTACAGACCCGTATTGTCAGCGAGGTGGCGCAGGGCTATTACAACCTGCTGATGCTTGACCAGCAGCATGCAATCGCCGCCAGGAACCTGGCGCTCAACGACAGCACGCTGTCTATGATGCAGCTGCAGTACCAGTCCGGGTTGATCAACAATCTCGCTATAGAGCAAACCGCCGCACAACGGCAGGTGGCTGCCGCCCTGTTACCCCAACTGGAACAGCAGATCACGCTCCAGGAAAATGCGCTCAGCATTCTCACCGGCACGCTGCCCGCCAGCATCGCCCGGAGCAACCGGCCTTCATCCGTAGTAACAGGCAGTCCCCTGCAGGCCGGCGTGCCCGCCAGTCTGCTCAGTCAGCGCCCCGATGTACATGCCGCCGAGATGGCCGTGAAAGTGGCTAACGCCAAAGCCGGTATCGCACAGGCCAGCATGTATCCCGCCCTCAATATTACCGCCACCGCAGGTCTTAATACGTTTAAGGCCAGCAACTGGTTCAGCATACCAGGCAGCCTTTTTGAAACAGTAGCCGGCAGCATTACGCAGCCCATCTTCCAACGGAAGAAGTTAAAGACAGATTGGGAAATAGCTAAAATCGAATGGGAAAAATCAGCGATCGACTTCCGGAGATCGGTACTGACAGCTGTAGGAGAAGTATCCGACGCTCTCGTGAAGATGGACAAGCTCAAAGCGCAACAGGAAATGACACAGGTGCGGGTGGACAAGCTGCAAAGCGCCACCAGGAATGCCGGCTTACTGTTTCAAAGCGGCATGGCCACCTACCTGGAGGTGATCACGGCACAAAGCAATGTGCTGCAAAGTGAACTGGACCTTGCTTCGGTACAGCGCGCCCAGCAGGGTGCCGTGGTGGAGCTTTACCGTTCCCTGGGCGGCGGCTGGAAATAGTTGTAACAACATGATAAGCCTGATTACTTTATATTTAGGGCCAGTTGAAGCACTAAAAACAAGCAATGACCAAGAATAACATGGCAGAGAAGATGTTCAACAGGTATTACCGGATATTTATCATTCCGATGATATTTCTCCTGTACTACCTGTTGTCCTACCTGGTAAATCCCTACAGTGAGTCCTGGGTAAGGATGTTCAAGCAGAGCACGAAGGAGTGGATAATAGAGATCACCATTATGATGGTTTTCTGCTGGCTGATCACAGAGGTGAGCCTGATCACCGCCCGCTGGATGGACCGGTGGATTCCCTGGGAACGGTGGCCTATCCGTCGTTTTGTGGCCCAGCTTTTTGGTCAGATCATTTCTGTGGGTATCCTGCTCAGTATTTTTTACGTGGTGCTGTCGTTTATCTTCGGGCCGCGGGAGAACGAGCCGGTGACTATCCCGGAAAAGCTGGATGAGTGGCAGTTTGTCTTCGTATGTGTGATGTTGTCGATCCTGATCAGTGCTGTGCATACGGGCAACTACTTCCTGCAGCGCTGGAAAACGTCTATGCTGGAAGCGTCCGAGCTGGAGCTGAAAGCGTCTGAGCTGCGGCAGATAGCGATGCAGTCACAGTTGCAGTCGCTCAAACTACAGCTGGACCCTCATTTTATGTTTAATAATTTCAGCACCTTGTCCGCGCTGATCGAAGAAGATAAAAATACGGCATTATCTTTCCTGGAAAATCTGTCGCGCGTATATCGGTACATGATCGTGAATCTGCCGAATGACATCATCACGCTGAAAGAGGAGTTACGATTTATAAAAGCCTACAGTTACCTGATCCGGATCCGTCACGGCGACAACGTAGACATCCGCATAGAGGTACCGGACGAGCTCTCCGGCCGCGGCATCCCTCCTATCACGCTGCAGCTGCTGATAGAAAATGCCATCAAACACAATGTGGCTACCGGGGAGCATCCGCTGCACATTCATATTTATCAAAGCGAAGAAGGAAAACTAACTGTCAGCAATAATACACAGCGTATCCCCAATGTGATCCCGTCAACCAAACTGGGCCTGGAAAATATCCGCAACCGTTATGCCCTGCTCTCCGATCAGACCCCAGATATCCGGGAAGAAAACGGGATGTTTATGGTGACGCTGCCATTACTGGACTTTTAAAATTACTTGTATGAGAATTGTGATCGTTGAAGACGAAAAACCCAATGCCACCCGTTTAAAGAACCTGGTACAGGATATCTGTCCCGATGCGGTGGTAGACGCGATGCTGGATACTGTCACCGGCAGCGTGGCGTGGTTCCGGGAGCATCCCCATCCCGATGTGGTCCTGATGGACATAAGGCTGGCCGACGGCCTGTCATTCGATATCTTTCAACAGGTGTCTCTCGAATGCCCTGTTATCTTCACTACTGCCTACGATGAATACGCTATCCGGGCGTTTAAGGTGAACAGTATCGACTACCTGTTGAAGCCCATAGAAAAAGAAGACCTGCGGCAGGCGCTGGACAAGATCAAAAAAGAGCCGGTGCACGCAGGGCCGACCGATATGGTGCAGCAGCTGCTGGAGTTTTTTAAGCAGAAAGAAGTGACCTACCGCACGCGTTTTATGCTTCCCTTCCGGGATGGCTATCGTGCTGTGCTGGTAGAAGATGTGGACTTTGTATTTTACAACGCCAATGTGACGCACCTGGTATTAAAAGACAAATCGCATGTCGTTGTGACCCAGACGATGGACGAACTGGAAGAGCAGCTGAACCCCGTACAATTTTTCCGTGCCAACCGGCAGCATATCATTGGCGTACATAGTATCGACCGTATACTCCATTCTTTTAACGGCAAACTACAGATCCGGCTGAAGCGTGATCCTGAGCGGGAGGTGCTGGTCAGCAAAGAGAAAGTGCCGCTTTTTAAACAGTGGCTGGATAAATAAGTTATTTAAAATGTAGTCTCCCGTTTTTATCAAAGTAATAGTCCACCGTGGTGGTTGATTTCAGGTTATCGAGGAATACCGCGACAGGCTGGTTGCGTTCGAGGCTGCCGGTGAAGGTTTCAGTGGCGATGCTGTTGTTGTCCATGATCACCGGTATGCCGAACCACCGGGGCAGTATGCGGGCGATATCAGCGAGCGTGGTGTTGGAGAAGTAAAAGACGCCTCTGCGCCAGGAGAGTTCCTCGGGTTCGTCGAAGGGTTGGACGCGGATGCCGGTGTTTGTTGCCACGGCTTGCTGACCGGGTTTGAGCGGGACATCTTCCATTTTCACCATGCCATCCACTAAAGAGACCTTCACGCTACCGCTATCATAAGTATTAACGTTAAAGGATGTGCCCAGCACCTGTACGGTGCCCTGTGCTGTATGTACCAGGAAGGGGCGTGCTGCATCCCTGGCAACAGTAAGAAAAGCCTCACCGGAAAGGTATACCTCCCTGGTATCGGCGGAGAAGGGGACCGGAAAACGCAAAGTAGAAGCAGCATTCAGTGCGACTTCTGTTCCGTCTGAAAGTTTGATTGTGTAATATTTCCCGATAGGAACGGCTAATGTTAAGTTTTCATTATTATGCTTGCCAGGAATAGTACTTTCAGACAGCGAAAGCGATTTAGTAGTGTTAATTAGTTGCGTGGCGGCTGTGTGGAGGACTCCGCTATCTTTCGAAAGATTTAAAATTTTCCCACTGCCTAATTGCAGTTGCACCCCTGCCTGCGGATCTGTCAGCGAAAGACCCCGGGCAGACGGTTTATCAGTTCGGAATAGCCACCACGCTACAGCAGCCAGCATCAATAAGGAAGCGGCTACTGCCCATGCTATTGATGATATTTTTCCGAACCTTTTTTCCTGAGGAGTAGGAGTCCTTTGCGGTATAATGGACTGCGGTGCCTGGAACGGCATCTCCTGCCATTGTACATCATTAAAACGGTGGAAATTATCTTTAATATCTTCCTCATTGTATAATTGCCTGGTCTTCTCCCACGCAGTGGCCACCACTCCGTCTGTTTCGATCAGGTGGTCCAGGTAGCACTCATCAGCGGCACTAATATTACCACCGATTTTCTCTGTCATCAGCCGTTGTATATACAGATTACTTTTCATTACTTATATAAAGACACTTTTTTTGACATAGCGGGCTAATGTCAATGCACATTTTTTTTCAACAGGTCTCTCAGATCCCTTAGCGCTAAAGCCATGTGCGTCTTCACAGTAGCCTCGCTTACTCCAAGCTTTTGTGCTATTTGCTGCCGGGAAAACTGATACAGGTAACCTAATTTAAAGACTTTCGCCCTGACAGCGGGTAAGAGCGACATTGCATACGATAGTTGCTGCTGCAACTCCTTATTCTCTAAAATATTGGGAGGTTGTTCAATAGCGTCCGGCAGCTGGATCTGAGCATACCGTTTTCGCTGTATTTCGCTGGCACGTACATGGTTAAGGCATCGGTTACGGACACTGATAAACAGAAAGTTTCGGATTGGCCCAGTCAAATCAGCCACCTTTGTCCAATCCAATTGCCAGAGATCGACAAAAAATTTTTGCACAAGGTCTTGCGCGTCTCTTTCATCCTGTATTATACCATACGCAACAACCATCAACCACTTTCTGTAGGTTGTATAGATATAAGCAAATGCATCCGGATCTTGCTCCTTCAGCTTTTGCCACAACACCATATCATTTTCGTATGCGTTCATTGGGTATACTACGCTAATAACATCGCCACGCAAAGGTTGTTGCAGAAACATTCAACAGGGGATAAACAGGTTGCCTCAGAAGGCAAACACAATCAATAAATGATATGCTTACTGAGAGCGGATGCAGGATCATTTCCGTCAACCAACCAGTGTAATGTATTATAGCTATGCTGGTTATTATTACATGAAAATAAGGCTTAGATGGCGGTTACGGCTATACGGACGAAAAGAAATTTGTTAATCGGTTGTTATGAAATTTTGGTATGCAAATAACGCTGTCAAATCTGAATTACAAAAATTCTGTATGTTAATTTTCTGTAACCCGCGTAACATTAAGTTAATATGAAAAACTCCTCACGTTATTAGGCCGCGATAAAATAAATGTTGTCTTCATTACAGAGGTACCTGAATTTATACAACAATTTTATCCAAACCTATCAACACATTGTCATGATTAATACTTTACTCCATGCGATGAGGCTTCAAAGATTCTTAACGCTAATACTCATAGGAGGTGTACTCATATCCCCTTTTCCGGCATTTGCAGGAAACCAGGGTGATCAAAAAGTAACGCTCTCATTCAGAGAGGCACCATTAACAATTATCTTAAAAGGTATTGAAAAACAAACCGGACTGGTATTTATGTATAATACAAACCAGGTAAATGACAACTATCGAGCAAGTATATACGTAAAAAAAGTATCTCTCGAGGAAGTATTCAAAGAGCTTCTCTCACCCAAAGGAATCAGTTGGGAGTTCAGAATGAAAACTGTCATACTAAAGCCTGTCAAGCCGGTAGCCGTGGTGGCTGCACTTTCTGATTCTGCTGGTAAAGTAATAACAGGAGAAATCAAAGACCCCAATGGCACACCGTTGCAGGGAGCTTTTATCGTAGTAAAATCAACACAAAAAGGTACGGTCAGTAATGAAAAAGGTCGTTTTTTATTGAGAAATGTACCCGTAGGCGCTATTCTTCAAATTAGCTTCACCGGATTCAACCCGCGTCAGATACCGGTCTCAGGCAACACGCCCATTGATGTAAAATTAGACATTGCCAGTAATAGGTTGGATGAAACTGTTGTCATGGCCTACGGCACCACCTCCAGGAGATTAAACACCGGTGCCATCGCTAAAGTGACCGCCGAGGAGATCAACAGGCAGGCAATTTCCAATCCACTGGCTGCATTGGAAGGAAAAATCCCGGGTGTATTAATCACCCAAAGCAGTGGCGGGCCTGGAGCCTCGTTCAAAGTACAGGTACGTGGCCAAAACTCCCTAACGAATGGCTCCGAACCTCTGTATATCATTGACGGAATACCTTATGCTCCTAACAACAATAATATTAATAGCCTGAATTCAATTTTAGCTCAGGGTGAAGGTGGACTTAGCCCCTTCAGCCTGATTAGTCCTTCAGAAATTGAAAGCATCGAGGTATTGAAAGACGCTGACGCCACCGCCATTTATGGCAGCAGGGGAGCAAACGGTGTCGTGTTAATCACAACACGCAAACCCCAAGCGGGCAAAATGACAATAAATGCCAATCTCAATACTGGATCGAGTACAGCTGCGAGGCTACCAAAACTGTTAGATACCCGGCAATATCTGGCTATGCGCAGAGAAGCATTCAGAAACGACGGAATTACTCCCAATGCCACTCCCGGAAGGACTGGATACGCGCCAGATCTAACGATATGGGATACAACCCGCTACACCAATATACCCCAATTGCTCTATGGCGGCACAGCCAAAGTATTAAATGCCGCTGTATCAGCCAGCGGCGGCAGTGAGCAAACGCAGTTTCTCATAGGAGGTAATTTTCATCGGGAAACAACTATACTTCCAACAGATGTGGCAGACAATAATTCATCTTTTAAGTTTAACATCCGACAACACTCACCAAATGGAAGAATCGATATAAAGCTCTCCACTATCGCCAACTTTGACAATAACAGACTAATATCCGGAAGCCTTCTCACCATGATGCTTCCTCCTAATATACCGGAGCTTTATGATTCCACCGGTCGTCTGAACTGGGTTAAAGGAGGCTCGACCTTTCAAAATCCGCTGGCAGACTTTAAAACAAGCTATAATGCTGTCTCTCAAAATTTTCTGAACAACCTTACTGTTGATTTTAAAATAATTAATGGTCTCGTATTTCGCACAAGCGCCGGGTTAAACATCCTGCATCTTGAAGAAAGAACCAAACTTCCGATTTCAACTTTTAACCCCAGTACAAACCCCACGGGCTCAGCATCCTTTTCCACCAGCAATTTTAAAAGCTTTATCGTGGAGCCGCAACTTGAGTACACCAATACTATCCTGGGTGGGAAATTGGATATTTTGCTGGGAAGTACCTGGCAGGAAAACAGAAAAGACAACGTAGGGCTTATGCTCACGGGATATACATCTGACAACTTACTTGGCTCTATAAGTGCGGGCCCGCTTGTAAGCAACAAATTTTCGGACGAGAGCAGGTATCGCTACGAAGCAATATTTGCACGCGTTAATTACGCCTATGCTAATAAATATATTGTAAACCTCAATGGAAGAAGGGACGGATCTTCCCGTTTTGGCCCGGATAAACGTTTTGCTAATTTCGGGTCGGTCGGAGCAGCTTGGATTTTTAGTAATGAATCAATCTTTCAACGGCAGTTAAAAGTTGTCAGTTACGGTAAGATAAGAGGAAGTTATGGAATAACCGGAAATGACCAGATAGGAGATTACAAATACCTGTCTAATTGGTCCAGCGATGTAACCCCACCATACCAGGGCGGCATTGCGCTCAAACCTGAAAACCCATTCAATCCCACATTTAGCTGGGAAAGAAACAAAAAAATGGAAATTGCCCTGGACCTGGGCTTATGGCGCGACAGGCTGTTATTCTCCGCTGCCTATTACGAAAACAAAAGTGACAACCAACTGGTAAGCTATACCCTTCCAGCTCAAACCGGTTTTTCCAGCATCACGCAAAATCTACCAGCCCTCATTTCAAACAAGGGATGGGAATTCGAAATGACGCTGAAGGCCATTGCCACACATCAATTCAAATGGAATATAAATACGAATCTGACGATACCGACCAATACCCTCTTATCATTTCCCGATCTGCAAAACTCAAGCTATGCAACAGTCTATGAGGTAGGAAAATCCGTCAATCTGATAAGAGCCTATAAATTCACAGGGATTGACGCCAAAACAGGTACCTACACGTTTGACGATCTCAATAAAGATGGCAAATACAACGTATTTGATTATCAATATGGAGGCAACCTTAACCCCGACTACTTTGGTGGCTTTTCCTCAGAATTCGCCTATAAAAATTTTCAGCTCAACGTTTTGTTTAGTTTCAGAAAACAACTTGGAAAAAATTTACGGGCAGGCACCTACCTTTCCCGTAACTATCCGGGGCTGATGTATAACCAACCAACAGATGTGCTTGATAGATGGCAGGAACCGGGAGACAATACAACGTATGAAAAATTCACCGCAACCAACAACAGCAATGCAGGCCGTCAAGCTGCGCTCTATGCAAGATCCAATGCCGTGTATAGTGATGCCTCGTTCATTAGATTAAAAAACATTTGCTTAAGCTATACGCTACCAACAGATTATTTAAGAAAAGCGGGTATAAAATCAGCAAAAGTATACTTTCAGGCCCAAAATCTACTTACTATCAGCGACTATCAGGGAGATCCGGAATCACAAACAATCTATGGCATCCCTAATCTAAAAACGCTGGCAGGCGGAATACAACTCAGCCTGTAGGATATTGACTATTCATTCAATCCATTTAAACATATACTTATGTTTTTTAAAAACATTCTCGTTCAAAACCATTGTAACAAGTACGCGAATACCGTTTGGATAATTCGCGCATCAATTTTTATCATGCTATTTTATTGTTCGTGCAACAAATTTGTAGATGTAGGTACTCCCGGTACCAAAATCACCTCCCAAGAATTATTTAAAGATGATGCAAGTGCAACATCTGCCGTATTGGGAATATATTC
Organism: uncultured Chitinophaga sp.; assembly: GCF_946479755.1. The sequence goes on along the minus strand of NZ_CAMLHC010000003.1, from coordinate 33,015 downwards.
ACAACTATCTACCTACGGTATCAATATACTTTCCGGAGGAAGTACTCTCTGCGGTGGCCTCGCAGCGGATGAAATAACCTGCACAAGCCCGACATCTGACTATGCAGAATATCAGAATAATGCTGTTTCTACCCTCAACTTCACCAATCAATATAATTTATGGTCGGTGTCTTATAAACTAATCTATCAATCAAATGCATGTATAGAAGGTCTCGCCAACAGCAACAGCCTGACTCCGGCAGTAAAAAAACAGCTTTTGGGAGAGGTAAAAACGATAAGAAGCTTAACCTATTTCTATCTTATTCAACTATTTGGTGCCGTCCCCCTGATTACCCAGTCCGATTACAAAATAGCAGCGGCCAAAGGGAGAACAGCTACAAATGAGATTTATGATCTTATCATATCCGACCTTATAGAAGCTGAAAACCTGATGAAAGAAGCCTACCCTTCCGAGGGTCGCTTGCGTCCAAACTCTTATACCGCCTCAGCGTTACTGGCAAGGGTATATTTATATACAGGCAACTGGCTATTGGCAGAAAAAGAATCTGACAAAATTATCCGCTCGCAAAAATACGCGCTACAAGACAATCTAAACCAGGTTTTCCTGGCCGGGAGTAATGAGGCGATATGGCAGGTTCAATCAACTACAGCCGGCGCCAATACAAGTGAGGGATCTGCGTTCGTCAACCCCAACGATGGTGTTATTCCCGGGTATCTGGTCAGCGATCAACTAATGACTTCATTTGAAGCTGGTGACCCAAGAAGAACAGCTTGGATAGGTAATAAAAAGGTTGAAAATCAGATCTACCACTTCCCGTATAAATACAAGGTACCATCGTCCCCCACCACAACTATAACTGAAAACTATGTAATGTTCCGGTTGGCAGAACAATATCTAATCAGGGCTGAGTCAGCCATTAGACGTGGAAAAACAACGGAAGGGATTGCAGATCTGAATATCATCAGAAAGAGAGCACGCGGAAACGACGACACCATCCTGCCAGACATTCGTAGCAACCTCACGACGACAGAGGCCCTAACAGCAGTACTACATGAAAGAAGAACGGAGCTTATGACAGAATGGGGACACCGTTGGCAAGACCTTAAAAGATTTAAACTCACTGATGCTGTTCTAAAGCCCATTAAGCCTGACTGGCAGGACTATGACACCCTCTTTCCGATACCTGACCAGGAAATACAACTTAATAAAAGCCTCACGCAAAACAGTGGTTACAACTAATCAAAAAGTAGTAAAAAATAGCATATGAAACAATCGATAACCATCTCTCTCCTGCTAATATTAGCGGCTATCTCTCCTTTAAAAGCTCAAAAGCTAAACATTGGTGATAAATGTCCTGATATATCTTTAACCACATTACTTAATCACCATAGTAAAAATGGGAATCTGCTATCTGATTTCGCCGACAAACCACTAATTATTGATTTCTGGTTTAGCAGCTGCGCGCCGTGTCTTGATTTTATTCCAAGACTGGACTCCTTGCAAAAAAAATATCAAAACAGATTCAATATTCTGCTCGTTACCTACGAAAATGAAGAAAAAGTCAAAATGACGATGCAAAAGAATCCCCAAATAGGCAACGTTAAATCTCCGATAGCAACAGCCATTGAAACAACAACATCTTTGATGAAATTATTTCCTCATACGATGGAACCACATGAAATATGGATAGGAAAAGATGGAATAGTAAAGGCAATCACCTCTCATTATGACGTCACCCCCTCTAATATCGAAAAATTCATTAGTGATCTACCGCTGGATATTCCGGAGAAAAAAGAAATAACTGACCCCAAAATATCAATGGGAGGACAACCCCTGCTTGTAACGGACCAGGAATTTAGTGCCGGCAAGGGAAAACTACTTTATGTATACTTTGGAAAGGGGGATCCAAAAATACCCGGTATTTCCATGGCCTCATTTAACGACAAAGGTGGTGAAAGCAGAATTCTGTGTCAAAACTGTCCTGTACACACGTTATATGAGACTGCATACAAACGCAAAGGGAGATATACACCAATAAAGGTTGTTAACAAACTTAGCGACACGACCAGATTTGTATCAGACGGGCATACCCAAAAGAACATATTTTGCTTTGAAGTTGTCGCCAAAGACACCTCCGAAGGTAAAATAAAACAAATAATGAAGCGAGAGTTAGATAATTTTTTTGGGCTAAGAAGTAGTCTCACACAAGAACTGGTTCCCTGCTATGTACTATCAAGCATCAGTACAAATGATAAATTCAAATCCAAAGACGATCTACCCTCCAGTCATGAAATGAAAAAAAATAATATTGTCGTAAAAAACATTGGCATATTTGCTGTACTCAGAAATAAGCTCTATAATAACCTTCCCTATAATGTTATCAACGAGACGGGATACAATGGAAATATCGATGTTGTTATACCGCATTCAACAGACATCGATCAAATTAAAAAAGGCCTCAACAAATACGGCTTAGATATAAACCTGGAAATGCGGAATGAAGACAGAATAATACTGGAAGACATGTAACTGCTGGCAAGAAGATATACCGTAACCGCCTCATGGTTTAAAAACAAAAGCCGTTTGTAAATGATACTTACTGGCAGTACCAACAAGACAGGTAGTGCCCAGCGGTGCCGGACATATTGCCTTTGCTACATCAATAGTGGCAGTAAATGCATACTGTCCATTGGTGAGATACCAATTGTAGGTATAATGTACTAAACCATTGGATTCACGATAAACAGAGGCATAGGCACCTCCTATTCCAATAAGCGCACTAATGGCACCCCATACAACACTTATTTTTTTCATATTTTCGATATTAATTTTCGAAAATTTTACCCATCGAATTGTCCAATTAACAAAGGAGACAGTTATACTGTCTCCTTTGTTCAAATTAAACTATCTGGCTTTGAAAACAAAAGCTGTCTGTACCTGAGGAGCAGTACCATACAAACAAGTCACACCATTAGGAGCAGGACATTTTTGTTTAGCCAGCACTGTAGTACCGCTAAAAGTATAAGTACCGCCTACTGTATGCCACCTGTAAATGGTACCAACACGGCTGGTGGAATCAGCAGTAGTAGCATAAGCACCACCAATACCTACAATCGCAGTCAATGCAGCAAACGCAACTTTAATCTTTTTCATAAAAATTGATTTTAAAAGGTTATTTAAAAAGGGATGTGTCATTTTTAACAGGCTGACACTCCTGTACTATGCGCACTAGTATTTTAACTCAATTTAATTTCTCTCTTCGCTAATGGAGGCCATAAGGCAAGTATTCCCAACAACAGGAAAAAAAGGTTAAACAACAAATGTTCTTTCCATGTAAGCGTACTAATAACACCTCCACAACTACAGGGCACATTACGAAACAACCCCAGCACTGCGATCATAACATACACCGTAAAAACCAGCATCAATACTGTCGCCGATATCAGGCCCACAACCCGGAACCTGGGCAACACCAGCATCAAAACAATCACCAACTCGGACAACGGCACTCCCCAAGATAGGACGGGAATTAATGACGGGGAAAATGCCTGCCTTTGCAGATGAAAGACAAATAGCTCCATATCAAGCAGCTTACTGGCCGCCGCATATGAAAAGAGAAGTATGTAAGCGATAACGGCGATTTCTACCAACAATTTTTTCTTCATAAATACTTAGTTAAAAAAAATAGTTTCGATTGTTTTCTTTATTGTATCTACCTCCGGCCGCAGGGACGCATCCTTCTCCAGGCAAAGTTGTATTAAAGACATTAGCCTCTCATCCGGCACATGCCGTGCTAATTCAAGCGTGTTTAGATCACACTCTCTGCTAACAAAAGAGGACGGATGAATTCCTGCTACGATATGTATCAATAGCGATCCTAGTGTAAAAACATCTTCTTTGACAGTTGGAGGTTGTTCACGAATCTGTTCCGGAGCAACATATCCAAAAGCACCCAATGAAAATGGAAACTCAGGCTCAAGCCTCTTATAATCATAACTAAGTTCAAGATCAATAGTATATACCTCATCTGTTGGCATTACCATAAAATTAGCTGCTGTCGCATCCCTATGAACATAACCTATGGCATGCATTTTTTCAATCATCTGCACTACCTTTAAGTAATAGGTAATCAATCGCTGTTGAACAGGTGTCGGAACGTCAGCCCAGGGAATATCTTTGCGTAATTCATGAATTTTCTTGCTCAAATCAACACCCTCCAGCCAGTCCATCACTAAATAACACTCTTCTCCCTGTTCAAAAAAATCGATAACCTTCGGTACATTAATATGTCCTTCCAATGCAGCCAATACTTGTGCCTGCCATTTTAGCCGATCTTTAATATCTCTCCCATTCCGATCAAAAAAAATTCTCTTTTTACCCTCTTTAATAAAACACCAGTTAAACCTCCACCCCCTAAGATCAACAGACTTTAATAAATCTCCCTTCGGGGAATGAACAACCATGCTGAGCGGGACATATCTATTCTTCAGCAAGCGCTTTCTTTTCCAGTACTGATATTTACGATCTACTTTAAATGGCATTTTTCTTACACTGGGCATTCCAGTTACAGGCACCGGTGCGAGCTGCCTGTCATCAGCAATAGTCCAAAATATACGTGCTACGTAAATATTTTCATTTAACCGAACTGCGTTATTAATCTGCGGTCCTTCCATGCCAACAAGCAACACCGATAGCTGCCGGATCAGATCACCGGTTACACGCTTATCCAATGAATAAATGGTCATAATCTTTCCAACATAATCAATACCTCTCCAAAAATCGTTGTACTCACCTGCGACAGATGTGTTTTTCACCACACCAAAAGGGATCTGCAAATGAAATAAAAGCGGGCACACCTTGCTCACCATTTCACCAACCTCCCTGCTTTTTACAGAAAGATATAGTATCCATCCGTCGGTAAACGAATGTTGTCCTACATGTAAATATTCCTCATCCTCCGTATACGGTATCCCCATTTCATCAAGCAGGTGGTGGAAACCATGTTGCTGATCTACATTCTGGTTGTGTGTTTCCTTCAATTCGTTTATCATATGTATTGTTTTATGCAATGCGAAGCCATTACCATACAAACTGCTGGCAGATAATACGGGCGCAATGTATATACATCACTATTCGGGATTACTTAGCATCCATTGGCATAGCAAGGCTGCAAGAGACCAGGAGGCCTCCTCACATTTTATTCGCTGCATTTTTGTAACAAATTTGTCTTTAATGGTAACTCTCCAGGAAAATGAATGGTTATTTTGATAAAGTGGCTAGGTTCTTCGTTTCGGGCTTTCTGATTTTCCTGGCAACAACGTCAACAATATAAAGTTCCTTAATAAAAAGATAACAAAATATTCATTTTGGAAATGGTACCTTATCATTTTAGGTATTTTGAAAAAGTTAACATTGGACGGTTAACGGGTAGCGCCAGGAAGCTTGCCGTGGTATTTTTTATATTCCCGGGTGAAGTTGGCCGGATAGCCATAACCCAGCATGTAGGCTATCTTGTTCATACTCAGACCGGATTCCCGTACCAGTCGCTCTGCCGTTTCCATCCGTTGTTTGATCAGGTATTTACTGATGGGTATCTGATAATATTTAGAGAAGCCTTTCTTGATCTTTGATTCACTGATGTTGTACATATGTGCCAGCTCCGCTATCGTATGCGGGATATCCAGGTTCTGATCTATATAAGACTTAATACCGGCAAATAGCATAAAATCGTTGTTACCGGCTTCTGATGGCTGCTCTCCTTCAAAATAGCTTACCACCCACATCAGCACTTCAAATATCTTATGCTGCATCCACAAACCCTTTAATTTTTCAGTCACAGCCGCCTTTTTGATCTCCCGTATACGGCTCCCCAGCTCCTCCTGTATGATGCCGGAATGTTTGCTGACCGCGACAAACTTCGCTCCGTCTATCATCGTCAACCATCTGTTCAGCATGGGCGACAGCCCTGCCAGATCGCTGATCTGTTTTCCCGAGAAAGCAATCCCCTGCCACTCATACACGCCCGGCTCAAAATACAGCAGCAGTTTTTCCGGCTTCACCTCAAACAGATTGAACTGCCCCTGGTAAAGCAGTACTTTGCCAACATTCCTGACAAACACCTCCGCTGTACCTTGTAGCATGCAGGAACATATATGAAACGCACGTTTCACCTGTGTCTCTACAATCGATTTCTCATGCGCGATAAAAACAATGTTAATAATAGTAGTGCCGCTCGTATCATACCGCTGCACCATAATATCTATTTTGGAAGATGTAAATAAATAAGGCTTTGCAAACCCTTGTGCATACTGCCTGTAAGCCTCCGGTATAGTCACAGCAGGGACTACATGAATACTGGGCGCATTTGCTATAACAAACTCCATGGTGTGGATGAGAGACATCTCAAAAGTGGTTTTAGGCGGTCGACCAAATAAGTAGATCTATACAAATTAAAACAAACCACTGCTAACCCGTCACAGAGCAACACAAAACGAACCTTCTCAAATCCTTTACAGCAAAGTATTACATCCAATGTTAAGTTTTCATTGCTGCGGTCGCATCAGCAGTTTGGAATCATAACTTGTTAGTTATTTTTTTACCCGATTCTAAATCAATTCCCATGATACTACAAATTGCCGAAACCGAACTGGAAGTATATACCATCGAAAAAGCAGTTCCCTTTTATTACTCCGGCTACATCAAACCATTTACCCAACCGCAGTTTATACATTTTAAAGATGCCGGTGTCCTCTTCCAGGACAAACAATACGATGGCGTCTCCCTACGCTGGATGGTCTGCTTCACAGAGCAACGACGAACCTTACTCATCAACGAAGAAAAGCCCAAACTCGTTATCGAAACCTCTCCCAACAAAACGCTCTACACCCGCTTCGTGGAACAGGGAAAGATACTACTCGAACCGGATGAATATGGCATCGTCCACGGCAGTACGGAATACTCCTCGATCATCCTCACCAAAGGCAGACAGGAAGTTATACGCCTGGAATTCACGGCTGACGCATTAAAACAGGATATCACACAACACTACCAGGACAATTTCGGACAGGAAAAATCCTGGCTCTACAGCAGTGGCAAATTAAGCGGCACCTTACAGCAACAGCTCCACGCCCTCCTCCACACTCCAGCCATTACACCCGAAGAAGAAGCTGTTTTCGGTGCCCGGTGCCGGGAAATCTTACATCAGGTAGCCTCGGAACAGATCACGACATAATTGCCTATCTTCACTCCATGACCATCAAACCATATACCACGACCGATAAATCCGCCTGCCTGGAAGCTTTCCGCAGCAACATGCCCAGGTTCTTCGCTCCGGAGGAACTGAAAGACTTCGACGACTGGCTGGATGAACAGGGGAAACGCGACCTATCGGATAAAAACGAATGTTACTTCGTCATCGAAACAGACGAGAAGATCATCGGCTGCGGCGGTTATTACATCCGTCCCGATAAAACTACCGCGGTCATGACCTGGGGACTGCTCCATCAGCAATACCATCAACAGGGATGGGGCAAAAAACTGCTGCTGCACAGGATAAACGCCATCAGGGAAGTATGCCCCTCCTGCGTTATCCAGCTGGACACCACACAACATTCTGCCCCTTTCTTCGGAAAAATGGGATTCGCCGTAACGAAAGTCACGCCTGATTTCTACGGCCCGGGATTGGACCGCTATGATATGGAGCTGAAAAGCTAACCGTTAAACCGGGGATGGTTCAAGCCATATAACATCACATACACATCGTCTCCCTCTGCATTAAATTCATTGATCAGGCCGATGCCCAGGATCTTATGGTCCATATAGTCCGACAGACTGTCGGTCTCTGCGTCGAAGTTCGGTGTAAAATACAGGCAGATACCCAGAAAATTTGGGCTCATCAACCCGCCGGGAGGAGAATAACAGGTAAAGCCCGCATCCACCTGCAGGACTTCGCGCACGGTCATACCTACACGAAGCACGCCGTTAACCGTACCCTGATAGCCTTTCGTGGCGATGATATTAGTAATCCGCCCATCATAGATATCCACTTTCAGGCGGATAATCCCTCCCATATACCAGTATTCTATATATCGCAGGGAAGGTGTTGTCACAAGGCTGATCTTCTTGTCACGGGCAAAGTACTGGTCCGTACGAAACATCTTCTCCAGCCCTTTTACCTGCATCCCCTGCTGTATGCCACCCAGACTTACGCCTGGAATGATCGGTGCTTCAATGTCAAAATATTGCTCCTGGAAATTTATTTCTAAATTTTTATACATATTTATAAACTCTTGTGGAGCTGTTTATTCTTTTAAGTCAGGCGTCAAAAATAAGGGAATTCCTGTACAATCAGGTACACAACATCACCAGATATAAAAAAGCCTTGCAGGCGACCAAACCTGCAAGGCAAAACTACCACAACACAATATATGTATCTACTTACATATCAATTAATTATAAATTAAAATATGACCTTCAGCTCAGAACGCCTGTTCTGCTGATGCTGCGCTTCGTTACAAGGCACACCATCCAGGCATCCATTCGCGATGCCATCCTTCGTCATATTACGGTAGTAAACCCGTTTCGGCGAAATACCCTTGTCATCAAGATAATTGATCACCGCATAACAACGCATGGTAGAGAGGTCTTTGTTGTACTCATTGGTACCACGACTATCCGTATACGAAACCACCAGCAGCTTCCAGTCCGGATGCCGTTGCATCACTCCCGCCACATAATCCAGCATACGCCTGGACGCTGTCAGCAACTCCGTACTGTTGAAATTATAGAAGAACTGCAGCTTTTCCAGTTCAACCCTGTCTTTTTCCTCCTCCGGCGTCAACACACGCTTACCGGTAGTTTTACCCGTGCCAGTGCTGCCACCACGGCCATTGCCACCACTATTGCCACTACCGCCGTTATGGCCCTCGCCGCCGCCCGGAGCATCACCACCGTTCCCCTCTCCCTTTGCGTTGTCAGCCGGGACCACCGGCCGCAACCGCTCAAAGAAATGCGCATCTTTAAACGCATAAATATCGTCCGCACCAATACCGCCCCGCCGGTTGGAAGAGATAAAACCCTCATAGGCATTACGTTTCAGAATAAGCCCGATATCGTCGCCCCCCGTATTAAACGGCGCTTTCATATTATCCGGCGCCTGCCACTCAGCACGCCTGCCGATAGCACGAAACACATCATACCCTCCCAGACCAGGATGCCCTTTGCTGGAGAAATATAACACACCTTCTTCATTGATCGTAGGAAAAGCCTCTGCCGCCACAGTATTCAACACCGGACCGCAATTGACCGGAGCGCCCCAGCTGCCGTCTGCCTGCTTCTCACTATACCAGATATCGCTCTGCCCCTGCCCTTCCGGCCTGTCAGACACGAAATACATCACGCTCCCCTGGTCAGCCAGCACAGGGTAACTGGACGAATAACCCGCCGAATTGATATTGGCCAGCATCACCGGCGTCGTCCATTTTCCATTTTGTTTTACAGACTGGTAGATGTTCAGCCGACGCACACCGCTCACCGGCCCCTTCCGGCTGCCGGGCAATACCTTGTCCTGCTCATTGATAGTCACGTACAACGTATCTTCGCCCTTACTCATGCACACCGGCCCGATATGATACCTATAACCGCCCAACAACTGCGGAAAAAGCTCTTCCAGCAAGACATTGGAGTCACCCACACTGTATTGCTTAAAAATATAAGGTTTGTAATAAGGCTGCAAAGTACGCCTGTCTTCGGCCGGATGCCGCTCCATCTTACCATTCATCTGCATACTGCGGTAACCGTTGGAAATGAGCAGCAGCCCATCTTTTACAACACCACTGATAATTTCAGAATGTTCTGTATTCAGCTCTCTGACAGGGTTCAGAGAGATGTCCGCCGGCTGTTGTTTCCAGACCAGCGCACTGTCGCAGGCACGTAGCGCCAGCGCTCTCATCTCCATACTATCTGCCTTGGGGGAAGAAAAACGGTTGTATGGCTGTTTGGCTTCTTCATACTGCTCGCTGTTTCGTAATACCTCTCCCAGTGCGAACCACGCCTCCGGCGGACAGTCGGGCAAGGTCGTGATCCTGGCGTACCAACTGCCGGCATTATCGAAATGTCCCGTTTCCCGGTAACAGGCGGCCAACTTCATCAGGTTGGCTGTCTTCACCCGTTTGCCCTGTTGTTGGGCCAGCCTTTCATAAAGTGCGGCAGCAGTGGCATACTCCTGCCTGTCATACGCCTCCTCCGCCATCCGGAGCACACTTTTCTGTTCCTGCGCCAGGGCTGACAACGGCAACCAGGAGGCCAGCAGGGCAACGAACACCTTCCCGTATATTTTCCTGAAATAAAGATGATACAGTTTCAAGATCAGATTTTTTAGGTTACCTGTTTAGAAGTAACGCGGATTACTAATGTTGTATCTTTTGGAGGGAAACAATATGCCCACAGAGATCTCATGCGATCCCGCCTGGTAATTGGCCATCCTGTTCACATTCAGGTCATAGGAATAACCAAACCGGAAACGTTCGGCCGCCACGTACTCCAGGATGATGCTGGCCGCATTCACCTGCTGCAACCGCGGGTCAAGGTTCGACTTATTCCATAGCTTCACACTGGTACGGTAAGATCCACCTATCCATATTTTATCCGCAATCAACAGGAAAGCATTCAGGTCCAGGCTGGACGGACCTTTGAAATCCTCCTTCCACATCATGGTAGGTTTTAACTTCAGGTCTTCCGACAGATGGACCACCGTGCCCGCCGTCAGATAAGTATGCTGCGTTTTACGGATGGTTTCATAAGTATTGCCCTTCCACGAGAAACGGCTCCCATCAGTATAGAGCGAAAAAAGGTCCATCACAGACAACCCTACATAAAAGGAAGGCGTATAGTAATAAATACCAAACCGCGCATCCGGTATCCAGCGGGTCACCTTCCCCACAGGAATAGCATCGTCATTATTATCAACATATTGTAACGCCGTACCGTCGATACCGTATTGGGTAACGCCGGCGCCTATACCAAGGCAAAGGCGGCGGGTATCTTCGTCATCCAGCGGAATACGGTAAGCATAGGAGCCATACAGGGAGAGCGCTTCCTGCGGACCTGTTTTGTCGAACAACATCTGTACCCCGAGACCTACCCGGCCGTCAGACGGACCGGTAACGCCGTCCAGTGAGATACCGCCTGTTTGCGGCGCGCCGGGAAACCCGGCCCACTGGTGACGATAAAATGTATTGAGATACAAATCGCCTTTATATCCGGCGTAAGCCGGGTTCACAGACAATCCGTTGAAAACGTACTGACTGAATTGGGTATTCTGTTGTGCTTTCACCTGTACACCGGCAATAAGCAGGATAGCAGAGAACCAGGTTTTCAATTTGTTTTGCATTGTATCATGCTTTTATTAACACCTATACAGATAACCGGCCACCATCAAGGCGGCCGGCCGCTTTCCATTATCTTAATATTTGTACCCAGCCTTTGTAACGGACTACCCCTTCAGGCTTCCTTACCTCCAGCACATAGTAGTAGGTACCTTCATTCAGCTGCGAGCCATCCCAGTTATTCCGGTAGTCTTTGGACTGATATACCATGCTGCCCCAACGGTTGTAGATGTAGATCGCAGAACCTGGATATTTCTCCAACCCGCCGATGATGAAGCGTTCGTTTTTACCATCACCATTCGGCGTAAATACGTTCGGGAAGGTAATGTCCGCACCGTCGGCTTTGATAGCGGCTTCCGCGCTGTTGTTGGTACTATTGGTTTCCGGCTCGCTGGCTTTTACCGTCACCCTGTTGATGATGTCGCCGCCTTCCAGAATACGGCATACAATGGTCATTTCCACTTCTTGTCCGGCCGGCAGGCTGGGAATGGTCCAGACCACCTTACCGTTGGCTTTGTCCACCTGGCCGTGCTGTACGTTGACAGCCTTCGGCATTTCAAGATTAGCTGGCAACAGATCTTCTACCACTACATTGGTGAATACCTGTGTACCGGTGCTTTTCACTTTCACGCTGTAGGTGATGTCCTGGCCCATGCGGTAAATGCCTGTTGGCGGGTTCATCACGGTTTTGGTGATGGACAGGTCGCCGATGATATTGCTGGCGCCGATCACAGTGCCTGGCTGACCGTTACATCCCGGGGCAGCAGGGTCGCAGCCGCCGGTTGGTTTAGTGGTTGTGCCGTCGCTTACCTGCGCAGTATTGGTGATGGACCTCACGCCATCCAGTGAAGCCGGTGTTTTTACAATCAGTGTAGCCGTTGCCGTTGCCCCCGGCGCCAGGTTGCTGAGGGTAAAGGTGACCACGTTACCGTTCAGCGTACCACCGCTTACGTAGATGGTATTCGCCGGTACAGGATCGGTGATGGTCACCTGTGCAAGCGGTATATTACCGGTATTGCGGACATGAATGGTGTACGTCAGCATCTCATTCGGATGGGCCATGCCGCTGGTGTTACCGGCAGGCAGCGCGACGGTTTTCCAGGTATCGAAGCGTTGAATGTCGTCGTCGCTGATATTGACAGTAGCCGTTTTCCCTGCTGCCGGTGTAAATGTCCAGCTGCCGGCGGTACCACCCGTAAGGGTGAACACCACCGTGCGGGTACCGTCCTGTATTTTATTGTCGATCACTTCCACCGGTACGGTGATGCTGTTGTCCCCTGCAGGAATAGTGACAGTGCCGCTCAGCGCTTTGTAATCCGCGCCGCTGGCAGCCGTGCCGCCTGTGGTGTACTGTACAGTTACCGGCACCGTAGCCGTGTAACCGGCAGGCAAGGCAATGGTTACCTCTCCATGTGTGGCCGGCTCCGCAGCATTGGCCCTGGTAGCAGTCACATTCAGTACCAGGTTAGTGGCAGCATCGTCGTCATCGGCGATGGTCATGGTAGCCACAGCGCTGCTGCTGTTGGCGGTGAAGTTGCCCACAGTGGCCGTAACGCCGCCGTTGAGCGTCAACACCACTGCTTCTGCCCCTTCGATGATCTTGTCATCGATGACGTTTACCGGAATGGTGGCACTTTCAGCACCCGCCGCAATAACAGCGGTACCGGCCATCGTATAGTCTTTCCCGTTTACAGCGCTGCCATTAACAGTGTAATTCAGGTTGATGGCTTCCGCAGCGGTGATGCCTGCAGGCAGACTGATACGGAAAGCACCGTTCGTGCCCGGTTCTGCAGCATCGGCCACTTTAGAGGCACTCAGCATCCTGTTAACCGCCAGGTCCTCATCGTCCACAATAGTGACCGTCGCTGCACCATTGGTAGTGCTGGCGGTGAAGTCGCCAAAACCTGCGGACTTACCGTCTTTCAGCGTGATCATCACCGTCTCGTCACCTTCAATGATCCTGTCGTCGATCACTGTCACCGGAACAGTAACAGCAGGCTGACCGGCCGGGATAGTAGTGCTGGCAGCAATCGTATAATCGGTACCGTTGACTGCTGTACCGGCGACGGTGTAGTTCACAACCACATCGTCGGTCAGGGTCACTCCTGCGGGGAGACTGATAGTAAAGGCCCCGTTCGTGCCCGGTTCTGCCGCGTCAGCGGTTTTCACCACACTCAGTACTTTATTGGCGGGTATATTGTCATTATCGGCAATCAGGACGGTCGCGTTACCTGCGCTGCCGCTGGCGGAGAAGGCGCCAAGACCGGCGGCGTTACCATTGGTAATAGAAGCGATCACCGTCTCTGCTGTTTCCAGTATCCGGTCGTCGATCACCGTTACGGGTATGGGCATATTGTTTTGTCCCTGTGGTATCACCACGGTGCCGGTGAGGGTTTGGTAGTCTGCGCCTGCGGTGGCTGTACCACCGATGGTATAGTTCACGGTCACCGCTGCGGACGCCGTCAGGTTGGCCGGCAGACTCACAACAAACGAGCCGTTAGTGGCCGGCTCCGCAGCATCTCCGCCTTTGATGATGCTGATCACCCGGTTAGCAGCAGTGTTTTCATTATCCAGGATGGTCACCGTCGCAGTAGCGGCGGCGGCATCCGGTGTAAAGGCAAACTTAGCAGACGCTCCGCCCGTGAGGGTGGCGATCACGGTTTCGTTTTCTTCGATGATCTGATCATCGGTCACGGTCACAGGCAGTTCAACCCCTGGCTGTCCCGCCGGGATCACGATGGTACCGGTGAGGGCGGCATAGTCGGTGCCATTGGCAGCCGTGCCGGCGATAGTATAGTTGACGGTCACGTCTTCTGCCACCGTGATATCCTTCGGCAGCTGGATCATAAATCTGCCGTTGGTAGCCGGTTCGGCCCCGTCTGCCTGCTGAACGATGCGCAGCAGCTTGTTGGCTGCGATATCATCATCATCGGTGATGGTGACCGTAGCAGCACCATTGGTGGCGCTGGCGGTGAAGTTGCCGAAGGTAAGCGACTTACCGTCTGTCAGCGTCAGGACAACGGTTTCGTTTCCTTCGATAATCTTATCGTCGGTCACCGTTACCGGAACGGTCACATCTGGCTGACCGGCCAGGATGGTCGCATGGGAACTCATCGTATAATCGGTACCGTTACCAGCGGTACCGCTCAGGGTATAGTTCACCACCACATCATCGGTGAGGGTTACCCCCGCCGGGAGACTGATGGTAAACGAACCGTTGGTGCCAGGTTCGGCAGCATCGGTGTTTTTCACCACGCTCAGCACCTTGTTGGCAGCGACATTATCGTTATCCGCAATGAGGACGGCCGCGTTACCAGCAGTACTGCTGGCGGTGAAGGAGCCAAGGCCGGCGGCGGCGCCATGGGTAATCGTGGCGGTCACGTTTTCTGTCTCCTCCATGATCTGGTCATCTGTGACGGATACTGTCATGATGATCCTGTTTTGTCCCTGCGGGATCACGATGGTGCCGGTGAGGGCCGTATAATCAGCGCCTGCGGTGGCAGTACCGCCGATAGTATAGTTCACGGTTACCGCTGCGGACGCCGTCAGGTTGGCCGGCAGACTCACAACAAACGCGCCGTTGGTGGACGGCTCCGCAGCATCTCCGTCCCTCGTGATGCTGATCACCCGGTTAGCAGTAGTGTTTTCATCGTCCAGGATGGTCACCGTCGCGGTGGCGGCGGCAGCATCCGGTGTAAAGGCAAACTTAGCGGAGTTGCCACCGGCAAGGGTTGCGATCACGGTTTCGTTTTCCTCGATGACCTGGTCGTCTTTCACGATCACCGGCAGTTCCACCCCTGGCTGGTTAGCCGGGATAACGACCGTACCGGTGAGATCAGTATAGTCGGTGCCGTTAGCAGCGGTACCTGCAACGGTATAGTTGACCGTGATGTCTTCTGCTGCCGTTACACCGGAAGGCAGAAGGATCATAAACTTACCGTCAGTAGCAGGTTCTGCGGCATCATTCTCTTTTACGATATGCAGCTGCCTGTTGCCGGCAATGTTGTCATCATCAGCGATGGTGACGGTCGCCACGCTATTGGTGGTACTGGCGGCCAGGTGGCCGAAGAGGGCGGATTGACCGCTTTGCAGCGTCATCACCACCGTCTCATCACCTTCGATGATCTTATCGTCAGTGACGTTCACCGGTACATCCACCCCATTCTTTCCGGCCGGGATGATGGCAGTAGCATCGATCGTATAGTCAGCGCCGTTGACCGCTGCGCCGGTAAGGGTGTACTGAACGGTAATGTCATCAGCCGCCGTCACATTCAGTGGCAGGTTGATCGTGAAGTTACCATTGGTAGCCGGTTCAGCGGCATTAGTGGTATTACCTGCGCTCAACACTTTGTTGGCGGCGATATCGTCGTTATCGGCGATCGTTAGCGTAGCGGCGCCGGACACAGCATGAGCAGCATAACTGAAGCTGCCGGAAGTACCCTTGCCTATTTGCAGGATAACCGTTTCCGGCTGTTCAATGATCTGATCGTCGATGACGGCCACCGGTATGGTAATCTTGTTGTTATCATGCGGGAGCACTACGGTACCGGTGAGGGTCGTGTAGTCTTTGCCATTGGTGGCAGTTCCCGCAATGGTATAGGTGACAGTAATGTCTTTTGCGGCAGTAACACCGGCAGGCAGGCGGATTTCAAATTCACCCGGTGTGCCCGGTTCGGCAGCATCCGCTGTGCGGACGGCACTCAGCACCTGGTTGCTGCTGGTATTGTCGTCATCAGCAATGGTGACGGTAGCAGGCGTTACGCTTGCAGAGAAAGCCCCGATGGTGCTGGTGGCACCCGCCGACAGCGTCATGATCACGGTTTCATCGCCTTCAATGATCTTGTCATCTTTGGTGATCACGTCTACCGTCACACTGTTGCTATTGGCCGGCAACGTGGCGGTACCTGACAGATTCATATAATCGGTGCCGTTAACCGCAGACCCGGTGATATTGTAAGTCACCGTTATCGCTTCGCTGGCGGTGTAATCTGCCGGCAGGAGGATATCGAAGGCGCCATGAGTGCCTGGCTCCGCAGCGTCGGCGCGTTTGATTACCTGCAACGTGCGGTTGGTGGCGTTGTTATCGTCGTCGCCGATATTCACCGTAGCAGTGGCGGAGGCAGCATCTGCCGTATAGGTGTTGCTGTTATTGTCTTCGCCTGCGGTCAGTTCCAGGACCACGGTTTCTGTAGGCTCGATGATTTTATCATCTTTCACGGTCACCGGTATATCTACCCCGTTGGAGAATGCCGGCAGGACGATGGTATTGACAGTATAGTCCCCGTCACGCATAGCGGTGCCTTTCAGCACATACTGCAGGGTAATGTCACGGGCGGATGTGTAGGTTGCCGGCAGGGACACATGGAAATTTCCATGGGTAGCCGGTTCTGCAGCATGCTTCGTTTGTTTCACCTGCAATACGCGGTTAGTAGTAGTGTTATCATCGTCAGCGATCACCAGGGTGGCGCTGCCGGCGCCGGTGAAGGCGCCCAATGTGGCTGTGGTACCACCTGCGAGTGTCAGCTGAACAGTCTCCTCCCCTTCGATGACCTGGTCATCTTTCACAGTGATGTCCACCACTACGTTATTTTGGTTCGCTGGCAGCACTACGCTGGTAGTCAACGGTTGGTAGTCGTCACCATTGGTGGCAGTACCGGCGATGGCGTAGGTCACTGTTATCGGTTCAGTAACCGTCACGTCTTTCGGCAGACTGATCCTGAACTGGCCGTTGGTAGCCGGCTCGCTGCCATCTGTAACACGGGCGATGGTCAGCTGCCTGTTGGCAGCCATTCCGTCATCATCCGTAATATCCAGGCTGGCCGTAGCGGTCGCACCGGAAGCGGTGTAAACATGGCTGTTACCATCCGTTCCGCTGGTCAGCGTCAATACCACCGTTTCGGTCGGCTCGATGATCTTGTCATCTTTTACGGTGACCGGTATGATCACGGAGTTGCGGCCTTTGGGGATCGTGATGCTGGTATTCGTCGTATAGTCGTCATCTTTAGTAGCCGTACCGCTGTTACTAAACTGTACGGTGATATCTGTGCTGGCGGTATAGTCTGCCGGCAGGCTTACCCGGAAGCTGCCATGTGTAGCCGCTTCAGCAGCATCGGCCACTTTCGCTACGGACAGCTGCAGGTTAGCAGACTGGTTATCATCATCCAGGATGTTGATGGTGGCGGTATTGACAGCGTCCGGCGGGAAAATAAAGGCATTGCCGTTACCATCGGCCGCGCTTCCGGAGATCACGGTGAACACCACGTCTTCCGCTCCTTCTATGATCTTATCGTCAATCACCGTCACGGGCACATCTACAGAAGGCGTGTTGGCAGGAATGACTACATTGCCGGTAATGGTATAGTCTACCCCTGCTTCGGCAGCGCCGGTCAATTTATAACCAATCGTCACCGGGTTGGCAGAAGTACCTCCTACAAGGGACACTCTGAACGCGCCATTGGTAGACGGTTCGGCGGCATCAGGCCCCAGCTTCGCCACCGTTACCGGTATTTGTGAAGCTGCATTGGCGTCGATGATGGTCACGGTAGCACTGCCTTTGCCCGGCATAATGTTAAAGGTGTAGGTGTCTGAGCTGGCGCCTGTCAGGGACATGACTGCCTGTTCCGGACCTTCTACGCTGTTATCGTCGCCGGCATTCACGTCTACCAGGACGAAGTTGTCGCCTGGCAGGATTACCGCCACGCCACCGAGCGTAGTGTAATCGTCTGTGTTAGTGGCGGAACCGCCCATCGCATAGCGAATGGTCACTGGTTCAGAAGCGGTGATATGGGGTGGCAGCGATATTTTAAACTGTCCGGGGATGCTGCCTTCAACAGCGTCAGACACTTTGGTCACCAGTACCACGTTGCTGTTAGGCGTAAAATCGTCGTCAGTGAGATATACCGTCGCCGTCTGAGCTGCGGTATTAGCAGTATAGACGAAAGTGCCGTCGTTTCCGCCGGAGATGATCATTACCACCGTTTCTACCGGTTCAATGACCTGGTCGTCTGTCACCACTACGGGCGCCAGTACACTGTTAGTGTTGGCGGGTATAATCACCTCGCCGGTGATGGCGGTGTAATCTACACCTGCCACCGCGGTGCTGCTGCCGTCGATCATGTAGCTTACTTTGACCGGCAATGCGGACGTAATGCCGTTAGGCAGACTAACACGGAAGCTTCCGTTCGTAGCCGGTTCTGCGGCATCCTCCACTTTGGCGATGCTCAGCACCCTGTTCGTAGTAGTGGCATCGTCGTCGGCGATGTTCACGGTAGCAGGCGTTGTGCCCACGGAGAAACCGAAGCTGGCGGAGTTGGCCGTATTCAGGGTCATCACGACCGTTTCAGTACCCTCGATGATCTTATCATCTTTCACTTCCACAGGAACGATGACTTTATTATCGCCAGCAGCTATCACGGTAGTACCGGTCAGCGTTGTATAGTCTTCGCCGTTGGTGGCCGTACCGGTGATGGTGTAATTCACGGTGACCGGTTCTGCAGAGGTTATATTCGCCGGCAGGGAAACGCCGAACTTACCGACAGCATTGGGTTCCGCGGTATGGCTCATTTTTATTACGGTAATTTTCCTGTTCCCGGCTATATTATCATTATCTGTGATATTCACTGTGGCTGTTGCAGCGGCGGCATCTATAGCAAAGGCGCCGAAGGTAGTGGCGCTGGCGCTGTTCAGCGTTGCGATCACGGTTTCGGTCACTTCGATGACCTGGTCATCTTTCACGGTCACGGCTATCGGCGCACTGTTGCTGCCTGCCGGGATCGTTGCGGTGCCGGTCAGCTGGGTATAGTCAGTACCGTTAGTTGCCGTGCCGGTGATGGTATAGTTTACGGTCACCGCTTCCACGGCAGTCACATCAGCAGGGAGACTGATACTGAAGGCCCCGTTGGTGGCGGGTTCAGCACCATCAGCCGTTTTGTTGATGCGCACTACTTTATTGGCACTGGTATGGTCATTGTCTGTGATGTTCACCGTAGCGGAAGCATTGGTGGTATTTACAGTGAGCGGCGCGAAGCCTGCGGCGGTTCCACCGGTCAGTGTCACGATTACCGTCTCTGTGTGCTCCAGGACCTTGTCATCTATGACCGGTACTGTCAGGGTTACATTGGACTGGCCCGCAGCGATAACAACGGTGCCGCTCAGCGCGGTATAGTCCAGGTCGCTGGTAGCGGTACCCGCTACGGTATAGTTCACCGTTACATCTTTGGCGTAGGTAACGCCCGCCGGCAGGCTGATGGTCAACATGCCATTGGCAGACGGTTCAGCCGCATCGGTGGTTTTCACGATGCTCAGCTGGCCGCTGGCGGTATTATCATCATCATCTGTGATGGTAGCTGCAGCCTCTGCTGCTGCTCCCTCTACGGTGAAGGCATAGTTAGCGGATACGCCATGGGTCAGCGTGAGGAGCACATTTTCAACGCCTTCCACAATTTTATCGTCTGTTACGGTCAGCGGTAGTTTCACGCTGTTCGTGTTGGCCGGGATCAAAACAGATCCGCTCAAACTGGTATAGTCAGTACCGTTGATAGCCGTACCAGTCACCTGGTAATGAACGGTCATATCTTCAGCGACGGTCACGTCTGCCGGCAGAGATATGGTGAACTCACCGTTGGTGGATGGCTCAGCAGCATCGGCCGTTTTGGTGATTTGTACCATTTTATTGGCAGCGGTATTGTCATTATCGGCAATATTTACGGTGGCCGGTGTGGTGCTGACCGTAAAGGGAAAGTTAGCCGAGCTGGCATCGGCCAGTGTCATGGTTACTGTTTCGGTACCTTCGATGATCTTATCATCAATGGGGATCACGTCTATCGGTTCGGTAGTACGGTTTGGCGGCAGCACCATTGTTCCGCTCAGTGTAACATAATCCACGCCATTGGTAGCCGTACCGCTGACGGTATAGTTGACCGTTACCGGTTCGGATACTGTGTAGGAGTTTGGTATTCTTACGAAGAATATGCCCTGGGTGGAAGGTTCGCTGCTATTTGCCATTTTCTGCACAACGAGTGTACGGTTGGCCGATGTATTATCATCATCGGCGATAACCACTGTAGCGGCGCCTGTACCTGTGAAGGTGAAGTTAGCGGAAGCACCTCCATTCAGTGTAACTATCACCGTTTCATCCACCTCAATGGTTTTATCGTCTTTGATCGGAATAATAACGGTTTCACCAGGCTGACCGGCAGCGATCACGACTGTACCACTCAGCGCATAGTAGTCCGCACCCGGCGTTGCGGTACCGCTGATGCCGTATTTCACGGTAATATCTTCCGAGGCAGTAATGCCGGCAGGCAAGTTAATGGTAAAGCTGCCGGGGGTAGCTGGTTCCGCCCCATCCGCTGCTTTGCTGATCGTCAGCGCGTTGTTGGCGGCGGTATTATCGTCATCGGCGATGGTCACCGTAGCGCTGCCATTGGTGCTGCTTGCCGTGAAAACACCATAGCTGGTAGCGGTGCCACCGCTGATATTGACGATTACTGTTTCATTTACTTCTATGATCTTATCATCTTTTACGACTAACGGTAACGGTACTTCGTTCTGACCGGCCGGGATCACCACTGTACCGCTCAGCGACCCGTAGTCTGTACCGTTGGTGGCAGTACCGCCTACGGTATAGCTGACCGTCAGGGGCTGGTCCAGTGTCACATTAGCCGGCAGGCTGATCTTAAATCCACCGTTGGTGGACGGTTCCGCCGCATCAGCTGTTTTGGTGATACGCAGTACTTTATTACCGTCTGTGTTATCGTCGTCTTTAATGATCACCGTCGCAGGACTGGCGTCGGCAGTATAACTGCCGAATACGGCGGAGTTACCGCCGGTAGCGGTGATAATAATCGTCTCGTCGTCTTCGAGGATGCTGTCATCCGTTACGACAACAGGTACGTCTATCCCATTCTGGCCGGCCGGGATCACGGCGGTGCCACTCAGGGTCGTATAGTCGGTGCCGTTTGTAGCAGTGCCGCTGATGCTGTACTGTACCGTGATGTCCTCCACCGCCGTCACATGAAGCGGCAGCTGCAGCGTGAAGGCTCCGTTGGCAGATGGTTCAGCCGCGTCGGTTTTCTTTACGGCGACAATTACCTTATTAGCAGCGGTGTTATCATCGTCGGCAATGGTTACATTGGCGGACTTGCCGCTACCTGCAGCCAGGGTGAAGCTGGTGGAAGTGCCGTTACCCAGGGTAACGGTCACCACTTCATTGTTTTCGATGATCTTATCATCTTTCACCACTACCGGTAAGGTTACACTGTTTTGACCGGCAGACAGGACTACCGGGCTGGTCAGCTGCTGGTAGTCAGTGCCGTTGGTCGCAGTACCGCTTACGGTATAGTTAATAGTGATATCTTCCGAAGCGGTATAATCTGCCGGCAGCGCGATACTAAAGGCGCCATTGGCAGACGGTTCGGCCGCGTCGGTCGTTTTAGCAATGTTCAGTATAAGATTAGCGGTAGTGTTGTCATCATCTCCTATCGTCACAGTTGCGGCTTTGGCGGCCACATCGATGCTGAACGCGCCGAATGCGGCGGATGTGCCGTTGTTAAGGGTGGTGATCACCGTCTCATTCCCTTCTATGATCTTATCATTGATCACCGTCACAGGCAATGCCACGGACGGCTGACCCGCAGGGATGGTCACCGTGCCGCTCAGGGACTGGTAGTCGGTACCATTGGCAGCGGTACCGGTAACCGTATAGTTAACAGTAATATCGCCGGCAGCGGTAACATCCTGTGGCAGCCCTATTTCAAAGGCGCCATGGGTGGACGGCTCGGCGGCATCTGCTTTTCTGCTGATGTGCAGCACTTTGCTGGCAGCGGTATTATCGTCATCAGCGATGGTGAGCGTAGCTGCTTTACCGGCCGGGTCTGCGGTAAACGCGCCCAGATTGGTAGTGGTACCGCCGCTGAGTGTAGCCGTCACCGTTTCATCTCCTTCAATGATTTTATCATCTTTCACGAGAAGCGGCAGCAATACGAAGGGCTGTTCCGGGTTCAGCACGACCGTACCGGTCAGGTTAGTATAGTCGGTACCGTTAACTGCGGCGCCGCTCATGGTATATGTTACCGTCACCGCTTCCGCTGCGGTAATGCCTGCGGGCAGACTGATCTTATAACCGCCGTGTACGGCAGGCTCCGCAGCATCAGCAGTTTTGGTGATTGTTAACACCTTATTCAGGGCAGTATTGTCGTCATCAGCGATGATCACCGTAGCGCTGAATTGGGTATTATGTAACGTGAATGTACCCAATACCGGGGCGGTGGCGCTGGTGATGGTGGCCACAACAGTTTCATTGCTTTCAATGATGCTGTCGTCTTTGGTGATCACATCCAGCGGAATGCTGTTCTGGCCGGCCGGGATCACCACGGAGCCGGTGAGGGCCTGGTAATCTTTATCGCTGGCGGCGGTTCCGCTGATGGTATAGTTTACCGTAATGGGTTGCGCGGCCGCATATCCGGCAGGCAGGCTCACGAGGAAGGCGCCGTTGGCAGATGGTTCAGCCGCATCCGTCACTTTGGTAATGCTGACCACCTGGTTGGCCGGTGTATTATCATCGTCTCCGACAACCATCTCTGCGGCGGCAGCGATAGCGTCTACCGTAAAAGTAAAGTTGGCAGAAGCACCACCCGCCAGTGTCAGTAACACTTTTTCCGGTCCCTCTATCAGTTTATCATCGATCACTTCTACCGGCAGTGCAATGCTGGTTACACCTTTCGGAATCAGCACAGTATTGGTATGCAACGTGTAGTCTGTACCGTTAGTAGCAGTGCCGGTCATGCTGTAGGTCACGGTGATGTCTTCGCTGGAAGTCACGGTAGCCGGGAGTGAAATATTATAAGTACCGTTGGTGGACGGTTCTGTGGCATCTTTAATTTTTGTAACACCGAGTAGCGCTTTGTTTTGGTCGTTGTCACCAATAACGAGAGAGGCCTGGCGTTGTGAACTGCTGATGCTGTATACATTGCCGGTAAGGACGCCGGTAACAGTTGTCAGTTCTATATGTACATCTTCGGGCAATTCTATGACTTCATCATCGATGACCAACACCGGCAGCTGTACTGCCGGATCACCGGCTTTGAGCGTTACCTGGCCACTCAGCGGCTGGTAGTCCACACCGTTGATGGCCATGCCGGTCATCGTATATTCCACGGTCAGGTCTTCAGGCGCCTGCACGCCAGAAGGCAGTTCGATGCTGAAGATACCATCCCGGAGACCTTCTACCCCATCCTGTTGCCTGCGTACAGACACGACCTGGTTAGCGGTATATACGCCACCGAATACGTCGAACTGCTGCAGACCATCAAACTCAATGTAGGTCACACCGTCAACAGTGCCACTACCGGAGGGGACTATCTTTATAGCGTTCTGCAGTACGCTGGGCGTCAGGTCGTCCAGGGTGGCGGCTATGTCGCCGGTATGACGGAACCATGTCCATTCCTGTGCGGCAGCCACATTGCGGGTACCGGACAGATAGGTGGCGGCAGCCGTTTGTTCCGCCGGTTCCCAGAAATAGCGCAGTTTCACGCCACCGTTAACGGTGAGTGGAGCGCCGGTGTATTTAATCTGGAGCAGGCGGCGCATGAGTTGTATACCGTAATCAGCGCTGCTGTTAGCGCCGAGGTTGTCCATCGTTTTGCTGACATCCACTAATGCGGCGTTAAAATCAGACATATTCACGGTGTTGCCATTCAGATCAATGGCCGCGATGTATTTGGTGGCATCAGTAGGGTCGGTGAAATAGATCCAGTCGTTATCCCGGCAGATGCTGGCGGCGGTTTGTGACTGGCCGTCGGGCACCAGGGTAGCAACGCGTACCGGCTGGCTGGTCGTCAGCGTGAATACCGCGCCGGCGGGGATGTTGCTGACACCGCGGAAGCTCACCAATTTTTTGGTGGCGTCATAAATGGAAGCTTTGTATTCCGTGATAGTACCGGTAGCGAAGTTGCCGTCGCCATCGTTATCTATTGATAAGGTGAAGTCTCTGGTGTCTGTACCGGTATATGTTATACCGTTCAGATCAAAGTTGAACATCAGCTGTTTCGCTGCGGGGTCGAAGTTGGTATACTGTACTTTCCATTGCTGGGCAAGACGCTGGCGCACACAGCTGCCCTGAGGCAGATTGGTGTTGGTGGTCATCAGACTGTTGGTATTGCTGCCCCATATCATATAGCTTTTATCGTTATCAAAAGAAGCGGTATTGGAAGCGTTATCCGCGGCAGCCTCTCCTAAAGCGATTGTCAGTATGGCGCCCGGGTGGATACTACGGGATTGTTTTTGTTCCAGTCCTTCCACTTCGTCGTAACCAATACCGGCGATATTCGATTTATAGACAGGATCAGCTTTCCAGATAATATTGTCGTCTGTTGCGCGATAATCACCGCCTGTTGTTTGATCGAGCGTAAAGCCATATTTGATAGCGAGATAAGACTCTACTTTATTTCGCTGGATATCGTTAAGGTCAAATGGGAACACGATAATATCACCGATGGTGCCATCCCAGAAATAGTTATTATTCATATAGCCGCCCAGGGTAGAAGATGCGGTACCGGTATTCCAGGTGGTACGTACTATATTATTCAGGCGCTTTCCTTTACCATATAATGTTGCCATACCGTTACTTTCCCATTTCCCAGTCAGCTGTTCCGGTACATTCACTGTCCAATATCCCGGCATACTTATATCCGTCTGGTCGCCGATGAAGCTGGCTACACCACCTGCGAGCGCCGCCAGTCCGGAACTTCTGTCAGGCGTACCGTCTCCCCACGCAAACATCAGCTGGTTAGCGCCGGTGGCCATCCTTGCCAGGGTGCCAACTCCGAATAACGTTCTGGGTGTTTTACCTACAGGCAATTTATTCGGGTCCAGCATCATCACACTGTTAGTACCGTTGAACCTGACTAACGGGTTAAAGTTCTGGTTGCCTGTCGGGTTATTGACGTAAAAGGGTTGTTTGGCAGCGGCAGGCTGGCTGGCATTGTTCAAATCTGCCGCGTAGTCTGTCCAGGTACTGAGGGCTGCGCCATCGCTGGTGGCAGAAGTACCACGGTCAGGACGCAGCCAGAGAGAGGTGCCGCCTACACCGCCCGGCGCTTTGATGTTAGAGGCGAATGTAAAATACTGGCCGTTGGTCAGCGCAATTTTTGCCGCATAGTGCTTTACGCCCTGAATAGTTATTTCAGATAGTTTGATAAACTGGTCGGCGCCATTGAAGGTATCGTCATCGCTGACGATAAGATAAGTTTCCCGGGTATTGGGCAATCTATCGTAAGGAGCTGCAATTTGTACCACTTCGTTCATGGCAGCACTTTTTTGTACTTTCCAGACACGGGCCATGCGGAAATTAACCGCGGCATTGCCGGTCACCGAAGTACGGAAGTTCACCGCAGCATTGTCATCGCCCCATAACAGGTAAGCCTTGTCATTGGCAAAGGTGCCGGTGTTATCATCATTGGTAGCAGCCAGGTCTCCGACGCCGATGGTCACCTGGAAATCGCCATTGACGCTGCGGGATTGTTTCTGGCGCAGGTCCTGGATATCATCGCGGCCGATGCCTGCAATATTATACTTATAGGCCGCGTTGGCGGTAGCGTTCCAGATAACGGAGGCGTCGGTCGCCACATAGTTATAGGGGGTCCGCTGGTCCATCGTTACACCATATTTAATAGCGAGGTAGGAGTTCACCTTTGCCATCTCTGCGTCTGTGAGCTGGCGGTCATAGATGAGTACCTCCGGGATGTTACCAATCCACGTAGAGTTATCATCACTGCTGCCGACGAGGACACCGTTGCCGATTTCCGCCTGACGGGCGGCGTCCAGCGGCGTATTTTCCCGGAAACCATCCACCCAGCTGACGATGTTGTTAGCATTCGCGTCAACGCCGTTGTTGAGGCTTCCCACGGAGAAGATCTGCGGTTGTACGTTGTTAGCGTTGGCGGTGCCGCCGTTATAAATAATGGCGTTGCTGGTACTCAAAGCAGCGGGGGCCACCACAGGGCCGGATGCGCCGGAGCCCATGAAAGCGCTCCATCCGTTGTTGGTACCATTCCTCATCACGTACAGTACAGGATGGTTGCCTCCCGGACCGGTGGCCAGCAGGCCGCCCGAAGTGCCCGTCCATGTAGTACGACGGTCCATCCCCACGCCTACAAGCTGGAAGCCGGAAGTGTTGGGGAACAGGCGGGTGGTATTTCTCAGTACATTGGTAGACGCTTCTGTGCCTTTGTATACGACAGACGGGTTAAAGTTCAGCAACTGGGAAGCTGTTTTACTGTAAAATACCGGTTGGTCAGCCACGCTGGCGGTGCTGACGTTATAGCCGTTGCCCACCACGTTCTTCCAGGTAGCTACTTTGGTGCCGTCTCCGCTTAAAACGCCATCGTTGGCTTTCATCCACAGGTTCAGGTTAGCGAAAACACCGCCTGGAGCAGTCAGTGACACACCGAAAGTAAAATAAGCGCCGTTCGGCAAATCGCTGCTGTTCAGCGTAACGGCATTACCGGAGAACGGAATTATTTTAGTAATAGTGCCGAAGGTCTGATCTGTATTACTGATCAGCAGAAATTTCGATGATCCGTTGACGTTAGCCTGCAATGTAATGTCACGGTCTGCCCAGTTAGGCTTCTGGACTTTCCATACCCGGGCCATTCTCCTGGTCACAGTAGGATTCAGGGCTGTAGAGACATTCACATCATAGGAAGCGGCGGTCAGTCCGTTGTCAGCAATCACCAGGAAAGAGAGGTCGTTGGGGATGCTGTTGCTATTGGCGGCATTGGTAGCGGCCACCTGCGTACCCAGCGCCAGGGTGATGATACCGGCATCCACGCTCACGGATTGTTTCTGTTCGAGTGCGGAGGCATCATCGCGGCCGATACCGGTGATATTATATTTATAGGTAGCATCGCCGGTCCACATTTTGGAGCCGTCGCTCGCTAGATAGTCTGCAGGAGTCGTTTGATTGAGCGTGACACCGTATTTCAGCGCCAGATAGGATTCGATCTTTTGCTGATCGGTGGCGGTGAGTGCGGTGATATCCTTGTATACGATCAGCTCCGGGATATTACCGTTATAGACGCCGGAGCCCGCCGCCGTTCCTCCGATATTGAAGGCATAGTTGCCCGCGTTGCCGGTGAAGTTAAAGGTCCCGGTTTTATTGATCAGGGTGTTTCGATCGCGGGAAGTGGTAATGAGTGTGGGTGTTTTGGTAAACGACCATACGGACATTTTTTTATAGGTGCCGCCCCAGGCTGCTGACTGGCGGAAGGTGATCGGTGGATCAAAATATACGTTGCCGTCAGACCAGGGCACGTGCGCCAGAATACGTGTATCCGTCACGTTTGTTTCCTGGCTGAACAAAGTATTCGTAGTAGCAGCAGCGTTAGGCGCTCCTACGGCGAATACTGCCAACCGCTGTACCTGCAGATTGCCGAAGACAGAAGAGGCAGCATCTACGACTTTGCCTTTTCCGAAGAAGCGGGTACCGTCAAATGTTGGTGTTGGGTTAAAGTTGGCTGCGCCCTGGTTCACCCCAGGCTGCAGGTTGGCCGCCGGCTGAGGGATGTTCATATCCAGCCCGCTGAAATCGTTCCACTGGGCGCTGCTCAGGCCTTTGTCACCGCGGTACCAGGCAGCGATACCGTTGATAACGCCACCCGGACCTTTGAGGGCCCTGCCTATTGTAAAATAAGCAGTGGCCGGCAGGTCACTGCTATTAAAGGTAATGGTGCTGCCATTAAAGGGAATTACTTTGGTAATGCTTCCTGAAGGGAAAGCCGGATTGCTACTGATCAGCAGGTATTTCCCTACACCTGTAAAATTAGTGCTGAGGGTGATGTCCTGGTCTGCCCAGTTGCTTTTCTGTACTTTCCATACGCGGTTCATCCTGGTGGTCACCAATGCGTTCAGCGGCGTGGATGTAGTCACGTTGTAGGAGAAGTCCAGTGCATTGTCTGCCAGTGTCAGGAAAGACAAATCGTTGGTAATAGTACTGGTATTGGCGGCATTGGTAGTGGCTACCTGTGCGCCCAATGCGAGGGTGATGGTACCTCCGTCTATATTAAGAGATTGTTTGGTCTTTAACCCGGTGGCATCATCACGGCCTATGCCGGTAATCCTGCTTTTAAAGGTGGCATCGGCTGTCCAGAAGGCAGCGCCATTGGAAGCCAGGTAATCTTTATTACCCTGGCTGACAGTAATGCCATATTTGAGACCGAGATAAGAGTAAACCTGTTGCAGTTCTGTGGCAGCCAGCACCCGGTTATACAGGATGATCTCCCCGGTTTTTCCATTCCAGTAACTGGGATTTGCGCCATTGGCCGGTCCTCTGCCAATCCAGGCCGGTTGTGTATTATCCGTATTCCAGGTGGACCCTGTAATATTGCCTGCCTGGACGCCGTCGAGATCGATGGAGGCATTAGATCCATCATAACGGCCGCCCAAAATACGGGTAACATTTTGTATGGCAGTGCCCACTCCCGCATGAACGTTAAAACTACCGCCAAGGGTATAAGCGCCAAAACTGGCCATACCATTACCAGCCACCTGTCCGATGTAAGTGCCCACGCCGTTTCCGGATGAACCATAAGTGAGCATCATGGCATGGTCGCTGGAATTAACTTGCTTTCCCGTAGCCCCCACGGCAATTACGGTACGTGCCTTATTGGTAAACGGGAATACATTTTTAATGGCAGCATTCGGTATTGCCATAGCACTGCTGCTGCCATTGAAAACAAACGCATAGTTAAAATTCAAGGCGCCCGCGTTCACTGTTGGTTGACTGGCCACCGTTGTTTGTGTTGCCACCAGGCCATTGCCTGTATAATCTTTCCAGCTGGCGCCGTTACCAGAGGGGTCGTCTGCACGCAGCCACAGCACAGAACCAGCTACACCTCCCGGCGCCGGAGTGGTGGCCCGTAACCTCGAAGGAGAGCTTATCGCGGAGACTTTTTTTCCGGTGCTGTTGTTGTCCGTAAACGGTGCAGCGAAAGCTGGCAACTGCCACAACAGCGTCATCATCACGCCAGCCATTTTAATGCTCCTGATGGCAGTTAGCAGGCTCACCGGCTTTCTTGCAGCGGTGGGGGCGTTCATTACAGTATCGTTTACGGGAAAAACAGCGCGGTAACGATGCTTCAACAGGGTAATCTGTGACATAACAATCATTTAAGGGCAAAAGCAACCAGACACGCCTGCTAATACAGCAGGTCGCGCTATACATAGCGCCGTGATATGGTCTGTATTATCGGGTAGTGTCCTTGGGTGTAAATGGTTAATCAGGGGTAACTACATAGCAGGTATGCAGTTGCGTGCTCATTTTCAGATGCAGGTATTAAGATGCAGTTCTTTTCTTGATCACAGGAAAGCAAAGGGTCTGTGTAGAAATATTCATAGATCGATGGTTTTAATAGTCCTATAGCATTCGGAATAACACATTCCATTCTCAGGGCAAAAAAACGATCTGACAGGCAGATGGCCTGTAGTAAATTCATGAAAGTGATGTAGTAAATTTTCTACGTGATGTAACAAAGACAGTACGGATAGCGGTTTTGAGCGGTCAGTATACTTTTTGCACCTGTAGTACCAGGTAGGCGAGCGCGTTAAATTTAGTCGTCCCCTCCCACTTCCCGGCGTCTAAAAAAGCGGTGGCTGTCCGGATGAACGCGTCCCTGTCGGCCCAGTCCCCGATGTTCATTCTATTGAGGGTGAGAAAATTGAACCGGTACAGTTCTTCCTGCGGATCAGAGGTAAGCAGGCCAAACGACAGGAAATGATGGGAGTCGGTGATCAGCTCTCCGTCAACCGCGCAAACGCCCCCGCGGGAAGGAAGGCTGGCATCGTATGCGTCGAGGATGGAGCGCACTTGCTGGCAGCTGGGGTGATGTTGCAGGCAGCTTTCATGGACAGCGCTGTCGCTGAAGCGGTACAACGGGTCTTTGGTATTGCCGGTAAAGGGAGGGAAGCCAACGAAGGGCCGCGAAGCGTCTATGACTTCGTTGCAGAGGATACATTCAGTGAGAGAGAGGAAAACCAGTGCCATGGTACAAATATAGTATAAGAATACCTGATCCGGCTGCAATATTAAAACACCTGCCAGGCTTAGCTTTGGATGATTATGTCTACGTGACCTTGTAAAGATTTGCAGTACCACCCTCAAAATACCGCCGTACGATTCACCATTAAATATCTACCCATGAAAATCAAATGCTACTCCCTCATCATGCTGCTACTTTGCATACCATGTGCCTGGCTAAAAGCCCAAACTTACGCCAACACACAAACGAACGGCGTCTCGGGTCTATGCCTGCTCTGTGGCGTCGTCAATCCGGACAAGGCCGTCAACGCTAACCGGGACGACTATTCCGCTTTCACCATCACCGCCGGCTTGCTGGGCGTGACGGTGCAACAGACCCTGATATTTCCTGCCGCGGGTACTTCCGGCTGCGATTCACTGGTCATCGGCATTGGTAGCGAAAACGCCCTCTTGTCCGCCAACCTGTTTCGCGGCGTTACCATACAAACTTACAACGGTGGCACACCCAATAATGACGCCCGGGTCGTCGACAGCAGCATCCTTAGGCTGTTGCAGGGAAGCTCCCGCGCGACGGTCATCCTGCACCCGAAGCAGCGCTTCGACCGGGTAAAAATCACGCTGAGCAGCAGCCTGCTGGGGTTATTGGATGGCTTCCGCGTTTATTATGCCTACTACCATGATGGTACCCCCGCCCTCCCCGCCTACAGCGTTCCGCAAGGCCAGGTCTGCGGGAAACAGCTGCTACCGGTACACAACCACCAACCTGTAATTGATTATCGCGTTCATGCAAAATACACCGCGGCTAACGGAGCGCTGCTGAAAGACACCACGTGGACGGTAAAAGACAACGACACCATCGCCGCTCCCGGGGTAGTTGCGTTTATGGGAGCGACGGTCAATATGGCTGTACAGGCGGTGAATCCTTTCACCGGTTGTAGCTCCGACACGGTAAAGCAGGTATATCATCTTGGCGGCAGCGGTGGCCTGCCAGATGTAGACGCAGACAGCATCACCATCTGCCAGGGAGGCTATGCGTTTCTGCACGCCTTCAGCCCACAGTCATCCGACATGGTAGTCCGCTGGTACGATGCCCCTGTCGGTGGGAACTGGTTAGGCGCCGGTAACTACTTCCTCGTCATCCCCGATACCACCACTACTTATTATGCCGCCGGGGCTTTTACCTGTGAATATCCCGAACGCAAACCGGTGAAAGTCATCGTACAAACCATGCCGGTGCCGGTGTTTGCCGTACCACAGAAAATGGTCTGTGACACGCAGGTGATCGCCATACAGAACCACCAGCCGGGACTGAATTATAAAGTCCGCGTGTTCCATTCCAGCTTCTTAGGGCCGGTAGCGGATACCACCTATTACATTTTAAATGATAATCACATCGTGATACCGCCGCGTGTCACTTACAACCCGCTGGAGGTAGAACTGTATGTACAGGCGATCGGCAATGGCTGCACCTCTGACACGGCATACCAGGCGTTTCTGCAAGGCGGTTTCGCCGGACCGGTCACCGTGGACCAGGACAGCATCGCTATTTGCGCCGGGGACAGCGCCTCTCTTCGTGCTACAGATCCCCGCTCGGCGTTTTCAGCCATCCGCTGGTACGACGCCCCGTCGGAAGGTAATTTACTGTATACCGGCAATACCTGTGTGGTACGTCCTTCTGTAACAACTACCTATTACGTTACGGCAGGATTTGAATGCGATTATCCGCAGAGGAGACCGGTGACTGTTTACGTGACGCCCTGTGGAACGCAGCAGGCCATGTTAGCGCCGGCGTCAAAAACGATGACGCTGAAAGTCTTTCCTAATCCCACTACCGGGGAAGTGAAAATCGACAGTAAAACGGATTTTAGCGGCGCACTGCTGCTGGTGTATGATCTTCAGGGCAGAGAAGTAAAAAGAGACCGGTTGGGCGGCAATACGTTCCGGCTGGACAGTACGAACGGCTTGTATCTTGTGAAGATAGTTTTGCAGACTGGAGAAGTTTACCAATGCTTTATTACGTTACAAAAATAACAGCGTTGCGGACTCTAAAAAGCTGGGGGCGGTCTGTAGCTGCGACTGTCCCGGCTTTTCATTCTATCATAACAGACCTATATCTGAACCTTTTCAACCGATTCAGCAAGTATTTTTATGTCGCTACCTGTAGACGAGGTTTTAATAATATAGCACTTCAATAGAACGTTATCAAAAGCCCCTTTCCATTTCTCATAGAAAAACAACAAATCCGGATCATCCGCGGGAGCGATATAAGCTATATCAATTGATTCTTTGGCATTTATGCCGAAATTCATCTCAGCCTTGAACAAACATACCCCATTGAAAACTATTTTTGATCTTGGCTCATCATACCAGTCAACAACCATTTCTATCGTATCATTATTACCGGGGTCTCTTCTATCGATGAAGATACTTTCTAAAATAGAATCATGCCAATAGCAATTGGCAAAGTCGAATTCCATGATAACTTATTTGTGTAGTAGGTTCTTCTTCCGGGCACTTCTTACCTGAGAGCGATCCGACTATTTATCTTCTCCAAAATACTATCCAGGCAATACATGTCCATTCTTTCAAATGCAGCC